>NZ_JBSSDL010000001.1:0-597523 GCF_054060695.1 Frigoribacterium sp. 2355 | reverse complement strand
GCGACCCGCGGCGCCACGTCTGCACACTGGCCGTCGTACCCCCGGGGGCCGCCCCGGGGGGGCCGGTTTCCCGTGTGTGCCCCCCCCGCGCGCCGCCGGGGGCCGCGCCCCCTGACGGGGGCGCGGCCACGGTCGGTCGGACAGCCGTCTACAGGTCGAGTGCCTCGGCGATCAGGGTCGCCTGCTGCGCAGCGCTCGCCTTGTTCGAGCCGGCGGCCGGCGAGGCCGACGCGGGACGCGACGCCACGCGGATCTGTCGATCGAGGTGCTTCTGCAGCTCGAGCACGACGAACGGCCAGGCGCCCTGGTTCTCGGGCTCTTCTTGTGCCCAGACGAGCTCGGCGGACGGGTAGCGGTCGAGCACGCGGCGGATCTCGTCGAGGGGCAGCGGGTAGAGCTGCTCGAGGCGGACGAGCGCGACGTCGTTCTGGACGCCTCGCTTGTCGAGCTCGGTCGACAGGTCGTAGTGGATCTTGCCGCTGTGCAGCACGACGCGCTTGGTCGACTCGGGCTCGGAGACCCGCGTGCAGTCGAGCACCGGCTCGAAGCGACCCGAGGTGAAGGCGTCGACCCCGCTGGTCGCTCCACGCAACCGCAGCATGGCCTTCGGGGTGAAGACCACGAGCGGACGACGCGGGCGGGCGTAGGCCTGACGACGCAACAGGTGGAAGTACGACGCGGGTGTCGACGGCCGCGCGATCGTCATGTTGTCCTCGGCGCAGAGCTGCAGGAAGCGTTCCATGCGGGCGGACGAGTGGTCGGGGCCCTGGCCCTCGTAGCCGTGCGGCAGCAGCAGGACGACGCTCGAGCGCTGACCCCACTTCTGCTCGGCCGACGAGATGAACTCGTCGATGACCGTCTGGGCGCCGTTGCTGAAGTCGCCGAACTGCGCCTCCCACAGCACGAGCGCGTCGGCCCGCTCGACCGAGTAGCCGTACTCGAACGCCATGGCCGCGTACTCGCTGAGCAGCGAGTCGTAGATCCAGAGCTTCGCCTGGTTGTCGGCGACGTTCTGCAGCGGCAGCCACTCCTGGCCGTTCTCACGGTCGTGCAGCACCGAGTGCCGCTGCACGAAGGTGCCGCGTCGGCTGTCCTGGCCCGCGAGGCGCACGGGGGTGCCCTCGGTGAGCAGCGAGCCGAAGGCCAGCAGCTCGGCGAAGGCCCAGTCGATGCCGCCGTTGCGGCTCATGTCGACGCGCTTCTTGAGCAGCTGCTGCAGCTTGGGGTGGACCGAGAACCCGGCCGGCGGGTTGTCGTGGGCGTCACCGATGTCGTGGACGAGCTCGAGCGACACCCCCGTGGTCTCGGGTTCGCCCCGGGCGTCGTCCTGCTGGGCCACGGGACGCTCGAGGTCGGCGACGTCGCCGTCGTCGTTCGTCACGACGGGGATCGACCCGGTCTGCGCGGCGTGCGTCTCGGCGAAGGCGCGCTCGAGGCGCTCCTGGAAGTCCCGGTGCGCCCCGTCGTACTCGTCTTGCGTGATGTCGCCCCGGCCGACGAGGGCCTCGGTGTAGAGGGTGCGCACCGAGCGCTTCTGCTCGATGAGGTTGTACATCAGCGGCTGGGTCATCGAGGGGTCGTCTCCCTCGTTGTGACCGCGTCGGCGGTAGCACACGAGGTCGATGACGATGTCGCGCTTGAACTGCTGACGGTACGAGAACGCGAGCTCGGCGACGCGGGCCACGGCCTCGGGGTCGTCGCCGTTCACGTGGAAGATCGGAGCCTGGATCGTCTTGGCGACGTCGGTCGAGTAGACCGACGTGCGCGACTCGGACGGCGGGGTGGTGAAGCCCACCTGGTTGTTGATGACGATGTGGATGGTGCCGCCGACGCGGTAGCCGCGCAGCTGCGACATCTGCAGCGTCTCGACCACGACGCCCTGGCCGGCCATGGCCGCGTCACCGTGGATCAGGATCGGCAACGTGCTGAAGGCTCCTGGCGTGCCGCGGTCCTGCTTGGCGCGCACGATGCCCTCGAGCACGCCGTCGCCGGCCTCGAGGTGCGACGGGTTCGCGGCCAGGTACACGGGGATGGTCTCGCCGACGGCACTCGTGAACTCGCCCTCGGTGCCGAGGTGGTACTTGACGTCGCCCGAGCCCTGCACGGTCTTGGGGTCTTGCGTGCCCTCGAACTCGCGGAAGATCTGACCGTAGGTCTTGCCGGCGATGTTCGTCAGGACGTTGAGGCGGCCGCGGTGGGCCATGCCGATGGCGACCTCGTCGAGGCCTTCGCGGGCGGCGTGCTGCATGACCGTGTCGAGCAGCGAGATGGTGGACTCGCCGCCCTCGAGGCTGAAGCGCTTCTGGCCGACGTACTTCGTCTGCAGGAAGGTCTCGAAGGCCTCGGCCTCGTTGAGCTTCGCGAGGATGCGCATCTGCTCGTCGTGCGAGGGCTTCGTGTAGGGCACCTCGAGGTGGTCCTGGATCCACTTGCGCTGCGCGGGATCCTGGATGTGCATGTACTCGACGCCGATGGTGCGGCAGTACGAGTCGCGCAGGATGCCGAGGATGTCGCGCAAGAGGGCGTGGGTACGGCCGCCCAGGCCACCGGTGACGAACTCGCGGTCGAGGTCCCAGAAGGTGAGCCCGTGGCTCTCGATCGCGAGGTCGGGGTGCGTGCGCTGGCGGTACTCGAGCGGGTCGATGTCGGCCATCAGGTGGCCGCGCACGCGGTAGCTGTTGATCAGCTCTTGGACGCGGGCCGTCTTGCTGACGCGCTCGGCCAGGTTGACGTTGATGTCGGCGTTCCAGTGGATCGGCTCGTAGGGGATGCGCAGCGCCGCGAAGATGTCCTCGTAGAAGCCGCGCTGACCGATCAGCAGCTCGTGCACCTTCTTGAGGAACTCGCCCGAGCCCGCGCCCTGGATGACCCGGTGGTCGTAGGTGCTGGTGAGCGTGATGGTCTTGCCGATGCCCAGCTCGACGAGCGTCTTCGAGGCCGACCCCTGGAACTCGGCCGGGTAGTCGAGTGCACCGGCACCGATGATGGCGCCCGCGCCCTTCATCAGGCGGGGCACGCTGTGCACGGTGCCGATGCCGCCGGGATTGGTCAGCGAGATCGTGTTGCCCTGGAAGTCGGCCGCGGCGAGCTTGTTGTCGCGGGCGCGCTTGACGATGTCCTCGTAGGCGGTCAGGAACTCGCCGAAGTGCATCTCTTCGGCCTTCTTGATGCCGGGAACGAGCAGGGCACGGGTGCCGTCGGGCTTCGGGATGTCGATCGCGAGGCCGAGGTTGACGTGCGCGGGGGTGACGACCGACGGCTTGCCGTCGACCTCGTCGTAGAAGACGTTCTGGCTGGGGAACTCTTTGAGGGCCTGGACCAGGGCCCAACCGATCAGGTGGGTGAACGACACCTTGCCGCCGCGGGCGCGCTTGAGGTGGTTGTTGATGACGATGCGGTTGTCGATCATCAGCTTCGCCGGGATCGTGCGGACGCTCGTCGCGGTGGGCACGGTGAGGCTGGCGTCCATGTTCGTGGCGAGGGACTTGGCCATGCCGCGCAGCGGTGAGACCACGTTCTCGGCCTCGGGCGTGGGCTGCTCGCCCGCCGAGGCGGGCTTCGCCTTGGCCTTGTCGGGCACCTGGGCCGGGATCGGCTTCGCCGCCGGCTCGACCGAGGTGGTGCGCGCGGCGGCCTTTTGGCCGGCGGTCGCAGCGGCGGCGGGTGCGGTCGCCTCAGCAGCCGGAGCGGCAGCGGACGACGCAGGAGGCGCGGGTGCGGTCTCGACGGACGGTACGGCGGGCGACGTGGGGGCTGATCCGCCCTCGGGCGGCGTGTAGGCCTCGAGGATCGGCCACCACGACTCGTCGACCGAGTTCTTGTCGACCACCCACTGCTCGTAGAGCTCGTCGACGAGCCACTCGTTGGCCCCGAACTCGGCTGCAGCGCCGTCGTCAGTTGTACCGGTCACGTGGCTTGACACAGCCGATCGCCCACTCTCCGTTGATTGTTGATCAGTGCGTGGGCTGCGACGCCCACCTCCTCCACCTTAAGCGCAAACGGCCGGTCCTCGGCGGGACGACTCACAGGGATTACCGTGGACCCATGCGGTTCTACGAGACGACCCCCACGCACGATCTGACCTACTCCGACGTGTTCCTCGTCCCGAGCCGGTCGTCGATCACCAGCAGGCTCGACGTGTTCCTCTCCCCGGGCGACGGCACCGGTGCCACGATCCCGATCGTGTCGGCCAACATGAACTCGGTCACGGGCCCGCGCCTGGCGGCGACGCTGGCGCGTCGGGGCGGCCTCGGCGTGTTGCCGCAGGACATGCACCTGCAAGACCTCGACGCCGCGATCCGTTGGGTCAAGGACCAGCCCGTCGACTACGACACGCCCTACTCGCTCGACGCGGGGCAGACCGTCGAGCAGGCGCTCTCCGTCGTCCCGGCCGTCGAGGGCCACGGCATCGTCCTGCACGACGGCACGGGGGCGTACCTCGGCTGCATCGCCACCTCGCGCCTGGCGACGGCCCCGCGGGACGCGGTGCTCGGCGACCTGCTGCACGGCGCCCTGACCTCGCTCGACGCGGACGACGTCGACAGCCCCCGCGACGCCTTCGACCGCATGGTCGCGGCCGACATCCACTTCGCGCCCGTGCTGCGGCACGGTCGGGTCGTCGGCACGGTGAGCCGCAAGAGCGCGCTGCGGTCGACGATCTACCAGCCCGCGGTCGACGCCGACGGTCGGCTGCGCGTCGCCGCGGCGGTCGGCATCAACGGCGACGTCGCCGGCAAGGCGAGGGCACTCGCCGCCGCGGGCGTCGACGTGCTCGTGATCGACACGGCCCACGGCGACCAGGACGGCATGATCCGGGCCGTCAAGGCGGTCTCGGCCCTCGGCCTGGGCCTGCCGATCGTCGCCGGCAACGTGGTCACCGAGGAGGCCGTCCGCCACCTCGTCGCGGCCGGCGCCTCGATCGTCAAGGTCGGCGTCGGGCCGGGCGCCATGTGCACCACCCGCATGATGACGGCCGTCGGCCGTCCCCAGTTCTCGGCCGTGCTCGAGACGGCCGCCACCGCCCGTGCCCTCGGCGCGCACGTCTGGGCCGACGGCGGGGTGCGCTACCCCCGCGACGTCGCGCTCGCCCTCGCGGCGGGTGCGTCGTCGGTGATGATCGGCTCGTGGTTCGCCGGCACCATCGAAGCGCCGGGCGAGCTGGCGAGCGACGAGCGCGGCCTCTACAAAGAGAGCTGGGGCATGGCCTCGACCAAGGCCGTGCGCGGTCGCTTCGAGCGCCTCGACCCCTACGAACTGGCCCGCAAGACGCTCTTCGCCGAGGGCATCTCGTCGTCGAAGATCTACCTCGACCCGCTGCGTCCCGGAGTGGAGGACCTCCTCGACATGATCACCTCGGGCGTCCGCAGCTCGTTCACCTACGCCGGCGCGAGGTCGGTCCCCGAGTTCGCCGAGCGAGCGCTCGTCGGCGTCCAGTCGGCGGCCGGCTACGAAGAGGGCAAGGCGCTCCCCGTCAGCTGGTGAGACGGGGCCGAGGTCGCGCGACGGAAAGCGTGCACGTGCCGTAAGATCTCCCGTCTATGGATGACCCTCCGTCTCAGACGACCGCACCCACGCACCATCGCACGCCGCGCCTCCTGACCTCGGGCGCCACGTCCTCCGAGCGGGGTGACGGAACCCGGTGAACGAGTGGATACTGCTCGCCTTCGGCCTGCTGCTCACCGTGGGCACCGGACTCTTCGTCGCCAGCGAGTTCTCGCTGGTGAACCTCGACCGGTCCGACCTCGAGGCCCGTCAGTCCCGAGGTGAGAAGGGGCTCGCCCCGACCATCGGGGCGCTGCGCATCACGTCGACGCACCTGTCGAGCGCCCAGCTCGGCATCACACTGACGACCCTGCTGACCGGCTACACGATGGAGCCCGCGATCTCGCGCCTCCTGTCGCCGCCGCTCACCGCGGTCGGGGTGCCCGAGGGGGTCGTCGCGGTCGGTGCCCCGATCGTCTCGATCGTCGTCGCGACCCTGCTGTCGATGATCATCGGCGAGCTCGTGCCCAAGAACTTCGCGCTGGCCCTGCCGCTGAAGACGGCCAAGCTGGTCATGCCGTTCCAGGTCTTGTTCACCACGGTGTTCAAGCCGGCGGTCGCCCTGCTGAACAACACGGCCAACGCCGTGCTGCGCGCCATGGGCATCGAACCGAAAGAAGAGCTGTCGGGTGCCCGGACGGCTGAAGAGCTGTCGTCGCTCGTGCGCCGCTCAGCGACCGAGGGCAGCCTCGACCGCGACACGGCGACCCTGCTCGCCCGCACGCTCGTGTTCAGCGACCACACCGCGTCCGACGTCATGACCCCGCGGCCCCGGCTCTCGACCGTCGCGCGCGGCGACTCCGCCGAGACCGTCCTCGAACTGGCGCGACGCACCGGCTACTCGCGGTTCCCGGTGACCGACGACGGCATCGACGACGTCGTGGGCCTGGTCCACGTCAAGCAAGCCGTCTCGGTGCCGCGCGAGAAGCGGGCCGACGTACCCGTGTCCGCGTTGCTGACCGATGCCGTCCGCGTCCCCGAGACGATGACCCTCGACAACCTGCTGGGCGAGGTGCGGGGTCGCGGCTACCAGATGGCCGTCGTCGTCGACGAGTACGGCGGGACCGCCGGGGTCGTCACCCTCGAGGACCTCATCGAGGAGCTGGTCGGCGAGGTCAGCGACGAACACGACCGCAGCCGGGTCGACGTCGTCCGGTCCCGCAACTGGCTGACCTTCCCCGGGCTGCTGCGACCCGACGAGTTGCTCGAGCGCGCCTCGGTCAAGGTGCCGGAGGACGGCCCCTACGAGACCGTCGGCGGCTGGCTGATGAGCGAGCTGGGCCGCCTTCCCAAGGTCGGCGACGTGGTCGAGACCGACGACGGCGCGTTCCGCGTCGAACGGCTCGACGGCCGGCGCATCGATCGCATCCGCTTCACGCCCACGCCCGACGACGTGGTCGAGGCCACGGCGACCGAGCCGGGCCGCCGCGACGGGCGCGACGAGCGCGACCGGTCGGGCCGACGCGACCCGAAGGTGCTCCCCGAGAAGGTGCGCACGGGCGTCGAGGACGACCGTCGCGCGGTCCGCACGAAAGAGGTGACCCGATGAGCAGCGACTGGTGGGGCATCGTCTGGCTCGTCGTGTTGCTGGCCGGCAACGCGTTCTTCGTGGCCGCCGAGTTCGCCGTCATCTCGGCTCGTCGTTCGCAGATCGAGCCCAAGGCCGAGGCCGGAAGTCGCGCGGCGAAGACCACGCTGTGGGCCATGGAACACGCGACGATGATGCTCGCGACGACGCAGCTCGGCATCACCATCTGCTCGCTGCTGATCCTCAACGTGTCCGAGCCGTCGATCCACCACCTGCTCGAGGGGCCGCTCGCCTGGACCGGGCTCAGCCCCGAGCTGGTCAGCGTCGTCGGCTTCGTCATCACGCTCGTGCTCGTGTCGTTCCTGCACGTCGTGTTCGGCGAGATGGTGCCGAAGAACATCTCGTTCTCGCTCCCGGACCGTGCCGCCCTCCTGCTGGCCCCGCCGCTCGTGGCGATCGCGCGCGTCCTGCACGTGGTCGTGCTGGCCCTCAACCACTCGGCCAACGCGGTGCTGCGGGCCTTCAAGGTCGAGCCGAAGGACGAGGCGACCAGCGCCTACACGGTCGACGAGGTCGCGACGATCGTCGCCCAGTCGCAGCGCGAGGGCATGATCACCGACGCGACCGGCACGGTGCGCGCGGCGTTCGAGTTCACCGAGAAGACCGTTGCGCAGACGGCCGTCCCGATGGCCGAGCTCGTCACCCTGCCCGAGGACGCCACGCCGCACGACGTCGAGCGGGCGGTCGCCCAACGCGGCTTCTCGCGGTACGTGCTGGTCGACGACGGCGGCGACCCCACGGGGTACCTGCACCTCAAGGACGTCATCGACCTCGACGAGGACGAGTTCGCCGACCCGGTGCCGCCGAAGCGCATCCGTCAGCTGATCTCGATCTTCCAGGGGACCGAGCTCGAGGACGCCCTGGCGACCATGCGCCGCAGCGGCGTCCACGTCGCCCGCTCCTTCGACGAGACCGGTGCCACGCGCGGCGTGCTGTTCCTCGAGGACATCCTCGAAGAGCTGATCGGCGAGGTCCAGGACGCGACCCGGCGTCGCTGAGCGAGCCCGCGCAGACGACGCGACCCGCGCCTCCTGACCCCGAGGGGTGAGGAGGCGCGGGTCGCGTCGTCCGGGACCGTCACGGCCCCCGGGCGGTCAGCCGTGCTCGGCCGGCCGCGCCCGGTTCAGTGCGCGCGGAAGGGCGCCCGCTGGTACTGCGGCGGCGTGTAGTCGAGCTCGATCCCGAGCTCGGCCGCGGCGCGGAGCGGGAAGTGCGGGTCGCGCAGGAACTCGCGCGCCATCAGCACGACGTCGGCCTGGCCACTGGCCACGACCTCGTTCGCCTGCTCGGCACCGACGATGAGGCCGACGGCCCCGGTCTCGACGCGCCCCTGCGTCCGGACGTGCTCGGCGAAGCGCACCTGGTAGCCGAGGCCCACGGGGATGCTCACGCCGGCGACGAGGCCGCCGGTCGAGATGTCGAACAGGTCGGCGCCGGCCTCGTGCGCCCAGGCCGCGACGGTGGCGGTGTCGTCCTCGTTCCAGCCGCCGTCGGCCCAGTCGGTGGCCGAGAAACGGACGAGCAACGGGTACTCGTCGCCGACCTCGGCCCGGACGGCCGCGACGACCTCGAGCAGGAAGCGCGCACGGTTCTCGAGCGACCCGCCGTACTGGTCGTCGCGCGAGTTGCTCAGCGGCGAGAGGAACTGGTGCAGCAGGTAGCCGTGGGCGGCGTGCAGTTCGATCAGTTCGAAGCCGGCGTCGATCGAGCGGCGCGCGGCGACGCGGAACGCCTCGACGAGGCCGCTCACCGCCTCGGTGGTCAACGCGACGGGCTCGTCGTAGCCCTCGAAGGCGACGGCCGACGGGGCGACGGTGGTCCAGCCGCCCTGCTCGGCGGGGACGGTGCCCTGCGTCTCGCTCCACGGGCGGAAGGTCGAGGCCTTGCGGCCGGCGTGCGCGAGCTGAACGCCGGGCACGGAACCCTGCGAGCGGATGAAGGCCGTGATCGGGCGGAACGCCTCGACCTGGTCGTCGTTCCAGAGACCGAGGTCCTGCGGCGAGATGCGACCCTCGGGCGTGACCGACGTGGCCTCGGCGATGACCGCACCCGCGCCTCCTCGAGCGAGCGAGCCCAGGTGGACGAGATGCCAGTCGGTGGGGACGCCGTCCTCGAGCTCGGCCGAGTACTGGCACATCGGCGCGACCCAGAGGCGGTTGCGGAAGGTCTGGCCGCGCAGGGTGATGGGGTCGAAGAGACCGACGGGGGAGTCGGAGGGGGTCGTGGGGGCGGGTGCCGTCTGTGCTGCGTTCGTCACGAGTGTGGTCATCGCCTTTCGGTGGGGAGGGCCGCGAGCCCCTCGACGAAGCGTCGGAGAGGCTCGGGCCCCTTGAACAGGTGCCCGATGATCCCGAGCGCCTGGGCGGCCTCGACGTTGTCGGACCTGTTGTCGATGAACACCGTGTCGGCGGCCGTTGTTCCGAGTTCGGCGAGGACGTGCTCGAAGATCGTGGCCGACGGCTTGAGGTCGTCGAGTTCGGCGCTGACGAAGACCTGCTCGAACAGCTCGCCGAGGGGCGAGTGCCGGAACGGCGACGCGAAGTCGAGACCGGCGTTCGAGAGGATCGCCAGTCGCGTGCCGCCGTCGGCCAGGTCGGCGATCACCTCGAGCGTGCCGGGCTCGGGAACGAACCACGACGGGAAGTCGGCGGCCCAGAGCTCGTGCACGCGGGTGCGGGGCCAGTCGGCGCCGGTGTCGGCCGCGATGGCCCGCCAGTACGCCCCGGCGCTGAGCGTGCCGCGGTCGAGGGCGTGACGGTGGCGACCGTAGCTGGGCCAGAGCACGTCCGGGTCGACGCCCGCGAGCTCTTCGAGGCGGCGGCGCGACGCGTCGTCGGGGAACCGCGCGATCACCTCGCCGTAGTCGAAGACGACGGTGCGGCCGGGGAGTGAGATGCTCATCGACCCACCGTATCGGCGGCGCAGGTCGGGGCCGGGCGGGGCGCGGCCGACTACCGTCGGGGCGTGACCTCCGACACCCGCTTCACCGACTGGACCCCCTCCGACGCCGCCGACCAGATCGCCGTGCCGGCCGTCGACGACGACAAGTACAGCCGAGGCGTGCTCGGCGTCGTGACCGGCTCGAGCGCCTACCCGGGCGCCGCCGTGCTCGGCGTCGAGGCCGCGTTGCACACCGGCGTCGGCATGCTGCGGTACCTGGGCCCCGCCCGCGCCTCCGACTTCGTGCTGCACCGTCGGCCCGAGGCCGTGACGAGCCCGGGTCGCGTGCAGGCGTGGTTGCTCGGCTCGGGCGTGGACCCGGACCACCTCGACGACGAGACGCGCGACGGCTTCGCGACCGGCGCCTCCTCGGGGCTGCCGCTCGTGCTCGACGCCGGAGCGCTGTCGCTGCGCGAGCAGGCGACCGGGCCGGTGGTGCTGACGCCGCACTTCCGCGAGCTGGCGAAGGCCTCGGGCCGCGAGGTCGCCGACGTCGCCGCCGACCCGGCCGGTGCCGCCGAGCGTGCGGCGGGGGAGTGGGGCTGCACGGTGCTCGTCAAGGGGCACCACACGTACGTCGCCTCGCCCGGCGGCACGCGCCTCGTCGCGGCCAGCGCGCCGACGTGGTTGGCCACCGCCGGCGCGGGCGACGCGCTCGGGGGAATCCTGGGCGCCCTGGTCGCGACGCACGCGGACGAGATCGCCGCGGACGAGGAGGTGCTGGCCCGGTCGGCCGCGACCGCTGCGGTGCTCCACGGCCTGGCGGCGTCCCGGGCGGGTGCCGGCGGACCGTTCACCGTGCTCGGTCTGATCGACGCCCTGCCCGCCACGATCGCGGAGCTGTTGCGCCGGGGCTGAGCCGGGCCCAGGCGCACGGCACCACGAGTTGAGCGTCGGGGCCCCCCCCCACGGCGGGGGGGCCCCCCCGGGGGGGGGGGGGCGCCCCCCCCCCGCCCCCCCGCCCCCCCCCGGGGGGGGGGGGGGGGCGGGGGGGGGGCGCCGCCCCCCCCCCCCCCCCCCCCGGGTTGGCCCCCCCCCCCCCCGCGGGGGCGGCCCCCACGCTCAGGTCGTGGTGCGGCGCTCGACGCGCGAGCGCCCGGGACTCAGGAGGCGGGGGTCGCCGCCACGAGGAACTCGACCGTTCCCTGGTCTTCGACCTTGACGAAGCCGAGGCTCGGCGCGTCGACGCCGTAGTCCGAGAAGGTCACCGGGATCGACCCGCTCACCTGGACGCCGTCGCCCGACAGGGCCGCCTGCAGGGGCACCGTGACGGTCTTCGTGACGCCGTGCATGGTCAGCTCCCCGGTCGCGTCGACCTTGGCCACGTCACCGTCGGAGGGGACGGCCGCCTCGATCGGCTGGGTCAGCGTGAACGTGGCCGTGGGGTACTGGTTCACCTGCATGGCGGTGCCCCGGAAGTAGTCGTCGCGGTTGCCGCTGTCGGTCGCGATCGAGGCGACGTCGACGTCGATGGTGGCGGCCGAGATGGTCGTCCCGTCGACGGTGATCGTGCCGGAGACCTGGTCGGTCTTGCCGACGACGGTGACGTCGGTGCCGTTCAGCACCTCGTCGACGCGGTAGCCGGCCGTGCTGCCGTCACCGATGCTCCAGTCGCCTGCGAGCTGGCTGGGGTCGAGCGTGCTCGACCCGGGGGTGAGGGAGGCGGTGGGCGCGGCCTCGGGTTCGCCGACGATCACGTCGCGGTAGAAGGCCGGCCCGGCGAAGGCCGCGGTGGCCCCCAGGACGACGACGACGGCTGCGGCGACGCCGAGCCCGATCTTGGTCTTCTTCTTCATGGTCTTCGTCCTTCGGAGGGGTCGGCGTGACGCGCGGCGAGTCCACGGGGCTGAACCGATGGTGACGTGTCTCCTTCGCAAGAACCTGGGAGGCACAGGTGAAGACGGTGGGCGCCCGGAGCCGGCCGAGTCGGATCGGGCCCGGGTCCAGGGCCGGCCCTGGCCCGGGGCCGGTGCCGGGGCCGGTGCCGGTCGATCCCGGTCAGTGAGCGGTGAACCGCGTGAGGAACTCCTGGGTGCGCACCTCGCGGGGGGCCGTGAAGAGCTGCGCGGGCGGACCCTGCTCGGCGATCCGGCCTCGGTCGAGGAAGACGACCCGGTCGGCGACGTCGCGGGCGAAGGCCATCTCGTGCGTCGCCATGAGGATCGTCGTGCCGACCTCCTTCAGCGTGCGCACGAGGTCGAGCACCTCGCCCACCAGCTCGGGGTCGAGGGCGCTCGTGATCTCGTCGAGCAGCAGCACGGCGGGTCGCGGGGCGAGGGCCCGGGCGATGGCGACCCGCTGCTGCTGTCCGCCCGAGAGTCGGTCGGGGTAGGCGCCGGCCTTGTCGCCGAGACCCACGCGCGTGAGGACCTCGAGGGCGCGCTCGTTCGCCGCGGCCTTGGGCTGGCGCAGCACGTGGCGACTGGCCAGGGCGACGTTGTCGAGCACGGTCAGGTGCGGGAAGAGGTTGAAGTGCTGGAAGACCACGCCGATGCGGGCCCGGACGGCGTCGACGCGCACCCGGGGGTCGGTGATGTCGTCGTCGCCGAGCACGATGCGGCCGTCGTCGATCTGCTCGAGCAGGTTCACGGTGCGGAGCAGCGTCGACTTGCCCGAGCCGCTGGCGCCGATCAGCGCCACGACCTCGTCCCGCGCGACGTCCAGGTCGATGCCGTCGAGCACGACCGTGTCGCCGAAGGACTTGCGGACCCCTTCGAGGCGCAACACCGTCTCGGGGCCGGGGCCGGGGCCGGGGCCGGGGCCGGGGCCGGGGCCGGGGGCTGCGGGGGTGACGGGCACCGCGCCTCCTGGGGTGGGGTCGGGGGTGGAGAGGCTCATACGACGCTGCCCGCCTGTTCGCGACGACGGAGGCGCGCCGACAGCCAGTCGGTCAGCCAGATGGTCGGCAGGGCCAGCAGCACGAACAACAGCCCGGCGAGCACGTAGGGCGTGAAGTTCGCCGCCGTCGCGGTCTCGATCTGGGCGGCGCGGACGGCGTCGACCGCCCCGAGCACCGAGATGAGACCGACGTCTTTCTGCATCGAGACGAAGTCGTTCATGAGGGCGGGCGTGACCTTGCGCAGTGCCTGCGGGAACACGACGAGGCGGAGGGTCTTGGCGTGGCTGAGGCCGAGCGACCGGGCCGCGAGGCGCTGCGACGGGTGGACGGCGTCGATGCCGGCGCGGATGACCTCGGACACGTAGGCCGAGTAGGTGAGGACCAGCGCGATCGTGCCCCAGAACTCGGCGGGCAGACGCGGGATGCCGAGCCCGAGGCCCGGCACGCCGAAACCGACGAGGTAGAGCACGATGATCAGCGGCATGCCGCGGAACAGGTCGGTGTAGCCCCGCACCAGCGCCCGGACGGGGAAGAAGACCGGACCCCGCAGGGTGCGCAGTGCCGACAGGACGGTGCTGACGACGGCCACGCCGACGGCGGCGACCAGCAGGACCCGCACGTTCAGCCAGAGGCCCTCGATCACGCGGGGCCAGGCCGACGCGAAGGTGGCCCCGTCGAGGAAGCTGAACTGCACTCGGGACCAGCCGGGCGTGCTGGTGACCGCCCACCACGCGAGGGCGGCGAAGGCGACCGTGCTGACGGCGGCGATCACCACGGAGCGGGTCGACTGTCGTCGACGGAACGCGCGCCGGTCGAGTTCGAGGTCGCTGGCGGCCACCGGGCCGGCCGCGACCGTGCGAGGCGCTACGACAGCTCTTTCACGTCGTAGTCGGCCAGCCACTGCTTCTGCAGCTCGGCGAGCGTGCCGTCGGCCCGGAGGTCGTCGACGGCCTTCGTGACGTCGGCGGTCAGGGAGCTGCCGAGCGGCAGGACGATGCCGAGCTGGTCGCTCGCCCCGTCGGTGGCGGGCAGCTGGCCGAGCACGACGCCGCCCTCGACGAAGTACGTGGCCGTGGGGACGTCGAGCACGATGGCGTCGACCTGGCCGGCCTCGAGGGCCGCCTTGGCGTCGTCGTTCGAGTTGTAGGCCTGGACGCCGCCCTCGGGGTCGATGGCGTTCTCGGCGGCGGTGAAGCTCGTCGTGCCGCTCTGGGCGCCGATGGCGAGGCCCTTCAGGTCGGCGATCGAGGTGGCGTCGGCCGCGGAGGTGCCGGGCAGGGTGACGACCGCCTGGCGCGTCTCGTAGTAGGCGGGCGAGAAGTCGACGGCCTTCTTGCGCTGGTCGGTGATCGAGAACTGCTGCAGGTTGAGGTCGAAGGTCTTCGGCCCGGGCGCGATGGCCTCGTCGAACGTGGTCCGCACCCAGACCACGTCGGAGTCGTCGTAGCCCAGCTTCTCGGCGACCGCGTAGGCGACGGCGGCCTCGTAGCCCTTGCCCGAGGTCGGGTCGTCGTCCTCGACCCAGGGGCCGTAGGCCGGTTCACCCGTCGCGACGGTGATCTTGCCGTCGGTGACCGGAGCGACGGCCGCGCCGCCGGCACCCGAGCCCCCGTCGGACGAGCAGGCGGCGAGCGACCCGGCCAGCACGAGGGCGGCGGCGGTCGCGACGAGTCGGAGGGAGGCGGGTCTGCGCATGAGAGGGATCGTAGCGGCGACCGCGGACGTCGGCCGACGCATGACGCCCGGCGTCGGGGCCGGCGGCTAGCCTGTGGGCATGCCGACCTCCGTGCCCCCCGCGTCGGCCACCCCAGGGGCACCGATCGTCCGCGCGGCGCGGACGTCGGGAACCCGGCCCGTCGCCGACGGCCCGACGACGTTCGTCGACCGGGCGAGGTCGTTCGTGACGTCGCCGGTCGTGCTCGGCATCGCCTTCGTGCTCGTGCACGCCTGGCTCGTCCGGCTCAACCTCGTCGGCGGCAACCGCACCCTGGGCGACGTCGACGTCGTCTACCGCACCTGGATGCAGCAGGGCGTCGGCGGGGGCGACTGGGTGGGCGTCGACCGCCCGTGGGTCTACCCGCTTCTCGCCGCGGTGCCGATGCTGCTCGCCCGCCTGGGGGGCGACTCCGGGTACGGGGCCGTGTGGCTCGTATTGGTGTCCCTGCTGAACGCCGGCGCCTTCGTCGTGCTCGTGGCGCGGCGTCGTGCCGGGTCCGTGGTCTCCGCCTGGTGGTGGCTGGCGTTCCTCGTCGCCCTCGGGCCGATCGCCCTCGGCCGCATCGACGCCGTCACGGTCGCGATCGCGCTGGTGGGACTGTTGCTCGTCTCGACGCGGCCCTCGGCGGCGTCCGCCCTGCTCACGATCGCGGCCTGGGTCAAGGTCTGGCCCGCCGCTCTCGTGGTGGTGGCCGTCCTCGCCCTGCGTCGTCGGGTCGAGGTCGTCGTGGCGGCGGGGGTGACGAGTGCGGTCGTGGTGTCCGTCTCGCTCGTGCTCGGCAGCGGGTGGAACGTCTTCGGTTTCGTCGGCCAGCAGGCCGGTCGCGGTCTCCAGGTCGAGTCGCCCGCGGCCGTGCTCTGGCTCTGGCGCGCGGCCGCCGGGGTGCCCGGCACCTTCGTCTACTACGACCGCGAGATCCTGACGTACCAGATCGCCGGCGACGGGGTCGGGTTCGCCGCGAAGGCGATGAGCCTCGTGATGGCCGCGGTCGTGCTCGGCGTCGTGCTGCTGGGCTTGCGGGCCGTGCGCCGCGGGGTGACGGCCACGCGCCTCCTGGGTCCGTTGTCGCTCGCCGTCGTCGTCGCCCTCATCGTCACCAACAAGGTCGGTTCGCCGCAGTTCGTGGCCTGGCTCGCGGTGCCCGTCGTCGTCGGGCTCGTCCTCGCACGGTCGGGTGGGCCGCGGTTCGTCGTGCCAGCGGTGACGGCCGTGGTCGTCGCGGGGCTGACCCAGGTGGTCTACCCCCTCGAGTACGACGCCCTGCTCGCCGCGCGACCCGACCTGGTGGCCGTGGTCACCGTGCGGGCCGTGCTCGAGCTCGGACTGCTGGGGTGGACGGTCGTGACGCTCTGGCGCCTGCGGCCCGCACACGCGAGGATGGACGCATGATCGTCGCGTTCTCCGTCTCGCCCAGTGGTGCCGCTCCCGAGGGCGGGCCGTCCGCCGGCTCCGAGCCCGACTCGGTCCACTCGGCCGTGGCCGCCGCCGTCGCGGTCGTGCGGGCGTCCGGGCTGCCGAACCACACCTCGTCGATGTTCACCGAGATCGAGGGCGAGTGGGACGAGGTGATGGCCATCGTCAAGGCCGCGACCGAGGCCGTCGGCGCCTTCGGCTCGCGCGTCTCCCTCGTGCTCAAGGCCGACATCCGGCCGGGACGCACCGGCGAACTGACCGGCAAGGTCGAACGACTCGAAGCCGCACTCGGCGACGCCTGACCGCATCACGCAGGGCCGGACCACCGTCGCGTCGGTCCGGCGTGTGGAACGGGACGCCGCCGTCAGCAGGGCGTGAGGGCGTCGACCCGCGACGAGAGGGCCTGCTGGCCTCCGAGCAGGACCACGTGCTCGGTCTGGAGGACGTCGAGGTCGTGCAGGATCGATGCCGGCACGCACGTGCCCGGCACGATGAACAGTGGCGACGAGGTCCGGGCTGCGAGGGCTGCGCCCGACAGCGCGTCGGGGTAGTTGACGCCGGTGGCGAGATAGACCGTTCCGGCTTCGTCGAACGCCCCGCGTGTGGTGTGGTGGGACACCTCGTAGCGATCGGCGCCGACGATCTGCCCGCCGCGGTCGGTGCCCGACAGGGACGTGGCGATGCCGGGGGACATGGCCCGCGGGCCTCCCACGCCGATGGCTGCAGGGCTGCCCAGATCGCCCCACAGCTCGCGCGTCGCGTCATCGGCGCGTCCCGCCCGGCCGTCCACCATCACGAGCGGGGCGTCGGCCTCCGCAGCCGCGGCACCGGCCGAGAGGGCGTCGGCGAACCCCGAACCCGAGGCCAGGTACAGCACGCGGCCCGGTGAGGTGCCCGTGGTCGCGGCAGGGGAGTCGGACGAGACGAAGGCATAGCGCGCGATGGCTCGGGACGTCGCGTACCGATCGGCGCCGCCGATGCGCACCACCGTCGAGCGCGGACCGCTCGTCGGGGTGGCCACGACGCCGAGGGCCTTCTCGACGTCCGGCGAGATCGAGACGGGACCACCGACGACGACGACCGTCTTCGGTCGCAGGCGCTTCAGCTCGGCGGCGACGACGTCGGGAACGGTGGTCGGGGTGACCAACAGGAGGGGGGCGTCGAGATGCGCCGCGGCCGGTCCGGCCGACAGCGCATCGGGGAAGCCCAGCCCGTTGGCGACGACGACCGTGCCGCCGGTCTCGGTGAACCGCGAGGACATGGCGGCAGCGACGGCGAAGCGATCGGGGCCGGAGATGCGGGTGGTGGTCTGACGAAGGGGCGGGAGGAGGACCGTTCCCACCGAGCGCGTCTCACCGCTGGCGACACGGTAGCGCGTCGCGTCGTCGCGGTCCTCCACACCGGGTGCGTAGCGGGGCGCGACGGCGGGGGCGGAGTCGTCGGTGCGGTTCAGGGGGAGGCCCGTCAACCGCACGACGTAGTCACCCGCCGGCAGCCCGTGGAACGCGAACGTCCCCTTCCGGATCGCCGCCCCCGTCGCGAGGTACCAACGACCTCGCGAGTCCGTCGTCCACGCTTCTGCGCTGAAGCCGACGTCGAGGGGGTCGTCGAGGACCGGGGTCACCGAACCCGTCAGGACGGCCGACTTCTCGACCTGCAGGTCGAGTCCCGAGAGCCGGGCGTCCTTGGCCACGGTCACGATCGTCGCGTCGGATTCGGCCGCGGCGCCCCCGAACCACGACGTCGAGAGGTCCGGCGCGTCGGGTGAGGGCCTGACCGAGGCGCGGATGCGGTAGCGGCCGGGGTCGACCGCGACCGAGTAGGCGCCTCTCGAGTCGGTCAGGGCCGACGAATGGTCGCCGGTGTCGACGTTGACGACCGAGATGTCGGCGTTGCCGACGGCGGCGAAGTCGTCACGACCCCCGCCGAGCCACACGCGCCCCGCCAGGGCCTCCTGGACGACCAGGCGGGCGTCGACGTCGGTGACGGTCTGGCCGTCGGCCACATCGAACCAGCGGGCTCCGGTGAGATCGTGGGCTCCACCCCAGTACTGGCTCCGGCGCGTGTCGCCGTCCTCGAACAGCACCGTGTAGCGACCCGCGGTCACGACCTCGAGGGTGTAGGCGCCCGTGGTGCGGTCGACGAACTGGGTCGAGCCCACCTCGGCTCCGTCGGGGCGGATCAACCGTGCCTCGGCGATGGAGTCGCTGCGCGCGGGATCGGTCCCCGTCAGGTGCCCGGTCACGTATCCCGTCGTCGCTGCGTGCGCCGGAGGGGGAACCGCCAGGCCGACCAGCGTGGAGATCAACACCAGCGCGACGACCGTCAGGGCCCCGACGAGGGTCCGCGTGGGAGGCCGGATCGGGTCGCCGGAGCCCCCGAGCCCTCGGTGGGTGGCGGCGGGGGAGGAGCCGGGTGTGGACATGCGAGAACCCATCGGGAAGGAACGGAACGCTCGAATCTAGCGGCACGGAGCGGCTCGACGCCAGATCGCTGGCTGCGGGTGCGTCGCCGGACGGGTCGGAGTCCCTTCGGACGGTTGGCAACCGCGGGTCGAATCGATACGATCAGGAGGGAGGCGCGACGTGTCGCGCTCTTCCGCACGTGCCCTGCTCGATGACGAGCGAAGGTCGTTCCTCCCTTCTCCTCTGGCTCTTCTCGATCTGCAAAGGCCCGCTCGTGACCCACCTCTCCCGCCGTCGTCGCACGGCCGCCTTGATCGCCCTCGCCCTCGGCGGGTTCGGAATCGGCTCGACCGAGTTCGTGGCCATGGGCCTCCTGCCGAACATGGCGGGCGACCTGCTGCCCGATCTCTACTCGCGGTCGGCCGACGCCGGCATCGCCCAGGCCGGCTGGTTGATCAGCGCCTACGCCCTCGGCGTCGTCGTCGGGGCCCCGACCATCGCCGCGATGTCGTCGCACTTCCCGAAGAAGAAGTTGCTCCTGGCGCTCCTCGCCGCCTTCACGGTCGGCACGATCGCGTCGGCCCTGCTGCCGTCGTTCGGCTGGGTGCTGGCCGCCCGCTTCGCCGCGGGCCTGCCGCACGGCGCGTACTTCGGCATCGCCTCCATCGTCGCCGCGTCGATCATGGGGCCGGGCAACCGGGGCAAGGGCGTCGCGCTCGTCCTCAGCGGCCTGACGATCGCGAACGTCATCGGCGTGCCCTCGATCACCTGGCTCGGCCAGCAAGCCGGGTGGCGCGTCGCCTACCTCGCCGTGGCCCTCATCTTCGCCCTGACCTTCGCCGCCGTCGCACTCGCCGTGCCGCACCAGGACGGCGACGCGTCCGCCTCGATGAAGCGCGAGCTGCGGGCGTTCAAGCAGCCCCAGGTGTGGCTCGTGATGGGCATCGGAGCCATCGGCTTCGGCGGGTTCTTCGCGGTCTACAGCTACATCGCCAACGCCGTCACCGAGGGCGCGGGCGTCTCCCAGGGCGTCGTGCCCTGGGTGCTCGTCACGGTCGGCGTCGGCATGACCATCGGGAACCTGCTCGGCGGCTGGCTGGCCGACCGGTCGCTCAAGCTCGCCATGTACCTCGGCTTCGTCGGCCTCATCGCCGCGCTCTCGGCCTACGCGCTCACGTCGAGCTCGATCGTCGGCATCTTCGTCAGCACGTTCTTCGTCGGCCTCGTCGGCTCGAGCGTCGGCCCGTCGGTGCAGTCCCGCCTGATGGAGGTCGCAGGCGAGAGCCAGGTCATCGGCGCCGCCCTGAACCACTCGGCCATGAACCTCGGCAACAGCTTCGGCGCGTACCTCGGCGGCGCGGTCATCGCGGCGGGCCTCGGCTTCTCGGCACCCGGGTGGGTCGGCGTCGTGCTCGCCCTGGCCGGGGTCGTCCTCACCATGATCAGCTTCGGCATGCAGCGAGTCGACGACCGGCGCGGAGCGGCACGCGTCACGGCCGCCGAACGCGAGTCGGTCTCGGCCTAGCCCCCCGCGCCGCCGATGCGGGACGACGGGTCCCGAGGAGGCGCGGGTCTGGCAGACGACGAACGGCCCTGTCCCGAGGAGGCGCGGGTCACGCAGACGACGAACGGCCCGGCCCCCGAGGGGGCCGGGCCGTTCTCCGCGTGGGGCCGGGCGTCAGAAGCTGGTCTGGGCCGGCGTGTCGGTCTGGAGCAGGATGCCGTCCTGGATGGCGCGCTTCCGGAGGGCGACCTTGGTGCCCACGTCGTAGCCGGCGACGCGGTACTTCTCGCGGATGCGCTTGAGGTAGCTCTTGGCGGTCTCTTCGCTGATGCCGAGCTGGTAGGCGACGGCCTTGACCGGCTCGCCACCGCCGTAGAGAGCCATGACGCGGCGTTCCTGTGCGCTGAGCTTCGGCACACCACCCACCTCGGCGGCGTTGAGGGCCAGGTCGAGTTCGGCCGAGATGTACGACTCTCCCTTGGCGGCCGAGCGGATCGCCTCGACGATCATCTCGGCGTCCTCGCTCTTGACGAGGTACCCCAGGGCGCCGGCGGCGAGGGCCTCGCGCACCACGTTGGGCTCGGAGTAGGTGCTCATCAGCACGGTCTTGACGCCCGTCGTCTTGAGCGTGTTGATCTTGAGCGAGATCGGGATGTTGTCCTTCAGGTCGAGGTCGAGCAGCACGACGTCGACCGGGAACTCGGGGTGCGTGAGCAGCTCGGGCCAGGACGCGACGGCGGCGACCATCGAGATGTCGCCCGCGGCACCACGGATCCACTCGCTGAGGGCGCCCAGGAGCATCTTGTGGTCGTCTACGAGGGCGAGGCGGATGCGGTCGTCGTGGTCTGACACGTCGGGACCTTCTTTCAGGACGGAGTGGGGTTCATGCTACGGGCGGGGGTGGTGATGGGGCCGGGCCACGCGGGGTGCTCGGCGGGTCAGGCCTCGGCGGGGTTGTCGACGATGCAGTTGACCGAGATCTTGACGCTCGACTCGTGGGTCGAGACGACGTACTCACCGGCACGCTCGAGGGCGTTCCAGGTGGCGGGCGTGACGCGGTTGCGGCGGATGCCCGTGGTCGAGAGCACGACGGGCACGCAGACGCTGCGACCGGCGAAGGACTGGGACGCGGCGGTCACCGGGCCGAGGGTCAGCTGGATCGTCGTGCCCGGTGCGCGGCTCTTCGAGTCGCCGAGCAACAGCCAGACGCCTTGCAACAGTCCGTCGCGCTGTGCCGGGGCGAGCAGGCCGGCGAGCGACGACGGGTCGACCAGCGCGACCGACCGGCCGAGGTACTCGGACTCGGTGACGGCGTGGTGCAGCCAGGTCTCGCGCCGGCCCTCGATGAGGTGCAGGCGCAGTTCGGTGGCGAGCGACGCGGCCTGCGACGCGACCTTGGGCGACAGGGGCAGGGGCACGTCGCCGTTCGCGACGCCGTCGAGCAATTTCTCGGCCGCGAGGTCGAGTCGCGCCAGTTCGTCGCTGGCGAGCATGCCCACCGCGAAACGGGGCTGTGACACGTTGCTCTGCACGAGCACCCGGTCGAGTTCGACCTGCACCATGCGACGGAAGCGGTGCACGGCGAACGTGGCGATGGCGCTCGGCAGGACGGCCAGGGCCACGACGGTGATCTGCTGCGGGCCCGAGTCGCTGGTCACGGGGGTCGAGAGCGCCACCATGACGACGAACGCCACGAAGAGCAGGGCGGTGGCCGTGACGACCTCTCGCACGGGCCTGAGGGTGACGATGGGCAGCAGACCGAAGCCGACGGCGACGCTCGACGTGGCATAGGCGCCCACGTCGTGCAGCGGCCAGATGGCGACGAAGTCCAGCGTGACGACGACGGCCAGGACGACCCCGATCACGGCGAAGACGCCCGTGGTCAGCCGCTCGCCCCGGACGGTCACGAGCACGGCCGTGCCGATGAAGGTCGCCACGTAGAGCAGCCACGAGATCAGGACGGGGGCGACGTCGGGATAGGCCGAGAGGTGGCTGAGGAAGAAGGCGAGACCGTAGACGGCCTGGAGCGCGGCGACCACGGCCGCACCGACGCCCAGGTACCCGGTGCCGAGGGTGGCACCGGCCGCACGGGCCTGGCGCAGCGAACGCGCTCCGGTCGAACTGATCGGCAGGCCGCGAGCTGCTCGGCGACCCCGCACGATCCCGAAGGTGTTCTCGTCGACGCTCATCGCGGTGCCTCCAGGACGACGGTGGTGCCCGACCCGGGCGACGAGAACAGACGGGCGCTGCCGCCGACCTCGTGCAGCCGGCCGACGACGGACTCCTTGAAGCCCAGGCGCTCTTCGCTGATGCCGGCGAGGTCGAACCCGACGCCCGCATCCGTGACCATGGCACGGACCATCGAGTCGTCGTGGATGATCGTGACGTGGGCCTCGGTCACGCCGGCGTGACGTCGCACGTTCTCGAGGCACTCCGCGAGGGCCAGCAGGAACGCGTCGAGCACGTGGGTGGGCAGCAGGACCTGGCCGGTGCCGTGCCAGCTCACCTCGAGGCCCATGCGGCCGAAGCGTTGCTTGACCGACTCGAGGGTCTGGCCGAGCGGGGACTCCTCGACCGTCTCGAGGCTGTAGTCGCCCGACGCCTGCGGCTGCGGCGTGCCGCCCAGACGGAGGTGGCGCAGCAGGCGTGCGTCCTCGGCGGCCTGGTCCTGGAGCGCCTGGGGCGTGACGCCGAACCCCGAGTGGGCGAGCAGGGTCAGCGTGGCCAGCACGGTGTCGTGCAGCAGGCGGGCGCCCTGCCGCCGCTGGGCCTCGGTCTCGCTGGCCTGACGTTCGGCCCTGTGGGCGTTGCCGATGCTGTAGATGCGGCGTGCCGCCAGGGGCACGGCGCGTCCGAGCCACAGGCCCGTGACGAAGCAGGACACCCAGCCGAGCATCACGGCCGCGACCGGGAAGGTGAACGGCGAGCCGGTCGCCAGGGCCACCAGGGTCAGTTCGACGACGAAGGCCACGATCGCCGTGGTCAGCCGTGGGCGACTGGACGAGAGCATGAGGCTGAAGGCGGCGGTCGCACCACCGGCCAGGGGGATGATCGCGGTGGCGAGCGGACCGTCGTCGGGGCCGCCGGCGGGCAACAGGGCCACCACGGTCGCCGCGATGCCCGAGGCCAGCCCGACCGGGACCCAGACGCGGGCGCGCGGCCCGGTGACGAAGAGCAGCGACACGACGAGCAGAGCGGCGAGCGGGGCGATCGCCGCGAGGTGCAGGGGGTCGGTCACGCCGGGGATCGCCAGGGCCACGACCGAGACCGCCGCGCAGGCGAGCCCCAGGGTGCGGGTCGTGCTGCTGAGCAGACGATCGCGCTCTTGGGCGAAGATGTCCATGATTCGTGAGTGGCTTCCGACGGTGGCGTCACGGCTGCCGGGTGGCTGGCGACTCCTCATGTTTTCACACCCAGCCCCCTCTCAGGGGGTCGTGCACGGCCCGAAACGCCGATTGTCGGGGTAACGATCCGGTCGCGATGCGGAACTGTACCCCGTGGTGTCCACCGAACTGGGGTCAGTCGAGCAGACGGCGCAGCTGGGCGCCCACCGCGTCGCCTTCGATGAGGAATCCGTCGTGCCCGTAGGGGCTCTCGACCACGGCCACGCCGTCGCCGTCCAGGCCGTGTCGCAGGTGTCGTGCGATGACCCGCTGGTCGGACACGGGGAAGAGCCGGTCGCTGTCGACGCCGAGCACCAGCGTCGGAGCCGTGATGCGGTGCAGCGCCGCCGCCACGCCGCCCCGGTCCCGACCGACGTCGTGCGAGTTCATGGCACCGAGCAGGGTCACGTAGCTGCCCGCGTCGAAGCGGCGGGTGAACTTGTTGCCGTGGAAGTCGAGGTAGCTCTCGACCTGGAACCGTCCCGGACCGCCCAGCGGTGAGATCTCGCTCTGCCAGCTGCGACCGAAGCGGGCGTTCAGTTCGTCGGGCGAGCGGTAGTTCAGCAAGGCCATCCGCCGGGCGAGGGCGAGGCCGCGGTACGGGCCGTCGACGGCGTCGTAGTAGTCGCCGCCGTCGAAGGCGGCGTCCATCCGGATGGCCTCGTACTGCACCGTGTTCAGGGCGATCTGGTCGGCGCTCACGACCGGCGGCGCGGCCAGCACCGCGAGCCGGGCGACGCGCGAGGGGTGCGTGATCGCCCACTCGAGGGCGTGCATGCCGCCCATCGACCCGCCGACGACCGCGGCCCACCGCTCGATGCCGAGGTGGTCGGACATCGCGGCCTGGGCGGCGACCTGGTCCCGGATCGTCAGGTGCGGGAACCTCGACCCCCACTCGACGGCGTCCGGCGCGAAGGACGAGGGGCCGGTGCTGCCCTGGCAGCCCCCGAGCACGTTCGGCGCGACGACGAACCAGCGGTCGGTGTCGATCGCGAGTCCCGGGCCGACGACGCCGTTCCACCAGCCCGCCGTGGGGTGGCCGGGGCCGGCCGCGCCGACGACGTGGCTGTCGCCGGTGAGGGCGTGCGAGACGAGCACGGCGTTGCTCCGCCCGGCGTCGAGTTCGCCCCAGGTCTCGACGGCGAGCCGCGGTCGGGGCAGCGTGACGCCGCTCTCGAGCGCGAGGTCGTCCAGGGTCACGAACGACCGTCCGCCGGGGTCGTCGCCGTCGCGCCAGGCTCCGGTGACCGGCGGCCGGCCGAGCATCGCCAGGCGCGTGCGCTCGCTGATGACGCTCGACGGGACGGTGTCCTCGGGTGTGCTCTGCCAGTCCATGTGACGTCCATCCTGGACGAGCCGAGGAGGCGCGGTGCGTTTGTTACGCACACCGCGCCTCCTCGCTCCGGTCGCCTCGACACCGCGTCTCGGCTCCCATCGGTATATGACATACTCGTGCGATCGCTCGACCTGGAGGAACCCATGCAAGCAGTCGTGTCCGTTCGTGACGTCGTGAAGGCCTACCCCGGTCCGCGACGAGGGGAGCGCCGCACCGTCCTCGACGGCGTCTCGCTGAGCGTCGCGCGGGGGGAGATGGTCGTCGTGGTCGGGCCGAGCGGGTCGGGCAAGTCGACGCTGTTGCAGTGCGCGTCGGGGCTCGACTCGGTCGACGGCGGCTCGGTCGTCGTCGCCGGGACCGACCTGGCGACGCTGCGTCCCGAGGCCGCCGTCCGGTTCCGCCGCTCGACGATCGGCTTCGTGTTCCAGTCCTACAACCTCGTGGGGTCGCTCACCGCGGCCGAGAACGTCGCGCTGCCGCTACGCCTCGCCACCGGTCGGGCCGACCGGCGAGCCGTCCGGGAGGCCCTCGGCGCGGTCGGGTTGGCCGACGAGGCCGACCGTCGCCCCGGCGAGCTCTCGGGCGGGCAGCAGCAGCGGGTGGCCGTGGCGCGGTCGCTGGCGACGCGTCCGGGCGTGCTCTTCGCCGACGAACCCACCGGTGCCCTCGACACCGGGTCCGGCTCTGGCGTCCTCGACCTCTTGCGTGACTACGCCTCCGGCGAGACCTCCGTGGTGATGGTCACCCACGACCTCGAGGCAGCCGCCCGGGGCGATCGGGTGCTGGTGCTCCGCGACGGCGTCGTGCATGCCGAGCTCGTCTCGCCCGCGGTGGACGACGTCCTCGCCGCCGTCGCAGGGGCCCGAGGAGGGGCACGGTGATCGCGCGGCTCGTCGTCGCCGACCTCGTCGCCTCCTGGCGCACCTGGCTCGGCTCCTTCCTGGTGCTCTTCCTGTCGGGTGTCGTGGCGCTCGTCTGCGCGGGGGACGTGTCGACGGCACGGGCCATGGGCGACACCGAGCAGGCCGCCGCCCTCATGAACCACGCGAAGATCTACTCGGCGATGAACGGCCTCGTCGTCGTCGGCGGCGTGGGCGTCCTGGTCGGCTACGCGGTCCGACTCCAGCGCACCCGGCACGCGCTCTGGCAGTTCGCCGGTCTCACCCCGAGGACGATCGCGACCGTCGTCCTCGCCCAGGTCGCGACGGTCTCGCTCCTCGCGTTCCTGGCAGCGTCGGTCGCCGTCGTGCCCGTGTTCGACCTGTTGCTCAACGGCCTCTCGCGACCGGTCCGGGCCGATCCCGACGCCCCGTTGGTCTCGATCGTCCTGAGCCCCGGCCCGGTCGCGGTGGCCGCATTCGTCCACGTCGGCGTGGCCGTCGCCAGTACGGTCGTCGCGGCCCGGCGAGCCGGGCTGACGCCCGCCCTGGTCGCCGTCCGGGCCCCCCTCGACGAGTCCGTGCGGCCGGGCGCCGGCCGACTGGTGGCCACCGGGCTCACGGGAGTGCTCGCCGTCGGGGCCTACGTCGCTCACCTCCTCGGTGACCGCGGCGTGACGGGGCTGTTCCCGATCGCGTTCATCGCGCTCTTCGCCGCGGCCGCACCCTGGCTGACGGGTCCTGCCATGCGCCTGTGGACGTCCGCCCTGCCGACCCGTGTGGGCACGACCTGGTTCGTGGCGCGACGCGACGCCCTGCACTCCGTCGCCCGCAGCCAGGCGGCCGTGGCCCTGATCGCGATCGCCGCGGCGCTCGGCGCGTTCACCGGCACCATCGGCGTCTGGGACGATCTCCGCGTGCTCGTCCAGGGCCTGGCCCTCTTCGGCGTACCGGTCGTCGTCGTCCTGCTGACCGCGGGCACGACGATCTTCATGGCGACATCCGAACGACGCCGCGAGAGCGCAGCGCTGGTGGTCGCCGGCATGACCTGGCGTGCGGTCGTCGTGGCGGCGGCGATCGAGGCACTGGTGGTCACCGTGACGGCGGGCCTCGTCGCCACGGTCCTCGCACTCCCCGCGACGGTCGTGCCCTTCCCCGGCCAGCAGGCCCTCGACTCGCTGCGTCCGCTGCCCTGGGTGCTGCTGGTCGGGTTCGTGCTGGTCGCGGTGCTGTCGATCGCGCCCGTGCTGTCGGCCCGCCGTCGTCCGATCGTGCGAGAACTCGGCGTGGCGGCCTGACCGAGGCGCAGGCCCCGACCGGCCTAGCTGCTGCGGAGCGCCTCCCGGGTGACGGCGCGCGCCGCCGCGAAGCCCGCGTCGAGGTCGGCCTTCAGGTCGTCGACGTTCTCGAGGCCGACCGAGAGGCGGACGAGCCCCGGCGTGACGCCGGTCGTGAGCTGCTGCTCGGGGGTGAGCTGCGAGTGCGTCGTCGAGGCGGGGTGGATCACGAGGCTGCGCACGTCGCCGATGTTCGCGAGGTGGCTGAAGAGCTCGAGGGCGTCGACGAGCGCTCGGCCGGCGTCGACTCCTCCCTTGAGCTCGAAGGACAGCACGGCCCCGACGCCCTTGGGCGCGTACTTGTTCGCCGCCGCGTACCACGGGCTCGTCGGCAGGCCCGCGTAGTACACCGCGGCGACGTCGTCGCGGGCGTCGAGCCACTCCGCCACCTCTTGCGCGTTCTGGACGTGTCGCTCGATCCGCAGGCTGAGCGTCTCGATGCCCTGGATCAACGAGAAGGCCGTGTCGGGGCTGTTGGACGCCCCGAGGTCGCGCAGCAACTGCACGCGCGCCTTTATGACGTAGGCGAGAGCATCGCCGACGGCCTGCGTGTAGACGGCCCCGTGGTACGACGGGTCGGGCTGCGTCAGGCCGGGGAAGCGCTCCGCGTGGGACGACCACGGGAAGGTCCCGCCGTCGACGATGAAGCCGCCGATGACGGTGCCGTGCCCGCCGAGGAACTTCGTCGCCGAGTGGACGACGATGTCGGCCCCGTGCTCGAGCGGCCGGATCAGGTACGGCGTCGCGATCGTGTTGTCCACGATCAGCGGGACGCCCTCGGCGTGCGCCACCCCGGACACCTTCTCGAGGTCGAGGATGTTGATCTTCGGGTTGCCGATCGTCTCGGCGAAGAACAGCTTCGTGTTCGGACGCACGGCGCGGCGCCACTCGTCGGCGTCGTCCTGGTTCTCGACGAACGTCGTCTCGATGCCGAGCTTCGCGAGCGTGTACTTGAAGAGGTTGTACGTGCCGCCGTAGATCGACGACGACGACACGATGTGGTCGCCCGCCTCGGCGATGTTCAGCACGGCGAAGGTCGACGCCGCCTGGCCCGACGACACCAGCAGGGCACCTGTCCCGCCCTCGAGCGCGGCGATGCGCTTCTCCACGACGTCGTGGGTGGGGTTCATGATGCGCGAGTAGATGTTGCCGTTCTCGGCGAGGGCGAAGAGGTCCTGCGCGTGTTGCGCGTCCCGGAAGACGTACGACGTCGTCTTGTAGATCGGCGTGGCGCGGGCATGGGTCGTCGGGTCGGGCTGGGCCCCGGCGTGGATCTGCTGCGTCTCGAACTTCCAGGCGGGCTGGGCGTCGGTCATGGTGTGCTCCTGCGGTCGGGGTGCGTGGGCCGGGGTCGTCGGCGGGGGTCTGCGGTGACAGCCACGGTACGGACCGTGCCCCCGACCGTCCACGATGCCGGACACGGGACGTAACGGGGCCGCTAGCGTGGGGCGGTGCGCCCGCAGCGGGCGCCGACCACGAACGAGGCAACAGGAGGCAGACGTGGCGAAGCGGGTCGTGGTGACGGGAGCGAGCTCGGGCATCGGAGCGGCGACGGTGCGGTCGTTCCGCTCCCGCGGCTGGGAGGTCCTGGCCGTCGCGCGACGCGAGGACCGCCTCCGGGCGCTCGCCGACGAGACGGGGGCGGCCTGGTTCCGGGCCGACCTCACCAGCGACGACGACGTGGCCGCCCTGCGGGCCCACGTCGAGGAGACCGGACCGTTGCACGCCCTCGTCAACAACGCGGGTGGGGCGTTCGGACTCGACAGCGTCGAGAACGGCTCGATCGACGACTGGCAGCGCATGTTCGACGTCAACGTGCTGGGCACCAAGCGCGCGGTCACCGCCCTGCTGCCGTCGCTCCGCCGCGGAGCCGAGGAGGCGCGGGGTGCCGACATCGTGACCGTCACGTCGATCGCCGGTCACGTCGCGTACGAGAACGGCGGTGGCTACAACGCCTCGAAGTTCGCCGAGCACGCCCTCGTGGCCGTGCTGCGGCTCGAGTTGGCCGGGGAGCCGATCCGGGTGATCGAGATCGCGCCGGGCATGGTGCACACCGAGGAGTTCTCGCTCGTGCGCTTCGGCGGCGACCAGGACCGCGCCGACGCGGTCTACCGCGACGTCGAGTCGCCGTTGACGGCCGACGACGTGGCCGAGTCGATCGTGCACTCGGTGGAGCTGCCGGCCCACGTCAACCTCGACCTGGTGACGATCAAGCCCGTGGCCCAGGCGGCGACGTACAAGGTGGCCAAGGGCGAGCTGAGGGTCAAGAAGGACTGACCGAGCCGGCCCCGCCGTTCGCGCGGCTCTCTCGCAGTGCCGCGAGGTCGCCCTCGACGAGGTCGCGCAGGCGCTCGTGGCGCCCGTCGTCGTAGTCGTCGGCCGGGCGCGCGGCCCAGCCGAGCCGGTCGACGACCGTCTGCCCGACGTCGTCCCACGCCCGCGACCGGGCGTCCGCGACGACCTCGGCCACGAAGTCGTCGTCCTCCCGGCGGGCGGCCAGCGCCCGGGCCACTCCCTTCGACGCGGCCTCGCGGAGCTTCAGGGCGTCGGCGTCCTCGGGACGGTAGTCGAACTGGTGACGGGACTGACCGTACGACCGGCCGGTCATCCGACGCAGTCGGCGGACGCGCACCGCGGCCGACGTCTGCTCGGCCGTCAGGCGGTCGATCTCGTCGCGGGTGACCCGCGTGGCGACGTCCTCGTCGAACGGGAGGCGCTCCTGCAGGGCACGGCGGATGATCTGGTTCGTGACGGCCACCACCAGGGCCGCCCGGACGATCAACAGGCCTTCGTCGACCGCGCGCTCGAGCGCCGTGCGTTCCGCGCGACGGCGCGTTCCCGGTCCGTGGGGCACTGGTCGACGTCCTCTCGTGGTGGCGGGTCAGGCCCCGACCCTACCGGCGCGCGGGGGAGCGACGACCGGGTGGGCGGACCGCGCGACGGGTGGGCGGACGATGCGTCAGACGGGTCACCAGCGGGTGGTTCCGGCGGGGGACGACCCGCTCGGCGACCGGGGGGACGTCGCCGACGGTGCCCGCGCCTCCTGCCGTCCGGGGCCCGGAGGGCCGCAGAACCGCGCGGGACGGCGAGCCTCACCCGGGGGGAGCGGACGCGGACCGGCCCCCACCCGGCCGCCACCCGGACGTCACCCGGACGAGGCCCCCTCGAACGGGGGACCCCCTCGTTCTTCGTCTTCCCAGGAGGGACCCGTACCGTTGTGGAGGTCAGGACGTCCCGAACCCGAATCCGGGACGTGCCTCTGCCGTGGTCGCCCGAATCGACCGCCGGCCGACGACGTCGGGCCACCCCTCCCGACGACGCCACCCGAACGCACCCTCCGACGAGGGTCGCCACCCGAACGCGACGCCCTGCGGCGCGACGGCGACCGTCGACGAACCCAGAGGAACCCCCGTGACCCTCCGCGTCCGCACCTCCCTGCCTTCCGTCCCCCCGGCCCCCCGCGTCAGCGTCGTCGTCTGCGCCGACGAATCCACCCCCTTCGACGGCCTGACGGCCGCGCTCGACTCCGTCCTCCGCGACGGCGACGTGCACGACGTCCTCGTGGTCGTCGATCGGGCACCGCGACTCCGCGACCACCTGCGCCACCGGTACGACGACCTGCTCGTCGTCGACAACACCCGCACCCCGGGGCTCGCCGGCAGCCGCGACACCGGCATCGAGTCGGCACGCGGCGACGTCGTCGCGTTCCTCGACGCGGACTGCGTCGCCCACGCCGGCTGGGCCCGGGCGCTCGCCGCCCCGTTCGACCAGGTCGACGTCATCGCGGTCGTGGGACGGACCGAACCGACCTGGCCCGGTGCGGCCTCGTCCGCCCTGCCCGACGACCTGCTCTGGGCCGTGGACTGCACGCCCCGCTCGCGACCCGACGGCCTCGTCGGCCTCGACGACGTGGCGGGAGCGACCGTGGCCTTCCGACGGTGGGACCTGCTGCAGGTCGGTGGCCTGGCCAGCGGTCTCGACGCCCGTGAGGGCGTGCCCCGTGGCGCCGAGTTCGTCGAGCTGTGCCTGCGCCTCGCCGCGGACGAGCCGGAGGCGCGGGTCGTGTCGACCTCGTCGGCGCGCGTCTCGCGCACCGTGCGTCCCTCGCGGACGCGCCGGAGCTCGGTCGTCGGCGCCGCCGTGGACCGCGGCGTCACCCAGACCGCGCTGCGACGCTCCCTCGGCGGAGAAGCCGACACCGCCGTCGTCGCGGGCGTCACGGTCGCCCGCCTGGCCTCGGGCGCGTGGCGTTCGTTCGTCGGTCGTCGGCGCGGCACGGCGGTGCTGGCCGCCGCGGCCGTCGGTCTCGTGGCCGGTCGCGTATTCGGGCTGCTGCGCGGAACGCACGTCGGTCTGCCGATCGACCAGCTCGAACCGCTGCGTTCGGCCACCGTCCGCCACTGACGTCTCCTGGTCGCGACGGCGTTCCCCGGGCCCCCACGGGTCCGGGGTCGCAAGATGGACGTGTGATCGTCCCGACCAGAGTCGCCGGCCTCGAGGCCCTCGACGAGTTCCTGCCCCTCGCCGGCTCCGCCTACGCCCGTGACCGGAACCACGATCTCGGGGTGTCACGCCGCACCGTCTCGGGACTGTCGCCGTACCTCCACCACCGTCTCGTGACGGAACGCGAGGTCGTCGGCGCGGTCCTCGAGCGTCACACGCTCGGTGCCGCGGAGAAGTTCGTGCAGGAGGTGTTCTGGCGCACCTACTGGAAGGGCTGGCTGGAGCAGAACCCCGAGGTGTGGCGGCGGTACCGACGGGACGTCGACCGCGCCGTCGACGCCGGCGTCCCCGCGGGGTACGACGAGGCGGTCGCCGGCCGCACCGGCATCGACGCGATGGACGCCTGGGTGCGCGAGCTCGTCGACACCGGGTACCTCCACAACCACGCGCGCATGTGGTTCGCCAGCATCTGGATCTTCACCCTCGGCCTTCCGTGGCACCTGGGCGCCGACTTCTTCCTCCGCCACCTGCTCGACGGGGACGCGGCCTCGAACACCCTGTCCTGGCGCTGGGTGGCGGGCCTGCAGACCGCCGGCAAGACCTACCTCGCGACGGCCTCGAACATCTCGCGCTTCACCGACGGTCGGTTCTCGCCCGAGGGTCTCGCCACCACGGCCAGGGCCCTCGACGAGGAGCCGTTGCCGCCACGGACGCCCGTCGAGGCCGCCGACGTCGTCGGCTCCCCAGATGGGCGGGTCGGGCTGCTGCTCCACGAGGAGGACCTCGAGCCCGAGAGCCTGCTCGCCGAACGCCCCGGTCTCGTCGCGCGGCTGTCGGCCGTGGCCGTCTCCGCCGACCCCGGAGGCCGGTCCCCACAGGGCGCCTCCGCCGCCGTCGTGGCCTTCACGACGGGCGCTCGGGACGACGCGGCGACACGGACGCGGGACGCCGACGGTCGGCCCGCCCGGACGCTCACCGACGCACGGCCCGCCGCCGTCGTCGAGTGGGCGCGGTCCGAGGGGCTCGACACGGTGGTGACGCCGTACGCCCCGGTCGGTCCCGTCCAGGAGCGACTGACGTCCGTGCGAGGAGCCCTCGCTGCCGAGGGGATCGACCTCGTCACCGTCCGGCGGCGGTGGGACGGCGAGGCGTGGCCGTCCGCCTCCCGGGGCTTCTTCCCGTTCCGCGGTCGCATCCCCGAACTCGTCCGCCAGCTCTGAGGCGGCCCGGGGAGGGCCGGGGGTGGCAGCTCGTCCGAGGCTGTGGACCGCCCAGGCGGTCGCCCGTACCGTGGGCCACATGGACCAGACCACGCCGGGGGCCGACGCCGATCCGGTGTCCCGCACCGCGCCTCCGTTGCTCCGCCCCGCGTTCATCCGACAGCACTGGGGCGGCCTGGCCTTCGCACACTGGCGGGTCGAGCCCGATCGCGTCGCCCCGCTGCTGCCGCCCGGCACGCGGCCCGACGTGTTCGACGGGTCGACCTGGGTCGGGCTCATCCCGTTCAAGCTGACGGGCAGCGCCTTCGGGCCGCTGCCCGCGGTGCCCTGGGCCGGGGACTTCCTCGAGACGAACGTGCGGCTGTACTCGGTCGACGCCCTGGGCCGACGCGGCGTGGTGTTCCGCACCCTCGAGGCGCAGCGCCTCGTCTCGGTGCTCGCGGCGAACGTGGGCCTCGGTCTGCCGTATCGCTGGGCGTCGATGCGCGAGTCCCGGGTCGACGGGGTCGTGACGTACCGCAGCACCCGGCTCGGGCCAGGGGCGAACCCGTCGTCACGCCTGTCCGTCCGACCCACCGACGAGGTCGTCGACGGCGACCCGCTCGCCGAGTTCCTCACCGCCCGCTGGGGCATGCACGTCGCGCGCGGCGGGCGCACCCGGTACTGGCCGAACCGGCACGACACCTGGTCGCTGCGCCGGGCCGAGCTGGTCGACCTCGACGACGAGCTCGTCGCCGACGGCGGCCTGCCGGGCGTCACCGACCGCGAACCCGACTCGCTGCTGTGGTCCGACGGCGTCGACACGGTCTTCGCGCCTCCCGGGGGTGCCTGGGTCCCGGCGTGACGCGGGGAGCCCTGCGCGCGTTACGGTTGTCGGCATGGTCACCCCACCCGACGACAGCCAGGCCGCCCCCGCACGACCCGAGGTCGAGGCTCCCGAGCGGGAGGTGCTGGGCTGGCTCGAGTTCGGTGAGGCCGCTCGCCACCTGGCCTCCGACGTCGTCCAGGCGGGGTTCACGCCCGACGTGATCGTCGCCGTCGCCCGCGGGGGGCTCGTGCTCGCCGGTGCCGTGGCCTACGCGCTCGACACCAAGATGTGCGGTTCCATCAACGTCGAGTTCTACACGGGCGTCGACGAGCGGCTGCCCGAGCCCGTGCTGCTGCCCCCGACCCTCGACGCCCCGTCGCTCGAGGGCAAGAAGGTCCTCGTCGTCGACGACGTGTCCGACTCGGGGCGCACCCTCGTGCTCGTGCGCGACCTGCTCGCCGAGGTGGCCTCCGAGGTCCGCACGGTCTGCCTCTACAGCAAGCCCCGCACCGTGCTCGAACCCGACTTCGTCTGGAAGCGCACCGACCAGTGGATCACCTTCCCGTGGAGCGCACTGCCGCCCGTCACGCGTGAGGTCGGAGCGGGGGCGGGCGAGTGAGCATCCACCTGGTGGGCGGCGGCTGGTCGCCCGACGACACCGAGCTGTACGACCTCTTCGTCGCCGAGGCCGCCGTCCGCGGTGCCGCCGTCGGCCGGAGCGTGCCGCGCATCGCCGTGCTGATCGTCGTGGCCGACGACTCGCCGTCCGCCGAGTTCCGTGACGGGTACCCCGCCATGCTGGCCGCCGGGGGGCGCTGCGAGGCCCTGACGACCATCGTCTCCGCCGGGGACGAGTTCGACACCCGCGTGCTGAGCGACGTCGACGGCCTGCTGGTGGCGGGAGGGCTCACCCCCGCCTACCTCGACGCGGTCGCTCCGCTGATCGACCAGGTGCGCCTCCTGGTGGCCGACGGGCTGCCCTACCTCGGTTTCTCGGCCGGCGCCATGATCGCCGCGGACCGCGCCGTGCTCGGCGGCTGGTTGATCGGCGACGTCCCGGTCTGCCCCGAGGACGCGGCAGAAGACCTGGACGAGGTCACCCTCGCCGACGGACTCGGCCTCGTCGACCTCGCCATCGACGTGCACGCCGCCCAGTGGGGAACCCTGACCAGGCTCATCGCCGCCACCGAGGCGGGACTCGTCCGCGGCGGCGTCGCCATCGACGAGAACACCGCCCTGGTCGTCGGCGAGGGCGCCCTCGCGGTGCTCGGCACCGGCAGCGTCTGGCGGGTCGAACCGCAGCTCGACGACGACGGCGAGATCGTCGGCGTCTCCGTCGGCACGCTCGGGGTCGAGTGACCGTCGAGGCGCACGACCACCGTCGACCGCTCTCGGAGCAGATCGACCCCTCGTGGGCGACCGCGCTCGAACCCGTGGCCGACCGCATCACCGACATGGGCGAGTACCTGCGAGCCGAGGTACGCGCGGGGCGCGGTTACCTGCCCGCCGGCGAGGACGTGCTGCGCGCCTTCCGACAGCCGCTCGACGAGGTGCGCGTCCTGATCGTCGGTCAGGACCCCTATCCGACGCCCGGCCACCCGATCGGGCTGTCGTTCGCCGTCGACCCGCACGTGCGCCCGGTGCCGCGCAGCCTCGCGAACATCTATCGCGAGTTGCACGACGACCTCGGCGTCCCCGTCGTCGAGCACGGTGACCTGACCTCGTGGTCGCGCCACGGCGTGCTGCTGCTCAACCGAGTGCTCACGGTGCGTCCGGGCGAGACGGCGTCGCACCGCGGCAAGGGCTGGGAGCCGGTCACCCAGCGCGCGATCGAGGTGCTCGCGGCGCGGGGAGGGCCCCTCGTGGCCATCCTGTGGGGCCGTGACGCGTCGGCGCTCAAGCCGATGCTCGGCGACGTCCCCTCGATCGAGTCGCCGCACCCGAGCCCCCTGTCGGCGTCACGCGGGTTCTTCGGCTCGCGGCCGTTCAGCCGGGCGAACGAGCTGCTCGTCGCCCAGGGTGGCGACCCCGTCGACTGGACGCTCCCGCCCGCCGCCTGACGGTCCCGCACCCGGCATGGCAGAGTGATCCCGTGCTCGAAGAGGAATACCAGCCCCGGCGTCGGCTTCCCCGAGCCCTCCGGCCCCCGGCCCCGGTCGAGCCCGGCTTCACGTTCGAGATCCGACCCGCGACGCCCGCCGACCTGCCCTACGTCCGGGAGATCTACAACCACTACGTGGCGAACTCGTCCGTCACCTTCGACGAGGACGCGATGACCCTCGCCGAGTGGCGCCGCAAGTTCGCCTTCGTCACGACGCTCGGCATGCCGTTCCTCGTCGCGGTGAACCCGTCCGGCGAGGCCCTCGGCTATGCGCTCGCGACCCCGTGGGGCGGCAAGGCGGCCTACCGCTACACCGTCGAGAGCTCGATCTACCTGCGGGCCGCCTCGACCGGCAAGGGCCTCGGCCGTGCCCTGCTCGAGGCGCTCGTCGAGGCCTGCCGGGACGCCGGCATCCGCGAGATGATCGCCGTGATCGCCGACAAGAACGCCGAGGCGTCGATCGGCCTGCACGCGCGTCTCGGCTTCACCGAGGTCGGTCGCATGGGCCGGGTCGGCTTCAAGTTCGGCCGCTGGCTCGGCACGGTCACGATGCAGAAGTCGCTCAAGAAGCGTCGCCGCGCCTGAACCTCAGGGCAGCGGACCGACGATCTCCCGCAACACCCGTTCGGTCGCGTCCACGGTGCCGGGCTCGCCGCGCCAGAGCATGCGGACGATCAGGCCGTCGACGGCGAGGGCCACGACGTCGAGCCGCTCGCTCGGCACGCCGGTCCGCCTCAGCACGTGCTCGAGCGACGAGTACCAGAGGTCCGCGTCCTCGCGCAGCGACTCGTCCCGCATGGCGGTGAAGAGCAGCTCGTACTGCGCCCGGGCCGACCCGCGCTCGGTGATCGCGTACCGGACGAGCGTCTCGGCCAGGTCCGCCGAGGAGGCGCGCTCGAGTCGGTCGAACGACCGCACCCAGTCCGTGGTCGCGTGGCGCAGCGCCGCCCGCAGCAGGTCGTCGCGTCCGGCGAAGTAGTACGTGGCCGCCGAGACCGGGACGCCGGCCGCGCGGGCCACCGCGCGGTGCGTCACGGCCGAGGGGCCGCCCGCCTCGAGGACGGCCAGGACGCCGTCGAGCAGGGCGCGCCTCCTGGTCTCGCCCTTCGGGGTCAGGGCCTGGCCACCGGGGCCGACGGACCGCTCGCCCGGCCCCGGGGCGACCGACGCCCGCGCGCCCGAGGTGTCCGGGGCAGGGGCTTCCGAGGCGTCCGGGGCCGGACGGTCACCCGACGTGGTGTCGGTCACGGGGTCAGGCCGCGGCCTCGTGGCGACCGCCGAGCTCGAGCATGGTGACGCCGCCGATGACGAGGACGATGCCGCCGAGCTGGACGAGGGTCAGGGGCTCCTTGAAGAAGATCCAGCTGATGAGGGCGACGAGGACGACGCCGACGCCGGCCCAGATCGCGTAGGCGATGCCGAGCGGCACGCCCTTGCTCAGCGACTGCGAGAGCATCGCGAACGCGAAGACGTAGCCGACCACGACCGCCGCGTACTGCCACCACTTGGCGTCGGGGCCGCTGGTGACCTTGAGGAAGCTCGTGGCGAATACCTCGCCGACGATGGCGAGCGCGAGGAAGAGGTAACCCATGACGGTGTCCTGTCGAGACGTGCGACGGTCCCGGAGGCGACCTGCGGCCGGGGGAGCACGAATGGGACAAATGTACCAGAAAGCGAGATCCGTGGTCGGAGCCGCGGCCTAGGCTCGACGGGTGTTCGAACTCCACCACCTGAGCGCCCACGAGCAGTGGGACTGGCTGCGTCGCGGCGAGGTCTCGCCCCGTGAGCTGACCACCCACTACCTGGAGCGCATCGCGCGTCTCGACGGCGACGTCGGCGCGTTCGTGACGGTGACCGGCGAGGCCGCCCTCGCGCGGGCCGACGCCCTGGCCGCCGGAGGCCCCTCGGTCGCGCCGCTCTGGGGGCTGCCGCTGGCCGACAAGGACCTCAGCGACCGCGCGGGCGTGCCGACCTGGTCGGGCTCACGCCTCAGCAGGGGCCGGGTGCCCGAGACGTCGGCCGAGATCACCGAGGCGCTCGACGAGGCCGGCGCGATCAGCGTGGGCAAGACGGCCACGCCCGAGTACGGGTTGACCGCGTACACCGAGACGCTCGTGGGCCCTCCGACGCGCAACCCGTGGGCGCCCGAGACGGGCGCGGGCGGGTCGAGCGGCGGCGCCGCGGCCGCCGTCGCCGCGGGGTTGCTGCCGTTCGCGCCCGGGTCCGACGGCGGGGGCAGCATCCGCATCCCGGCCGCCGCCACGGGCCTCGTCGGGCTCAAGCCCTCCCGGGGACGCGTGCCGGCGCAGTCGGGTCTGACGAGCCTCGCGGGCCTGCCGGTCGGCGGGGCCCTGGCCCGGTCGGTGGCCGACGCCGCCCTGCTGCTCGACGCGATGGTGTCGCCCGACGGGCGCGAACCGCGGCACCACCAGGCCCTCTGGGCGCCTCCGTCACCCGACGGCGCCTACCTCGGCACGGCCGTGCGGGGCGAGGGACGCTTCCAGGTCGCCGTCATGACGACGAGCCCGTGGGACGACGCGTTCGACGTCCGGGTCGACCCGCGCCTCCTGGGCGTCCTCGGCGAGACCGCCGACCTGCTCACGACGATGGGGCACGGCGTGGACGAGACCACCCTGCCGGCGTCCGACTACCCGTCGTTGTTCCGCACGATCTGGCAGGCGGGGGCGGCGGGCATCCCGGCCGAGACCGAGGCCGACCTGGCGCTGCTCGAGCCCGTCACCCGGTGGCTGGTGGAGCAGGGGCGTCGCGTCACGGCGCGCGAGCTGTCGACGGCGCTCGTCGGGCTCGCGGCGTTCGAGCGCGCCGTCGTCGAGCGGTTCTCGGCCTTCGACGCCGTCCTGACGCCGACCCTGGCGATGCTGCCCCGCCCGCTCGGCTGGTACGACGCCGAGGACGCCGAGCGCAACTTCGAGCAGCAGTGCCTGTACTCGCCGTTCACGTCGTTCGTCAACGTGGCCGGGCTGCCCGCGATCAGCCTCCCGGTGGGCGAGGTCGACGGCGTCCCCGCGGGCGTGCAGCTGATCGGGCGACCGGGGCGCGAGGACGTCCTGCTCGCGCTCGGCGCCCAGCTCGAGCGGCGGCTGCGGTGGCAGCGTCGGCACCCGCCGATGTGGTGAGGCGCGTCGGCACCGCTGACGAGCCGGGGCTCAGTCGAGCGTCGGCACCGAGTCGACCAGCGTCCGCGTGTAGTCGTGCCGCGGTCGACGCAGCACGTCGTCGGTGGGGCCCTGCTCGACGATGTGACCGTCTCGCAGCACGGCGACCCGGTCGGCGAGGTGCTGCACGAGTCCGATGTCGTGCGACACGAGCAGCAGCGACAGCCCGCGTTCGTCGCGCAGCTCGCGCAGCAGGTCGAGGATCTGCGCCCGCACGGTCACGTCGAGCGCACTCATCGGCTCGTCGCCGATCAGCAGCCGCGGCCGGTGCACGAGGGCCCGGGCCAGGGCGATGCGCTGCCGTTGGCCCCCGCTGAACTCGTGGGGCCAGGCCTCGGCGTCGTGGGCCGAGAGGCCCACCCGTTCGAGCATCTCGGCCACCAGGCGGTCGTGGTCGCCCTCGACGCGCAGGGCGCGCAGCGGCTCGGCCACGGTGTCGCCCACGCGCATGCGGGGGTCCAGCGAGGCGTAGGGGTCCTGCAGGACGATGCCCGTCTGGCGCCGCAGCCAGCGCAGGCGCGAGGCGCGGTCGGGGGCGACCGTGCGCCCGTCGAAGGTCACCGTGCCGGACGTGGCCCGGTCCAGGGCCAGCAGCAGGCGCACCAGCGTGGACTTGCCCGAGCCGGACTCGCCGATCAGCGCGACGCTCTCGCCGGCGGCGACCTCGAGGTCGGCGTCGACCAGGGCGTGGCGCACCGGGCCCGGTCGGAAGGGCGACCGGCGCGGCAGCGTGAAGGTGCGGGTGAGGCCCGAGGCCACGAGCAGAGGAGGCGCGGGTGCGGTCGTCGGGTCGCTCACGAGGCCCTCCAGGTCGTCGCCCTCGTGGCCTCGACGAGCCCGCGGGTGACCTCGTGCTCGGGGTGGTGCAGCAGCTGCTCGACGGGGCCCCGCTCGACGACGCGCCCGTGCGACAGCACCGCCGCCTGGTCGGTGATGCGCGAGAGCACGGCGAGGTCGTGCGTGACGAAGAGCAGCGACGTCCGCTGCTCGTCGACCAGGCGCTGGAAGAGCGCGAGCACCTCGGCCTGCGTGGTGACGTCCAGCGCGGTGGTCGGCTCGTCGGCGAGGACGAGCCCCGGCCGGTTGATCAGCGCCATGGCGATGCCGACGCGCTGCCGCTGACCACCCGAGAGCTGGTGCGGGTAGAGGTCCACGACGGTCTCGGGGTCGGGCAGGCCGACCTCGGCGGCCGCGGCCACCGCTCGCGAGCGGGCGTCCCGGCGACCGATGCGGCCGTGCAGGCGGAGGGGCTCGGCGATCTGTCGCCCGACGGTCACGACGGGGTCGAGGGCCGTGCGGGGGTCCTGGAAGACCGTGCCGACGACGCGGCCGCGCAGGCCGGCCAGGTCGCGCTCGGACGCCCCGAGCAGTTCGCGTCCGTCGAGCCGGATGCTGCCCGTCGCGCGGGCGCCGTCGGGCAGGAGGCCGAGCACGGCCAGCGTCGTCATCGACTTGCCCGAACCGGATTCGCCGATCAGTCCGACCCGCGCACCGTCGGGCACGTCGAGCGAGAGGCCGTCGACGACGCGGCGGCCGCCGATGGTCACGGTGAGGTCCTCGATCACCAGGCTCACGAGACGGCCCCCGGGGTGGTCGGGGTGCCTGCGGCGCCCGGGGTGGTCGCCCGCGGGGGAGCGGTGGACGGAGCCGGCGTCGCGGGGGAGCCCGGGGTGCCACGTCCGGTCCGGCGGGACCGCAGCCGGGGATCGGAGGCGTCGCGCACGGCGTCGCCCAGCAGGTTGAGCGCCAGGACGGTCAGCGTGATGGCGAGCCCGGGCCAGACGACCGACCCCGGGTGCACGCCGATGAACTTCTGCAGGTCGCTCAGCAGACGCCCCCACGAGGCGGTGTCGGCCGGGGCGCCGTAGCCGAGGAAGGACAGTCCGGCCTCGGCGAGCACGCTCGTGGCCATCGACAGCGAGAGCTGGATGACGAAGACGGGCGCGATGTTCGGCAGCACGTGGCGACGCAGCACGGCCCCGGTGCCGAGCCCGTTCGCCCGGGCGGCGAGCACGTAGTCGGTCCGCGCCACCTGACGGATCTCGGACCGGCCGACCCGGGCGATCGTCACGCCGTAGCCGATCCCCACGGCGACGACCACGACGGTGAGGGACCCGCCGAACGCCGCGGCGAGGGCCATGGCGATCAGGAGCGTCGGGAACGCCACGAGCACGTCGATCAGCACGGCGACCGACTCGCGCACCCAGCGGGACGTCAACGAGCCGAGGGCGGCCAGTCCCACCCCCACCACGGTGGCGACCACGCCCGAGGCGACGGCGACCACGACCGTCGTGCCGGTCGCCGCGACGACGTAGCTGAAGATGTCGCGCCCGATCGAGTCGGTGCCGAAGGGGTGACCGAGCGAGGGCGTCAGCCAGGCCGAGTAGGGGTCGGTGTCGAAGGGGTCGAGCGGGGTCCAGAACCGGCTGACCAGGGCGGACAGGACGATCAGGGTCAGCCAGCCGGCGCCGAACGCGCCCTGCGGTCGACGCAGCAGCTCGCGGACGAACGCGCCGCGCCTCATCGGTCGCCCTCGCGGAGGCGCGGGTCGAGCCGCCGGTGCACGACGTCGATCACGAGGCCGATGAACAGCACGAGCGTGGTCAGCGTCATCAGTTCACCCTGCACCTTGGTCAGGTCGCGGCGGCCGACGTCGGTCACCAGCATGCGGCCGAGCCCGGGCAGCGTGAACAGCTGCTCGACGACGACGGCCGACACGATGAGGCCCGCCACCTGCAGGCCGAGGATCGACACGATGCTGAGCATCACGTTGGGCAGCCCGTGTCGCACGAGGGCGCGCGACCGGGTCATGCCGTTGGCGGCGGCCGTCCGCACGTAGTCCTGGTCCAGGGCCCCGAGCGCCGCCGACCGGGTGAAGCGCAACAACACGGCCCCCTCGACGATGCCGATGGTGAGGGCCGGCAGCACGAGCGAGCGCAAGGCCCGCCCGGGCTCGCTCCACCCGTCGGCCGGGAACCCCTGCGTCGGCAGCAACCGCAGCGTCACGGCGAAGACGGCGATCAGCAGCATGCCCGCCCAGACGACCGGCACGGCCGCGAGCAGCTGGGCCCCGGTGCCGAGGACGACCCCGGAGGCGCGGCCACGGCGGAGCGCGCTCGTCACGCCGAGCGGGATGCCGATCAGCAATCCGAAGACCAGTGACAGCCCCGCGAGCGGCAGGGTGACGGCCAGCTTGTCGAGCACCTCGTCGACCACCGGCGTCCCCGTGACGAGCGATTCGCCCAGGTCGAGCCTCAGCAGCCCGCCGGCCCAGTCGAGGTACTGCACGACGACGGGACGATCGAGGCCGAGCTGCTGACGGAGGGCGGCGACCTGCTCGGGTGAGCCGGTCGTGCCGGCGATCGCCTGGGCGACGTCGCCCGGCAGCAACCGCAGCGTCGCGAAGATCAGCACGCTGGCGACGGCCAGCCCCCCGACGAAGAGGAGCAGGCGGCCGACGACGAAGCGGGTCACTCCGTGGTGGCCAGGTCAGCCAGGTCGAGGCGGGTCGTGGTCGAGCTCGTCGGGAACCCGGTGACGCCGTCGTGGATCGCCGTCAGCGTCGTGGCCGTGTAGAGCCATTCGGCCGGTGCGTCGTCCGAGACGATCGTCGCCGCCTCGGCGAGCTTCTCGTCGGCCACCTCCGGGTCGGTCGCCGCGATCGACTCGGCGTAGAGCTGTTGCACGGGGGCGCTGTCGTAGCCCCAGTAGTAGTCCGGGTTCGCCCAGTTCGCGAAGTCGTGCGTCTCGGCGTGGTTGACCATGCTGAGCTCGAAGTCCTTGTTCACGTAGACGTCGTCGAGCCAGGTGCTGAAGTCGACCTGCTGCACCGTCAACGTGACGCCGACCGCCTTGAGTTGCGTCGTCAGCACGTCGCCGATGGCGGCCGGGTAGACGTTGGGGTACTCGAGGGTGAGCGAGAGGTCACCGTCGTGACCGGCCTCGGCCAGCAGGCCCTTCGCCTCGTCGGGGTCGTAGGAGTCGACTCTCGTGAGGTCCTCGTAGCCGGGGTCGAGCTCGGGGATCGGGCCCCCCTGGTCCACCGCCGACCCGCCGACGGCGGCGATCAGGGCATCGTTGTCGATCGCGAGGCGCAGGGCCTTGCGGACCTTGGCGTCGGTGAAGGGGGCGACGGCGTTGTTGAACGCGAGGGTGTACTTGTCGGTCGTCTTGCCCTTCTCGAGGGTGATGCCGTCCACGCCGTCGAGCTGGGTCGACAGGGTCGCGTCGACCGCGGTCTGCACGTCGACGTCACCCGAGATCGAGGCGTTGATCGCCGCGGACGGGTCGGTCACGTAGCGGAAGGTCACGCCCGCGACCTTCGCCGGGGTGCCCCAGTAGTCGTCGAAGCGCCCGAGCTGCAGGTTGTCGCCCTGTCGCCAGCTCGTCAGCTCGAAGGGGCCGGTGCCGTTCGCCGTCGTCGAGAGGTCGTTCGTCGCGGACTCCTGCAGCACGAGGCCCGCGCGACCGGTGAGGTCGAACAGCAGGGACGAGTCAGGTCGCGAGAGCGTCAGCACGACGGTGTCGGCGGCGGGCGCCGTGATGGTCGAGACCGCGGCGAGGTCGGAATGGCTCGCGAGCGACGCGTCGTCCTTGACCTGGGACAGCGACCAGACGACGTCGTCGGCCGTCATCGCGGCCCCGTCGTGGAAGGTCACGCCGTCGTGCAGCGTGAACGTGTAGGTCAGGCCGTCGTCGCTGACCGTGTGGCTCGCGGCCAACACGTCGCGGATCTCGTTGTCCTGCGTGCGGCCGACGAGGCCCTGGTAGACGTTGTCGATCAGCACCTGGTCGAGCGCGATGCCGGCCGTGGTGCGGATGTCGAGGTCGCTCGGCTCGAGCACGAGGCCGACCGTGACGGTCGCGTCGGGGTCGGGGGTGCCCGACCCGTCGGGGGACGAGGCGGACGAGCAACCCGTCGCGAGCAGCAACAGCGCGGCGACGGCGGCGGAGAGGGGGAGGGTGCGCACCTGGTGGGGCCTTCCGGGGATGGCCGTGGCGGATCGTCCACGGCGACGGGGGACCGGGGGCGCGGGAGAGCCCCTCGGTCGTTCGGCGGGGGAGTCCCGGTCGCTGCTGAACCGGTCCACGCGATCCGTCACCGTGTTGCTGTCGGACACGGCACGGCCCCTTGCGCCGGGCGTCGCTGACGGACTCCCGAACCCGTCAGAACTTACCATCACGGCAGCGAGGTCGCTGTCAATCGAGAGACCCGTGTGGCGGATGAGGCAAGCCTTACCTATATTGAAGGGGTCATGCTCCTCGTAGACCAGAACCCGCCCCTGCCGCACGACGCCCTGCGCGTCCTGTTCGCCGCCGACGCGACCTCGATCCCCGTCCTGCGAGAGATGCTCTCGGTCCTGCCGATCTGCGCGAGGGGCCAGGTGTTCGTCGAGGTCGAGAGCGCTGCCGACGTCGTGCCGCTCGCCTCGCCGGGTCGCGTCACGGTCACCTGGCTCGCGCGGGACCGCCGCTCGGGCGTGCCCGGCACCGGCACCGCCTGCGCCCCCGGCCAGGCCCTCGAGCGGGCGGTCCGTGCGTGGCTCGGCGAGATGTACGTCGAACCCGAGACCGTCGCGACGGGTGACCACGTCGTCTGGATCGGCGGCCCGCCCTCGTTCGCCTACGACCTGCGGCACGACCTGCACCAGCTCTTCCACGTCGGCACCCCCGCCGCGGCCTGACCGGCTCCCTCGATGACGATCACGTCCCCGGGCACGTCCACGTCCGCCGCCACCGTCGAACGACCGGCGAAGCCGGCCCACCGCCCCTACCGCGTCCGGGTCGCGGCCGTGCGTCGGCTCGCTCCGTCGTTCGTGCGCATCACGTTCACCGGTGACGACCTGGGCGACTTCGGCGTCGACGGCCTCGACCAGCGCATCAAGGTCGTCCTGCCCCTCGAGGCCACCGGCTACGACACGTTCCCGACCGACGACTGGTACGCCTCGTGGCGCGCCCTGCCGCCCGAGCAGCAGAACGCCTTCCGCACCTACACGGCCCGGGCCGCCCGCCCCGAGCGGCGCGAGGTCGACGTCGACTTCGTCTGCCACGGCGACACCGGCCCCGCCTCGGCCTGGGCCGGGCGCGCGCGCGTCGGTGACGAACTCATGCTGATCGGGCCCGACGCGACGAGCGGCGTCACCGGCAGCGGCGTCGAGTGGTCACCGGGTGACGCGCGCACCGTGCTGCTGGCCGGCGACGAGACGGCGGCCCCGGCCATCTGCTCCATCGTCGAGGCCCTGCCGGCCGACGCCCGGGGGTGCGTCTTCATCGAGATCCCGACCGCGGCCGACGAGCTCGACCTCGTCGCGCCTCCCGGGGTCGACGTCCACTGGCTGCCGAGGCGAGACGCCACGTCCGGTCACGGCGAGGCCCTGGTGGTCGCCGTCCGCCGCTGGACCGCCCGCTACGTGACCGCCTGGCACCACGGCGTCGAGGTGAGCGAGGTCGACATCGAGCACGACATCCTCTGGGACGTCCCGCAGGGCGACGATCCGCCCGGCACCGCCGTCAGCTCCGACCTGTACGCCTGGTTCGCCGGCGAGGCGGGGGCGATCAAGACGCTCCGACGCTTCCTCGTCAGCGAGGTCGGCATCGACCGGCGCCAGGTCGCCTTCATGGGCTACTGGCGGGTCGGCAAGTCCGAGTCCTGAGGCGAGGCCCTCGACGACGAAGGAGGCGCGACCACGTCGGTCGCGCCTCCTCCATCTCGTGCCCCGGTCGCGCCTAGACCTCGGCGGGCACACCGACGAGCTCGGAGGTGCGCTCCCAGAGGGCCTCGGCGAGCAGGGGATCGGTGGCCTGGCGGTGCAGGCGACCGTGCGGCGACAGCTGGTCGAAGTAGGTGCCGCTCTCGACCGAGATCGTCGTGGGCCCGGCGAGCTGGATCAACGGCACGGCCCCGGCCGACGCCGAGATGCCGTAGTTGCCGTTGGTCAGGACGTTCGCGACCCGCATCGAGCGTGAATCCGAGCCGAAGCCGGTCATCACGATGCCCGGGTGGAACGAGAACGCGTCGAGGCCCGTGCGCTTCGCCAGTTCACGGATGAACAGGACGGTCTCGATCTTGGTCGTGCCGTACTGACGCCAGCCCCCGGCCCATCGACGCTTCGACCAGTTGAGGTCGTCGAGTCGGACGTGCCCGAGCAGGTTGGCCGCGCTGGCCGTCGACACGACCCGGCCACCGCTCTCGACGAGGCGGGGCAGGAGGAGCCTGGTCAGGAGGAACGGTGCGAGGTGGTTCGACTGGAGGGTGCGCTCGAACCCGTCCGCGGTGAGGCCACGTTCGCTGACGAGACCTCCGGCGTTGTTGGCGAGGGCGTCGATGCGGGGATAGCGCTCCAGCAACCGGTCGGCCAACGACCGGACGTCGTCGAGCCGGTCGTAGTCGACCAGGAAGGCCGTCCCGCCCACCTCGTCGGCGACCGCCTGGGTGCGTTCCGGGTTGCGTCCGACGACGCCGATCTCGGCGCCGCCCTTCGCGAGCTCGCGGGCGGCCTCGCGGCCGATGCCGCTGCTCGCCCCGGTGATGATCACGGTGCGGGTCATCGATATCCGCCCTTCTCGAGGCCGGCCTCGATCTCGAATCTGTTCGACAGCGGGTCGCTGCCGGCCAGGAAGTACAGTACGGGCATCAGCATGCCGTACCTCCGCCACTGACGAACGTGCACGGCCTCGTGTTCGAGGACGCGTGGCCCGTCGTTGTCCCGGGTGAGGTAGACCCGACCGACACAGGTGCCTCCCCGCTTGAACGCCCAGCGGGGCAGGCCGCTGCACACGATCAGGTCGCCGACGACGCGGACCCGACCCACGCTGAGCGGCACCCCGACCGCGAGACCGACGGCCGTCGCCCAGGCGCAGCCGAGTCTCGAGATCGGGGAGTCGAGCAGGGGGTTCTTCACGGACGGCCGTAGGCGTCGAGCAGGCGCAGCCAGACTTCGCTCACCGTCGGGTACGACGGGACGGCGTGCCACAGCCGGTCGATCGGCACCTCGCCGACGACGGCGATCGTGGCGGCGTGCAGCAGGTCGCTGACGTCCGGGCCGACGAAGGTCGCGCCGACGATCACCCCGCGGGACTCGTCGACGACCAACCGCGCCTGGCCCGCGTACTCGTCCGAGTGGATCGCCGAACCGGCGACCGCGGCGAGGTCGTAGTCCACGACCTTGACGTCGATGCCTCGCTTGCCGGCGGCGTCGGCCGTGAGGCCGACGCTCGCGACCTCGGGGTCGGTGAAGGTGACCTGCGGCACGGCCGCGTCGTCGGCGGTGGCGACGTGGGCGCCCCACGGCTCGGCGTGCACGGGCTTTCCGAAGGCGCGGGCGGCGATGACCTCGCCGGCGGCGCGCGCCTGGTACTTGCCCTGGTGGGTGAGCAGGGCGCGGTGGTTGACGTCGCCCACGCCGTAGAGCCAATCGGTGCCCTTGACGAGCATGGTGTCGTCGACGTCGAGCCAGTCGCCCGGGGTGAGCCCGACGTTCTCGAGGCCGAGGTCGGAGGTGCGGGGAACACGGCCGGTCGCGACGATGATCTCGTCGGCGACGACCGTGGAGTCGTCGTCGAGGGTGACCTCGACCGTGTCGTGCTCGGTGCGCAGCACGGTCGAGGGCGAGACCCCGAGGCGCACGTCGACGCCGAGACCCCGCAGCGAGTCGGCCACGAGTTCGCCGGCGAAGGGCTCCTGGCCGCCGAGCAGACCGCTGCGGGCGACCAGGGTGACGGTCGAGCCGAGCTGCTGGTACGCCGTGGCCATCTCGGCGGCGACGACGCCACCGCCGACGATGACGACGCTCTGCGGCATCGACTCGACGCTCGTGGCCTCACGGCTGGTCCAGGGCTTCGCCTCGACGAGGCCGGGGATGTCCGGCAGGAGCGCCGACGAACCGGTCACCGCGGCGACGGCGTACGTCGCGTGGTGCACCTCGCCGTTCACCGTCACCTCCTTGACGCCGGTGATGGTGGCGTGCCCGCGGATCAGGTCGATGCCCGCGCCCTCGACCCAGTCGGCCTGGCCCGAGTCGTCCCAGTTGCTGGTGAACGAGTCGCGGCGACGCAGCACGGCGGCGACGTCGACGTCACCGGTCACGGCCTGCTTGGCCCCGTCGAGCGACTTCGCCGCACGGACGACGGCGCTCGAGCGGAGCAGCGCCTTCGACGGCATGCAGGCCCAGTACGAGCACTCGCCCCCGACGAGCTCGGCTTCCACGAGCCCCACCTTGAGCCCGTTGCGGGTGGCGTAGTCGGCCACGTTCTCGCCGACAGCGCCGGCTCCGATCACGATGAGGTCATAAGTCGTCATGGCCCCGACGCTAGTCGCCCGGGGCCCGGCGTTCTCAGGCGGGTCCCGGGCGGACGTGGCCGTTTCGTGAAACCCTGCTGGGTCTTTCCTGAACGGCACGAGCGAGATCCGGGAGGCACGGGTAGCGTCCCTCACATCAGCGCACCCCCGCGATCGTTGCGGGGGAGCGCGTCAACCTACGAGGAGGCACACATGGGACTCGACGACAAGATCAAGAACGCCGCTCAGGACATCGCCGGCAAGGCGAAAGAAGCTCTCGGCGACCGCAAGGGCGACGACGAGCTGAAGGCCGAAGGTCAGAAGGACCAGGCCGGTGCCTCCGCCAAGAAGGTCGGCGAAGACGTCAAGGACGTCTTCAAGTAGGCCGATCCGCCTCGTTCTCGGGCCCGTCCACCCCTCGGGGTGGGCGGGCTCTTTCGTGTGCCCACGACCGAGGAGGCGCGGTCACCGTCCCGTGAACTCGGCGACGGTCCGCGAGACGAAGGCCTCGAACCCGATCCGGGCGTCGTCGGTCGCGAGCAGCCGCACGAGCTCGGGCTGCAGGCGGGCCTCGGCCGCGGCGTCGCCGTCACGGACCGCGAGCCGGGCGTTCGCCAGGGTGGCCTGCACGGCCAGGGGTGCCTGGGCGGCGATGCGACGGGCGAGGTCGAGGGCGTGGTCGAATGCCGACCCGACGTCCACCAGGTCCTGCACGAGTCCGATGCGCCGCGCCTCCTCGGCATCGAGGAGGTCGCCGGTCAGCAGGTACCGCATGGCGTCGCCCCAACCGACCCGGCGGGGGAGGCGGATCGTCGCGCCACCGAAGGGGAGGATGGCGCGGCTCACCTCGATCTGACCGAAGCGGGCGTCCCGGCTCGCCACCACGACGTCGCTCGCCAGGGCGAGCTCGACCCCGAGGGTCAAGCAGGTGCCCTGCACGGCCATCACCACGGGCTTGCCCACCTGTCGACCGTGGACCTGCCACGGATCGAGGCCACCCTCGGGGACCACGTCGAGGCCCTCCGCGGTGACCGCGGGCACGACGTCGCCGAGGTCGAGTCCCGCGGTGAAGTGGTCGCCGTGGGCGAAGAGCAGTCCCACCCGCAGGTCGGGGTCGCGGTCGAGTTCGCCGTAGGCCAGGGCCAGTTCGCGCAGCATCCGCAGGTCGGCCGCGTTGCGCTTCTCGGGCCGGTCGAGGCCGATCAGCAGCACGTGGCCGTCCCGCTCCACCGTGACGCGCGGACGGTCGGCGGCGGAGGCGGCGGGGTCGGCCGGGGCGGCGCTCGGGGGGCCCGCGCTCATCGGGACAGGGCTCCGAGGATGCGCAGGATCGGGCCCATGTCGTCGGAGGCGGCCTCGGCGTCGACCGGCGCGAACGAGCACAGGCCCGCGCCGACCAGGGAGAAGCGCTCTTTCAGGGCCGTGATCGTCTCGATCAACACCCCGAGCTCGAGACCGAACGGCTGGGGGTCGAGGAGGCCCTCGATCACCCCCGGGTCCAGCACGTCGAGGTCGACGTGGAGGTACACCTCGGTGGCGCCGGACGCCTCGACGGCGGCGACCACCTCGGCCGGGTCGAAGTCCAGTGACGACACCGTGGGGACGTGGCGGCTCTCGATGTAGCGGTCTTCCGCGTCGTCGTAGCTGCGAGCCCCGGCGAGCACGACCCGGGCGGGGTCGAGCGGCTCGGGCGTCGGGCCGGGGCCGATGGTCGGGAGGTCCTCGGTGGCGTCACCGATGAGGGCCCGCAGGACCATGCCGCTGAAGGCACCGCTCTCGCTGCTGCGCGGGCTGTGGAGGTCGGGGTGCGCGTCGAACCAGACCACGGCGGTGCGGGGGGTGACCGCGTGGCGGACCGCCGCGAACTCGACGCCGCAGTCGCCGCCCACCACGATCGCGGGGGAGTCGTCGGTCCGCAGCTCGCGTCCGACCGACTCGGCGATCGTCAGCACCGACGAGAGCCGGTGCACCCGCGTGCCGAGCGAGTCGCCCGCACCCACCGGGACCTCGACCAGGGTGGTGGCCGTCGACGGCAGGTCTCCGAGGACGGCGTACGCACCCTCGGCGAGCCGCATCGCGCGCGACGACGGAGAACCCTGCCACTGTGGAACCACGACGAACCTCACGCGCGTCAGTCTGTCACGGGCGGGGGCCCGTGCTCCAGGCCCAGGGACGACTCAGCGCCCCGACGGCGCGCTCCAGCGGCCCGCGTCCGACGTACCGTTGCCAGAGGGTGGCGTAGACGAGCGTGAGGACGACGGCGACGACCAGGTGGCCCAGGGGCAGACCGTAGGCGGCGGTCGGGTCGGACAACCGGTACACGGTGAACAGCGGCGCGGTGATCAGCACGTGGGCCGTGTAGACGGTGAGCGGTTGCGCGCCCGTGGCCGCGAGGGGTCGGAGGGCGGTGCGGACGACCGCAGCCGCGCCTCCTCGTCCCCGACCCTCGGGCGTCATGGGACGACGCGGGGTGGTGGCGAGCAGGAGCAGTCCGAGCACGGCGGCGGCGACGCCGCCCGAGCCGACGATCTCGGCGGGCATGCCTTCGTGGTCGGCCGGGTCGAACCAGGGGATCGAGGAGGCGCCGGGCAGGAAGCGCGCCGCGTACCCCACGATCGCGGCCGACGTCCCGGCGACGATCAGCGTGACCTGGGTCCGGGTGCGGATCAGGTCGGAACGAGCCGCGACGAGACCGACGAGCAGGAAGGGCGTCCAGACCAGCGCCGGGTAGGCGCCGACGAGCAGGGCCTGGGTCGCCAGGCCGGCGGCGCCGGACACCGCGGTGTCGCCGTAGGCGTCGACGGGGACGGACGAGGCCAGCCACGGGGCCACGACGGCGAGCAGGGCGGCGGCCGCCAACAGGACGGCCCGGGGGGCGAAGAGCAGACCCAGTGCCAGGACGAACATCACGCCGTAGTAGGGCAGGATCACCAGGAGGTACGGGTTCCAGGCCTGCAACGCGAGGCCCAGCACGACGAGCAGGCCCGCCCGGATGGCGATCCCGCCGACGACCCGCCCTCGACCGCCACGGGGCGTCGGCCGGGCGCCTCCCGACATCAGACCGAGCGAGACGCCGGCGAGCGTCGCGAAGAGGATCGCCGACCGCCCGTCGAAGACGCGCTCGTCGAGCAGCGGCCGAGGCCACATGTGGGCGGCGAACATGCCGAGCACGGCGAGGCCGCGGGCGACGTCGACGCCCATCAGGCGGGGTGCCGCCCGGCGCGCCTGCACCGGCGGGACGTCCACCGGCGCAGGCGTGACGGGCGGCGGCTGGCTCACTTGTCGAGCGCGCCGAGCTTGAGGGCGGCGAGGCGGGCGTCGACCTCGGTCTGCTCCCCGAGGTCGTCGAGGCCCTCGAACTGGGCGTCGAGGCTCGAGGCCGCGAGCTCTTGACGACCGAGCATCTTGGCCTCCTCACGGCGGACCTTGTCCTCGAAGCGGCTGATCTCGCTCGTCGGGTCGAGGATGTCGATGCTCTGGACGGCGTCGGCGACCTTGGTCTGGGCCTCAACGGTCTTCGAGCGCGCGTTCAGTTCGTCGCGCTTGGCGGCGAGCTGGTCGAGCTTGGACCGCATGCCGCCCAGCCCCGTCTTGAGCTTGTCGACGACGTCCGTCTGGGAGGCGATCTGCGGCTCCGCCGTCTTCGCCTCCTTCTCGCTCTGCAGCTGCTTGCCGAGGGCCACGCGAGCGAGGGCGTCGAACTTGTCGGCGTCGACCGTGTTGCCCGACGAGCGCAGCTCGTCGGCCTTGTTGCTCGCCGCGAGGGCCTTGCGCTCCCAGTCCGCGGCGGCGGCGACGTCCTCGGCGTGGTCCTGCTCGAGGAGGCGCAGGTTGCCGATGGTGGTCGCGACGGCTTCCTCGGCCTCGGCGATGCTGTTGGTGTAGTCGCGGACCATCTGGTCCAGCATCTTGCCGGGGTCCTCGGCCTGGTCGAGCAGGCTGTTGATGTTCGCGCGGGTCAGTTGCGCGATGCGTCCGAAGATCGACTGCTTTGCCATGGTGCGTCCTTTCGAGAGGTGGTGCCGTGGGGTGGTGCTCGTCTTGTCGGTCGTGCTGCTGTCTGGGGGCGGAGGGGGGCGGATGGGGCGGAAACGGGGCGTGGACCGTGTCGGGCGGGCCCTAGAACCGTCCGCCGCCCGAGCTGCGGCCGCCTCCGCCGCCACCCCCGCCGCCGAAGCCACCGCCCCCACCGAAGCCGCCGCCACCCCCGCCGAAGCCTCCGCCGCCGCCGCCGAAGCCGCCGCCACCCCCGCTGAAGAGTCCACCGAGCAGCATGCCGGTGACGATGCCGCCGAGATCGGCCCCGGCCGACCCCCGCGTGCCGACTCCGCCGCCGAACGGGCTCGCCTGCTGGTAGGACGAGACCTCGGCCTCGGCAGCGGCGGCTGCAGCCTGCGACAACTGGACGGCCTGGTGGGCCTCGAACAGGGCGGCATCACGGTCGGACGTCGCGAGCGACACCGCGGTGGCCAGGTGACGCTCGGCCTCGGACAACCGGGTACGCGGCTGCGGGCCGATGCCGCCGCGACGGGTCTCGATGAAGTCGCGGGTGGCGCTGATCTGACTCCGCGCGGTCAGCAGCGCCTGGTCGAGGGCCGCCTGGGCCCGGCGCTGCTTCTCGGAGTCGTCGCGCACGGCCGCCAGCACCTGGTCGATGCGGTCGTTGGCAGCACCGAGCGAGGCGACGACGGCGAGCGGGTCGTCGGTCGTCGTCTCGGCCAGCGCGACGGAGGCCCGTGCAGCCGAGACGGAGCCGGCGACGTCGACACCCTGCGGGGCCGAACCGTCGGGCAGCCCCTCGGCCGTCGTGATGTCGTGCCGCAGGTCGAGGGTCATGGCCGAGATGGTGCTGCCCGCCGTCCGCAGCGACTCGGCGGCCCCGTCGACCGCGCTGAGCAGCTGGTCGACCTGCGCCAGGGCCTGACGGGCCTCCCGGACGGCGATGACGGCCTCCGACGTGGAGGACGACGCCAGCGAGGTCGCCGCCGTACCGGCCCTCTCGTCGGCGAACTCGAGCAGACGGTCGGCCTGGTCGTCGTTCTGGTCGATCGACGCGACCGCCCGTGCCGAGTAGATCGTGGTCAGCTCGCCGATGAGGGTGCGGGCCGAGGCGAGCCGGGCTCGTCGGGTCGCGATCTCGCCGGGGAGGGCCGCCACGTCGCTCGGCGCCCGACCCTCGGCCTCACGCAGCTCGTCGAACGCGGCGGACTGCTCGGCGAGCGACGCGTCGGCCGCCTCGCACAACTCGATGATGCGGGTGGTCCACTCGCGGCGTTGTTCGGGGGAGTCGGGAACGGCGTCGTCCAACTTCTGCTGCAGGGCGAACGCCTCGCGGGCGTGCACCCGGGCCGCGTCGAGCGCTTCGGCGAACGGCCGGGCCGCGTCGTCGCCGAACTGTGCCGCCGCGAAACCGACCTCGTGAGCGCCCGCGGTCAACTCGTCGTCGAGGGCGACGAGCACCCGTGCGGCACGCTTGTCGAGTTCGTCCTGGCGGGCCTCCTGCGCGTCGGACTCGCTGCGTCGACGTCGTGCCCGGCGGACCACGACGACGACGGCGACGGCCGCCGCGACGAGGACCAGCACGAGCAGCGCCCAGAGCACCCAGCTGAGGTCGGGCCCGGCCTCGTCGCTGCGGATGCCGTCGGCCAGGGCGACGGCGGCACCGGCCCAGTCGCCGTCACGCAGCTCGGGCACGACGACGTCAGTCTGCAGCGCCTGCCGGTCCGATTCCGAGATCACGGACGTGTCGGCCGAGAGGTCGTAGAACTGGTCGTCGACCGCCACCGAGAGCAGCACGTCGTTCGCACCCAGTTGGTTCAGGGACGCCGTCGCCTCACCCCAGGCCGTGCGGTCGGAAGGTGAGGAGAAGGAGTCGACGTAGACGACGAAGAGGTTGACGGCGGTGTCGGTCGCGAGCCGGTCGAGTGCGTCGGTCACCTCGGCCTCGTCCGCACTCGACAGCACGTCGGCCTGGTCGACCACGTAGGCGCCCGAGAACTCGACCGGTTCGACGGCCTGGGCCGGGACCGCACCGAAGGCGATCGTGCCGACCACGGCCAGGACCGCCGCGGCGACGGCGGCCACCGTTCGTCTCGTCGGTCGTCGGCCGGTCGTGGATCTCGTGCTCACGACGCTCCCCTCGCTCGTTGCGGGGGAGTCTATCGACGGCCCCCGTCAGACCGCCCGGGGTGCCCTGTGCCCGCAGGGGGTGACGTCGAACCGGCCGCGAGACGGGTCAGGACACGAAGAGCAGGCCCACCGACGCGACGGCACAGACCGCCCCGACGGCGTAGAGCACGACCCCCACGGTGCGGGGCGCCCGTCCGTCGTCGTGCGGCGGGTGGACGCGGGCCCGGTGGGGTCGGTCGGGGTCGTAGTGCACGGTGAGCTCGGTCTCGAGCGGCGTCGTCACCGGGACGTCCCCGAACTGCGTCTCGTGCAGCTGCCCGTCGACGTCCATCCATCGGGCGGTGGCGGCACGGGCCCAGTCAGGCGGCGGGATGACCACGCCGACGGTGCTCTCGAGGCGGGTCGCGCGGCGCCGGAGCACCCACCCGGCCAGGAGGAAGGGCGTGCCGACGATGAACCCGAACCAGCCGAAGAGCTCCACCACCGGCGAGATGACGGAGAAGGCGTCGCTCATGCCACGATTGTACTGTGCCGCCGCGCACCCCGTGACGAACCCGGAGCCCCGTGAACCCCAGCCCCCTCGGCCGTGTGCCGTCGCCCCTGCTCGCCGTCGCGGCGATCGTGTCGGTGCAGTTCGGGGCCGCCCTCGCCAAGACCCATTTCGAGGCCCTGGGACCCCTGGGCGCCGCCAGCCTGCGCCTCGCCTTCGGTGCGACGCTCCTGGTGCTCGTCTTCCGACCGCGCCCCTGGCGATGGCCCCGCCGGACGTGGCCGGGCGTGGTCCTGCTGGGTCTCGCCCTCGCCGGGATGAACTCGCTGATCTACCTCGCGATCGACGTCGTGCCGCTCGGGGTCGCCGTGACCCTCGAGTTCCTCGGTCCGCTGGTCGTGGCACTCGTGCAGACGAGACGCTGGTGGGACGCGGCCTGGGCCCTGCTCGCCCTCGCCGGGGTCGTGCTGCTCGGCTCGGACTCGACCGGGGCGATCCCCGTCGTCGGCGTGCTGCTCGCCCTCGGCGCCGGGGCGTTCTGGGCCTGCTACATCCTCGCGAACGCCGCCCTGGGGCGAGGCCGTGACCCGATGGGCGCCCTCGCGACCGCGATGCTGGTCGCCGCCCTCGTGGTCGTCCCGTTCGGGGCGCACGACGCGACGGTGGCCGTCCGGGCCGACCCGCACCTCCTGCTCGTCTTCCTCGTGGTGGCCGCCCTGACCTCCGCGATCCCGTACGCGCTCGAGTCGGTGGCGCTGCGGAGGCTGCCGACGCGCGTGTTCGGCGTCCTGTCGAGCCTGGGGCCGGCGGTGGCTGCCCTGGCCGGCCTGGTCGTGCTCGGCGAGGCGCTCGGGGTGCCCGAGGTCGTCGCCCTCGCCTGCGTCACGGCGGCGAGCGTCGGCGTCACGATCGCGGCCGGTCGCCGGCGGCGTCGCGGGGCCCTGCCCGAGGCCCCGCCGGCCTGATCGGACGGCGAGGCCCCTCCTCATGTCCGAGGAGCGAGTCAGAGGCCCAGTCTGACAACCCCACGGGGACTTGTACCCCACATGCGGGGTACGCTGCGATGACGGCCCGGTACGAGGGCCGGAGAACGAAGAAGGAGACATCATGGGTGCTGTCTTGGAGCGCACGTCCCGAGCGGAGGTCGTCCCCCTGGGTGACGGATTCCACCGCGTGTCGACGCCGACCGCCGGGGTGATCGGGTTCGTGCACGAGTCCGACGGGTTGTTCGAGGTGCTGCGGGGGCGCGTCCGCACCGCCGTCCGGCGTGAGGGTTCCTACCGCACGCTCGACGTCGCGGTGATCGCGCTCACCTACAGTTGAGTTCGACCCACCACTGACGCACGCCTCCGGGCGGACGTCCTCGAGGCCTCGCCGTCGGCGGGGCCTCACCTCTCTGTCCACCCTCGCCTCGCCGGAAGGCCCACCGTGACCGTCGTCGGGTACGCCCGCATCTCGCGAGACGACCCGTCGTCCGATCGCCAGGCGGAGCGCCTGCGGGCGGGCGGGTGCGAACGGGTCTTCGTCGACCACGCCACCGGCACCAGGCAGTCCCGCCCCGAGTTCGCCAAGGCGATCGGCAGCCTGCGGGAAGGTGACGTCTTCGTCGTGACGAACGTCGACCGGATCGGCCGCTCGGTGGCCGAGCTGGTGGGCGTGATGGCGACCCTCGACGCCCTGGGCGTCGCCTTCCGCTCGATCGACGAGCAGATCGACGAGCTCAACGCCTACGGCCGCTTCTTCTTCCGCGTCACCGCCGCCCTGGCCCGCTTCGACGAGCAGGTCGGCGGTGAGCTGCACCGTGCCGAGACCCGCAAACGGCAGGAGGCGCGGGTGGCGCAGACCCCGAAGCCCCCCGTCTCGAGACGCCGCCTCGACGCGGCCCGTCAGCTACGGGCCGGGGGAGCGAGCATGCGCGAGGCCGCCGAGCACGTCGCCGTCCCCGAACGCGTCCTGCGTCGCGAGCTCGACCGCGACGACGCCGACCGCGCCCGCCGTCAGCAGTCCGACTGACCTGCCGGGGCCGTTCGACCGCGGCACCGGAAGGCCTGTGCATCGAGAGGGGCTTCGAGAGAAGAAGTGGTGCCCCCAGGCAGATTCGAACTGCCGCCCCTGCCTCCGGAGGGCAGTGCTCTATCCCCTGAGCTATGGGGGCCCAGGAACGTCGTCCAGGTTAGCAGCGAATCGGTCCGGCCTGGGACGGCCCCGCCGCGGGAGGTGCATCGTGGGGGAGTGACCGACGACACCCGCACCGACCGAGCCGACTCCGGCACCCGTTCCGACCGCACCGACCCCGAGGGTCCGACGCTGCGCGAGCGTCTCCGATCCGCCAAGGTCTTCCACCCCGAGTTGCCCACCTTCGACGTCGACGACGTGGCCGACGACGCGGTCGACCAGTTCGTCGCGTGGCTCGTCGAGGCCGTCGACCAGGACGTCGCCCAGCCGCACGCCATGGTGATCTCGACCTCGTCGGCCGACGGCGACGTCACGGCCCGCACCCTGCTCCTCAAGGACGTCGACGACGGCGCCCTCTGGTTCGCGACCTCGTCGATCAGCCCGAAGGGACGGCAGATCGCCGAGAACCCCCGGGTGGCGCTCACCCTGTACTGGCGCGAGCAGGGCCGCCAGGTCCGCGTGCTCGGCCGGGCGACGCCCGGTCCGCGCGACGTCAGCGAGAAGGACTTCACCGCTCGCCACCCCGACTCGCGCGCCGTCGCGATGACGCAGCCGCAGAGCAGCCCGATCACCGACGAGGCCGAGACGCGGCGTCGCCTCGCCGAGGCCAAGGCCACGATCGAGTCCGACGACACCTTCGTCCCCGACGACTGGACGGCCTGGCGGGTCGACCCCACCTCGATCGAGTTCTGGCAGGCCACCACGGGCCGAGACCAGGTGCGCCTGCGGTACGACCGCGACGGCGACGGCTGGACCCGCGCCTCCTTGTGGCCCTGACCACCCCTGAGGGAGCCGGCGGCGCGACCGCTGCCGCCGCAGCGGCGTAACGCGACGACACGCACCTGGCAGGGCGCCCGTCCCGTCGGCAGCATGGAGCCATGACCTCGTACGCCGCCCCGTCGATCCGCCCGAGCGACCCCGCCGTCGCCTCGATGCGTCTCGCCGTGGTCGAGGTCACCCAGCACCGGCCGCACGCCCCCGAGTACCACGCCTACGTCGACGACATGAACTCCCGTGTCCGCGCGACCGCCGAGGCCGCGGGCTGGCAGGCGACGCGTTTCGCCGCGGGCGACCTCGGCACCGACGAGCTGTTGCGCGTGACCGCTGACGCCGATGCGATCGTCGTCCTCGGTGGCGAGGACCTCTCTCCCCGTCTCTACGGAGGCGGGACCGGCTACCCGGGGGAGGGTCGCCACGACCCCGTGGCCGACGAGGCCCAGCTCGCCGTCGTGCGCCGCGCGGTCGCTCGCCGCACCCCACTGCTCGGCGTCTGCCGCGGCCACCAGCTGATCAACGTCGCCCTCGGCGGAGACCTCGTGCAACACCTGGACGACCACGACGGGGTGCACCGCACCCCCGACGCGCCGGTCGACCAGCTCATGCACCCGCACGCCGTCGGGCTCGAGCCCGGTAGTCGCCTCGCCCGGGCCCTCGGCACCGAGCCCGTCGTCCAGAGCGCGCACCACCAGGCCGTCGGCCGCCTGGGCCAGGGCCTGCGCGTCGTCGGCCGCGCCTCCGACGGCACCGTCGAGGCCGTCGAGCACGACTCGGCCCCGGTCGTCGGCGTGCAGTGGCACCCCGAAGACAGAGGAGCCCCGGTCGGCCAGCTCGAGGCACTGTTGGCGTCCTTGGGCGCCTCCGTCGAGGCGGGGCGCCTCGCCGCGTCCGTCGCCTCGCGAACGGACCAGGAGGCGCTGGTCGCCTAGGCCGCGTTCCTCACCGGAGCGCGCCTCCCGCCCTCGGTCTCAGTCGACCTGCTTCAGCGCCGACAGCACGGCAGACACGACCGGCTCGGCGTCGCCGGGTTCGAGGAAGGTCGTCGAACGGGCGACGACGAACGCCGGCGACGAGAACGCCTCGGCCGTGCCGATCTCACCGGGGGTGTCGAAGTAGCCCTCGACGCCGAAGGTCGGCACCGAGTTGCTGGTCGCGACGAGGTCGTTGGCCAGCTCGTCGAGGCTGTCCGCGTCGAAGTGCGCGACACCGACCGTGACGGTGGCGCCGCTGGAGTCCTGCCACGTGCACGTCGTGCCGTCCGCGTCGGCGACCTGCTGCAGGGCCTCACCGTCGCGGCTCGCGTCGCCGCTCGCCTCGTCGTCGGCGACGGCCGTCAACCCCGGGTACCAGGAGGCGAGCGAGCCGGGATCGAGCAGCTCGCCGCAGTCGACGTCGAACGGGGTGCTCACGAGCTCGGGCGTGGCCGCCGCCGTCGGCGTCGCGACGGGGGTGGAGGACGACTCCTCGCCCGTGGTCGGGGTCGCGCTCGGCGCGGCCTGCGACGGTGCCGTGCAGGCGGTCAGAGTCAGGGCGAGGGCACCCGTCACGACGAGGGTGCGCAGGACGACGGGGGAGCGGGTCGAGGCGGGGCTCATCCCTCCATCATCACCGACGTCGGGCTCGTCGTCGTCTCCGTGCCTCCCGGTAAGATCGACCCTCGTGACTCCCGCCGAACTCTCCAGGTCCCTGCTCGCCGTCGTCCAGGGCGTCCTCGAACGCCGAGGCACCGTCGACGTGGCGGTGATCGAGGGCGACGTGGCGCTCGAGCGTCCGAAGAACCGCGAGCACGGCGACTGGGCGTCGAACGTGGCCATGAAGTTCGCCAAGCGCGTCGGCACGAACCCCCGTGAGCTCGCCACCGACATCGCGGCCGACCTGGCCGAGGTCGACGGCGTCGCCGACGTCGACGTCGCGGGCCCCGGGTTCATCAACATCCGCCTCGACGCCGCGGCCGCGGGCCTCCTCGCGCGCTCGATCGTCGAGCAGGGCGAGTCCTACGGTCGCGGCGACTACTACCGGGGCGTCACCATCGACCTCGAGTTCGTCTCGGCGAACCCCACCGGCCCGATCCACCTCGGCGGCGTGCGCTGGGCAGCGGTCGGCGACAGCCTCGCCCGCGTGTTCCAGGCGCAGGGCGCGCTCGTCACCCGCGAGTACTACTTCAACGACCACGGCGGGCAGATCGACCGTTTCGCCCGTAGCCTCCTGGCCAGCGCACTCGGCGAACCCACCCCCGACGACGGCTACGGCGGGCAGTACATCGGCGACATCGTCGAGCGCGTCGTGGCCTCGACCGGCGTCGACGCCGCCGCCCTGCCGCGTGACGAGGCGCAAGAGGTCTTCCGCGCCGCCGGCGTCGACTTCATGTTCGCCGACATCAAGTCGTCGTTGCACGACTTCGGCGTCGACTTCGACGTCTACTTCCACGAGAACGAGCTGCACGAATCCCAGGCCGTCGAGCGCGCCATCGCCCGGCTCCGCGAGCTCGGGCACGTCTACGAGTCCGAGGGCGCCACCTGGCTGCGCACCACCGACTTCGGCGACGACCGCGACCGCGTCATCGTCAAGAGCGACGGCGAGGCCGCCTACATCGCCGGCGACCTGGCCTACTACCTCGACAAGCGCGAACGTGGCTTCGAACGCAACCTCATCATGCTCGGCGCCGACCACCACGGCTACGTCGGTCGCATGATGGCGATGTGCGCGGCGTTCGGCGACGAGCCGGGCGTCAACCTCGAGATCCTCATCGGCCAGATGGTCAACCTGCTGCGCGACGGCGAACCGATGCGCATGTCCAAGCGTGCGGGCACCGTCGTCACGATGGAGGACCTCGTGGACGCCGTCGGCGTCGACGCCGGCAGGTACTCGCTGGTCCGCAGCCCGGTGAACAGCTCGATCGACATCGACCTCGACCTGCTCACGAAGCGCAGCAACGACAACCCCGTCTTCTACGTCCAGTACGCCCACGCGCGCACCCGTGCGGTCGCGCGCAACGCCGAGGCCGCCGGCGTGACGCGGGACGCGTTCGACGCGTCGCTGCTCACGCACGAGACCGAGAGCGCCCTGCTCGGCGCCCTGTCCGAGCTGCCCCGCGTCGTCGTCCAGGCCGCCGAGTTGCGCGAGCCGCACCGCGTCGCCCGCTACGTCGAAGAACTCGCCGGCACCTACCACCGCTGGTACGACACGTGCCGCGTCACGCCGCTCGGCGACGACGAGGTCACCGACCTGCACCGCACCCGTCTGTGGCTCAACGACGCGGCGGGCCAGGTCATCCGCAACGGCCTCGGACTGCTCGGCGTCTCGGCACCCGACCGCATGTGACCGCGCGCGCCGCGCCTCCTCGGTGTCGACCGCAGGAGGCGCGGCGTGAGCGTCCCTCGCCACCCGGCTGACAAGATGGCCCGATGAGCGACATCGACTCCGACTTCTTCGAGGCCAAGCCCGTCGCCCGCCGCCGAGGCCGGGGCTTCGGCATCGTCGTCTTCGTCCTGCTCGGGATCGTGGTCGTGCTGGGGATCCTGGCCGTGGTCGCCGACCTCGTCGTGCGGACGGTCGCCGAGGACCAGGCCGAGAAGCAGATCTCGCAGCAACTCGGCGACGCGGCTGGTCCCGTCGACGTGCAGATCGGCGGCTTCTCGATGCTCTGGCAGCTGGTGCAGGGCACCATCGACCAGGCCACCATCTCGTCCGCCGGGTCCTCGGATGGCCTGTCGTTCGACTTCGACGTCCGCGACGTGCCGACCGACCTGAGCGGATCGACCGGGTCCATCACCGGCACGGTCACCGCCGACGCGGCGACCGTCAACGGGCTCGCGGCCGTGCAGGAGAGCGGCGGAGCGATCTCCTTCGGCGACGGACAGGTCACCTACGCCCGCGACTTCACGATCCCGCTGGTGAACACGGTCGTCCCCGTGGACGTCGTCGCGACCCCCTCGATCACGAGCGAGGGCCGGGTCATCTCGCTCACCCCGACCACGGCGTCGCTGCGGGACACGTCGGTGTCGCTCGACCTCGCCCCCTTCATCGGCGGCTACGCCTTCGACGTGTGCGCCGCGCAGTACCTGCCCCAGGGCACCACCCTCACCGCCGTGGACGTCACGCCGTCGGCGGCGACCCTCGACGTCACGTCGCCGGGCCTGCCGATCTCGTCGAGCGGCATCGGCACCAAGGGGTCCTGCTCCTGACCTCCGGTGTGGCGACGAGGTCGCCCCGACCCTGGCCGTCACGCACCTCGGCGGTCGGTAGGCTCTGATGTCGTTCCCCGTCCTTCGAACCCCCGAGGTCCGCGTGTCCCCGAACCCCCTGGCCCCCGCCTGGCTCCACGAGCCGACCGACGCCGACGCCCTCGACCCGGCCGTCTGGTCGGCCACGGCCCAGCGGTCCTCCGACGGCGAACTCGTGCTCGGCGGCGTCACCGTCTCCGACCTCGTGGCGTCGTTCGGCACGCCGCTGTACGTCCTCGACGAGGACGACGCCCGTGCCCGCGCGGTCGAAGCCGTCCGCTCGTTCGAGCGCGAGGCGGCCCGCATCGGCACGACGGCGACGGTCTACTACGCCGCCAAGGCGTTCCTCTCCGCCGAGGTCGCCCGCTGGGTGGCCGAGGCGGGCATGGCCGTCGACGTCTGCACCGGCGGCGAGTTCGCCGTGGCCCGGGCCGCCGGGGTCGACCCCGCCCGCATGGGGTTCCACGGCAACAACAAGTCGCTCGCCGAGATCGACCGCACGGTCGGGGCCGGCATCGGCACAGTCGTGCTCGACAACGCCGCCGAGGTCGGACGGGTCGCCGCGGCGGCCGAACGGCACGGACGCGTCCAGCGGGTGCGCCTGCGGGTCAACTCGGGGGTCCACGCCTCCACGCACGAGTACCTCGCCACCGCCCGCGAAGACCAGAAGTTCGGCGTCCCGCTCTCCGAGACCGCCGACATCGTCGACTCGATCCGCCGGCAGCCGTCGCTCGAGTTCGTCGGCCTGCACTCGCACATCGGCTCGCAGATCTTCGGCTCGGACGGCTTCGCGGAGGCCGCCCGCCGCCTGCTCGCCGTGCACGCCGACCTGCTGGCGTCCGGCCCGGTGCCCGAGCTCAACCTCGGCGGGGGCTTCGGCATCGCGTACACGAGCGCCGACGACGCCCGCCCGCTCGACGACCTCGCCGTCGCCCTGGCCGACATCGTCCAGGCGGAGTGCCTCCGCCTCGGCGTCGACGTGCCGCTCCTCGCGGTCGAGCCCGGACGCGTCATCGTCGGTCCGGCCGGCACGACGCTCTACGAGGTCGGCACGATCAAGGACGTCTCGGTCGCGATCGACGAGGGCAGCGCGGTGCGCCGCTACGTCAGCGTCGACGGCGGGATGAGCGACAACGCGAGGACGGCCCTCTACGCGGCGGACTACTCCGTGCGCATCGCGAACCGCACCTCCTCGGCCCCGCCCGCCCTCGTGCGGGTCGCCGGGAAGCACTGCGAGAGCGGCGACCTCGTCGTGCTCGCCGACTACCTCCCCGGCGACGTCGTCCCCGGCGACCTGCTCGCGGTGCCCGCCACCGGGGCCTACTGCCACAGCCTCGCCAGCAACTACAACCACGTCGGGCGTCCGCCCGTCGTGGCCGTGCGCGACGGCCGGGCACGCGTGATCGTGCGGGGCGAGAGCGAAGCCGACCTGCTGGCCCGCGACGCCGGCCTCGACTGAGCGACCCGCGCCTCCTCACCTCGTGCGAGCACCGCACCCCGCCGACGAAGCACCCGAGAACGGACTGACATGATCGAATACCGCAACGTGAGGGTCGCCCTGCTGGGCGCCGGCTCCGTGGGGTCGCAGGTGGCGCGGTTGCTGCTCGAGCAGGGCGACGACTTCGCCGGGCGCGCAGGTGCCGGGCTCGAGCTGGTCGGCATCGGGGTGCGCGACGTCGACGCGCCGCGCGACGTCGACCTGCCGCGCGAGCTGTTCACGACCGACGTCGAGTCGCTGATCGTCGGCGCCGACATCGTCGTCGAGTTGATCGGCGGACTCGAGCCGGCCCGCAGCTACGTGCTGCAGGCCCTCAACTCGGGGGCCGACGTCATCACGGGCAACAAGGCCCTGCTCGCGAGCCACGGTCCCGAGCTGTTCGACGCCGCCGAACAGGTGGGCGCGCAGGTGTACTACGAAGCCGCCGTGGCCGGTGCCATCCCGATCATCCGCCCGTTGCGCGACAGCCTCGCCGGCGACCGCGTCCAACGCATCATGGGCATCGTCAACGGCACGACGAACTTCATCCTCGACCGCATGGACACCGACGGCTCGAGCCTCGAGGACGCCCTGGCGACGGCCACGGCCCTGGGCTACGCCGAGGCGGACCCCACGGCCGACATCGAGGGCTACGACGCGGCGCAGAAGGCGGCCATCCTGGCCGGCCTCGCCTTCCACACGGCCGTGCCCCTCTCCGCCGTGCACCGCGAAGGCATCACGTCCGTCACGCACGACCAGGTGGTCGCGGCTCGCAAGGCCGGGTACGTCGTGAAGATCCTGGCGATCTGCGAGCGCCTGGTCGACGACGACGGCGTCGAGGGCGTCAGCGCACGCGTCTACCCGGCGCTCGTCCCGCTGAGCCACCCGCTCGCGGCCGTGCACGGAGCGAAGAACGCCGTCTTCGTCGAGGCCGAGTCGGCCGGAGACCTCATGTTCTACGGCGCCGGAGCCGGGGGAGTCGAGACGGCGTCCGCCGTGTTGGGCGACCTCGTCTCGGCCGCGCGACGCCACGTCATCGGCGGCCCCGGCGTCGCCGAGTCCACCCACGCGAACCTGCCCGTCCTGCCGATCGGTCGCGTGTCCACGCGGTACCAGATCACGCTCGACGTGGCGGACCAGCCGGGCGTCCTCGCCGAGGTCGCCGGGGTGCTCAGCGACCACGGCGTGAGCGTGCACAACGTCGAACAGACGTCGGGTGCGACGCCGGGCGTCACGGGCGAGGGCGACGCCGTGGCCACCGCTACGCTGATCATCGGCACCCACCGGGCGCGGGAGTCCGACCTCGCCGCCACGGTGACCGCCCTGAAGAACGCCACGGTCGTGAACTCCGTCACGAGCGTGCTGAGAGTCGAAGGAGCCTGATGGCCCACCAGTGGCAGGGTGTCCTGCGCGAATACGCCGACCGTCTCGACGTCACCGACGCCACCCCGATCGTCACCCTCGGCGAGGGCGGAACGCCGCTCATCCCGGCTCCGGCCCTGTCGAACCGCACGGGCGCGAAGGTGTACGTCAAGTACGAGGGCATGAACCCGACCGGTTCCTTCAAGGACCGCGGCATGACGATGGCGATCTCGAAGGCCGTCGAGCACGGAGCCAAGGCCGTCATCTGTGCGTCGACCGGCAACACGTCCGCCTCGGCCGCCGCCTACGCCGCCCACGCCGGCATCACGGCCGCCGTGCTCGTCCCCGAGGGCAAGATCGCCATGGGCAAGCTGAGCCAGGCCGTCGCGCACGACGGCCAGCTGCTGCAGATCCAGGGCAACTTCGACGACTGCCTCGACATCGCACGCGACCTCGCCGCCAACTACCCGGTCCACCTCGTCAACTCGGTCAACAACGACCGCATCGAGGGCCAGAAGACCGGGGCGTTCGAGGTCGTCGACGTGCTCGGCGACGCCCCCGACTTCCACTTCATCCCGGTCGGCAACGCCGGCAACTACACGGCCTACACGCGCGGCTACCGTGAAGACCTCGAGATCGGCCGCGCCACCAAGCTGCCGCGCATGTTCGGGTTCCAGGCCGCCGGCTCGGCACCGATCGTCGCCGGTGAGGTGGTCAAGGCTCCCGAGACCATCGCCAGCGCGATCCGCATCGGCAACCCCGCCTCGTGGCAGCTCGCCCTCGAGGCGCGCGACCTGACCGACGGCTGGTTCGGGGCCATCACCGACGAAGCGATCCTCGCCGCGCAGAAGATCCTCTCGGCCGAGGTCGGCATCTTCGTCGAGCCCGCGTCGGCCATCAGCGTGGCGGGTCTGCTCGAGCGGGCGGACGCCGGGGTCATCCCCGCCGGGGCCACGGTCGTGCTCACCGTCACGGGCCACGGCCTGAAGGACCCCCAATGGGCCCTGCGGCGCGCCGACGGCAGCGACGTGCAACCGACCGTGGTCGCGAGCGACACGGCCCGGGTGGCCGAGGTGCTCGGTCTCGCGCCGGCCTCTGCATGACCCCCGGGGTCGTCGGGCGTTCGGTGCTGGTCAAGGTCCCCGCGACCTCGGCCAACCTCGGTCCCGGCTTCGACACGCTGGGGCTCGCGCTGTCTCTCTACGACGAGCTCGAGGTCACGGCGACCGGTGAACCCGGGGTCTCGGTCGAGGTCACGGGCGTCGGGGCCGGTCAGGTGCCCACCGACGGCTCGAACCTCGTCGTCCAGGCCGTCGCCGCGGCCTTCGCGTCGGTCGACGTCCCTCTGCCGGGGCTGCGGCTCCGGGCTCGCAACGCGATCCCGCACGGCCGGGGACTCGGGTCGTCCGCAGCCGCGATCGTCTCGGGCATCATGGCCGCCAAGGGACTGCTCGAGGGTACGGTCGAACTCGACTCCGCGGCTCTGCTCGCCCTGGCGACCGAGATGGAGGGTCACCCCGACAACGTGGCACCCGCGCTGTTCGGCGGCCTCACGATCGCCTGGATGAACTCGCACGGCCCGTCCCACAAGCGACTGCTCGTGCACCGTGGGGTGTCGCCCGTCGTGTTCGTGCCCGAATCCACCCTCTCGACGAAGCTGGCGCGGAGCTTGCAGCCCGCCTCCGTTCCGCACGAGGACGCCACGTTCAACGTGTCGCGGTCCGCTCTGCTGGTGGCGGCCCTCGTGCAGAGTCCGGAGTTGCTGCTCGCGGCGACCGAGGACCGCCTGCACCAGAGCTATCGCGCCAGTGCCATGCCCGAGACCGACGCTCTCATCCGCATGCTGCGCGACGCCGGTCTCGCGGCCGTCGTGTCGGGGGCCGGCCCCTCCCTCCTGGTCCTCGGCAGCGACCCGGCACAGCGCTTGTTCGCCGCCGAACTGGTGCGCGAACACGCCGTCTCGGCGTGGCGTCCGTTGATGCTGGCCGTCGATCTCAAAGGTGCTACAGTGGTGCCGCACCCGGTAGAAAACTCAGATTTCCTGGGCATCTAGCATCATCCCCGCAGTTCTTCGCGGGGATTACCGCGTGGGGTCACAAGTCTTCGAGTCCCCGGGTCGCACATCCCGTAGTGCACATCTAGCAGTGTTCGTCTGCCGATCTGGTCGGCGCGCACCGCACCTCCCAGGCCTCCTGCTCATCCCGGGCAGCTGCTCGTTCAGGGCAGAGCCGGCACAGGGTCGCCCCCTCGGGGCGAACCCGTTCAGTGCAGGTGAGAGGCCACGAGGTGTGACCAGCTCTGCCCCGCCGATCAACGCGGGGGAGCGAAAGGAACCCATCACTCGTGACTGACGTCCAGAACGGCGCCGCTGCGCCGTCCACGCCCGAACTCACCGCCATGCGCCTGCCCCAGCTGCAGGCCCTCGCCTCGTCGCTGGGCATCAGCGGCATCTCCAAGCTGCGCAAGGGCGACCTCGTGGCCGCCATCGCGGCGAAGCAGGGCGAGGGGGCGGCCACCGAGGTCGCGCCCCAGCCGACGCTCGACGGAGTCGTCGACGCCGGTGTCCAGGCCTCCGTCGAGACCGCCGTCGCCGAAGGCGCCGAGGCCCCCGTCGTCGAGACGGGCACCGAGCCCACCGAGGCACCGACCCGCGCCCGCCGGGGCTCGCGCCGCGCCACGTCGGCTGCCGGGGCTCCCGAGTCCCGCGCCGCCGGTGCCCACGTCAACGCCGGCGAGACCGGTGTCACTCCTCTCGTCGAGGTGCCCGCCACCGAGGCCGTGGCCGTCGAGGCCGCCGACGCCGAGCAGGGTTCGACCGAGCAGGCTCCGACCGAGAAGGCCGCCTCCGAGCGCCCGTCGCGTCGTCGCGGCTCGCGCCGCGCCTCCGACGCGTCCGTCGCCGCCGACGCGGCGCAGCCCGGTGCGTCGGTCGAGTCCCCGGCCGCCGACGGCTCGGCTTCCCTCGAGACCTCCCCGTCCGCGCCCTCCGACGAGGCCGGTTCCGAAGCGCAGGGCCAGTCCGACCAGGGCCAGTCCGACCAGCAAGGCCAGTCCGACCAGCAGGGCCAGTCCGACCAGCAGGGCGGCGACCAGCAGAACGGTGGACAGCAGGGTGGGGGCCGCCGGAGCCGCAACCGCAACCGCGGCAAGGGCGGTCAGCAGCAGACCCAGGCCGACCAGAACGGTGGCCAGCAGAACGGCAACCAGCAGAACGGTGGCCAGAAAGCCGACGCTCCGCAGAACGGTGGCCAGAAGGCCGATGCCCCCCAGAACGGCCAGCAGCGCGGCGACCAGCAGCGCGCGGACCAGAGGGCCGAGCAGCAGGCCCAGCGCGAAGCCGGCGAGAAGAACGACGCCGCCCGCGGCGAGCAGTCCGGCAACGGCCCCCAGTCCGGCGGTCAGAACGACGAGGGCGGCCGACAGGGCCGTGGCCGTCAGAGGGACCGCAAGCGCGGTCGTGGGGCGCAGAACGACGACGTCGAGCCCGAGATCGGCGAGGACGACGTCCTCATCCCCGTCGCGGGCATCCTCGACGTGCTCGAGAACTACGCCTTCGTGCGCACCACGGGCTACCTGCCCGGTGCCAGCGACGTCTACGTCTCGCTCGGTCAGGTCAAGAAGTACCACCTGCGCAAGGGCGACGCGGTCGTCGGCGCCATCCGTCAGCCCCGCGAGGGCGACCAGGGCCAGGGGCGCCAGAAGTACAACGCGATCGTCAGAATCGACTCGATCAACGGTCAGCCCGTCGACGAGGCCGCCAAGCGCGTCGAGTTCAGCAAGCTGACCCCGCTCTACCCGCAGGAGCGCCTCCGTCTCGAGACCGAGCCCCAGAAGCTCTCGACCCGCATCATCGACCTCGTGTCGCCGATCGGCAAGGGGCAGCGTGGTCTGATCGTCTCGCCGCCGAAGGCGGGCAAGACGCTCGTGCTGCAGTCGATCGCCAACGCCATCGCGATCAACAACCCCGAGGTCCACCTCATGGTCGTGCTCGTCGACGAGCGCCCCGAAGAGGTCACCGACATGCAGCGGACGGTCAAGGGCGAGGTCATCGCCTCGACGTTCGACCGTCCGGCGGAGGACCACACCACCGTCGCCGAGCTGGCCATCGAGCGCGCCAAGCGCCTCGTCGAGCTGGGCCACGACGTCGTCGTGCTGCTCGACTCGATCACGCGTCTCGGCCGTGCGTACAACCTGGCCGCACCCGCGTCGGGCCGCATCCTCTCGGGTGGCGTCGACTCGTCGGCCCTGTACCCGCCCAAGCGCTTCTTCGGTGCCGCGCGCAACATCGAGAACGGTGGCTCGCTCACCATCCTCGCGACCGCACTCGTCGAGACCGGTTCGAAGATGGACGAGGTCATCTTCGAGGAGTTCAAGGGCACCGGCAACATGGAGCTCCGCCTGTCGCGCCACCTGGCCGACAAGCGCATCTTCCCCGCGGTCGACGTCAACGCCTCGGGCACGCGACGTGAAGAGATGCTGCTCAGCCCCGACGAGGTCAAGATCACCTGGCGTCTGCGCCGCGCCCTGGCCGGGCTCGACCAGCAGCAGGCCCTCGAGATCGTCCTGCGCAACCTGCGCGAGACGCAGTCGAACGTCGAGTTCCTCGTCCAGGTCCAGAAGTCGGTCCCCGCGTCGAACGGACACGACTCCGGCCACAAGGAGCACTGAGCGTGTTCGAGTCGGTGGCCGTGCTGCTGGCCGAGCACGACGACCTGCAGACTCAGCTCAGCGATCCGGCGGTCCACGCCGACGCCGCACGCGCCAAGAAGATCAACCGCCGCTACGCCGAGCTCAGCCGCATCGTGGCTGCCCACTCGGCGTGGCAGCAGGCGGCTGAAGACCTCGAGGCCGCGCGCGAACTCGCGAAGGAAGACGAGGCGTTCGCCGACGAGGTGCCCGCCCTCGAGCAGGCGCTCGACGAGTCCCAGGAGCGCTTGCGGCGCCTCCTGATCCCGCGCGACCCGGACGACGGGCGCGACGTCATCATGGAGATCAAGGGCGGTGAGGGCGGGGCCGAGAGCGCCCTGTTCGCGGCCGACCTGCTGCGCATGTACCTGCACTACGCCGAGTCGAAGGGCTGGAAGTCCGAGATGATCGCGAGCGACGACTCCGACCTCGGTGGCTACAAGAACGTGCAGGTCGCGCTCAAGTCGAACGCGTCCGACCCCTCGCAGGGCGTCTGGGCGCACCTCAAGTACGAGGGTGGCGTCCACCGCGTGCAGCGGGTGCCGGCGACCGAGTCGCAGGGCCGAATCCACACCTCGACCACGGGCGTGCTCGTGTTCCCCGAGGTCGACGAGCCCGAAGAGGTCGACATCAACCAGAACGACCTCAAGATCGACGTCTACCGGTCGAGCGGCCCCGGCGGCCAGTCGGTCAACACGACCGACTCCGCCGTCCGCATCACCCACCTGCCCACGGGCATCGTGGTCGCGATGCAGAACGAGAAGAGCCAGCTGCAGAACCGCGAGGCGGGCATGCGCGTCCTGCGGGCCCGCATCCTCGCCCGTCAGCAAGAAGAGCAGGCGGCCATCGCGTCGGACGCCCGCAAGAGCCAGATCCGGGGCATGGACCGGTCGGAACGCATCCGCACCTACAACTTCCCCGAGAACCGCATCGCCGACCACCGCACCGGTTACAAGGCGTACAACCTCGACGCCGTCATGGACGGTGCGCTCGACGCGGTCGTCGAGTCGTGCATCCAGGCCGACGAAGAGGCACGTCTCGCCGAGATCGGCGACACCGCGTCGTGACCGATGCGATCGCCGCGGCCTTCGACGGCGTGACGACGGTCGACGTGGCCCTCCGGGTCGCGTCGACCGTCCTCGTCGACGCCGGGGTGCCGTCGCCCGACGTCGACGCCGAACTCCTGCTCGGTCATGTCACGGGCCTGACCAGGGGAGCCGTACGGGCGAGGGCCGTCACGGCCGCGTCGATGACGCCGGACGAGCAGGAGGCGCTGGTCGCCGCGATCACGCGCCGCGCCTCCCGCGAGCCCCTGCAGCACATCACGGGGCGGGCGTCGTTCCGCCACCTCGAGTTGCGCGTGGGGCCGGGTGTCTTCGTCCCGCGACCCGAGACCGAAGGCGTTGCCCAGTTGGCGATCGACGCCCTGCGCTCCATGGCGGACGCGTCACCCGTCGCCGTCGACCTCGGGACCGGGAGCGGCGCCCTGGCGCTGGCGATGGCCTCCGAGGTGCCGACGGCCACGGTCGTCGCCGTCGAGCTGTCTCCCGAGGCGGCCGTCTGGACCCGTCGCAACATCGACGCGGTGGGGGTCGACAACGTGCGCCTCGTCGAGGGCGACCTCGCCGACGCCCTGCCCGAACTCGACGGCACGGTCTCGGTCGTGGTGTCGAACCCGCCGTACGTGCCCGTCGGCATGGTCCCGCGCGACCCCGAGGTGAGACTCCACGATCCTGCGCTCGCCCTCTACGGCGGTGAGGACGGCCTCGACCTCGTCCGCGCACTGTCCCTCACGGCCCGACGGCTGCTGCGCCCGGGCGGAGCGCTCGTCATCGAGCACGGCGAGCTCCAAGGAGGCGCCATCCGCGACCTCCTGACGGCCGACGGTTGGCGCTCCCCGGCCACGCATCCCGACCTCACCGGCCGCGACCGGGCCACGACGGCGGTGCGCTGACCGGGTTCTCCCGGTCCGTCGCACTATCATCGTCAGGTCATGGCCACTTTTCACGACTGCTCCGTCGACTCCGAACTCCTCGCCGGCATGCGCATGGCGCGCGGTGCCATCGGTCGAGGCGAGCTCGTCGTCCTGCCGACCGACACGGTGTACGGCGTCGCGGCCGACGCGTTCGACCCGACCGCCGTCCAGCGCCTGCTCGACGCCAAGGGTCGTGGTCGCCAGTCCCCGCCTCCGGTGCTGATCAAGGGTCAAGAGACCCTCGCCGCTCTCACCGACCGGGTGCCCGAGGTCGTCCGCCCGTTGCTCGACGAGTTCTGGCCCGGCCCGCTCACGGTCATCTTCCGTGCGCAGGCGTCGCTCAGCTGGGATCTCGGCGAGACGCGCGGCACCGTCGCCCTGCGCGTGCCGAGCCACCGCATCGCCCTCGAGCTGCTCGAAGAGACCGGCCCGCTCGCGGTGTCGAGCGCCAACCTCACGGGCCAGCCCGCGGCCGAGACGGCAGGCGACGCCCGCCGCATGCTCGGCGACTCCGTGTCGGTGTACCTCGACGCCGGCCCCGCGGGTGCCACGTACGAACACCGGGCCGGCGCCAACACGGGGTCGACGATCGTCGACGCGACGGGCGGTGCCGACGGGGTGTTGCGCATCGTGCGCCACGGCGTCCTGTCCGACGCCGAGATCATCCGCGTCGTCGGGGTCGACGCCCTCGCGTGAGGTACTACCTCCTCGCGCTGGCGATCTCGGCGGGGGTCAGCTTCGTGTTGTCCGTCGTCGTCTGGCGGGTGGGCCTCAAGTACCGCCTCTATCCCAAGATCCGCGAGCGGGACGTCCACCAGACGCCCACGCCGCGTCTCGGCGGAATCGCGATGTGGGCCGGCATCGTGGTCGCGCTGCTCGCGGCCTGGTTCGTCTTCCCCTTGATCTCGGGTGTCGACTACTTCCGTCTCGTCTTCGCCGACGCGGGGCCGCCTCTGGCCATCATCGGCGCCGCCACGATCATCGTCGTCATCGGAGTCGTCGACGACCTGTACGACCTCGACTGGATGACCAAGCTGGCAGGCCAGATCGTCGCCGCGGGAGTCCTCGCGTGGCAGGGCGTCCAGCTCGTCTCGTTGCCCATCGGGGGCAGCCTGGCCATCGGCTCGCCGTACATGTCGCTCGTCCTCACGGTCCTCACGATCGTCCTCGTCATGAACGCCGTGAACTTCATCGACGGACTCGACGGCCTCGTGGCCGGGGTCGCGATCATCGCGAACGGCGTCTTCTTCGTCTACAGCTTCGTGATCTCGATCACCATCGGCCAGACCGAGTACTTCAACCTCGCCGCCCTCCTCTCCGCCGTGTTGATCGGGGCCTGCCTCGGCTTCCTTCCGCTGAACTGGCACCCGGCGAAGCTCTTCATGGGCGACGCGGGTGCGCTCCTCACCGGACTCGTCATGGCGACGAGTGCGATCTCGGTCACCGGGCAGATCGACCCGGCCGGGATCTCCCGGACGGCACTCCTGCCGGCGTTCATCCCGATCGTCCTGCCCTTCGCGATCCTCGTCGTGCCGTTGCTCGACTTCGGCCTGGCCGTCCTCCGCCGACTCAGTGCCGGGAAGTCCCCCTTCACCGCCGACCGCAAGCACCTGCACCACCGCCTGCTCGACATGGGGCACTCGCACTTCCAGGCCGTCCTGATCTTCTACGCCTGGACGATCGTGGCGGCCGTCGGGGGCCTGATGTTCCTCTTCGTGAAGCCGACCTACCTGGTCGCCGTCTTCCTCGGCGTCGGCCTGGTCGCTTGCACCGCCGCCACGTTGTCTCCGCTCAGCCGTCGCAAGAAGGTCGAGATCGCCGTCCAGACGACCCGCACGGGTGACCTGTCGACGACGGAGTCCGACCGGTTCGACCCGCTCGACGCCGCCGCGGACGTCCTCGACCCGCACGACACCGACACCGCGGCCAAGGCCGAGGTGCCCGAACTGACGAACCCGAAGGACCACCCATGAACGCCAGCTCGATCTTCACCCAGATCCTCAAGTACACGGGTGCACTCGCCCTCGTCATCGCCGTGGTCGGAGGAGGGCTCGGCTACCTCTTCGCCGGCACCGACGGGCTATGGAGTGCGCTCGTGGGGGTGGGGCTCGCGATCCTCTTCGCGGCGATCACGGCCGCGAGCATGCTGGTGGCGATCCGCTTCACCCTCGGTGCGTTCTTCGGCATCGTGATGGGTGCCTGGCTCCTCAAGCTGGTCATCTTCATCGTGTTGCTCGTCGTGCTGCGCGACCAACCGTTCGTGGACGACGTCGTGCTGTTCCTGGCCCTCGTGGTCTCGATCATCGGCACGCTGGCGGTCGACGCCCTCGTGGTCGTCCGGGGGCGCCTGTCGTACGTGAGCGATGCCACGCTTCCCCCCGCCCCGCAGGACTGACGACCATGCGTGCAGACGGTGAAAATACCTCGACCGATTCGTGGAAGCAACCATTACCTTGATAGGGTTGACGACGTTCCCCGGCCGCGTCTCCAGCGTGCACGGATGACAAACCCCACCAATCGTCGCGACACTTCAGGGTGCTCGCCCCGACACAGGAGATAGCGCTGATAGCGAACGCTGTGAACCTGCTCTCCGCTGCCGAAGCCGGCCACGGGGACGGGGGATTCCATGCCCCGACTCTTGACGAGTTCTTCCCTCCCGCCATCTTCTTCGAGGGCACCCCCTTCGAGCTGAACCGCATCATGCTGGTCCGCCTCTTCGCGATCGCCGTCATGTTGCTGCTGTTCTGGCTGGCCCTGCGCAAGGGGCGGCTCATCCCGTCCCGCGGGCAGAGCATCGCCGAGCTGGGCCTCGACTTCGTCCGCATCCAGATCGTCGAGGAGATCCTCGGCGAGAAGCTCGGACGCAAATACCTGCCGTTGCTGGCCGCCATGTTCTTCGGCATCTTCGCCATGAACATCACGGGCATCATCCCCGGCCTCAACATCGCAGGCACGTCGGTCATCGCCATGCCCCTGCTGCTGGCGGTCGTGGCCTACATCATGTTCATCTACGCGGGCTTCCGCGAGGCCGGTGGCGCGACGTTCCTGCGCAACGCCCTCTTCCCGCCCGGTGTGCCGTGGGTCATGTACATCCTGCTGACGCCCATCGAGTTCATCAACATCTTCATCGTGCGGCCGATCTCCCTGGCCCTCCGACTCCTGTTGAACATGATGGTCGGCCACCTCTTGCTGGTGCTCTGCTTCGCGGCGACGCACTTCTTCTTCTTCAGCATGAGCGGGGGCTTCATGGCCTTCGGCGCTCTCACCCTCATCGGTGGCTTCGTGATGACCATCGTCGAGATGGCCGTCGCCGTGCTGCAGGCCTACGTCTTCACGCTCCTCGCCTCGGTCTACATCCAACAGGCCGCGGCGAAAGAACACTAAATACAGACGACGCACGTCATCCGACGTGCATCGCCCAACCGGAAGGAAACACAAGTGGACACCACCACGATCCTCGCTGAGATCAACGGCAACATCGCGACCGTCGGCTACGGCCTCGCTGCGATCGGCCCCGGCATCGGTATCGGCATCGTCGCGGGCAAGACCGTCGAGGCCATGGCCCGCCAGCCCGAGCTGGCCGGCCGCCTGCAGGTCACGATGTTCCTCGGCATCGCGTTCACCGAGCTGCTGGGCTTCATCGGCCTCGCCGCCGGCTTCATCTTCTCCTGATCAGTTAGGACGACACACCGATGATCGAGACGATCCTCGCGGCCGAGGGTGGTGCGCCCGAAGGCGCCGCCATCTTCTTCCCCGCTGGTTACGACATCCTCTGGTCCTTGGTCGTCTTCGTGGTCATCGCCGCGTTCTTCGGGCTCTTCGCGATCCCCAAGTTCCGCAGGATCCTCGACGAGCGCGCCGAGCGCATCGAAGGCGGCATCAAGCACGCCGAGGCCGCACAGGCCGAGGCTGCCAAGGCCCTCGACGAATACAAGAAGCAGCTGGCCGACGCTCGTGCCGAGGCCGCTCGCATCCGTGAGGCTGCGCGCGCCGAGGGCAACGAGATCATCGCCGAGCTCAAGCAGCAGGCGCAGGCCGAGGCCGACCGCATCACCGCCTCCGCCCACGCGCAGATCGAGGCCGAGCGCCAGGCCGCCGTGGCCTCGCTCCGGTCCGAAGTCGGATCGCTGGCCATCGACCTCGCCTCCGGCGTCATCGGTGAGTCGCTGAGCGACGACGCGAAGGCGTCGGCCGTGGTCGACCGCTTCCTGGCCGACCTCGAGGCGGACGAGAACGCTAAGGCGGGCAACTGACGATGGGTTCCATGTCCCGAGAAGCACTCGGTTCGGCGCGGTCGGTCTTGTCCGACCTCGGCGGGTCGGTCGACCTGACGACCGGCGAGCAATTGCTCGACGCCGGTCGGGTCATCGGCGGCTCCGTTCAGCTGCAGTCGTATCTCGCCGACCCCGCTGTCGACGTGGCGACGAAGAAGCAGCTGCTCGACCGGCTCTTCGGGTCGTTCTCCGAGTCGACGCGAGCCGTGCTCGTCTCGGTCGTCGGCAGCCGCTGGTCGTCGTCCGACGATCTGCTCGCCGGCATCGAAGAGGTCGCCTTCCGTGCCATCTCGACGACCACGCCGGCCGACAGCAGCATCGAGAACGAGCTCTTCGCCTTCGATGCCGCCGTCCGCACGGATTCGCAGCTCGAATTGGCCCTCGGCTCCAAGCTGGGCGATCCCGCCGCCAAGGCGGATCTCGTCGAGCGTCTGCTCGGAGGGAAGGCCAGTCGTCAGACGGTCACCATCGTGATGCACCTGGTGCAGCAGCCCCGTGGCCGTCGGATCGGTGAGCTCCTCCGTCACGCGGCCGACATCGTCGCCGACCAGTCCGATCAGCTCGTCGCCACCGTCACGAGCGCCGTCCACCTCGACGACGCCCACGTCACTCGGCTGCAGCACGGTTTGGCCAGGCAGTTCGGGCGTAGCCTGCGCATCAACCAGGTCATCGATCCCGCCGTCGTCGGCGGCCTCCGCGTCCAGGTGGGCGACGAGATCATCGACGGCACCGTTGCGACGAAGCTCAGCCTGCTCCGCCTGCAGCTCGCCGGCTAGTCACGCTCTCACACACAGACTCGAGGCCTCCCGAAGCCTCGCTACGAATAGGAATCACAATGGCAGACATCAAGATCAGCCCGGATGAGATTCGCGACGCGCTGAAGGACTTCGTCTCGTCGTACGACCCTTCGAAGGCCTCCACCACCGAGGTCGGCCACGTCACGGACGCAGCCGACGGCATCGCCCACGTCCAGGGGCTCCCCGGCGTCATGGCCAACGAGCTCATCCGATTCGCGGACGGCACGCAGGGTCTCGCTCAGAACCTCGACGAAGACGAGATCGGCGCCATCGTCCTCGGCGAGTTCTCCGGCATCGAAGAGGGCATGGAGGTCACCCGCACGGGTGAGGTCCTGTCCGTCCCCGTCGGCGACGGCTACCTGGGTCGCGTCGTCGACCCGCTGGGCGCTCCCATCGACGGTCTCGGCGACATCGCCACCGAGGGGCGTCGTGCCCTCGAACTCCAGGCCCCCGGTGTCATGCAGCGCAAGTCGGTCCACGAGCCCATGCAGACCGGGATCAAGGCGATCGACGCCATGATCCCCGTGGGTCGTGGGCAGCGCCAGCTCATCATCGGCGACCGCCAGACCGGCAAGACGGCCATCGCGATCGACACGATCATCAACCAGAAGGCCAACTGGGAGTCTGGCGACGAGAACAAGCAGGTCCGCTGCATCTACGTCGCCATCGGCCAGAAGGGCTCCACGATCGCCTCGGTCAAGGGTGCCCTCGAAGAGGCCGGAGCCATGGAGTACACGACGATCGTCGCCGCTCCCGCCTCGGACCCCGCCGGCTTCAAGTACCTCGCTCCGTACACCGGGTCTGCCATCGGTCAGCACTGGATGTACAGCGGCAAGCACGTCCTCATCATCTTCGACGACCTGTCGAAGCAGGCCGAGGCCTACCGTGCCGTCTCGCTCCTCCTTCGTCGTCCGCCGGGACGCGAGGCCTACCCGGGTGACGTCTTCTACCTGCACTCGCGCCTGCTCGAGCGTTGCGCGAAGCTGTCCGACGAGCTGGGCGCCGGCTCGATGACGGGTCTGCCCATCATCGAGACCAAGGCCAACGACGTCTCGGCGTACATCCCGACCAACGTGATCTCCATCACCGACGGCCAGATCTTCCTGCAGTCCGACCTCTTCAACGCGAACCAGCGTCCCGCGGTCGACGTCGGCATCTCGGTGTCGCGCGTCGGCGGTGACGCCCAGGTCAAGTCGATCAAGAAGGTCTCCGGCACGCTCAAGCTCGAACTGGCCCAGTACCGCTCGCTCGAAGCGTTCGCGATGTTCGCGTCCGACCTCGACGCCGCGAGCCGTCGTCAGCTCGCACGTGGTGCACGTCTCACCGAGCTCCTCAAGCAGCCGCAGTACTCGCCCTACCCGGTCGAGGACCAGGTCGTCTCGATCTGGGCCGGCACCAACGGCAAGCTCGACGAGGTCCCCGTGCCCGACATCCTGCGTTTCGAGCGCGAGTTGCTCGACTACATGGGTCGGAACACGTCGGTGTTGTCCGATCTCAGGGAGAAGAACGTGCTGTCGGACGACATCGTCGCGGCTCTCGAGAGCGGCATCGACTCGTTCAAGCAAGAATTCCAGACCGGTGAGGGCAAGCCTCTCGCTTCGGTGGGACGTGAAGAGTTCGAGGCCACCGACGCCGACGACGTCAACCAGGAGAAGATCGTCAAGACGAAGCGCTGACGCGCCCGTTCGACGTTCACGACTGACGAGACAACAGGAGAGTAATGGGAGCCCAACTCCGGGTCTACCGGCAGAGGATCCGCTCTGCGCAGACGACCAAGAAGGTCACTCGCGCGATGGAGCTCATCTCGGCCTCACGCATCCAGAAGGCGCAGGCCCGGATGAAAGCCTCCGGGCCGTACTCGCGAGCCATCACCCGCGCGGTGTCGGCCGTGGCGACGTTCTCGGACGTCGACCACGTGCTGACCACCGAGCCCGAGACGGTCGAACGTGCCGCGATCGTCGTGTTCACGTCGGACCGCGGCCTCAACGGTGCGTTCAGCTCGAACACGCTGAAAGAGAGCGAGCAGCTCGCGCAGCTGCTGCGGAGCCAGGGCAAAGAGGTCGTCTACTACCTCGTGGGTCGCAAGGCCCAGGGGTACTTCGCCTTCCGTCGTCGTGACGCCGAGCAGGTGTGGACGGGCAACACGGACCAGCCCGAGTTCGTCACGGCGAAAGAGATCGGCGACGCCGTCGTCTCCAAGTTCCTCACCGAGGCGGCCGAGGGCGGCGTGGACGAGATCCACATCGTCTACAACCGTTTCGTGAACATGGTCAGCCAGGTTCCCGAGGTCGTCCGTCTGCTTCCCCTCGAGGTCGTCGAGGGCATCGAAGAGCCCGGAGAGGACGAGGTCCTGCCGCTGTACGACTTCGAACCCGATCCGACCGAGGTCCTCGACGCGCTGTTGCCGGTCTACATCGAGAGCCGCATCTTCAACGCCATGCTGCAGTCGGCCGCCTCCGAGCACGCCGCCCGTCAGAAGGCCATGAAGGCTGCCAGCGACAACGCCGACACCCTCATCCGCGACTTCACCCGTCTGGCCAACAACGCGCGTCAAGCCGAGATCACGCAGCAGATCTCCGAGATCGTGGGCGGCGCAGACGCCCTCGGGTCGGCCAAGTAGAGCTCTGCACCACAGCATCATCATCCGAAGAGAGAGAAGCCATGACTGACACCGCAACCGCACCGGTCGCGACCGAGTCGGCTCCCGGCGTCGGGCGCATCGCCCGGGTCACGGGCCCCGTCGTCGACATCGAGTTCCCGCACGATGCCATCCCCGGCGTCTACAACGCGCTGACCACGAAGATCACCATCGGTGACACGACCACGCAGATCACGCTCGAGGTCGCCCAGCACCTCGGTGACGACCTCGTCCGTGCCATCGCCCTCAAGCCCACCGACGGCATCGTCCGTGGGCAAGAGGTCATCGACACCGGCGCGCCCATCTCCGTGCCCGTCGGCGACGTCACCAAGGGCAAGGTCTTCAGCGTCACGGGCGAGATCCTCAACCTCGAGGGTGACGAGACGGTCGAGATCACCGAGCGCTGGCCCATCCACCGCAAGCCCCCGAAGTTCGACCAGCTCGAGTCCAAGACCCAGCTGTTCGAGACGGGCATCAAGTCCATCGACCTCCTCACGCCTTACGTGCAGGGCGGCAAGATCGGTCTCTTCGGTGGTGCGGGTGTCGGCAAGACCGTCCTCATCCAGGAGATGATCCAGCGTGTCGCGCAGGACCACGGTGGTGTGTCGGTCTTCGCCGGTGTTGGTGAGCGTACCCGCGAGGGCAACGACCTCATCGCCGAGATGGACGAAGCGGGCGTGTTCGACAAGACCGCGTTGGTCTTCGGCCAGATGGACGAGCCGCCGGGAACCCGTCTCCGCGTCGCGCTGTCGGCCCTCACGATGGCCGAGTACTTCCGCGACGTGCAGAAGCAGGACGTGCTCCTCTTCATCGACAACATCTTCCGCTTCACGCAGGCCGGTTCCGAGGTCTCGACCCTTCTGGGTCGCATGCCCTCGGCCGTGGGTTACCAGCCCAACCTGGCCGACGAGATGGGTGTCCTCCAAGAGCGCATCACCTCGACGCGCGGTCACTCGATCACCTCGCTGCAGGCGATCTACGTGCCTGCCGACGACTACACCGACCCGGCTCCCGCGACGACGTTCGCGCACCTCGACGCGACCACCGAGTTGTCGCGTGAGATCGCGTCGCAGGGTCTCTACCCCGCGATCGACCCGCTGACGTCGACCAGCCGCATCCTCGACCCGCGTTACCTGGGCCAGGCGCACTACGACACGGCGATCCGGGTCAAGGCCATCCTGCAGAAGAACAAGGAGCTGCAAGAGATCATCGCCATCCTCGGTGTCGACGAGCTCTCCGAAGAGGACAAGATCACGGTGTCGCGTGCGCGCCGCATCCAGCAGTTCCTTTCGCAGAACACCTACATGGCCAAGAAGTTCACTGGTGTCGAGGGCTCGACCGTCCCTCTGAAGGACACCATCGAGTCCTTCACAGCGATCGCCGACGGCGAATTCGACCACGTGGCCACGCAGGCATTCTTCAACGTCGGCTCCATCTCGGACGTCGAAGAGAAGTGGGCTCAGATCCAGAAGGAGAACGGCTGATCGTGGCTGCTCTCACTGTCAGCGTCGTCTCGGCCGACCACGAAGTGTGGTCGGGCGAGGCGTCGTCGATCGTCGCTCGCACCGCCGAGGGTGAGATCGGAATCCTTCCCGGTCACGAGCCGATCCTCGCCATCTTGGCCTCGGGTCAGGTCAGGGTCCGGTTGTCCGACGGCACCACCGTCGAGGCGACTGCCGACGACGGTTTCCTGTCCGTCGAGAACGACACCGTGACGGTCGTCGCGCGCAACGCGCAGCTCAACTGAGCTCCGCCCGTCTGCACCACCGAACGACATGCTGTTCCTGCTGCCCCCGTCCGAGACCAAACTCGACGGGGGCAGCGTCGGTTCGCGGCTCGATGTGACGGCACTGTCGTTCGACGAGCTCGACGGCCCTCGCCGCGCCTCCTTGGCCTTGCTCGACGAGATGTCGGCCGACGTCGCGGCGGCCGCCGCCGCCCTCAAACTCGGTCCCACGCAGGCTCACGAGGTCGAGCGCAACCGGCTCGTGACCGTGTCGCCCACGATGCCCGCTCTGTCGCGCTACACGGGGGTCCTCTTCGACCCTCTCGGTGTGGCAGGCATGAGTGCCGATGCGTGGACGTGGGCTCACCGGCACGTACTCGTGCATTCGGCCTTGTTCGGCTTGCTCCGGGCTGGTGACGAGATCCCCGCCTACCGGCTCTCGCACGACTCGAGGATTCCCCGGACGTCGTTGAAGAAACTCTGGCGAGGGCCGGTGTCCGCGGTCCTGGCAGGCGTCGGCGAACTCGTCGTCGACCTGCGATCCGAGGGATACGTCGGTCTGGGGCCGGCGGGGACGAGGTCGACGTACGTCCGTGTCGTCTCGGATGCGGGCGACCGACGCCGAGCCCTCAACCACTTCAACAAGAAGAGCAAGGGGTTGTTCGTTCGCGCCCTCCTGGCCGATCGTCCGGACCTGGCCGACATCGGCGACCTGACGGAGTGGGCCCGCGGTCGAGGCTTCGTGCTCGAACCCGGAGACGAGAGCGTGCTCGTGGCGGAGTCGGTCCTGCAGGCGTCCGTCTGAACGCCGGGCGGGCGGCGACGCTTCGGATCTGTCTCAGTCCAGGGGCACGGGACCCTCTCGGAACGCGATGCCCTCGTGGCGGAGGAGCCACTTCTTCGTCTCGACCCCTGTGCCCACGGTGTAGCCGGTGACGCCGCCCGTCCGGCCCAGGACGCGGTGGCACGGGACGAGCAGGGGGAGCGGATTCGCCGCCACCGCTCCACCGACGGCTCGCCCGGCCCGAGGATTGCCGAAGGTCCCGCCGAGTCGTCCATAGGTCGTGGCCCGTCCCCACTCGACCTCGAGCAGCGCGGACCAGACCGAGCGCTGGAAGCTCGAACCGACCAGGCGGAGCGGAAGATCGAAGCGCGTGCGCACTCCTTCGAAGTAGCCGTCGACCTGACGTCGGGCTGCATCGAGCAGGTTGTCGGGCCGCTCGGGTTGACCGTCGTGAGGCAGGACGCCCTCACGCTCGATCGCGAGGCCCTCGACGGCGAAGTGCCGACTGACGATCTCGATGCGTCCCACGGGGGAGTCGAGTCGGACGAGCCCCGGCGGTTCGTCGTCGTCGGCACGGCCGGGTGGCAGCGGGGGTACGAGGACGAGGTCGGTCATGGCGTCACGTTAGGGCGGCCGCCCGGTCGGGACGCCGGAGAACGGGCCGGGTGTGAACAGACGGCTGCCGCACCCGGCGTGGGGAGGAGACGTGCGGTGGTGCAGCCTGGGCGCGGGTGTGGACGCGGCACCCGAACGGACCGGTCACCGGGCGCTAGCGTGGAGGTCGTGGTCGTCGAACCGCGCCAGAGCCCCCGGTGAGAGGAACGAGATGCCCACCGAACAGTCACCAGGATCGTGGCACCGAGTCGGCTCGATCGACGACACGGTCGTCGGTCGCCCGGCCCGCCCCTCGGGCGTCGACGAGACGGATGCGGACGACACGGTCCTCCGGGTCTCCCCGCCGGCACGGCCGCCGACGAGCGGGGAGTCGAACCCGTCGGGCCGACCCGCCCCGCGCCTCCACGGGGTGAGGGTCGCCGGGCAGGACCTGTCGCTCGACGTGCCCGTCATCGTGGGGCGTCGCCCGACCGGGCCGCGCGTGGGCTCTGGACCCCTGCCACGGTTGGTGACCGTGCCGTCTCCGCGACACGAGGTATCGGGGGCGCACGTCGACGTGCGCCAGCACGGGGGCACCGTCGTCGTCACCGACCTGCGTTCGACGAACGGGACCCGGGTGATCGAGCCCGGACGCGTTCCCGTCGTTCTCCGGCAAGGCGAGTCGCTCGTCGCCCGTGCAGGCACGATAGTGGACGTAGGTGACGGGAACCTTCTCGAGATCCTGCCTCCCCAGCGCATCATCCCGACGAAAGAACCCCTCCTGTGACAGAGCTCGGCCGCCCCACGACCGCCCACGCCCTCGGCCTCGACGGCCCGGGGCTCACCTTCGACTGGGCGGGGGTGACCGACGTGGGTCGTCGCCGAGCGCACAACGAGGACAGCTACCTCGCAGAGGCGCCGCTGTTCGTCGTGGCCGACGGCATGGGAGGGCACAGCGCGGGCGACGTGGCGAGCGACGCGGTCGTGCGCCGCATGAGCGAGATCGCGTCACGCCCGTTCGCCACCACGGACGACGTCGAGACGGCCCTCCGCGTGGCCACGGAGGACATCGCGGTGGCGGCGGCCGACACCGAGCTCGGGGTCGGCACGACGGCCACCGGGGCGTTCCTCTCACGAGAGGGAGAAGGCGCCGAGGTCGACTTCACGGTCTTCAACGTGGGCGACTCCCGCGTGTACATGTTCGAAGACGGCCGTCTCCGCCAGGTGACCGTCGACCATTCCGTCGTTCAGGAGATGGTCGACGCGGGGCTCCTGCACGCGGACGACGCCGAGAAGCACCCCGACAGCAACGTGATCACCCGGGCGGTCGGGTTCGACGTCGACCCGCGTCCGGATTACTGGAGGGTGCCCGCCCGACCCGGCCTGCGCCTCCTCGTCTGCTCAGACGGCCTGACCAAAGAACTGTCCGCCGGGCGGATCGCCGAGCTCCTCGGCGGCGTCGACGGTGCCGAGCCGGCGGCGACGGCCCTCGTCGAGGCCGCCGTCGAGGCGGGTGGACGCGACAACGTCACGGCCGTCGTCGTGGACGTCCGGAGCGCCGAGACGACGGACGCCGAGTAGGCGCGACACGCGGACACGGACGGCCCCGCCCCCGAAATGGGGGGACCGGGTCCGTCCACAGGGGGGCCCACGGGCCTCTCGGGCGTCGGGGACCCCCACGTAGAATGACTGCGGTCGGACCGACGCCGACCTGTTCCGCCCAGCCGACCCGGCATCGATCCCCAGAGGAGGCGACGTGGCTCGACGACTGCCTTCGGCGCCCCCCGTGCTGCCGGGATTCTCGCATGTGCGCGTGCTCGGGTCGGGCGGCTTCGCCGACGTGTTCCTCTACGAACAGAACATGCCGCGCCGGCAGGTCGCGGTGAAGGTCATGCTCAGCGAGGTCGTGAACGACCAGGTCCGCCAGATGTTCCAGGCCGAGGCGAACCTCATGGCCCAGCTGAGTGCCCACCCGTCGATCCTCACGGTGTTCCAGGCCAGCGTCTCGGCCGACGGCCGTCCGTACCTGGTGATGGAACTCTGTTCGTCGTCGTTGAGCGAGCGGTACCGGCGCGACCGCATCCCCGTCGCCGACGTGCTGCGCATCGGTGTCAAGATCGGCAGCGCGGTCGAGACGGCCCACCGGCAGGGCGTCCTGCACCGCGACCTGAAACCGTCGAACATCCTCATGACGGCCTACGGCCACCCCGTGCTGTCCGACTTCGGCATCGCCGCGTCCCTCAGCGAGAGCGAGCCGCAGGAGGTCGTCGGCATGTCGATCCCGTGGTCGGCCCCCGAGGTGCTGCTCGACGAGACCAACGGCACCATCGAGTCCGAGGTGTGGTCCCTCGGGGCGACGGTGTACTCGCTGCTCGCGGGCCGGAGCCCCTTCGAGGTCCTCGGCGGCGACAAGAACGGCGCGTCCGACCTGATCGGTCGCATCGACAAGGCCAAGCTCGTGCCGACCGGACGGACGGACGTCCCTCCCACCCTCGAGCGACTGCTCGCGAGGTCCATGTCGCGGCGCCCCGAGAACCGCCAGGCCAGCGTCCTCGAGTTCGTGCGCGAGCTCCAGCAGGTCGAGAGCGAGATCGGCGTCGCGCAGACCCCCATCGAGGTGGCGGTCGACGACTGGGCCCTGGCGACCGTGGCCGACCTCGAGGACAAGACGCGCCTCCGGGGCGTGACCCCCGTGCAGGCCTCGCGGCGTCGCCGCCGGCGCCGGGCGACCGAGGCCCAGGTCCAGGCGCAGCACGGCGGTTCGCTCCAGCAGAGCCGCGCCGTGCCTCGCAGCACGGGTACACGTCCGACGCGGCGTCGGTCGCTGCTCGTCGTGACGTGGGCCCTCGTGGCGGCGTCGGTGGTGGGGATCGGCCTCGCGGCCGCCGCGACGCTGGTGCTCGTCCGCTCGACGTCGACCGACATCCCCCGGGTGGCCGACGTCGCGTCGTCGAGCGACGGCTCCTCGGTGGTCTTCACCTGGAGCGACCCGGGGCTCCGGGCAGGTGACACCTACGTCATCTCGACCGGGGGGCAAACGAGCCAGCAATCCGCCGACCGGTTCGTCGCCACCCCTGCCGACCCGGGTGACGAGGTCTGCATCACCGTCTCCGTGAGCCGCGGTGGTTCGACCGGCCCGGAGAGCAACGAGAACTGCGCGACGGCGGGTCAGGGCTGATGGGGCGGCTGCTCGACTGGGCCTCCCGTCGTCGATCCGCCGTCGTCACCGGGGTCGGAGTGGTCGTGGTGGCCACGCTCGTGACGACCGTCGCCGTGGCCAGCAGTGGCTACGAGGCCCAGCGCGTCGACCTCTCCGACGGAACGGTCTGGGTCGCCAACGGAGAACGCGCCGCGATCGGTCGGGCGAACACCGACGTCTTGCAGCTCAACTCCGCCGTGCGCGGCACCGGTGCCGACCTCTCGGTCGTCCAACGCGAGCAGGACGTCCTGCTCGTGGATCGCAGCAACGCCACGGTCGGTGTCGTCGACACCGCCACGGCCGAGGTGGCCGAGAGCGTCCCGCTCCCGCCCGAATCGCCCGACGTGTCGATCGCCGGAGACCGTGTGCTCGTCGTGTCACAGGGCACGGGGGAGGTCTGGAGCCAACCGCTCTCCGACCTGGCGTCCTTCAGCAACGAGGTCGACCCCGATCTCAGCCTCGGCAAGGGACTGGTCACCGACGTCACGCCCGACGGCCGTGTGGTCGCCTACTCGTCCGACACCGGCAGGGTGTCGATCTTCGACGGAACGGTGTCACCCGACGTCGCCGAGACGCACGACGTGCCCGCCTCGTCGTCCTCCGGGTACCAGGTGGCCTCGGTCGGCGGTCACTGGGCCGTGCTCGATGCCGTCACGGGGGAACTGGTCGTCGACGGACGGCAGGTCGACCTGTCCGACCGGGCCTCGGGCGGGCTCGCCCTGCAGACGGGGTCCGACACGGGCGACGAGGTCCTGGTCGCGACGTCCACCGGCCTCTTGTCCGTGTCGATCGACTCCTCACGGGTCGCCGAGGTCGTCGGCGGACGCGAGGGCAAGCCCGCGCGACCCGTCGTCGTCGGCGACTGCCGCTTCGGCGCCTGGGCGGGCGGGTCGGCGTGGAGCGACTGTGCGTCGGCCCGCGGGGGAGTCCTCGACCTCGACCAAGTCACCGGAGGGGCGAGCCTCGTCTTCGACGTCAACGCGCGCCGGGTCGTGCTCAACGATCCGGCGTCGGGTCGGTCCTGGGCGGTCCAGCGTTCCGGCGAGCTCATCGACAACTGGTCGGACCTCTTCCAGGAGGACCGCGACCAAGAAGAGCAACAGGAGAACGACGACCGGCAACCACCCGAGCTGGATCTCGACCAGAAACCACCGGTCGCCGTGGACGACGCGTTCGGCGCACGACCCGGTCGAGCGAGCACCCTGCCCGTGCTGCTCAACGACTACGACCCGAACGGCGACCCGCTCGTGATCGACGACGTGTCCGCACTCGACGACGCCGTCGGCCGGGTCGACCTCGTCAACGACCGACAACAGGTGCTCCTCACCCTCACCGACTCGGCTTCCGGCACGTTCTCGGTCGACTACACCGTCTCCGACGGACGTGGCGGTCAGGCCAGCGCGACGGTCGCCCTCACCGTGCGCCAACCGTCGGAGAACTCGCCGCCGCAGCAGGCGCGCAGGACGTCGGCGTCGGTGTCGTCGTCGGGCCGGGTCACCACCTCGGTGCTCGGCGACTGGATCGACCCCGACGGTGATGCCTTCTACCTGACCTCGGCAGGAGGGGCGGCGGGGCTCTCTTACAAGCCCTCGGGGGACGTCGTCTACCAGGACGCCGGTGCGGGCGACACGACCGTCGACGTCCCCCTGACGGTCTCGGACGGCCGTGACGAGGGGCGAGGATCGCTCGCGATCACCGTGATGGGGGCAGGGCAGGTGCCCCTCGAAGCCCTGCCTTTCTCGCAGCAGGCCTATGCGGGCCAGCAGCTGACCGTGCGGCCGCTGACCTACGCTCGAGGCGGCACGGGCACCGTCAAGCTGAACAGCGTCCCGGCGAAGGCCGACGTCACCGTCACGCCGAACTACGAACAGGGCACGTTCCGGTTCCTCAGCGACGTGCCCGGGACCCACCTGCTCGAGTACACCGTGACTGACGGCGACCAGACGGCGACCGGCACGGTCAGGGTGGACGTCCAATCCCCTCCGGACGCGGGCACACCGCCCGTCACGACGCCCAAGACGATCTTCGTCGAGACGTTGGGCACGCAGACGCTCGACGTCGTCGCGACCGATCGTGACCCGGCCAACAACGTCCTCATGCTCACGGCGACCGATGCCGTGCCCGCCGCGTCCGGGGTCAGGGTCGAGACCCTCGATCAGCGCTACGCCCGCATCACGCTCGCGGCCCCGCTCGACGACGGGCCGGTCACCTTCGGCTACACCGTCAGCAACGGCCTCGCCTCCGCGACCGGCACCGTGACGGTGGTCGAGATCCCGCGCCGGACGATCACCCAGCCGCCGATCGCGACCGACGACCAGGTGACCGTCCGGGTGGGGGACTCCATCGACATCGACGTCCTCGCCAACGACGAGCAGCCCGACGGCGACGAGTTGACGCTGGTGCCGCGACTCGAGAGGGACGTCCCGGCCGGCAGCGGGTTGCTCTTCGCGTCGGGTAACCGTCTCCGGTACCTGGCCCCCACCACCCCGGGCAACGTCACGGCGACCTACACCGTCGAGGGCCCCGACGGGCAGCGGGCCTCGGCCCAGGTCGCCATCGCGGTCCGCGAGGTCGACGCGGGCAGCAACGCCGCCCCCGCGCCCCAGTCGGTGACGGCGCGCGTCGTCGCAGGCGAGACCGTGCGCATCGGCGTTCCGCTCGACGGCATCGATCCCGACGGCGACTCGGTCCAGCTGCTCGGGGTGGGCACGAACCCCGAGAAGGGCAGCGTGTCGACCGTCGGCACCGACTACGTCGAGTACCAGGCGAACGCCAGCTTGGCGGGCACCGACAGCTTCACCTACGCGGTCGTGGACGGCTTGGGTGCCCGGGCCACCGGCACGGTCCGCGTGGGGATCTCGACCCGCGCCGACGGATCGCGCAACCCGATCGCCGTCGCGGACGCCGTGACGATGCGACCCGGGGGTTCCATCACGGTCCGGGTGCTCGACAACGACTCCGACCCCGACGGGGGCGCCTTGTCGGTCGACGCCGTCGAGCCGAACGGCGAGGGTGTCGTCGCCAAGGTCGTGTCGGGGACGATGGTGTCGGTGACGCCCCCCGAGACCCCCGGGACGTACGGCCTCGTCTACACGGTGTCGAACGAGCGCGGCGGGCAGAGCTCGACCTTCGTCACCGTGACCGTCGATCCCGACGCACCACTGAACTACCCGCTCGCCGACGACACGGTGCTCGGACTCAGCGACATCGCCGGTCGGCAGACCGTGACGGTCAACCCCCTGACCAACGTGTTCTTCTCGGACGGCAGCACCTCGCAGCTCGACCTCGGACTGGCCCCGGGATTCGGCTCGACGGCCGAGGTGACGCCGAACTCGCGCGTGACCGTCCGCATCACCGATTCGAGCCAGATCATCCCGTTCTCGGTCTCGAGGAAGGACGACCCGGGCGTCCGCTCCTACGCCTTCATCGTCGTGCCCGGTTTCGACGACGCCCTGCCGCAGGTCGACCGGACGGTCCGTCCGATCACGGTCGAGAGCGAGAAGGCCGTCACGATCGACCTCGACCGTTACGTGATCTCCGCCGGCACCAACGGAGTCAGACTGACCGACCCCGCGACGGTCCGGGCGACGAACTCGAACGGCGACGACCTCGTGGTCGACGACACGACCCTCCGGTTCACGTCCGCCGACCTGTTCTCGGGTACGGCCTCGATCTCGTTCCAGGTGACCGACGGTCGCTCGGCCGACGACCCGGACGGTCGGACGGCGTCGCTCGTGCTGCCCATCACGGTGACGTCGCGAGAGAACCAGCCACCCGTCTTCAACGGCACCTCGATCGACCTCGAACCGGGCCAGTCCCGCACGCTCGACCTCGCTCGGCTCACCACGTACCCCTATCCGGACGACGTCGACGAGCTCCGGTACTCGGTCGAACAGGGCGGCGTCGCGGGCTTCGGCTTCGACCTGTCCGGGTCGAAGCTCACCGTCTCGGCCGAGGCGGGCACCGCGAAGGGGACGAGCAGGTCGCTCCCCGTCGCCGTCAGCGATGCCCTCAACCCGGGCCGGAGCGGTGCCGTCACCGTGTCGGTCGTGGGATCGACCCGCCCGCTCGCTCAACCGGCCGCCGATCGTGCCGTCGTCAAGCGCGGGGCCTCGACCTCGGTCGACGTGTTGCAGAACGACCAGGCGACCAATCCCTTCCCCGGGCAGGCGCTGCGGGTGGTGGCGATCCGTGGGCTGAACGGGTCGAGCGTGCCGGCAGGCGTCTCGATCACGCCGAGCGGTGACAACCGGAGTCTCGCCGTCTCGGTCTCGGCTTCCGCGGCCCCCGGCGACACGAACCTCCAGTACCAGGTCGCCGACGTCACGGACGACCCCGACCGATACGTCTGGGGCACCGTCACCATCAGCGTGCAGGACGTCCCGAACGCCCCCAATGCTCCGGTCCGAACGGGCACCTTCACGGGGGGACAGCTCACCCTGAGCTACACGGCTCCCGCGGCCAACAACTCGCCGCTGACCGGCTACCGTCTGACCGGGGCGGGTTCGGCCGGGGGCTCGTACTCCAAGGCCTGCGGGCTGGCGACGGTCTGCACCCTGACCGACCTGCCCGCGGGCCAGCGGTTCTCCTTCACGGTCGTCGCCACCAACGGCGTCGGGGACTCCGCTGCCTCGGCGCCGAGTCCCGCTTACAGTGCCGACTACGTGCCCGCCGCACCCACGGGCCTGAGCGCGACTGCGGTGCCGTCGGGCCAGGGCGACACCCGGATCACGTGGACGGACTCGCCGGATCCCCGGCCGGGCTCCGCGATCCAGTCGTACGTCGTCGAATGGTCCGGGCCCACGACGGGATCCCAGACCGTTCGCCGTGGGGTGCAGCAGACCGTCATCCCCGGCCTCGTCCCGAACCAGAACTACACGGTGAACGTCTTCGCGAAGAACGACGCCGACGTCGACAGCGAGGCGGCGTGGGCCCGGGCGTCCCTGACGCGGGTGGTACCCGTCGGGAGCCCCGGGGTACCCCAGGTCACGGCCACCCCCGTGAGCGGCGGCGTGCAGATCACCTGGACGCCGTCGACCGCGAACGGCGGATCGGCTCCCACGTACCGGGTGGTCCGCGTCGCCGGCTCGGACGGGCCGGTGTCCTGCGACACCCCGGGTGACCCCGTTCCCCTCGCCGGCGGGGGAGCGACGGACTCGTCCGCAGAGGACGGCGTCACCTACCTCTACGTCGTGAAGGCGGACAACGGCACCTTCTGTTCCGCGGGTTCGGGTCGCACCACGGCACTCAAGGCCCCCGGTGCTGCTCGCGCGACCGTGGCGTCGATCGAGAACGGTGGGGGACGCTTCGACGTCAGGGTCTCCGCGACCGACGTGGTGTCGGGTACGGCAGCCCGATTCGAGTGGTCGCAGAACGGGCAGACGGGTTGGCAGCCCCTGGCCGCCGACGGCTTCGTCTCCACCGGGGGATACGGCACCGAACTCCAGGTCTACGTCCGAGGCTGTCGAGACGCTTCCGAGACGTTCTGTGGCGCCGCGTCCGATCGTCAGGCCGCGACGCCCGTGACGGTGCGGCCCGTCATCGTCTCGTGCGTCCCCGGCGAACCCCTCGTGGTCAACCCGCCGTCGAACGGTAACCTCGACTTCTCGGCGACGGTCGAGTTCAACGTGTCGCCCCTCATCCTGGACAACTGGCAGTCGGGAGACAGGAACGGCGCGTACACGACGACGTCCCGGGTCGATCCCTCGGCGACGGAGGTCCGCATCCGCGGGACGGTCGACGGCAAGACCGACAGCGGCTACGCACGGGTCACCTGCGGCTGAAGCCCATGAACGACACATCGAGGAACGAAGACACATGAGCATGACCCCCGAGCAGGCGACCTGGTTCTCCGACATCTTCGGGCGACTGGTGGCCAACGTCGACCAGGTGCTGCTGGGCAAGACCTTCGTCGTGCGGCTGTCGTTCACGGCTCTGCTGAGCGAGGGGCATCTGCTGCTCGAGGACTTCCCGGGCACGGGCAAGACCTCGCTCGCCCGCGCGATCGCCCAGAGCGTCCAGGGCTCGAGCAACCGTGTGCAGTTCACCCCCGACCTCCTGCCCGGCGACATCACCGGCGTCAGCATCTACGACCAGAAGGCCGGTGGGTTCGAGTTCCACCGCGGGCCGATCTTCTCCAACATCGTCCTCGCCGACGAGATCAACCGCGCCAGCCCCAAGACGCAGTCCGCCCTCCTCGAGGTGATGGAAGAGAGCCGCGTGACCGTGGACGGCGTCAGCCACGCCGTGGGTTCGCCGTTCATGGTGATCGCCACCCAGAACCCGGTCGAGCAGGCCGGCACCTACCGTCTTCCCGAGGCCCAGCTCGACCGGTTCATCATGAAGACCTCGATCGGCTACCCCGATCACGCGGCGACCGTCCGCATCCTCGAGGGCTCCGCCACGAGGGTCCACGAGGGCAGCCTCAACCCGATCGTCCAGGCCGGGGTCATCACCGAGATGGCGCAACTCGCCCGCACCGTGCACGTCGAGCCCACCATCAGTGACTACGTCGCCCGGCTCGTCGACGGGACGCGAACGGCCCAGGAGGTCCGTCTCGGTGTGAGCGTCCGCGGTGCGCTGGCCCTCGTCCGTTCGGCCAAGACCTACGCGGCGTCCCTCGGTCGTCACTACGTCATCCCGGACGACGTCAAGTCGCTCGCCGAGCCCGTGCTCGCCCACCGTCTCGTGCTCGACCCCGAAGCGGAGTTCGACGGGGTCACGCCGTCCAGCGTCGTGAGCCAGCTGCTCATCGAGACGGCGCCACCCGCCGAGCGGGTAGCCGTGTGAGCGAGCGTCCCCGAGGCACCGACCGGGCCGCCCGGCCCGCGCCGGGGTCGACCGTGGACGGGTCCCGCGCCGGCCGGACACGACCGCGGGTCGGCACCCGCGGCGCCGACCAGCGATTCGATTCCGCGTTCTCGACGGGAACGCAAGGACTGACGAACGCCCGGACCCGGATCGTCGGCGACCGTACCGGCATCGGAGCGGACCTGCTCGTCCTGCTGGTCAGGACGACGCGTGGGGCTCGCCGTTCCGTCCGCCGGGCCTTCACCAGCGCCTCCTCGGTGGTCACGCCCTTCGGGTGGTCGATGCTCGTCGCCGCACCGGTCGGGCTGCTCGTCGGCTACCTGCTCGGCTGGACCGAGCTCGTGGTGGTCGGCTTCGCCGCGATCGTCCTGCTGCTCGTCGCAGGGCTCGCTCTCGTCGGACGGAACACCGTCCGCATCACGCTCGAGATCCCGCACGAGCGCGTGGCCGTCGGCGCCCCGGCGGCCGGCACCGTGCGGGTGCGCAACGCGAGCGCCCGCCGCATCCTCGGAGTGTCCGTCGAGGTCCCCGTCGGTCCGGGTCTCGCCGAGATCGGCCTGCCGAGCCTCCGATCGGGAGACGAGGTCGCCGAGTCGTTCGACCTGCCCACCACGCGACGCGGCGTCGTGGCCGTGGGTCCGGTCAGCACCGTGCGAGGCGACCCGGTCGGCCTCGCCCGACGCGAGATCGAGTGGACCGGCGTCACCGAGGTGTTCGTGCACCCTCGCACCATCGGCATCCCGAGCACGAGCACGGGTCTCATCCGTGACCTCGAGGGCAACCCGACGCGTGACCTCTCGCCCAGCGACATCTCGTTCCACGCCCTGCGCGAGTACCAGCCGGGCGACGAACGACGGAACATCCACTGGAAGTCGACCGCCAAGACGGGCACCTACATGGTGCGGCAGTTCGAGGAGAGCCGGCGCAGCCACCTGGTCATCGCCCTGAGCCTCGCGGCCGGTGACTTCGCCAACGACGACGAGTTCGAACTGGCCGTCAGCGTCGCGGGTTCTCTCGGTGCCCGCGCCATCCGTGACGCGCGTGAGGTCAGCGTCGTCGTCGGCGAGACCACCCCCGAGTTCGCCAAGCGGAAGAACCTCGAGATCCGCTCCCTGAGCACGCTGACCCGGAACCGCCTGCTCGACGAACTCGCGGTCGTCACGTCGGCGGAGTCGGCGCTGGCCATCACCGACGTCGCGCGGGTGGCGGGTGATCAGGTCGTGGGGATCTCGGTGGCGTTCCTCGTCGTCGGGTCCACGACGACGGTCACCGAGATGCGCGCCGCAGCCCTGCAGTTCCCCCTGGGGGTGGAGGCGGTGGCGATCGTGTGCGACCCCGAGACGGTCCCCGGCATGAGGCGCATCGCCGATCTCACCGTGCTGACCATCGGGTTCCTCGAGGACCTGCAGAAGTCGCTCGCCCGAACGGCGAGCGCATGAGCGTCGTCGACGGGGTCCGGACGCCCGCGGGGCCCGCGGCGCCTCCTCCGCGCGCACGGTCCCGCGCGCGGCCGTCACGACTGCGAGCCCCGTTCGTCGCCTGGGTCGTCGCGTCGTTCGCGGCCTCGCTCGGCGCCGCGACCGTGACCTTCTGGCCGGTGTACGAGAGCGCCGCCTTCGTCGTGCTCGTCGTCGTCGCCTTCGCCGTCGGCGTGGTCATCGCGCTGGGCACGGCCGCCCTCCGGCTGTCGAGCGTGTGGGTGTTCGCGGCGACGATCATGGCGTACCTGTTGCTCGGGGTGCCGCTCGCCGTGCCGTCGCAAGCCTTCGGCGGCGTGCTGCCCACGGGTCGGGGCCTCCTGACGTTGGTCTCGGCGACCGCTCTCGGCTGGAAGCAGCTCGTCACCATCGCCTTGCCGGTGGGCAGCTACGAGGCCCTGCTGGTGCCGGTCTTCGCGCTGGTCCTCGTCGGCACGGTCGTCGGCCTGTCCGTCGCGCTCCGCAGCCGACGCGGAGAACTCGCCGTCGTCGTTCCCGTCGTCGTCTGGATCGCGGCGATCGTGCTCGGACCGGGCGAGGCCTGGTGGCCCCGCGTCACCGGTCTCGCCGTGTTGGTGACGGTGGTCGCCTGGGTCGTCTGGTGGCGCCTCCGTCGACGTCGCATCGCGCTCGGGGCCCTCACCACCCGTGCTGTCACGACGTCTGCCGGGCACCGCCCGGTGGCCGTCCGTGCCGTCGTCGGCGCGTTCGCCACGCTGGCCGTCGCGGGGACGGCCGGCACGGTCGCCGTCGCCGCGATCCCGCCGGTCACCTCGCGGACCGTGGCCCGCACGGTGGTCGAGCAACCGTTCGATCCGCGGGACCACGTCAGCCCGCTCAGCGGCTTCCGGGCGTACGAACAGGAGCCCACCGTCGACCAGGCGCTCCTCACGGTCGCGGGCCTCCGCGACGGTCAGCGACTGCGGGTGGCGACGCTCGACACCTACGACGGTGTCGTCTACAGCGTCGGCAGCGGCGAGGTCGACAGCGCCTCCGGGTTCTTCACCCGCGTGCCGTCCGACGTCGACCAATCCCGGGTCGACGGGCAGGCGACCGCGGTGGACGTCACGATCGGTGCCTACGACGACCTCTGGCTCCCCACCGTCGGCCGACTCGAGTCCGTCTCGTTCGGCGGACCCACGGCGGATGCCCGGCGGGACGCGTTCTTCTACAACGACCTCACGGGCACGGCGGCCGTCCTCGGCGGACTGCGACAGGGCGATTCGTACCGACTGGACGCGGTCGAGCCCCGCCAGCCCGGCGACGACGAGCTCGACGCGCTCACACCGGGGACCGCCACCGTGCCGACGCCGCGGGACGTGCCGGACGAGCTCACCTCCTCGCTCGAGGAGGACGTCGCCGGGGTCCAGGGCCCCGGGGCGCGCCTCCGGGCGGCGCTGAGCGCCCTGCGCGAGGACGGTTACGTGAGCCACGGCGTCACCGCCGACGAACCCGTCAGCCGATCCGGGCACGGTGCGGACCGCATCGCCCAGCTCTTCACCGACCCCGTCATGATCGGCGACGCCGAGCAGTACGCGACGGCCGCCGCGCTGATGGCCGACCGGCTGGGGTTCCCCGCGAGGGTCGTCATGGGATTCGCCCCCGAGACGGACGGTGGCCCCGTCGACGTCCCGGGGTCCAGCGTGACCGCCTGGATCGAGGTCGACACCGCCCAGTACGGCTGGGTGACGCTCGACCCGAACCCGGCCGAACGTCCCATCCCCGAGGACCAGGTGCAGGACCCGACGCAGATCTCCCGGCCCGAGTCCGTCGTCCAGCCCCCACCCCAGGATCCCCAGATGCGGGACGACCAGACGCCGCCGCAGTCCGAGCAGGACGATCCCGAGGCGCCCCCGGCCTGGTTGGCCATCGTCCTGGCGGTCGTGCGGGTCGTCGGCTGGAGCGCCCTCGTCGCCGGTCTGCTCGCGGCCCCGTTCGTGACGATCGTGGTCCTCAAGGCGCGGAGGCGTCGTCGCCGCCGGACGGCGACGAGTCCCTCCGACCGCATCAGCGGCGGCTGGCACGAGTTCCAGGACGCCGTGGTCGACCACGGCATCCGCACCCCGCCCGCGGCGACCCGGAGCGAGGTCGCCGCCGTCGTCGGTGGCTCGCGTCCTGCGGTGCTCGCCCGGGTGGCGGACCGTGCGGTGTTCTCGCCGAACCCGCCCGCGGAGTCCGACGCGGACCGCGTCTGGACGGCCGTCGCCGAGATGAGACACGCCCTCGGCGTCGGGCTCACGAGGCGGCAGCGGTTCGCCGCGGCGGTCTCGCTCCGGTCTTTGCGTGGTTACCATGGGCGCACCCCTCCCGAGCGACAGAGGAACGACTGATGTACTGCCCCACCTGTGCCAGCCCCCTGCCCGTCGGCGCGATGTTCTGCGGCGAGTGCGGTCGGGCGGTCTCGAGCGCAGACCTCGCGGCCGCCCGACGTCGGGCCGACGCCGCCGCCGAGCACGTCGACGCCACCAGTGCGCCCGACCTGCCCGAGGCTCCTCCGCGTGCGACCTCGCACCCCCGCCGCAGCGATGCGCAGCCCCCGTGGTGGGTGCGCGACCGTCAGGCCGACACCGGCGTGCCCGAGGCCGAGGCCGAGGCCGAGCCGCACCGTGTCGATCACGCCCGGTCCGAAGCGCCCGCGTCGGCTCCCGAGCCCCCGGTGTGGCCGGTCGACGATCGAACCGTCGTGGCCACGGGAGAGGACGACCGCCCGACGGCCTCCGAGGAGGCGCGAGCAGAGTCCCCGAGGACCCCTGCCCCCGGCAGTCCCGCCGTCTCCGGCAGCCCCGCCGTCCCCGACGGCCCGGTCGGGGCCCTCGCGACGACGGCACCCGAGACGGTCGGATCGCCGACACCGCTCCGAGTGCCCTCCGAGCACCTCGACAACGGGCCCCGCCCCTCGTCCGCCCCGCTCTGGACGGCGTCGTTGACGCCTCTCGCGTCGGACGAGTCCTCTCTCGACGTGGTGGCCGCCGTCGAACCCCCCTCCGCCGAGGCGTCCCACGGACGTCGAGACGACGACGGCGAGGTCCGGTCGGGCGAGGTCGAGACGTCCACCGCCCCTGACGGAACCCGGCCGGTCGAGAACGACCACACCGAGGGCGCGACCGACCCCGAGGCGACGGCGATGCCGGACGAGTCCGCTCCCTCGTCCGACTCCGCCTCCGAGGTCGCCCCCGGCGACCCTGTCGCGCCTCCTGCGGGCCCGCCGCCTCTCGTGCGGCCGACGGCCGACGGGCCGCGGGACGGCGACACCGCCCCGGTGGCCGCCCTCGGCCGTGACCTCCGCCCGCCCGTCCCGAGCGGGTACCGGCCCGCTCTCCCCGAGTCCGACCGCCCCGAGCCCGTACCGCTCGTCGAGCCCGCACCGCTCGTGGAGCCCGTACCGCTCGTCGAACCGGGCTCCGCCGTCGTCCCCGAACGGTGCACGCACTGTGGCGCACCCATCGACGAGGACGACATCTTCTGCGGCGAATGCGGTGCGGTCGTGCAGTCGGTCGCCTTGTCGTTCACGGGGCCTGTCGTCCCGCTCCCGCCCGAATGGCGACCCGACGACGAGTCCGTCCTCCGCCGTCGTCCCGCCACACAGGACCGTGAGGGCGCCGGATCGGGCTCCGACGACGCCGGGACCTCTCCGGACGGCCCGGGCTCCGGCGACGACGTACCCGTCCGAGACGAGGCCGATGACCGGCAGGACGACACGCCACGCCCGGCACCCGAACCGATCGACCACGTCCCGGGCTTCCGCGCCGAACGACCGACTCCGACGCCGACGCCGAGCGTCGCCGACCTCCCCCCTGCTCCCACGTCGTCGTCGGCTCCGTCCTGGCGCCCGCGTCGGGTGCCCGTGGACCTGCCCGACGACGCCGATGTCGACGAGACCCGGATCGTCCGTCGCGGTGCACTCGGGACCGAGTACGTGCTGCAGTTCAGCACCGGTGAGAGCATCACGGTCGACGGGACCGGCCTCGTCGGCCGTGCACCGACGCCCCAGCCGGGGGAGCGCTTCGACCAGCTCGTCCGCATCGTCGATCCCGGCAAGTCCGTGTCGAAGACGCATCTGGAGTTCGGTCAGGAGGCCGGAGCCCTCTGGGTCAGCGACCGGTGGTCCGGCAACGGGACGGTCGTCCGTCCTCGTGACCTCCCGCCCCGCCGCGCCGATCCCGGAGTCCGCGTCCGCGTGACGCGTGGCACCCGGGTCGAGATCGGCGAGCAGTTCTTCGTCGTGGTCTGACCCACGGCTCCTCCCCACGCGGCAGGGTGGTCGGTCCTTCCCCCGGCCCGACCACCCGGTACCCGTCGCGGACGGTGCTCCGCTCCACTGGAGTCATGAACTCCTCGACCACCGCGGCGTCACCGGTCCTGCCGTCCCGCGTCCGGCTGCCGTCCGGGCCGGCCAGACCCCGCCCGACGGCGACGCCCGTGGCGGCGATGTCGACGGGTGCCGTCGTGTCCGCGTGCGGTGCTCTCGTCCCGTGGACCGCGCCGCCTGCCGTCCTCGGGCTCTCGCTCGCGACGGCTTGCGCGGTCTTCGTCGGCTGGGCCGTCGACCGTGTCGTCGGGGCGACGCTCACGGCACGGCGCGAACGGTCGAGGTTCCTGGCCGCCCTCGACGAGGTCGACGAGGTCGTCGCCCGCCTCCGGGCGGTGCGGTCGCATGAGCTGACCGACTGGTACCCGACGGCCGATCGGCTCGACGAGTGCGACGTCGCACGTCGTCCCACCCGGGTGCTGGTGCTCGGGGTGGGTCGCGCCTCCAGCGGGCTCGTCCTCGAGGGGCGTCCCGAGGACGACCTCGAGCCGGGCGACCCGGTCGCCGAACGTCTGGCACGCCTCCGGGCCGAGGCGGCCACCCTCGACGAGGCTCCGCTGTGCGTGCCCCTCTCGTCGGCCGTGAGGGTCGTCGGTCCACCCGTGGTGGCAGAGGCCGTGGCGTCGGGCCTCCGCCGTCAGCTCCGGGCCGCAGGGGCATCGTCGGTCGACGCGGCCGCGGCGATCGACTGCGTGGTGGTCCGGGCGCCGACCTCGGGCGGGGCACGGCCCGAGGCCGAGCCACCCCCGGTGGACACCGTCGTCGTGATCGGTCAGGACGGAGGAGCGACGGTCACCCTCAAGGACGGCCGGCCGTGCCGACAGAGCCTGCGGGTCGCCTTCGTGTCGGTGCTCGACGACGTCGCGCGGTGCGCCTAGCGGTCGACCCCGCTGCCCAGGCGGATGCGGCCCACCAGGCCGTCACCGCCGGTGACCTTCTCGAGCGTGCGCTCGACGACGCGAGCGGCGGCGGCGGCGTCGACGGCCCCCTCGTCGACCAGGAGGCGCAGCGCGACCAGGGTGCCGGCCCTCACGTTCCCGTCGAGCACCTTCACGGCCACCGCGACGCCGTCGGTCGTGCCCATCACCATGACGCCCTCGGCGCCGAGCTTGGCCAGCACGCCCAGCTCGTCGATCGTCACCGTGTTGGCTCGACCGGGGCCGTCGATCGCCCAGGCGTCGCCCAGGACGGCCTCGACGAGATGCGCGGCGTGGCCGTCGCGTCCCGGCCCGGTCGCGCCGACCGACCCGGTGATGCGCGCGACCGCCCGGGCCAGGCCGACCACGGTGGTCGCGATCACCGGGGCACCGCAGCCGTCGACGCCGGAGTGGTCAGCGGCCTCGCCGGTGAACTCGGCGACCGTCTCGCGCACCGCGGCCTGCAGGGGGTGGTCGGTGGCGACGTAGCGGGACGGGTCCCAGTCGTTCTCGGCACAGGCGAGGAGGAACGCGGCGTGCTTGCCCGAGCAGTTCATCGCGAGCCGGCGCGGCGCGGTGGCCTCGCGGGCGCTGGCCCGGTCACCGGGCCAGTCCGGCGGGCAGAGGAGGTCGTCCTCGGTGCTGCCCGACCGGCCGAGCAACGCCTCGACCACCTCGAGGTGGGCGGGCGTGCCCGCGTGGCTCGCCGTGGCCAGCACGGCCTGGGGGCCGTCGAGGGAGACCCCCGACCGCAGCACCGTGAGCGCTTGCAACGGCTTGAGGCACGAGCGCGGGTAGATGGTCGCGTCGGCGTCCCCGATCCGACGCAGTTCGCGTCCGTCGGCGTCCACGACGACACCGGCTCCGAGGTGACGGCTCTCGTCCCAACCCGAGCGCTCGAGCACGGCCAGCTCGACGCTGGCCGAGGCGGTCAGGGGGTGACGGGAGGGCGCGGCGGGGCGGGGGTCGGTCATGATGGGGAGTGTACCGAGGCCCGCCACGCGACCACGTCGCACCGACGAGGGGCCCGAGAGGGAGGCAGCATGCTCGACCACGACTACGCCGTCGACGTCCGTTGGACGGGCGACCGGGGCGAGGGCACGACCTCGTACCGTTCGTACGGCCGCGACGCCACGATCGTCGCCACCGGCAAGCAGCACGACGTCCTGGCGTCGGCCGACCGCACCTTCCACGGTGACGCGGACCGCTGGAACCCCGAGGAGCTGCTGCTCGCCGCACTGGCGCAGTGCCACCTGCTCAGCTACCTGCACGTCGCCGCGGCCGCCGGGGTGGTCGTGGTCGCGTACGAGGACGCCGCCGTGGGACGGATGACCCAGACGCACGACGGGGGTGGTCGCTTCACCTCGGTGACCCTGCGGCCCCGGGTGACCGTCGCCGACGACGACATGGTCGAGCGCGCCCTCGAGCTGCACGCCGAGGCGAGCCGCAAGTGCTTCATCGCCGCGTCGGTCGCCTTCCCGGTCGGTCACGAGCCCACCGTCGTGGCGGTGTCCAGAGAAGCCGACCCGGCGTGAGGCAGAATGGCACGGCACCTCCGCCGCGCCGAGCCCCACGGCACGACCCCCGTCACCCCGACCGAGAGATCCCCATGCGCCGTTCCCTCGCCCTCCTGGCCGTCCCCGCCCTCCTCCTGTCGCTCGCGGCCTGTGCCGGTGACGCCGGCGGGTCCTCCGATGCGGCGACGCCGAGCAGCTCGTCGCAGGCGACCTCCGACGTCCCGCTGCGCGCCTCCGGCGAGCCCCAGGCCCCGCAGGACGGGTTCCCGACGGTCGAGCTCGACGCCGACGGCCGCCCGACGGTGACCGTCCCCGACGCGGACGCTCCGACCGAACTCGGTGTCGAGACCCTGATCAAGGGCGACGGAGCCACGGTCCAGGCCGGTGACACCGTCACCGTCCAGTACCAGGGCGTCATCTGGAACACGGGCGAGATCTTCGACGAGAGCTGGTCACGCGGTGCACCGGCCACCTTCTCGACCGACCAGGTCATCACCGGCTTCGCGGACGGCATGGTCGGGCAGACCGTCGGATCGCAGACCGTCGTCGTCATCCCGCCGGCCGACGGTTACGGCGAGGCCGGCGCCCCGCAGGCCGGCATCTCGGGCACCGACACGCTCGTCTTCGTCATCGACATCCTCGCCGTCTCCTAGTCGACCGTCGCCGCCGACCCCCGACACGACTCCCCGATGATCCGCACCGCGCCTCCTCGTCCGTCCGCCCGTGTCCGCCGAGGACGGTTCGCCGCCATGGCGGCCGTTCCGCTCGTCGTCCTCGTGCTGAGCGGATGCACGGGTGGTTCCGACCAGCCGTCGCCGACGGCGAGTGGCGCGGCGGGTGACTGCAAGGCTCCGGCGTCCGGGGAGCTCTCCGATGGCGTCGACGTCACGGGCGAGGTCGAGAGCAAGCCCGAGGTCGTCTTCGACACCCCGCTCGAGGTCACGTCGACCCAACGCACCACCCTGGTCGAGGGCAGCGGCGAGGTCGCCGGGCAGGGCGCGGTGGCCAACGTCCGCATCGCGGTCTACGACGCGACCACCGGGGCCGAGGTCACCTCGGCCGGTTTCGACGAGGGTCAGCAGCCCACGCAGCTCACGGTGAGCACCGACTACTACGTGCCGGGCATCGTCGACGCCATCGCCTGCGTGCCCTCGGGCAGTCGCACGGTGACCGTCGCCTCGGCGGCCGACATGACGACCGCGACCGCGGGGGAGCAGGCGGCCGCACCCACGCCCGTGGTCATCGTCGCGGACGTCGTCTCGATCGTGCCGACCAAGGCGACGGGTGAGGCCCAGCCCCCGAAGGACGGTTTCCCGACGGTCGAGCTCGCCGACGACGGTCGGCCCACCGTGACGATCCCGCCCGGCACCGAACCGCCGTCCGACCTGCAGATCGAGGTCCTGAAGAAGGGCGACGGCCCCGTCGTCCCCGACCCCGCGAACGTCACCGTCCAGTACCAGGGCGTGAACTGGACCACCGGCGAGGTCTTCGACCAGAGTTGGGGCAAGGGCACGCCGACACCGTTCTCGACCGACCAGGTCGTGCCCGGGTTCGCCGAGGCCATGATCGGTCAGACGGTCGGCTCGCAGGTCGTGGTGATCATCCCGCCCGCCGAGGGCTACGGCGAGGCCGGTCAACCGTCGGCCGGCATCGGGGGCACCGACACGCTCGTCTTCGTCATCGACATCCTCTCCGTCGCCTAGCCCCCGGTCCGCCCGACCACGGCTCGCCTCACGGCGGTGGGCGGCCCCGACGACGCTCGCCCTAGGCTGATCCCATGCGTCGCATCACGATCCTCGGCTCCACCGGTTCGATCGGGGTCCAGGCCCTCGACGTCGTCCGGGCCCATCCCGACCTCTTCGAGGTCGTCGGCCTCTCCGCCGGTTCCGACCGTGAGGGCGTGGCCGCGCAGGCCGCCGAGTTCGGGGTCGAGCACACGGCGCTCGGCACCGACGAGTCGGTGCAGCTCGTCCGCGACGTCCGGGCCGACGTCGTCCTGAACGGCATCACGGGCTCGGTCGGCCTCGCGCCGACCCTCGCCGCCCTCGACTCGGGGGCGTCGCTCGCCCTGGCCAACAAGGAGAGCCTGATCGTCGGAGGCGACCTCGTGACGAAGCGCGCCGCCCCCGGCCAGATCGTGCCGGTCGACTCCGAGCACTCGGCGATCGCGCAGGCGCTGCGGTCGGGCTCCGACCGCGAGGTGCGTCGGCTCGTCCTGACGGCGTCGGGCGGGCCGTTCCGCGGTCGGACACGGGAATCGCTGGCCGACGTCACCCCGCGCGAAGCGCTCGCGCACCCCACCTGGGACATGGGCCTGGTGGTGACGACGAACTCGTCGACCCTCGTCAACAAGGGGCTCGAGGTGATCGAGGCGCACCTGCTCTTCGACGTCGACTACGACCACATCGACGTCACGGTGCACCCGCAGTCGATCGTCCACTCGATGGTCGAGTTCGTCGACGGCTCGACCATCGCCCAGGCCTCGCCTCCCGACATGCGCCTCCCGATCTCGCTCGGGCTCGCCTGGCCGGACCGCGTCGAGGGCGTGGGGGTCCCGCTCGACTGGACCCGCGCCTCCACCTGGACGTTCGAGCCCCTCGACGAACAGGCCTTCCCGGCCGTGCGACTCGCCAAGCAGGTCGGGCGCGCGGGGGGGACGTACCCGGCCGTCTTCAACGCGGCCAACGAGCAGGCCGTCCTGGCGTTCCACGCGGGACGCGTCGGGTACCTCGACATCCTCGACGTGGTCGAGGCCGTCGTCGACCGGCACACCGCGGGCGAGAGCAGCCTCGAGGGCGTGCTCGAGGCCGAACGCTGGGCCCGTGCCGAGGCGGACGCACTGCTGGCCCGCTGAGCCCGCCGCGCTCCTGGCCCGCTGAGCCCGACGCGCTGCCGGCCCGCTGAGCGCCCGCGATGCCGGCCCACTGAGCCCGCCGCCCCAGTTCGGGGCTCCCAGCGTCGTCATGGCCCCGGCGCGGTGGACGTCCGGGCACGGGCGGCTACCCTTGCCCGGTGCAGACGATCCTCCTCTTCGTGCTCGGCGTCCTGGTCATGGTCGTCGGGCTGGCCGTGTCGATCGCCCTGCACGAGGTGGGCCACCTCGTGCCGGCGAAGAAGTTCGGCGTGAAGGTCGGCCAGTACATGATCGGCTTCGGGCCGACCGTCTTCTCGCGCAAGAAGGGCGAGACCGAGTACGGCGTCAAGGCCCTGCCGCTCGGCGGCTACATCTCGATGTCGGGCATGTTCCCCCCGGGAAGGACCGGGGGAGGCGCGCGCCAGTCGAGCACCGGCTTCTTCAACACCCTCGTGCAGGACGCCCGGACGGCCAGCGCCGAGACCGTCGACGAGGGCGACGAGTCGCGCACCTTCTACCGCCTGCCCGTGTACAAGCGCGTCATCATCATGCTCGGCGGCCCGTTCATGAACCTGCTCATCGCGATCGCCCTGTTCGCCGTGCTGCTCTGCGGCTTCGGCGTCCAGCAGGCGAGCACGACGGTCGGCAGCGTCAGCACCTGCGTCCTGCCCGCCGGCTCCACCGAGACGAGCTGCCCCTCGGACGCGCCCGAGGCCCCAGCCTACGCCGCGGGCATGCTGAACGGCGACCGCATCGTGTCGATCGACGGGACGACCGTGACCGACGGCGACCAGATCACGGGCATCCTGCAGCGTTCTCCCGGCGACACCCTCGACGTCGTGGTCGACCGCGACGGCACCGAGCGCACGCTCCAGGTGACTCCGGCCCTGTCCGAGCGCTACGTGACGACGTCGAGCGGGGCCGTGGCGACGAACCCCGACGGCAGCTCGCAGACGCAGGAGGTCGGTTTCGTCGGCATCGGGTTCGCCTACGAGAAGGTGCGCGAGCCCGTGACGGCCGTGCTGCCGGCGGTCGGCGACAACATCTCGCACGTCGTCGGTGTCATCGTCACCCTGCCGCAGCGACTGGTCGGGGTGGCCCAGGCCGCCTTCGGCGGGGCCGAGCGCGACCCGAACGGACCGGTCAGCGTCGTCGGCGTCGGTCGCATGGCGGGCGAGATCGCCAGCCTCGACACGATCCCGGTGGTCGACCGCATCAGCACCCTCGTCGGGCTGCTCGCGAGCCTCAACGTCGCCCTCTTCGTGTTCAACCTGGTGCCGCTGATGCCGCTCGACGGCGGTCACGTGGCCGGGGCCCTGATCGAGGCGATCCGCCGCGGCTTCGCCAAGCTCCTCCGCAGGCCCGACCCGGGCCCGGTCGACACGGCCAAGGCCATCCCCGTGACCTTCGCCATCGTGATCCTGCTCGGCGGCATGACCGTCCTGCTCACCTACGCCGACATCGTGAACCCGATCGACATCTTCGGCTGACGTCCGGTCGCGAGCGACCCGTGACGCACCGGTCACGCGTCCGTCACTCGGCGTCCAGCGCCGAGGTTTACGATGACTCCGTGCCAGCAGTCAATCTCGGAATGCCGAAGGTCCCCGAAGTCCTCGCCCCGCGCCGCAAGACGCGGCAGATCAAGGTCGGCAAGGTGCTCGTGGGTGGCGACGCCCCCGTCAGCGTGCAGTCGATGACCACGACTCCGACCCCCAACATCAACGCCACCCTGCAGCAGATCGCCGAGCTCACGGCCAGCGGCTGCGACATCGTGCGCGTCGCCGTGCCGAGCCGTGACGACGCCGAGGCCCTTCCGATCATCGCGAAGAAGAGCCAGATCCCGGTCATCGCCGACATCCACTTCCAGCCCAACTACGTCTACCAGGCGATCGACGCCGGGTGCGCGGCGGTCCGGGTCAACCCCGGCAACATCCGCAAGTTCGACGACCAGGTCGGCAAGATCGCCGCCGCGGCGAAGGCCGCCGGCGTCTCGATCCGCATCGGCGTCAACGCCGGCTCGCTCGAGCCCAGCATCCTACAGAAGTACGGCAAGGCCACCCCCGAGGCGCTCGTCGAGTCCGCCGTGTGGGAGGCCTCGCTCTTCGAGGAGCACGACTTCCACGACTTCAAGATCTCGGTCAAGCACAACGACCCGATCGTCATGGTCAAGGCGTACCGCCAACTCGCCGAACGCGGCGACTGGCCCCTGCACCTCGGCGTGACCGAGGCCGGGCCCGAGTTCCAGGGCACGATCAAGTCGGCCACGGCCTTCGGCATCCTGCTGAGCGAGGGCATCGGCGACACCATCCGCGTCAGCCTCAGCGCCCCGCCCGCCCAAGAGGTCAAGGTCGGCCTGCAGATCCTGCAGTCGCTCAACCTGCGCGAGCGCAAGCTCGAGATCGTCAGCTGCCCGAGCTGCGGTCGCGCCCAGGTCGACGTCTACAAGCTGGCCAACGACGTCACCGACGGCCTCGAGGGCATGACCGTCCCGCTGCGCGTCGCCGTCATGGGCTGTGTCGTCAACGGTCCCGGCGAGGCCCGCGAGGCCGACCTCGGCGTCGCCTCGGGCAACGGCAAGGGTCAGATCTTCGTCAAGGGCGAGGTCATCAAGACCGTTCCCGAGTCCGAGATCGTCCAGACCCTCATCGACGAGGCGAACCGTCTCGCTGCCGAGATGCCCCCCGGCGAGCTGGGCTCGCCCGAGGTCGTCACCGTCTGACCGGGTCCACCCCGGGGGCGACGCGACCCCCGTCAGGAGGCGCGGTGCGAGATCTCTCGCACCGCGCCTCCTTCGTGTGGTCGCGTCCGCGGCCGGGCCGACGGGGCCGTGTGTCGTCGTGTGACGCCCCGATGTGACGCGCCCCGGGGCGTCCGCCAGCATGGACGACGCACCGTGACGGCCCCGGCCCACCCCCGAGCGGTGCTCCCGCAGCGCCCCGAGAGGAACCCATGACCAGCAGCGCCCCCCTGATCGACGCCCCCAAGAAGGGCCCCGGTCGTCTGATCGCCGTCATCGTCGCGGTCGTCGTCGTGTTCGCCGCCGTCGGCATCGCGATCGGAGTCACCCGCGGCGGTGGCGACGACGAGACCGTCCGCATCGGCGTCGTGGGCGCGAGCGACCCGTACTGGGCCGACTTCGTGCAGGCCGCGGCCGACGAGGGCATCACGGTCGACCTCGTGGACTACTCGGACTACGAGCAGCCCAACCCCGCCCTCGCCGACGGCGAGATCGACCTGAACCAGTTCCAGCACATCGTCTACCTCGCGCAGTACGACGTGGCATCCGGCAACGACATCGTGCCGATCGGTTCGACGGCGATCTACCCCCTGCCCCTGTACTCGTCGAAGTACACCGAGCTGAGCGACTTCCAGGAGGGTGACACCATCGCGATCCCCGACGACTCGAGCAACCTGGCCCGCGCCCTGCTCGTCCTGCAGTCGAACGGCCTGGTCTCGCTGAAGGACGGCGGGACGATCTTCTCGGGCGTCAACGACGTCGACGAGTCGAAGTCGAAGGTGAAGGTCGCGACGGTGAGCGCCGACCTCGCCGCCACGTCACTGCCCGACTACGCCGGTGCGATCATCAACAACGACTTCGCGACGAAGGCCGGTCTGTCGACCGACGACGTCATCGCCCAGGACGACCCCAACGACCCCTCGTCGGTGCCCTACGCCAACGTCTTCGCCGCCCGGGCGGAAGACAAGGACGACGCCACCTACCAGAAGCTCGTCCAGATCTACCAGGACACCAAGGCCGTCACCGACGGCGTCGTCGACAACTCGGGTGGAACGGCGATCATCACGAAGATCCCCGCGAGCGACCTCGAGAAGTCGCTGACCGAGACCGAGAAGCTCGTCGAACAGAACGGCTGACCCACCAGGTCGCCACCCCGGCCCGGACCGCGCGCAGCATCCGCTCGCGGTCCGGGCCTCCGCCCGTGCCGAGGAGAACGCGTGCCCGCCATCACCCTGACCGACGTCGTCAAGACGTACCCGCCCCGAGAGAAGGGCGCCGCACCGCTGACCGCGGTCGACGGCGTCAGCCTCGAGATCGAAGAGGGCGAGATCTTCGGCATCATCGGCTACTCGGGCGCGGGGAAGAGCACCCTCGTCCGCCTCGTCAACGCCCTCGAGCCCACGACGAGCGGGAGCATCCGCGTCGACGGCCGCGAGATCACCGGCCTCCGTGAGCGCGAACTGCGCTCGGTCCGGGCCGGCATCGGCATGATCTTCCAGCAGTTCAACCTGTTCTCGTCGAAGACGGTCTGGGGCAACGTCGAGTTCCCGCTCAAGGCGGCGGGGGTACCCAAGGACGAGCACCAGCGGCGGATCAGCGACCTGCTGCACTTCGTCGGCCTCGGTGACAAGGCCCACGCGCGGCCGGACCAGCTCTCGGGCGGTCAGAAGCAACGCGTCGGCATCGCCCGCGCGCTCGCGACGAACCCCCGCATCCTGCTCGCCGACGAGGCGACGAGCGCCCTCGACCCCGAGACGACCAGCGAGGTGCTCGCCCTGCTCAAACGCGTCAACGCCGAGCTCGGCATCACCATCGTCGTGATCACCCACGAGATGGACGTCATCAAGTCGATCGCCGACCGGGTGGCCGTGATGGACTCCGGTCGCGTCGTCGAGACCGGCCCCACCTTCGAGGTGTTCTCCGACCCGAAGCAGGCGTCGACCAAACGGTTCGTCTCGACGGTCATCGCGGGCACGCCGCACGGTGACGAACTCGATGCGCTGCGGGCCCGCCACCCCGGCGTCCTGGTGTCGGTGCGCATCGCCGAGGGTGGCGTCGACCAGCGCGACGTCTTCGCGCTGCTCGCGCGGCACGGCCTGTCGTTCGAGATCGTCTTCGGCGGCGTGAACGACATCCAGGGACGCACGTTCGGCACCCTGACCCTCGCCGTGACCGGCGACGACGCGGCCGTCCGAGCGGCCGTCTCCGACCTGGGCGACGACGCGACCGAGTTGCCCACCTCGCCGACGACGTCGGTCCGACCCACGGAAGGACGCTGATGGACTCCCTGATCGAACTGCAGCCGATGCTGTGGCAGGCGGCCGTCGAGACCGTCTACATCGTCGCCCTGACCCTCCTCTTCGGCGGCATCGGCGGACTTCTGCTCGGCCTCGCGCTGTACCTGACGCGGGGCGGAGCCCTCTTCGCGAACCGCGTCGTCTACGGCGTGCTGAACGTGGTCGTCAACGTGTTCCGACCGATCCCGTTCATCATCTTCCTGGCCGCGGCCCAGCCGTTGGCGAGGTTCGTCATCGGGTCGGGCAGCGGCAACCCGGCCATCATCTTCACCCTGTCGCTCGCCGCGTCGTTCGCCATCTCGCGCATCGTGGAACAGAACCTGCTCACCGTGCAGCCGGGCGTCATCGAGGCCGCACGGGCGGCGGGGGCCGGCCCGGCCCGCATCATCGGGACGGTGCTGCTGCCGGAGGCGCTCGGACCGCTCGTCCTCGGCTACACGTTCATCTTCGTCGCGCTGGTCGACATGTCGGCGGTGGCCGGCTACATCGGCGGCGGCGGGCTCGGCAACTTCGCCCTGCTCTACGGCTACCGGCAGTTCGACCCGGTCGTGACCTGGGCCGCGGTGCTGCTGATCATCGTGCTGGTGCAGCTCGTCCAGTTCCTGGGCAACTGGCTGGCGAGGCGCGCGCTGCGGCGATGAGGTGCGGTGTCCGGGGGCACGGGAGCTGTCGGGGGACTGGTTTACAGTGGGGCGCGTGACCGACACCGCCACCGCCAGCCAGACCCCGCCGCCGGCTCCGGCCCCCGTGACGCCTGCCGAGCTCGAGCGGGCTCGGCAGATCGTCGGGGCGGTGTCGCAGGCGTTCGGTCGCAAGGTCGTGGGTCAGACCGCACTCCGCGACACCCTGCTCGTCGCCCTCATCACCGGCGGGCACGTCCTGCTCGAGAGCGTCCCGGGGTTGGCCAAGACGACCGCGGCCCAGACCATCGCGCAGTCGATCGACGCGAGCTTCCGTCGCATCCAGTGCACGCCCGACCTTCTGCCGAGCGACATCACGGGCACCCAGATCTACGACGCCCAGAAATCGACCTTCGTCACCCAGCTCGGGCCGGTCCACTCGAACTTCGTCCTGCTCGACGAGATCAACCGCTCGAGCGCCAAGACCCAGAGCGCCATGCTCGAGGCGATGCAAGAGCGCCAGACGACCATCGGGGGGACGGTCTACCGACTGCCGTCGCCCTTCCTCGTCCTGGCCACCCAGAACCCGATCGAGCAAGAGGGCACCTACCAACTGCCCGAGGCGCAGCTCGACCGCTTCCTGTTGAAAGAGATCCTCGACTACCCGACCCCCGCCGAAGAGGCCGAGATCATCCGGCGCATCGAGAGCGGCGTCTACGACGAGGCCGCCGCACCGTCCACGGGCGTCGGCCTGGCCGACGTCGTCTACCTGCAAGACCTGGCCAAGCGCGTCTACGTCGACGCGTCGATCGTCAACTACATCGTGCAGCTCATCTACGTCACGCGGCATCCGCAGCAGTACATCCCGGCGACCCTCGCCGACTACGTCGAGTTCGGGGCCAGCCCCCGGGCCAGCATCGCCTTCATGCAGGCGGCCCGTGCCCTCGCCCTGCTGCACGGGCGCGACTACGTCATCCCCGAAGACGTCAAGCACCTGCGACACTCCGTGCTGCGACACCGCATGATCCTCAACTACGAGGCCACGGCCGACGAGGTCGCGCCCGAGACGATCATCGACGCCGTGTTCGGCGCCGTCCAGACCCCCTGACGCCGGTGGCCAGCCTGTTGCTGCGCGTCCGGACGAAGATGGGGCTGTTCGCCCACCGACGCACGATCGACCTGCTCGAGGGCGGCTACGCCTCGGTGCACCACGGGCGCAGCCACGACTTCGACGACCTCCGGGCCTACGTCCCGGGCGACGAGGTGAAAGACATCGACTGGAAGGCCACGGCCCGTCACGGCGAGCCCCTGGTCAAGCGGTACATCGCGAGCCGCCGGCAGAACCTCGTCCTCGTGATGGACACCGGTCGCAACATGGCCGCGACGGCCACGAGTGGCGAAAGCAAGAAAGACATCGCCCTGATGGCGGCCGGCGCCCTCGCCTACATCGCCGCCAAGCACGGTGACGTCGTGTCACTGGTGGCGGGCGATTCGTCGGGTACCCGCGCGCACCCGGCGGGCGCGACCGAAGCCCACCTCGAGACCCTCCTGCGGCAGGTCGACCGACGCGTCGACCTCGACGCCCCGACGAGCGACCTCGCGGCCGTGCTCGAGTGGGTCGCGCGGGGCATCCGGCGGCGCTCCATGCTGCTCGTGGTCACCGACGACGTCGCGATCGACGATCGCATCACGCGGTTGCTCCGGCGTCTTCGCGCGCAGCACGAGGTCGTCTGGCTCACGATCGGCGACGCCGACCTGATGACGCGCGCGGGCCGGGCGGGCGAGGTCTTCGACGTCCGCGAGATGGCCGGACTGCCGGCGTACCTGCGCGAGAACGCGCAACTCCGCCGAGAGTTCGACGACTCCTCCCTGCGGCGCGTCGGCGACACCGAGCGCGAGCTCCTGGCCCTCGGCATCAGCAGCCAACGGCTCGGCAGCCAGGCCGAGGTCGTTCCCGGGCTGTTCACCCTGATCGAGAAGCACCGTCGTGTCGGGCGCTGACGACTTCTTCGGGCCCTACCAGTACCCGCTCTGGGTGCTCTGGCTGGTGCTCGGCCTGGTCGGGCTGGCGCTCGTGGCCGCCTGGTACGTCTTCGTGATCCGTTTCTCGGCCCGCCGCCTCCCTCCGGCCCAGCGGGCTGCCCGCGCGGCCTCCCGACCGGTCGCCCTCGCCGACACCAAGGCGAAGTACCTCGCCCTGATCGACGAGGTCGAGACGGCCGCGTCCTCGGGGCGGCTGAACGACCGTGGCGTGCACTCCCGGCTCAGCCTGCTCCTGCGGTTCTTCGCGCACGAGACGAACGGGGTCGACACCCACGTGATGACCCTCGCCGACCTCCGCGAGTCGAACCTGCCCCGGCTCGTCGGGGCGGTCGAGCAGTACTACCCGCCGGCCTTCCGGCTCGAAGCGCCCGGCGACCCGGCCCGTGCCGTCGCCACCGCGAGGGACCTGGTGTCGTCATGGGGCTGATCTTCTGGTGGGTGCCGTTGGTCGCACTGGCGGTCGTGGCGGTCGCGGCATGGCTCTACGTGCGGTGGAGGCGCCACGACAGAGCGCGCCTCCGTCGCCTCGGCGTCCCGGTCGCGCACGGCGAGCGGCTGACCGCGCTGCCCGCGTACCAGCGCGTCGTCCGGCGCTACCGTGCCGCCCTCGCGGTCGTGCTCGTCGCCATGGTGGCGCTGACCGGCATCAGCGTCCTGCTCGCGGCCCGGGTCTCGAGCACCGACGTCGTCGAGCCCCAGTCGTACAAGCGCGACATCATGCTCTGCCTCGACGTGTCGGGTTCGATGACCGAGGTCGACTCGCAGATCGTCGACACGTTCTCGACCCTCTCGCAGGGGCTCGACGGCGAACGCGTCGGGCTGTACCTCTTCGACAGCTCGGCCGTGCAGGCGTTCCCGCTCACCGACGACTACGACTTCGTGCGCACGCAACTCGAGCAGTACCGCGACTCGTTCGACACCATGGGCGAGAACGGGACCCGCTACTGGACGGGCACCGACCTCGGTGACGGTGCGTCGCTGATCGGCGACGGTCTGGCGTCGTGCGTCCTCGGGTTCGGCGACGACGACAGCACGCGGCCCAAGTCGGTCGTGCTCGCCACCGACAACTACGTCAACGGCAAGGCCCTGCTCACGCTCACCGAGGCGGCCGACCTGGCGACCGAGCGCGACGTCCGCGTGTACGCGGTGAACCCCGCCGACCACGCCACGGACGCCGTGGCCGACCAGGTCGCCGCCGAACTGCGCACCGCGGCCGAGTCGACCGACGGTGGCTACTACGCCCTCGACGACTCGACGACGGTGCCGCAGATCGTCGACGAGATCGACGCCCGCGAGGCGGGGCTCTTCACCGGTGCCCGACGGCTCGTGGTGACCGACCACCCGCAGGCCCTGGCGATCGCCGCCCTGCTCGTCGCGATGGGCGGGCTCGTCTTGCTCTGGCGGGTGCGCCTGTGATCGCCCGGGCGCTGGTGTTCCAGCCCGTTCTGCCCTGGTGGCTCCTCGCCGTGGCCGCCGTCGCCCTGCTCGGGTTCACAGGCTGGCGCGTGGTGGCCGAGCGGGGCCGACGACGGGCCCTTCTCACCTGGGTGCGACGTCTGGTCGTCGTCGCCCTGCTCCTCGTCGTCGCCGTGCGGCCGAGCCTGCCGGGCGGGTCGGCGCAGGCGTCGGTCGCCCAGCTCAACGTCTTCTTCGTGGTCGACACGACGTCGAGCATCGCGGCGGAGGACTGGGGCGACGGTCGGCGTCGACTCGACGGGGTGCGGGCCGACATCGCCGAGGTCACCTCGCAGCTGGCGGGAGCCCGGTTCTCGCTGCTGTCCTTCGACAGCACCGCCGTCCTGCGGACGCCGCTGACCGACGACGCCTCCGCCGTGGTCGCCGCGGCGGACGCCATGAACCAAGAGGTGACCTACTACTCGAGCGGCAGTTCCGTCAGCGAGGCGAACGACCTGCTGGCCGAGCGGCTGTCCGAGGCCCGGCAGAGTGCGCCCGAACGGGCCAACGTCGTCTACTACCTCGGCGACGGCGAGCAGACCAGCGGCACCGAACCCGAGAGCTTCGCGGCATCCGCCGGCGACGTCGACGGCGGTGCCGTCTTCGGCTACGGCACCGAGCAAGGAGGCAAGATGCGCGTCTTCGACGGCTACGGCGACGAGTACTCGTCGAAGGAGTACATCCAGGACCGCACACAGCCCGGCGATCCCGATGCCGTCTCGACGATCGACGAGGACGCCCTGCGGCGCATCGCCGATCAGCTCGGCGTGCCGTACGTGCACCGCACGGCCGACACATCCGTCGACGCTGCGGTCGCGGACGCTCGCGACGGTGCCGTCGCCTCCGACGAGGGGCGGGCCGACAGCCTGATCGACCTCTACTGGATCGCCGCGATCCCCTTGTTCCTCTTGCTGCTCCTCGACGTCGCACTCGTGGCGAGGGCACTGGGCGAGGTCCGTCCACCACGGCCCGTCCGCGCCGGACGCGGTCGAGGACGCGGTGCGCCGTCGGGACTCGACGCCTCGCGACCCGAGAGGGGAGTCCGCTCGTGACCGACACCCTCGTCCCCCCGCCCGTCGACGAGATCCGCCGCGCCCACGAGGCCGAGGCCGGGCCCGACGTCGAGCAGTACCGGAGACGCCTCCGGCGTCGGCTGCTGCTCTGGTCGGCCCCGGTCGTCCTCGTGGTGCTGCTCGTGGCCCTGAAGCTGCTCAGCCTGCCCGCCTTCGCCGCCCTGACGCAGTGGTCGTACGGCGACAGGGAGTTCGAGCGCAGCGCCTCCTGGTCCGAACCCCTCGGCGTCGCCAACGTGGTCGAGCCCTGGGTGCACCACTTCGACCGGGGGACCGCCTACGCCCAGATCGGCGTGCTCGACGTCGCGCGTCAGGAGTTCGTCACGGCACTCGACCTCGCGCCCGACGACGCCACGATCTCGTGCGTCATCCGGGTCAACCTGGTGCTCACGATCGAGGCCCAGGGCGATGCCGCCCTGCTCGAACTGCGCTACGCCGACGCCGAGGCGCTGTACGAACTCGGGGCGAAGACCGTCGACGAGGCTCCCGAGGGGTGCTTCCAGCCGCCGGAGGACCCCCGGCAGCCCGACACCTCCCAGCCGCTCGACGACGCCCAGCAGCGCCTCGACGAGAAGGGGCAGCAGGCCCAGGGGGGCGAGGGCGACGAGCAGCAGCCCGGAGGGGACGACGGCAGCGATCCCGGCGCCGGGGGAGACGAGCCCGGCGAGGGCGAGGGGCAGGCCGAGTCCGACGACCCGCTCGACCAGCTGCAGCAGCAGGGCGAACAGAGCCAGCAGCAGCAACAGCAGGACACCGACCGCGACCGCTACTACGAGCAGAACCCGGGTGACTACGACGGCAAGCCGTGGTGACCCGGGCACGCCCCTAAGCTGGACGGGTGTCCACACGTCTCTCCCAGCTCTTCGTCCGCACCCTCCGAGAAGACCCCTCCGACGCCGAGGTGACCAGCCACCGGCTGCTCGTCCGTGCGGGGTACATCCGCCGTCAGGCACCGGGGGTCTTCGCCTGGCTGCCGCTCGGCCTGCGCGTCAAGGCGAAGATCGAGGCGGTCATCCGTGACGAGATGCAGGCCGCCGGTGCCCAAGAGGTGCACTTCCCCGCCTTGCTGCCTCGCGAGCCCTACGAGGCCACCGGGCGGTGGACCGAGTACGGCGACGGCATGTTCCGCTTGAAGGACAGGAAGGACGCCGACTACCTGCTGGCCCCCACGCACGAGGAAGCCTTCACCCTGTTGGTGAAGGACCTCTACTCGTCCTACAAGGACCTCCCGCTGACCCTGTTCCAGATCCAGGACAAGTACCGCGACGAGGCTCGACCCCGAGCCGGCCTGCTGCGCGGCCGCGAGTTCACCATGAAGGACGCCTACTCGTTCGACGCGTCCGACGCCGGCCTGGACGACAGCTACCAGAAGCAGCGCGACGCCTACGAGCGCATCTTCACGCGGCTCGGCCTCGAGTACGTCATCGTCAAGGCGGATGCCGGGGCCATGGGCGGTTCGCGCAGCGAGGAGTTCCTGCACCCCACCGCCATCGGCGAGGACACCTTCGTCCGCTCGGCGGGCGGCTACACCGCCAACGTCGAGGCCTTCACGACGATCGTCCCCGACACGGTCCCGCCCGAGGGCCTGGCCCCCTCCCGACGCCTGGCCCCGGCCGACACGCCGACCATCGACTCGCTGGTCGCCCAGCTCAACGCCGACGAGGCCCGCGACTCCGGCCCCTGGACGGCTGCCGACACGCTCAAGAACGTCGTCGTCGCCCTCAGCCACCTCGACGGACGCCGCGAGCTCGTCGTGGTCGGCCTGCCGGGTGACCGAGAAGTCGACATGAAGCGGCTCGAGGTCGCCTTCGCCCCGGCCGAGGTCGAGGCCGCCGGCGACGCCGACTTCGCGAAAAACCCCCTGCTGGTCCGCGGCTACCTCGGCCCCCAGGTGCTCGGCGGCGAGTCCGACTCGGGCATCCGCTACTTCGTCGACCCGCGCGTGGTCGAGGGCTCGGCCTGGGTGACCGGGGCGAACGAGAAGGGCGTGCACGTCGCCGACCTCGTCATGGGCCGCGACTTCACCGCGGACGGCACCATCGAGGCCGCGCAGGTCCGCGAGGGCGACCCCGCGCCCGACGGTTCCGGCCCCATCGAGACCGCCCGCGGCATGGAGATCGGCCACGTCTTCCAGCTCGGCCGCAAGTACGCCGAGGCGCTCGGCCTCAAGGTGCTCGACGAGAACGGCAAGCAGGTCACGGTCACGATGGGCTCGTACGGCATCGGCGTCACGCGCATCCTCGCGGTGATCGCCGAGGCGAACAACGACGCCAAGGGCCTGGTCTGGCCTGCCAACGTCGCCCCCTTCGACGTCCACGTCGTGGCCACGGGCAAGGACCCCGTGGTCTACGAGGTCGCCGAGAAACTCACCGCCGACCTCGAGGCCCACCGTCTCGACGTCCTCTACGACGACCGACCCAAGGTCTCGCCCGGCGTCAAGTTCGGCGACGCCGAACTCCTCGGCGTGCCGCAGATCGTCGTCGTCGGCCGTTCGGCCGGCGAGGGCGTCGTCGAGCTCTGGGACCGCCGCACGGGCGAGCGCACGCCGGTCCCCGTGGCCGAGGCCGTCGCGACCCTGACGGCTCCGCGAGCGTCCTGAGCGCCGGCACCGCGCCTCCTCGTCCCGGTCGTGGCGACCCCGAGGAGGCGCGGTGTCGAGCTCGCGGACGGTCCGCCGTCCACCCCGCTCTCGGGTACCGTAGGGGGATGCTGCGCGCGCCATCGTGCGTGCAGCCTGCAGATCTGAATAGTGGAGGCCCTCAGTGGACATCGACCTGAGCGTGCTGCGTCTCATGGAGCGCGAGCGTGAAATCCCCTTCGACGAACTCGTGCGCATCATCGAGCAGGCCATCCTCACGGCCTACCTCAAGCACACGAACCAGCCCGAGAGCCGCATCCCGGTCGCTCGCGTCGAACTCGACCGCAAGACCGGGCACGTCTCGGTCTTCGCCATCGAACGCGACGACGAGGGCGAGGTCGTGGGCGAGTCCGTCGACAGCCCCAGCGACTTCGGCCGCATCGCGGCCTTCGCGGCCAAGCAGGTCATCAACCAGCGCCTGCGCGACATCGGTGACGACAAGGTGCTCGGCCAGTTCAAGGGCCGCGAGGGCGACATCGTCGCGGGCGTGATCCAGCAGGGGCCCAACCCCCGCATGATCCACGTCGACCTCGGCACCGTCGAGGCGATCCTCCCGCCCGAGGAGCAGGTGCCGGGTGAGAAGTACGCCCACGGCTCGCGCATCCGCGTGTACGTCACGGGTGTCAGCAAGGGTACCAAGGGGCCGCAGATCACGGTCTCGCGCACCCACCCGTCGCTCGTGCGCAAGCTCTTCGCCCTCGAGGTGCCCGAGATCGCCAGCGGCGTCGTCGAGATCGTCTCCCTGGCCCGCGAGGCTGGCCACCGCACCAAGATGGCCGTCCGTGCGACCGAGCCCGGCGTCAACGCCAAGGGTGCCTGCATCGGCGAGATGGGGCAGCGCGTCCGCGCCGTCACCACCGAGCTCAACGACGAGAAGATCGACATCGTCGACTACTCGAGCGACCTCCCCACCTTCGTCGCCAGCGCCCTGTCGCCGGCCAAGGTGTCGTCGGCCTTCGTGATCGACGCGTCCACCAAGGCCGTCCGGGCACTCGTCCCCGACTACCAGCTGTCGCTCGCCATCGGCAAGGAGGGCCAGAACGCCCGCCTCGCCGCGAAGCTCACGGGCGCGCGGATCGACATCCAGCCCGACAGCATCCTCGAAGACGACTGAGTGGATGTCGATCCGCGCGCCGGGTCGACGACGCGCCAGCGTCGGCGGCCCGGTCACGGGAATGACCCATCCAGCCCGACAGCATCCTCGAAGACGACTGATCGCCCCGACGAGAACCCGGGTGGCCGAGGGCGACCGGCGCACCGCGCCGTTCGCCCTCGGCGTCTCCCGTCCGACGACCCGAGGGGGTAAGGTGGAACCCGTCAGAACGTGCATCGGTACTCGAGCGCGCGCTCCACGATCCGCACTCGTGCGGGTCGTCGCCCGAAACGGACGTCTCGTGGTCGATCCGACCGCGACCCTTCCCGGGCGGGGTGCGTGGTTGACGCCGTCGATCGACGCGTTCGAGTCGGCAGTGAAGCGCAAGGCCTTCCGCCGTGCACTCCGCCTCGACTCCGAACCCGACGTCGACGAGCTCCGCGCCCACCTCACGCGGATCACCACTTCACGACCCATCGCCACGACAGAACAGGCTGAACGGCACATGGACAACTAATGAGCAACCACTAATGAGCGGCTCGAAATGAGACCCGTCCAGAACTAAGGCTCTTCCCGTCTCGGGAAGGGCCCGAGACAGGAGAACTGTGGCTAAACCACGCGTACACGAGATCGCCAGCGAGCTGGGGATCGACAGCAAGACCGCACTAGAGAAGCTCAAAGAGATGGGCGAGTTCGTCAAGGGACCGTCCTCCAGCGTCGAGCCTCCCGTCGCCCGCAAGCTGCGCCAGGCCTTCGCCGGTGCCGCGAAGCCCGCGACCCCCGCCGCCAAGGCCCCCTCGGCCGGTGCCGCCGCGCAGCCCGCGAGCTCGGCCCCCAAGCCCGGCGGTCCCCGTCCGGCAGCCCCCAAGCCTCCCGTCGCCGAGCCGACGCCCGCCCCCGTGGCGGCTGCCGAGCCCGACGTCGACGCGGCACCCGCACCCGTCGCCCCGCTGACGGTCGCCGAGCGCCAGGCCCAGGCCGAGGCACAGCGTGCCGCAGCAGCCGCCGCAGCCAAGGACGACGCGGCAGCTCCGGCCGACGACGCCGCCAAGCCCGGCGCCGCGGGTCCCAAGCCCGGCGGCCCGCGCCCCGGTGCCCCTCGTCCCGGCAACAACCCCTTCGCCAGCAACCAGGGCATGGGGCGCCCCAGTGCTCCTCGTCCCGGTGGCTCCGGTGCGGCCAGCAGCATGCCCCGTCCCGGCGGCGCCGCGGGCCCGCGCCCGCAGGCTCCCCGACCCGGTGCTCCTCGTCCGGGTGCTCCGCGTCCCGGCGTCGGTGCCGGCCCCCGTCCCAACGGCTTCGGTCAGCGTCCCGCCGGTGGCGGCGCGGGTCGTCCCGGTGGTGCCGGCGGTGGCTTCCAGCGTCCCGGTGCCGGTGCCCCCGGCGCGGCCGGTGGCTTCCGTCCCGGCTTCAGCGGGCCCCGTCCCTCCGGTGGTGGCGGTCGAGGCCGCGGCCCCGGTGGCGGAACCGCCGGTGCGTTCGGTCGTGGTGGCGGCAAGAGCAAGGCACGCAAGTCGAAGCGGACGAAGAGGGCCGAGTTCGAGATGCGGTCGGCCCCGTCGCTGGGTGGCGTCAGCGTCCCCCGCGGCGACGGCAACACGATCGTCCGTCTGCGTCGTGGTGCGTCCATCAGCGACTTCGCCGACAAGATCGACGCGAGCCCCGGCAACCTGGTGACCGTCCTGTTCCACCTCGGTGAGATGGCGACGGCGACCGAGTCGCTCGACGAGGCCACCTTCCAGGTCCTCGGCGAAGAGCTGGGCTACAACATCCAGGTCGTCTCGCCCGAGGACGAAGACAAAGAGCTCCTCGAGGGCTTCGACATCGACCTCGAGCAAGAGCTCGAGGACGAGGACGAGTCCGTCCTGCAGATCCGCCCGCCGGTCGTCACGGTCATGGGCCACGTCGACCACGGAAAGACGCGTCTGCTCGACGCGATCCGCAACGCCAACGTGGTCGCCGGCGAGGCCGGTGGCATCACGCAGCACATCGGCGCCTACCAGGTGTGGGCTCCGCACGAGGGCGTCGAGCGCGCCATCACCTTCATCGACACCCCCGGTCACGAGGCGTTCACCGCCATGCGTGCCCGTGGTGCCCAGGTGACCGACATCGCGATCCTCGTGGTCGCGGCGGACGACGGCATCATGCCGCAGACCGTCGAGGCGTTGAACCACGCCCAGGCGGCCGGCGTGCCGATCGTCGTCGCGGTCAACAAGATCGACAAAGAGGGCGCGAACCCGGCGAAGGTGCGTCAGCAGCTCACCGAATACGGCCTCGTCGCCGAGGAATACGGCGGAGACGTCATGTTCGTCGACGTGTCGGCCCGTGACAACAAGAACATCGACGCCCTCCTCGAGGCCGTCTTGCTCACGGCCGACGCCGGTCTCGACCTGCGCGCCAACCCCGACAAGGACGCCCGTGGTGTCGCCATCGAGGCCCGTCTCGACAAGGGTCGCGGTGCCGTCGCGACGGTCCTGATCCAGTCGGGCACGCTGCGCGTCGGTGACGCCATCGTCGCCGGTACGGCCTACGGCCGCGTCCGCGCCATGGTCGACGAGAACGGCGACTCGGTCGACGAGGCCTACCCGAGCCGGCCCGTGCTGGTCCAGGGTCTGTCGAGCGTTCCCCGGGCCGGTGACACCTTCCTCGTCACCGAGGAGGACCGCACCGCCCGTCAGATCGCCGAGAAGCGCGAAGCCGTCGAGCGCAACGCCTCGCTGGCCAAGGCCCGCAAGCGCATCTCGCTCGAGGACTTCACCCGTGCTCTCGAAGAGGGCAAGGTCGAAGCCCTCAACATCATCATCAAGGGCGACGTGTCCGGTGCCGTCGAGGCGCTGGAAGAATCGTTGCTCAAGATCGAGGTGGACGACAGCGTGCAGCTGCGCATCATCCACCGCGGTGTGGGTGCCGTCACCGAGAGCGACGTCAACCTCGCCACGGTCGACAACGCGGTCATCATCGGGTTCAACGTGCGTCCCGACACGAAGGCTCGTGAGCGTGCTGCTCGCGAGGGTGTCGACGTCCGGTTCTACTCGGTCATCTACGCGGCCCTCGAGGACATCGAGAACTCGCTCAAGGGCATGCTCAAGCCCGAGTTCGAGGAGAAGCAGTCCGGTGTCGCCGAGATCCGCGAGATCTTCCGCTCGTCGAAGGTCGGCAACATCGCCGGTGTCATCGTGCGCTCGGGAACGATCACCCGCAACGCTCGTGCCCGCGTGATCCGCGAGGGCGTCGTCGTCGGCGACAACCTGGCGATCGACTCGCTGCGTCGCTTCAAGGACGACGTCACCGAGGTGCGGACGGACTTCGAGGCCGGCATCGGTCTCGGCAAGTTCAACGACATCCAGATCGGCGACGAGATCGAGACCATCGAGATGGTCGAGAAGCCCCGGGGCTGACCCGGCGTCGTCGCAGTACACGAGGCCCCGCTCCGACTACGGTCGGGGCGGGGCCTCACCCCTCTCGCCACGGCGGCGAGCAGCACGAACAGGAGTGAACAATGGTTGACGCGCAACGCGCCCGCAAGATGGCCGACCGCATCCACGAGATCATCGCGCGGCGTCTCGAACGCGGCATCAAGGACCCTCGACTCGGGTTCGTGACGATCACCGACGTCAAGGTGACGGGAGACCTGCAGCACGCCTCGGTCTTCTACACGGTCTACGGCACCGACGACGAACGGCGCGACACGGGTGCCGCCCTGAAGTCGGCGACCGGCATGTTGCGCAGCGAGGTGGGCAAGAACATCACCGCGCGGCTCACCCCGAGCCTCGAGTTCATCCTCGACGCACTCCCCGAGAACGCGGCTTCGATCGATCGTCTGCTGCAAGAAGCTCGCCAGCGCGACCACGAGAGCCAGACCATGGCCTCGTCGGCCGAGTACGCCGGCGACGCCGACCCGTACGTCAAGCCCCGCGACCTGGACGCGGACGACGACCTCGACGCGGACGACGACCTCGACGACGACCTGGCGATGGACGACGAGCTCGAGGCACCCGCCGCAGGCGAGTCGACCGAGCCCGACGGCTCGACCCGCTAGCCAAAGCACCCGTCAGGACGCCCCCGCCTCAGTCGGGGAGGCGATAGCCCTCGTCGGGCGACCCCGTGGCCAGACCGTCACGGAGCAGCCCGGCGAGGGCTCTCGCGCGTTGCACGTCGTCCGGCCAGACGGTCGCGATCTCGGCCGCCGTGACGGGGACGTCGCTGGCCCGCAGCTCGGCCAGGATCAATCCGCGCACCTGGCGGTCCGATCCCTCGAAGCGGGCCTGGGTCCGGAGGCGCGGCCCGGTGTGCGCAGGACGACCCGCCAGCACCCACGCGCACCGATCGACCAGCGGGCAGACGTCGCACTTCGGTGACCGCGCCGTGCAGACCAGGGCACCCAACTCCATGACGCCCGCGTTCGTGACCCGCGCCTCCTCGAGGTCGTCGGGCAGCTGCGACTCCATCAGGGGGAGGTCGCGCGAGGCCTTCGGCGCCCACGGTTCGGCAAGTCCCTCGACCGCACGGGCCAGGACCCGGCGGACGTTCGTGTCGACGACGGGGTGCCGGTGGCCGTAGGCGAAGACCGCGACGGCCCGTGCGGTGTAGTCGCCGATGCCGGGCAGTGCCAGGAGCGAGAGGACGTCCTCCGGCACGACCCCGTGGTGTCGCTCGGTGATGGCCACGGCGGCGGCGTGGAGGGCCAGGGCCCGACGCGGGTAGCCGAGGCGTTCCCAGGCGCGCACGGCCTCGGAGGCGGGCGACGCCGCCAGGTCGCGTGGCGTGGGCCAGCGGTCGAGCCACTGCTCGAGTCGTGGCACGACGCGGGCCACGGGGGTCTGCTGCAGCATGATCTCGCTGACCAGCGTGCCCCAGGCCGTGAAGCCGGGACGCCGCCACGGGAGGTCGCGACCGTTCTCGCGGAACCAGACGGCCACGGCGGGGGAGATGCTCACCGTACGAGCCTACGGCTCGTCGAGGGCGTGCCCGGCGAGGTCCCGGCCGTCGGGCGTACGGTGGCGGCATGACCACCCGATGGGCCCCTGCCAAGAAGGACACGCTGCGCGAACTCGCCACCGAGATCGTGCACAACTACGGGCGCGGACGCGTGCTCGTCGCGATCGACAGCGACGGAGGCGCGGGTGCGGCCGGTCTCGCCGACGACCTCCTCGAGGCCTTCCGCGAGCAGGGCCACGCGGCGTTCCGTGCCTCGCTCGCCGGCTTCGAGAAACGTCCCGACGCGGCGCCGCGCGACTCCGCTCCCGTGCTGGACGAGAGCCTGTTCCGTCGGGTCCTGGTCGAGCCGTTCCGGCTCGGCGGCAGTGCGGGCTGGGTCGAGCGGGCCTGGGACTCCGACGCCGACCGTTCCGTCGAGTCCGCCTGGGTCACCGGTCCGGCCGACGCGGTCCTGCTCGTCGACGGCACCGACCTCGCCCGCCCCGGCCTCGCGGGGCTGTGGCACTACCGCGTCTGGGTCACCGCCGACGATTCGCGACTCGACGCCCGGGCCAGGGCCTCGGCCGTCGTCGACAACTCCGACCGCGAGCACCCCCGTCGACGTTTCGACGACGCGTGCTGAGCGCGTCCCCGGCTTGGTCGCGGTCCTGCTGCGCTAACGTCGTCGGGTGAACAGCGGTCTCCTCCTCGTCGACAAGCCGCAGGGCATCACCAGCCACGACGTGGTCTCCCGGGTGCGGAAGGCCGCGGGCACGCGCAAGGTCGGCCACGCCGGCACGCTCGACCCGCTCGCCACGGGGTTGCTGGTCTTGGGCCTGAACTCGTCGACGCGCCTCCTGACCTTCCTGGTCGGCCTCGACAAGGGCTACGACGCCACCATCCGCCTCGGCGTCTCCACCACCAGCGACGACAGCGACGGCGAGGTCGTCTCGACGACCGCGGCCGGAGACGTCACCGACGACGCCGTCGACGCCGGCATCGCGCGACTGACCGGGCCGATCAGCCAGGTGCCCACCACGGTCAGCGCGATCAAGGTCGACGGCCGTCGCGCCTACGACCTCGCCCGTGCCGGGGTCGAGGTCGAGTTGAAGGCCCGCGACGTGACGATCTCCGAGTTCACCGTGCTCGAGCGACGCGACACCGTCGTCGACGGTGTGCCCGTGCGCGACCTCGACGTGCGGGTCTCGTGTTCGTCCGGCACCTACGTCCGGGCCCTCGCCCGCGACCTCGGAGCCGACCTCGGCGTCGGGGGACACCTGACCGCACTGCGTCGGACGCGGGTCGGGCCGTTCGACGTGAGCCGCGCCTCCGTCCTCAAGGGCATCGACGTCGCCCCGGCGCTGCTCCCTCCCGTCGACGTCGCCCGTACCCTCTTCCCCGAGTGGTCGATGACCGCTGCCGAGGCCGTCGACCTCGGGCACGGCAAGCGCGTGGCCGTCGAGCTGGCCGACACCCCGGGGCCCGTCGCCGCCGTCACCCCGGCGGGCGCCCTCGCCGGCCTGGTCTCTGTGCGGGGCGGGGCCGCCAAGCCCATCGTGAACTTCCCGACCGACGAGGTGCAGGCATGATCGAGTGGTTCACCTGGGTGCAGGTCGTGGTGGCCGTGGTGGCCGGCATCGTCTGCGTGATCGCCTGCTTCGCCAAGCGTCAGCCCGACGACATCACCGTCGGCACGGGTGCCGTCGTGCTGCTGCTCCTCTTGGTGCAGCTGGTCGTCGCGATCGTCGCGCCCTTCGTCGGCAACGGACCGACGGGCAACCTCGTCGAGTTCTACATCTACCTGGTCTCGGCCATCCTGCTGCCGCCCCTCGCGACGGTCTGGGCCCTCGTCGACCGGACGCGCTGGAGCAACCTCGTGCTGGCGACCTCGTCGTTCGCGATCGCGGTGATGGTCTACCGGATGTTCCAGATCTGGACCGTCCAGGGCCTCTGACCGACCCGGTCGGCGGTGGAGGCGTCGGAGTCCTATCCTTGACGAGATGGTCACTCAGAAGTCAACGCGCGCGGTCGGCCTCGGCCGGGTGCTCATCGCCGTGTACGCCCTCCTCGCCCTCGCCGCCACCGGTCGGTCGGTCTTCCAGATCGCGACCCAGTACTCCGAGGCTCCTCTGGCTTACACCCTGAGCGCGTTGTCGGCCGTCGTCTACATCGTCGCCACCGTGGCCCTCATCGGCCGTGGCCAGGGGTGGTACGCCGTGGCCTGGGCGACCATCAGCTTCGAGCTCGCCGGGGTCCTGATCATCGGTCTCGTGACCGTGCTCGACCCCGAACTCTTCCCGCACGACACCGTGTGGTCGTTCTTCGGTCGCGGGTACGGCTTCGTGCCGCTCGTCCTGCCCGTGCTCGGCATCCTGTGGCTGCGCCGGCAGGGCCGCGTGGCCCGGGCCGTCGACGCCTCGGAGGTCGACCGGGCGGGCGCCGACGGCGTGGGGGCCGGTGGGGTCCCTCGCGACCCGGGCACGACGAGGTAGCGCGCGTGCAGTTCTACGACCTGGTCGGCGACGTGCCGCCCGACTTCGGGCCGAGCGCCGTCACCATCGGCAAGTTCGACGGGGTCCACGTCGGGCACCGCGCCGTGATCGACATGCTCGAGGGGGTGGCGCGCGACGAGGGTCTCGTGTCCACCGTGGTCACGTTCGACCGGCACCCCTTGGCGGTCCTGCGACCCGACGACGTACCGACGGCTCTCGTCAGCAACCGTCAGAAGCGCGAGCTGCTCGACGAGGCCGGGGTCGCCGCGACCCTCATGCTCACCTTCGACGCCGAGCTGCGGGCGCTGACGCCCGACGAGTTCGTCGACCGCATCCTGGTCGGGGCCCTGCACGCCCGCGTCGTGTTCGTGGGTGACGACTTCCGGTTCGGCGTGCGCGGCAGCGGCACCGTCGACACCCTGCGCGGGCTCGGTGCCTCGCGCGGGTTCCGGGTCGTGTCGATCGACGACGTGAGACCGAGTGGCGGCCGCCGAGCGTCGTCCACCTGGATCCGCGAGCTGATGGACGCGGGTGACGTCCGTGAGGCCGGCGTCCTGCTCGGCCGCGAGCCGTCGGTGCGCGGCATCGTCGTCCACGGAGAACAGCGGGGCCGCGAGCTGGGGTTCCCGACGGCCAACCTGGCCCGCGACAGCGAGGGGTTCGTCCCGGCCGACGGCGTCTACGCCGCCCGGGTCTCGGTCGGCGACACGCTCTACCCGGCGGCCGTGTCGGTCGGCAACAACCCGACGTTCGAGGGGGTGCCGGCCAAGCAGGTCGAGGCGCACCTGCTCGACGTCTCGCTCGACCTCTACGGGCTCGAGGTCACCGTCCACTTCGTCGACTGGGTGCGCGGCAACGTGCGCTTCGAGGGGCTCGACGCCCTGATCGCGCACATCAGGGCCGACGTCGTCCGCACGCGCGAGATCCTGGGGCTGCCGATCGCCTGAGGCGTCTCGCGTCGAGCGCCGTGAGTAGATCGTCCGGAGCACGTCGACGGCGGGACGCCGAGCCGTGCGAGGGTGCGGCCCGACGGCCCCGAGGAGGCGCGGGTCACGTCGTCGACGTCACCCGCGCCTCCTCGGCCCGTCAGTACGACGTCGTGTCGTCGCCCGCGCCCGAGGCGCGGCCCGTCTCGAGGCGGTGCGCCAGGTCGGCGAGGATCGTGCCGCTGGCGCTCGTGCCGAAGCGCGTGACGCCGAGCTCGAGCATCTCGAGCACGGTGTCGAGGCCGCGCACGCCGCCCGAGGCCTTGACCTGCACCGAGTCGGAGACGGCCCCGCGCATGAGGCGCAGGTGCGGGAGCGTCGCCCCGCCACCGGCGAAGCCCGTGGACGTCTTGACGAAGGCGGCCCCGGCGCGCTCGGCGGCCGCCGAACCGGCGACGATCTGGTCGTCGTCGAGGTAGGCCGTCTCGAGGATGACCTTGACGAGCGTGTCGCCCGCCGCCTCGACCACGCCGCGCACGTCGGCCTCGACCTCGTCGGTCATGCCGCTGCGCAGCCAGCCGATGTTGACGACCATGTCGAGTTCGGCGGCGCCGTCGGCGATCGCCTGGCGCGACTCGGCGGCCTTGGCGGCCGTCGAGGTCGTGCCGTGGGGGAAGCCGATGACGGTGCCGACGAGCACGCCGGTGCCCTCGAGGCGCTCGACGGCGTGCGCGATGTCGGAGGGCCGGACGCAGACGCTGAAGACATGGTTCGCGGCGGCGTCGTCGAGGGCCGCGTCGACCTCGGCGCGGGTGAGCTCGGGCTTGAGGATCGCGTGGTCGATCATGCCGGCGACGGCGGAGACGGTGGGGAGCTGCTGGGTAGTCATGATGGGGTCCAGCGTAGCTTGGGCCCATGTCAGCGAACACTCCCGACGCCGAGCCGTCGAGCGCCCCCGTCACGAGCGACACCGACCACGCCGTGGCCTCCCGCCGGGTGCTCGTGACCGGGGCGACCGGGTACATCGGCGGGCGGTTGACGCCGCGGCTCGTGGCCGCCGGGGCGGACGTGCGGGTGCTCGTGCGATCGCCCGAGAAGCTGCGCGACGTGCCCTGGTCCGGCGACGTCGACGTGGTCCAGGGCGACCTGACCGACCCCGAGACGGTGCGTCCGGCCATGGAGGGCGTCGACGTCGTCTACTACCTCGCCCACGCGATGGGTGGCAAGGGCGACTTCGAGCGCGCCGAGGCCGACGCGGCGCACACCGTCGCCGACGCGGCGCGCGACGCGGGTGTCCGCCGGATCGTCTACCTCGGCGGACTGCACCCCGAGGGCGACCTGTCGAAGCACCTGCAGTCGCGCAAGGACGTCGGCGACGTCCTGCTGGCGAGCGGGGTCCCCACCGTCGCCCTGCAGGCCGGCGTCGTCATCGGCTCGGGCAGCGCCTCGTTCGAGATGGTGCGCCACCTGACGGACGTGCTGCCCTACATGCCGGCACCGAAGTGGGTCCGCAACTTCATCCAGCCGATCGCCGTCCGCGACGTGCTGCACTACCTGCTCGGGGCGGCCGACGTGCCCGACGACGTCAACCGCACCTTCGACATCGGCGGTCCCGACGTGCTCCGGTACGGGCAGATGATGAACGGGTACGCCCTCGAGGCCGGCCTCAAGCAGCGGCCGATCGCGTCCCTCCCCGTCTTCACCCCGTGGCTCGCCTCGCAGTGGGTCAACCTCGTCACCCCCGTGCCCCGCGCCCTCGCCGTGCCGATCATCGCGTCGCTGCAGTACGACTGCGTCGTGCGCGAGCACGACATCGACGCCGTCGTGCCCCCGCCCGCCGAGGGGCTGCTGCCCTACCGTCGCGCCGTCCGCCTCGCCCTGCAGCGTGAACAGGACGGCGACGTCGAGACCAGCTGGCAGGACTCGTCGGTCGCCGGCGCGCCGAGCGACCTGCTGCCGAGCGACCCCGACTGGTCCGGGCACATCGTCTACACCGACGACCGGCAGACCGACACCTCCGCTCCGGCCGCCGAGCTCTGGAAGGTGCTCGAGAGCATCGGCGGCGAGAACGGGTGGTACTCGTTCCCGCTGGCATGGTCGGCGCGCGGCTGGATGGACCGACTGGTCGGGGGAGTGGGCCTCCGTCGCGGCCGCCGCAGTGCGACCACCCTGCGCGTCGGGGACGCCCTCGACTGGTGGCGGGTCGAGAAGCTCGATCGCGGCCGCCTGCTGCGGCTCCGGGCCGAGATGAAGGTCCCCGGAGGCGCGTGGCTGGAACTCACGGTCGAGCCGCGTCCCGACGGCGGCTCCCACTACCGCCAACGCGCGGTGTTCTTCCCGCAGGGACTCGGCGGGCGCCTCTACTGGTTCGCGATCCTGCCGTTCCACGGCGTGATCTTCTCGGGCATGCTGCGGCGCATCACGGCGACGGCCGAGCGGGAGGCGGCCGCCCGGGCGACCGGCGAGCGGGCGGCCGGTGCCGCGGGCGGGGCCACGACCGACGCGACGGCCGTGGCGTGACCGACCCGCGCCTCCTCGTCCTGACGTCGTCGCCGGTGCCGCTGTACCCGGCGGGCGACGAGGCCATGTCGCCCGTGCCGTTGTGGCTCGGGGTGCTGTTCGGGGTGCTCGTCGTCGTGTCGTCGTTCGTGGTGCTGCTGCCGCGCGTCCGCCACGCGCTCGACCGCGTCTGGTCGAAGAGGCCGCGGCGCTTCCGACAGTGAGGTCGGGGCGGCGCGCACGCGCGCGCCGGTTCGCGGCTCCCAGCGGGTGATGGCACGATGGGGGCACTTCAGCAGACCACCAGGAGGTCGTGATGACACACCGAGAGACCGTCGCCTTCGTCGGCGACAGCTTGACCGAGAACGGCGACTGGGCGGCGTGGTTGCCCGACGAGCAGGTCGTCAACCTGGGCGTCGGGGGCGACACGGTCGCCGGCCTGACCGAACGGCTCCACGACGTCGTGGCCGCGAACCCCGACTCCGTCGTGCTCATGATCGGCACCAACGACTTCACCGCGCGACGCTCGGTCGAACAGGTGGTGCGCGGCATCGAGAACCTCATGGTGGCGATGCGTCGTGAACTGCCCGGCACGCGTCTGCTGTTGCAGTCGATCGCGCCGCGGGGGGCGGAGTTCGCACCCCGCCTCAAGGACGCCAACCGCCACCTCCGTCAGTTCTCCTCGACGGTCCGGGCGCAGTGGCTCGACCTCTGGCCCGCCCTCGCCGACGAATCCGGTGACGCGCTGCGACCCGAGTTCGCCGCCGACCACGTCCACCTCAGCGATGCCGGTTACCAGGCCTGGTTGGGCGAACTGCAGCCGGCTCTCGAGCGCCTGCGTGACGAGCCGCCGATGAGCCGTCCGATCAGCGTCCTCGACGTCGCCTACGACATCGAGTAGGCGGTGCCCACCCCCACCGCCCCCGCGTTCACGCGTCCGGCCCTGGCGCCCGGCCTGATCGCGGCCATCGCGCTGCTGGCCGGCACCGCGTTGCTCGGCTCGGACGTCTTCACCGTGTTCCGGTACGTGGTGTCGATCTTCGCCCTCATCGTCCTCGTCTTCGCCTACCGGGGGCGTGCCTGGTGGTCGCTGCCCCTGCTCGCCGCCGTGGCCGTCCTCTGGAACCCGGTGTTCGTGGTGCCCGTCCAGCCCGACCTCTGGCAGGGGCTGCAGTTCGTCGCCGCGGCGCTCATGATCGCCGTCGGGGTGCTCGTGAAGGTGCCGACCGCCGCCACGACGACCACGGGGGCGGCCCCGGTCCGAGGCCGCCGCTGACCGTCGTGGGCAGCGGATCCGCCGAGGTGCCTCCGACCCCGTAAAATGCCGAGGGTGCGTCCGCCCGCCCGAGGCCCGCACGGAAGGTTGAGTCTGCATGGCCACGGAGATCCCCGGTACGTCAGAGATGGTCGGCGCGTCCGAGAGTCCCCTCCTGACCCCTCGTCACCGAGCCGGTGGTCTCGACCGAGAGGACGTCGTGGTCCGCAAGGGCCAGTTCACGCTCCTCAACGGTCACCTCACGCCCCAGCAGTCGATGATCGAGGACCTGCTCTACATCCGGCGTGTGCTCGACGCCGCCCAGGTGCCCTTCCTGCTCGTTCGCGGCAACGACGTCCGCCCCGTGATCGCCGTCGACACCGTGCACCGTGACCGCTTCACCGCCGCCATGGTCGCGGCCTCGGCCACCGAGCCCTTCTACGCCAAGCCCCGCAAGGGTCAGGCGTCCCTCGTCGTCGAGGGCGGGCTCGAGCTCGAGACGGAGCGGGTCTTCCGTGTCTACCGGCCCCGCGTCGAGCCCATTGGCCGCCTCCGCTACGGCGCGGGCACGGCCGTGCAGGTCGAGTTCTGGATCATCACCGACGACGAGATCCTCGCCCCGACCGAGAACGCGCTGATGCGCACCGAACTGCCCCGTGCCGAGGCCGTCGAACAGACGGTCGAGCGGTACGGCATCGAGTGGCCCACCCTCGAGCACATGTTCGACGACCACGCCACCGACATCACCTTCGACATCGACATCGTCTTCTCGTGGGTCGACGGCAACTCCATCGAGTACCAGCGTGCCCGGGCCGCCCAGGCCAAGCGTCACGTGGTCGGCGAGGGCGACGACTCGGCGGCCCGGTTCCGTCAGATCGACGAGCTCAAGTACGCCCTGCGGTCGGTCTACATGTTCGCCCCGTGGGTCCGGAACATCTACATCGCGACCGACTCGCCCGTGCCAGAGTGGTTGGGCGAGCACCCCCGCGTCCGCGTCGTGCGCAGCGAGGAGTTCTTCAGCGACCTCTCGATGCTCCCGACGCACAACTCGCAGGCCGTCGAGTCGCAGCTGCACCACATCGAGGGTCTCAGCGAGCACTTCCTGTACTCGAACGACGACATGTTCTTCGGGCGACCCGTCGCGCCGAGCATGTTCTTCTCTCCGGGCTCCGTCACCAAGTTCATCGAGGCCGACACCCGCATCGGGCTCGGGCACAACAACATCGACCGCAGCGGGTTCGAGAACGCCGCGCGGGTCAACCGCCGCCTGCTGCAGCAGCGCTTCGGCCGCGTCCTCACCCGCCACCTCGAGCACACGGCCGCGCCGCTGCGCCGCAGCGTCCTGTTCGAGATGGAGCACGAGTTCGCCGACGAGTTCGCCGCCACCGCCGGCAGCCCCTTCCGTGCGAAGGAGAACATCTCGGTCACGAACTCGCTCTACCACTACTACTCGCTGATGACGGGTCGGGCGATCGTGCAGGAGAACGCGAAGGTCAGCTACATCGACACCACGATGGTGTCGGGCCTGGCGTCGTTGTCCGAGGTGCTGAAGAAACGCGCGTTCGACTTCTTCTGCCTCAACGACGGCAGCTTCCCCGAGGTCACCGACGACGAGCGGACCGCGACGGTCACGGACTTCCTCGAGCGGTACTACCCGTTCCCCGCACCGTGGGAGAAGGACGAGATGCAGCGCGTCGCCCTCGAGAACGCCGAGCAGGACAGGCGGGCACTCGGAGCCGAGGCGGCGCAGTCGGGCGAGGCGACCGGACCGTCGTCCCAGCGGGGGCTCGAAGGGTCGGACTGACGCCGGCCGTACCCGCGTCGCGGGTGTGACGGGCGTCGCCGGTCACCGGTCGCGGGTGCCGGGTGCCGGTCACTGGCGCCGGGTGCCGGTCACTGGCGCCGGGTGCCGGTCACCGGCGCCGGGTGCCGACGCCGGGCGCCGGGTGCCGGTCACTGGCGCCGGGTGCCGACGCCGGTCACCGGCGCGGTGGCCGTCACCGTCCTCCGGACGGCCGCTCAGTTCGACGAGGTGCCGAAGCGGGCGGCCTGTTCGCCCGAGAGTGCGGCGTCGAGACGAGAGAGCATGTCCGGGCCCATGGTCGGCAGGTCGTCCAGCCGGAACCAGCGGGCCTCGGTGTTCTCGCCGTCCGCGGGGGAGGGCTCGCCCGACACGTAGCGCATCACGAACGTGTGGTCGAGGTACTGCGCGCGGTCGCCGTTCGGGTAGACGACCTCGTCGGTCACTCCGATCGAGGCCAGCCGTTCGGGGACGACGTTCAGGTCGGCTTCCTCGAGGGTCTCGCGGACGGCAGCGTCGGCGGGGTGCTCGCCCGGGTCGACGATGCCCGTCACCGGCGTCCAGGCGCCGGTGTCGGCTCGGCGCACCAGCAACGTCTCGTCATCGCGCACCACGACCGCGGTGACGCCGGCGAGCCACAGCGGTGCCGTGCCGATCTTCTCGCGCAGGGACAGGACGAAGTCGGGGGTGGCCATGTCAGCACCCTATCGACGGCCCGCCGTAGGCTGACCGCATGCGACTGCCCTGGACCCTTCACGGCTCGGACGTGCGGCGCATCTCCGACATGGCGGGCGAGTCGTTGCTCCTGGCCGGTGGGGGCAGGGCGATCCTGCTGCAACTCGCGAACCCCGGGGTGGGGCACGGCGTCGCCGAGCACAGCGACTTCGTCGAGCGCCCGTTGTCGCGGCTGCACGGCACCATGACGTACCTCTACGCCATCGTCTTCGGCACCCCGTCCGAGGTGGCCCACGTCCGCCGGGTCGTCGGGCGGGCGCACCGTCCGGTGCACGACGGCGGGTCCTCGCCGGTCCGGTACGACGCGTTCGACCCCGATCTGCAGCTCTGGGTCGCAGCCACGCTCTACGACTCGGCCGTGCAGCTGTTCGAGCGGGTCCACGGGCCGATCGACCCGGCCCACGCCGAGACCGTCTACCAGGACTACGCCCTCGTCGGCACGTCGCTGCAGATGCCGCGCGAGCTGTGGCCGGCCGATGCGGCGTCGTTCCGGCGCTACTGGGACGACGCCGTCGCGCGCCTCGTGGTGGACGACGTCACGCGTCGGGTCGCCCACGAGTTGTTGCACCCGACGACGGGGCCGTGGTGGCTGAGGGCGGTGATGCCGCTCGCCCGGCTCGTCACCGCGGGGTCGTTGCCGGCTCGTGTCCGTGACGACTTCGGCCTGCCCTGGTCGCCGGCCATCCAACGCCGCTACGACCGCGTGATGCGCGTCACGGCTGCGGTCGTCCCGAATCTGCCACCGCGCCTCCGTCACGTCCTCCGCGACGGGTACCTGCGTCGGCTGCGCGCGGCCATGGCCGCGGAGGCCCGCACCCCCGCCCACGGCTGACCCGGTCCGCCCGTCGCCGGCGTCCGGGTCGGCACGTCCCGCTCCCCGTCACGGCGTCCTCGTCCCTCGTCGGCAATTCCTGACTCCCGTCACGGCGATCGTAGGCGGGGGCGTGTCGGCGTCGATCGAGCGACGTGAAGCAGGAATTGCCGACTCGCGCGGACCGTGTTCGGGGCGGTCGGTCGTCGTCGGCGTGGCTGCGTCGGGACGGGCGGGGTCGACGGCACCGAGTGGGTCGGCAACTCCTGCTCCGTGCTGCACGACGGGCCAGGGAAGGCGGCGCCGGCCGTCGCGCGCAGCAGGAGGCAGGAGTTGCCGACGGTGCACGAGACCGGCTGCGGCGGGCGGGCCCGCCCGGTCAGAGCGTGTCGATCGGCCCCGTCAGCGCGAGGTCACGCGGCACCACGGGCACCGGTGCCGTGTCCGTCGCGCGGTGGCGGGGGGCGGCGGGGGCTATGCGCACGCCGGCGACGGCGAGCCGCTCGGCCACCACGTCGGCGGGCACGTACTCGCCCACGGTCTCGTAGGTGCCGATCGGCACGACCGAGTGCACGACGGTGCCCTCGTAGACGTGCACCAGGTTGAACGCCTGGGCACCGTCGCGGCCGCGGGTGCCGCCGCCGGAGACGTTGAGGTCCTGCGTGTAGCAGGTGGCCGACGCGACCGAGACGGGCACGCCCGCGAAGGTGGCGTTGGTCGAGTAGTGCAGGTGCCCGGCGATGATGGAGCGGACGTCGCTGCCCTCGATCACCTCGGCGAGGGCCGCCTGGTCACGCAGCTCGACGAGGGCCGTCAGGTCTTGCACGCTCGGGACCGGCGGGTGGTGCATGGCGATGATGGTGCCGTCGGGGGCATCGGTCGAGAGCTCCTCGGCGAGCCAGTCGAGCTGGTCACCCGAGAGCCGGCCGAAGTGGTGGCCGGGCACGGTCGTGTCGAGGGTGATGACGCGCAGGCCGTTGACGTCGTAGACGAGATCGACGGGTCGCTGCGACGGCAGCTGCCCGAAGAGCTCGGACCGGAACGCGCTGCGGTCGTCGTGGTTGCCCATGGCCCAGATGACCTGGGCGCCGAGTCGCTCGGCGACGGGCTCGATCAGGGCGCGGAGCTTGCGGTAGGCCTCCGGCTCGCCCTTGTCGGCGAGGTCGCCCGTGAAGACGATGGCCTCGGGCCGCCCGTCGGACGCCTCGATCTCGTCCATGATCTGGCGGAGCCGGGCCTCGCTGTCGACGGCGCCGTAGAGGTCGCGGTCACCGCCGACGAGGTGCGTGTCGCTGAGGTGCAGGATGAAGTGGTTCGGCCTGGGGTGTTCGGCCGTCCGGAGATCCATGGTTCTCTCAATCGATGTCGCCGACGTGGGCTCGGGACGAGACCCTCGTTGTTGATTCGTCACCAGTCCATCACCCGATTGCCATGAGTGGGGTGAACGTGCGCGCGCGTTTCGGTGAACGGTCGTCGAACAGGCCGCATTCCCGATCGACGACGCTAGCCCGCCCCACGGGACGACGCGACCCCCAGGAGGCGGGGGTCGCGTCGTCGAGGTCTCTGACGTGTCGAGGCGTCAGGGCTTGAGGACGACCTTGATGCAACCGTCCTCCTTGTTCTTGAAGACGTCGTACATGGCGGCGGCCTCGGAGAGCGGCACCGGGTGGGTGACGAGGTCCTCGGTGCCGAGCGGGTCGGTCGGGTCCTCGACGAGGGGCATCAGGGTGTCCATCCACTTCTGGACGTTGCACTGGCCCATCTTGATGGTGATCTGCTTGTCGAAGAGCGTGAGGAAGGGCGTGGGGTCGGCCGTGCCGCCGTAGACCCCGCTGAGCGAGACGGTGCCGCCACGGCGGACGATCTCGAAGGCGAGGTGCATGGCGCCGAGGCTGTCGATGCCTGCCTTCTGCATGACGGCCTGGCCGATCGCGTCGGGCAGGGCGGCGGCGAACTTCTGCACGAGGCCGATGCCGGCGTGCTCGTGTGCCTCCATGCCGACGGCGTCGACGACGGAGTCGGGTCCGCGGTCATCGGTCATGCCCTTGACGACGTCGGCGACGTCCTTCGTCAGGTCGAGGACCTCGACGCCGTGGCGCTCGGCCATGGCGCGACGCTCGGGCACGGGGTCGATGCCGATGACGCGGTAGCCGCGGTACTTGCCGATGCGCGACGCGAACTGGCCGACCGGGCCGAGGCCCAGGACGACCAGGGTGCCGCCTTCGGGCACCTGGGCGTACTCGACGCCCTGCCAGGCGGTCGGCAGGATGTCGCTGAGGAAGAGGTAGCGCTCGTCGGGCAGGTCGGCGCCGACCTTCACGAGGTTGGCGTCGGCACGCGCGATCCGCAGCTGCTCGGCCTGGCCACCGGGCACCTGGCCGTAGAGCTTGCTGAAGCCGTAGAGGGTGGCGCCCGAGTCGTACTCGGTGACCTGGGTGGTCTCGCACTGCGAGAAGAGTCCGCGGTCGCACATGAAGCAGTGGCCGCACGCGATGACGAAGGGGACGACGACGCGGTCGCCGACCTTGATGCGGCTGACCTCGGAACCGACCTGGGTGACGATGCCCATGGTCTCGTGGCCGAGCACGTCGCCCTTGTCGAGGAACGCGCCCAGGGCGTCGTACAGGTGCAGGTCGCTTCCGCAGATCGCGGCCGAGGTGACCTTGATGACGGCGTCGCTCGGGTCGATGATCGTGGGATCGGGGACGTCCTCGACGGAGACGTTGGTGACGGACTGGTACGTGAGTGCCTTCATCGTTCCCGTCTACGCGTCCTCACCCCGTGCCGCCTGGACGAGGGGTACAGCGGGCACGGAAAAGCCTCGGGGCGGCCGGGCCTGGGCCCGACCGCCCCGAGGCGGATCACGCGTGTGCTGTCGCCTAGGCGACGGCCGTCGCGGAGGCGACGATGTTGACGACCTTGCGGCCGCCCTTGTTGCCGAACTCGACCGAGCCGGGGGCGAGGGCGAAGAGGGTGTCGTCGCCGCCGCGGCCGACGTTGACGCCGGGGTGGAAGTGGGTGCCGCGCTGGCGGACGATGATCTCGCCGGCGAGGACGACCTGGCCGCCGAAGCGCTTCACGCCGAGGCGCTGTGCGTTCGAGTCACGACCGTTGCGGGTGGACGATGCGCCCTTTTTGTGTGCCATGTGGTGTCAGCCCCTTAGTTGGTGGTGATCGAGGTGATCTTGACGCGGGTCAGGTCGGCACGGAAGCCCATGCGACGCTTGTAGCCGGTCTTGTTCTTGTAGTTCTGGATGACGATCTTCGGGCCGCGCAGGTCGTTCAGCACCTCGCCCTCGACGGTGACCTTGGCCAGGTCGTCGCCCGACAGGATGGTGTCGCCGTCGACGTGCAGGACGGGGACGAACGAGACGGTGTCGGCGGTCGCGGCCTTGAGGCGGTCGACGGTCAGGATCGTGCCGACCTCGACCTTCTCCTGACGGCCACCGGCGCGCACGATTGCGAAAGCCATGGGAACTCCAAAAAAGTGGGGGATGTGACGCCCGGACTGCCGGACGACGTCGTGGTGCCACGAAGGCAACTTGGATAGTCTTTCACAAATGTCACGACCGATCAAACTTCGCCGCCCGCCGCAGTTCACGGCCGAGATCGTCGACGACGCCCGCCGGCGACTCCTCGACCTGCTGGACGACCTCGAGACGCTCACCACCGAGCACGCCGACGACATCGAGGTCTGGGGTTCGGCCGTGACGACCGCCGGCTGGGAGATCGCGAGCCTCGGCCAGTGGCTCGGCCTCGAGGGCGAGGCGGTGCTGCTGCTCGGCGGCGCGTCGTACCCCGAGATCGCCGAGCACCAGGGCACCAGCGCCTCGGCCGTGTACGCGCGCGTCGGCCGATCGCTCACCCTCGCGCCCTACGCGCACGCCTCCGGTGCCGACGGTGCGACCACCCGGGTCTCGGCCGAGGGACTCGACCAGGCCCGGGCCGAGTACGACCAGGAGGCGCGGGCCGGCGACCCGACGGACGTCGCCCGGGCGACCGCGCCCGTCGGCGACTCCCTGGCCGACCGCGTGCCCGAGGTGCTGCGGAACGGCGCCCGGCGCACCACCGAGATCGTCGCCGCCCTGCCCGACTACCGTCGGAGCAGCGTGCTGTCGACGTTGAGCGTCCTCGCCCGGCAGGGAGTGGTCGACCGGGTGGGGCACGGCGTCTACGCCCTGCCCCACCCGCCGACCGACTGAGTCCCCGGGCGGCGTCGGCCGATCAGGCCGGGGTGTCGCCCACCGCGTCGTCGAGTCCGAACGCCCGCAGCTCGTCGTCGTCCAGCAGTCGTGACCTGATCAGGAACCGCCGGCCTTCCGGGCTCTCGATCGAGAACCCGGCCCCGCGGCCCGGCACGACGTCGATCGTGAGGTGCGTGTACTTCCAGTACTCGAACTGGCTCCGGGACATGTAGACCTCGATCGGGTCGATCCCGTCGACGTGCAGGTCGCCCAGATGGACGTCGACGGCTCCCACCCGGAAGAACCCGACGGGGTAGCACATCGGCGACGAACCGTCGCAGCAGCCACCCGACTGGTGGAACATCAGCGGGCCGTGCTGCGCCGTCAGGGACACGAGGAACGCCGCCGCCTCGGGGGAGACGTCGACCCGGGAGGGGGTGGCGGCGACCGTCCCGGAGGCGGGGGCCGGCGTGACCGCGCCGACCCGCGCCTCCTCGGCTGCTGCCGCTGCCGGCGCGGCGGCGGCCGTCTGCTCGGGCGTCATCAGAAGAAGCCCATCGGACCGTCCGCGTAGCTGACCAGCAGGTTCTTGGTCTGCTGGTAGTGGTCGAGCATCATCTTGTGGTTCTCGCGACCGATGCCGGACTGCTTGTAGCCGCCGAACGCCGCCCCGGCGGGGTACTGGTGGTACGTGTTCGACCAGACGCGACCGGCCTGGATGTCGCGGCCGGCCCGGTAGAGCTGGGCACCGTTGCGGCTCCAGACGCCGGCACCGAGACCGTAGAGGGTGTCGTTGGCGATCTTGATGGCGTCGTCGTAGTCGCTGAAGCTCGTCAGGGACAGGACGGGGCCGAAGATCTCCTCCTGGAAGATCCGCATCGAGTTGCGGCCCTCGAAGATCGTCGGGTTGACGTAGTAGCCGCCGGTCAGGTCGCCGCCCAGGTCGGCCCGGTCGCCGCCGAGCAACAGCGTCGCGCCTTCCTGCTTGCCGATGTCCATGTAGCTCAGGATCTTCTCGAGCTGGTCGTTGGACGCCTGGGCGCCGATCATGGTGTCCATCGAGAGCGGGTCGCCCTGCTTCACCTTCTTCACCCGCTCGACGCCGTCGGCGGTGAACTGGTCGTAGATCGACTGCTGCACGAGCGCCCGGCTCGGGCAGGTGCACACCTCGCCCGAGTTCAGGTTGAAGAACGAGAAGCCCTCGAGGGCCTTGTCGTAGAAGTCGTCCCGTTCGTCGGCGACGTCGGCGAAGAAGACGTTCGGGCTCTTGCCGCCGAGCTCGAGCGTCACCGGGATGAGGTTCTCGCTCGCCATCTGCATGATCAGGCGCCCGGTGGTGGTCTCGCCGGTGAACGCGATCTTGCGGATGTTCGGGTGGCTCGCCAGGGGGGCGCCGGCCTCGACGCCGAAGCCGTTGACGATGTTGAGCACCCCGGCGGGCAGGAGGTCCTTGACGAGGTCCATGAAGACGTGGATCGACGCGGGGGTCTGCTCGGCCGGCTTGAGGACGACGCAGTTGCCGGCGGCGAGGGCGGGGGCGAGCTTCCACACGGCCATCAGCAGCGGGAAGTTCCAGGGGATGATCTGGCCGACCACGCCGAGCGGTTCGTGGAAGTGGTAGGCGACGGTGTCGGCGTCGATCTCGCCGGTCGAACCCTCCTGCGCCCGGATCGCCCCGGCGAAGTAGCGGAAGTGGTCGATCGCGAGCGGGACGTCGGCGGCGAGGGCCTCACGGATGGGCTTGCCGTTGTCCCAGGTCTCGGCGACGGCGAGCATCTCGAGGTTCGCCTCCATGACGTCGGCGATCCTGTTGAGGATCAGCGCGCGTTGGGCGATCGTCGTCTTCTTCCACGAGTCGAACGCGCGCCAGGCGGCCTCGACCGCCTTGTCGACGTCCGCGGCGTTGCCCCGGGCGACCTCGGTGAAGACCTTGCCGTTCACCGGGCTCGGGTTCTCGAAGTACTGCCCGCTCGCCGGGGCGACGTACTCGCCGCCGATGAAGTGGTCGTAGCGGGGCTTGAAGGCCACCTTCGCGTCGGGCCGTCCCGGCGCGGCGTAGGTGTTCGGGGGAGTGGTGACGGTCATGACGGTCCCTTTCGACGACGGTGTCGGGTCGGTGGCGGGGGTCGCCCGCCGCTGGCGGCAGGCTACGTCGGGCGGGGTTGCATCCGGTTGCGCGTCAGTCCCGGCCTCCGAGCGCCTCGAGGTGCGCGACCAGGTGCGTCCGCCGGGGCGATCCCGGCGGAAGCCGACGCAGCAGCTCGAGCAGCACGCGCACGTCGTCGCGACCCGCGTCCGACTCGGAGTAGGACACCAGGCTCTCGATCGACCCGCCGGTGAGCAGCGCGTCCCGGACGGTCGCCGCGACCTCGACCCGCAGCGCCACGACGCCGGGTGCCGTGGACGAGGGCAGCGCCGGGCCGGTGTCGGCTCGCACGGCGGCGCGGTGGGCACCGCGGTCGACGAGTCCGACGAGCGCGTCGAGGTCGAGGGCCACCGGGCGGGGCAGGCGGTACGGGCGCGACAGGGGGACCAGCGTGGGGTCGAGGGCCTCGACGACGTGCCGCAGGCGCACCATCTCGGGGCGCAGGGTGGACACCGCGTCGACGTCGCCGTAGACCGCGTCGGCCAACCCGTGAGCGGTGTAGCCGGCGGTCCGGTGGGCGAGCAGGGTCATGATCTCGGAGTGCCGGGCACCCAGCGCGATGCGGCCGTCCCCGACCGTGAGGACGGCTTCGTCACGGCCCAGGGTCGTCAGGCCGGCGGGGGAGTCCGGACCGGATCGGACCGGCCGCCGGGGGGTGCGGGTCGGGACGCGATCGACCGCGGCGAATCCCAGGAGCGCGAGGTGCGCCTCCACGGCCGCGACGGTCGCCGTGACCAGGGGCAGCGTCAACGAGCCGGCCGCCCGCTCGTCTCCCGTGATGTCGACGACTCCGATGACGTGCCCGTCGACGGGATCGTGGACCGGGACGGCCGTGCAGCTCCAGGCCCGCACGCGGTGGTTCCAGTGCTCGTCGCCGCGGATCTGCACGCCCCGGTCGAGCACGAGGGCGGTGCCCGGGGCCGAGGTGCCGACCCGCGACTCCGACCAGCCCGCACCGGCGACGAACAGCATGTCCTCGGCGCGGCGGCGGGCCGCGTGGTCGCCCTCGACCCAGAGCAGGCGTCCGTGCTCGTCGCCCAGCGCGACGAGCAGTCCCGAGCCCGAGACGTCGTCCGTGAGCAGACGACGCACCACGGGCAGCGCGAGTGCCAACGGGTGGTCCCGACGCCAGTCGTCGAGGTCGTCCTCGGGCAGCTCGAGTCGGGGCAGGCCGTCGGGATCGAGCCGGTGCCGGGAGGCGCGGTCCCACGAGTCGCGCACCACCCGGCGCTGCGGCCCGACGTCGCGGGGCGGACGGCTCGCGGTCAGCGTCATGGAGCACCAATCGTCGTCGATCGGGGCGAGTCGGCCGTCGTGCGGCGTCGTCGCCGGGGTGCTGTCAGCGTACGGCGGCGTGCGGCCGTCGGGGAAGGGCGGCGCGTGGGGGTCTGCTGTGACCTCGGGGAACCGCCGGTCCCGTCGGCAACTCCTGCTTCCCGTCGCGCCGTCGCGGGACGTCCCCGGGGGCAGGGGCCGTCGTCGTGCGCGGGCGACAGGAGTCAGGAGTCACCGACGCACGGCGTCGCGGGCGGCCGCGATCGTCGCGTCCAGCGCCTCGGGCCACGGGGTCGGTCCGATGTCGAGCAGGCGTTCGCTCTCGGACGAGTCCACGACGAAGGGCGAGTCGAACTGGTACTGCATCGCCCTCACCTCGCGGAGGAACGGCACCGTGCGGGTCAGGCCGGCCCACAGCAGCGGGTTCCACGGGCGGACGCGACCGGTCAGGCCGTACCGGCGCCGCGCCTCCTCGGCGATCGCGACCCGTGAGGCGTGGGTGGCGTGCGGCGTCAGCCAGGCGCGTCCCCACTCGTCGCGGTCGATGGCGGCCACGAGGGTCGAGACGACGTCGGGCAGGTACGCCCAGGCGTGCGGCTGGGTCACGTCGCCGACCGCGTGGGCGGTGCGGCCCGCGACGAGCGGCCCGAAGAAGTCGCTGCCGAGGTGGGTGTTGCGCGCGGCGCCGGGCCCGAAGTAGTCGCTCGCGCGCACCTCGACGGCCCGGACGCCCCGGTCGGCCGCGGCGAGGAGCCGCTGCCAGCTGTCGGCACGCACCCTGCCCTTCCCCTCGGCGGAGGCGAGGGGCGTGTGCTCGGTCATCGGCTCGGACACCGGCCCGTGGCCGTAGAGGTTGCCCATCAGCACGATGCCCGCCCCCGTGGTGGAGGCCGTCTCGATCAGGGCCGTGGTGATGGCCGGCCACTCGACGCCCCAGGCGGGGTAGGGCGGGTTCGAACAGACCACGATCGTGTCGACGCCGTGGGCCGCGTTCGTCAGGGCGGCGGCGTCCTTGGCGTCGAGCGTGAACGGGGCGGCCCCGGCGATCGCGGTGCCGCGGCGGGTGGCGACGCGCACGGTGTCGCCCCGCTCGGCGAGGCGGCGGACGAGGGGGGTGCCGATGGCTCCGGCTCCGACGACGAGATGGGTGGGCATGGGGTCCTCCTGGGGCAATGAGCGAGAGCGGTGCTCTCGGATCTGACCCTAGGGTCGGGCGGCCCGACACGCAAGAGCGGTGCTCTCGTTTGTGTCGCGTGCTCTCGGACGACAGGATCGGGGCATGACCACGAACGCAGGGGACGACGGACGCGACCGGGCCGTGGGGGGCGTCCGCGAGCGGGCACGGACCGAGATCGTCGAGCGCGCCCTCGCCTCGGCCCACCGGCAGCTGGCCGAGGTGGGAGCGGCCGCCCTCTCGGTGCGCGCCGTCGCGCGCGACCTGGGCATGGCGTCCTCGGCGATCTACCGGTACTTCCCGAGCCGCGACGCCCTGCTGACCCGCCTGATCACCGACGCCTACGTCGACCTCGCCGAGGCCGCCCGTCGGGCCGAGCAGGCCGTCGACCGGGCCGACCACCGGGAGCGGTTCCGCGCGACGGCCCGTGCGACCCGTCGCTGGGCGATCGCCGACCCGCACCGCTACGCCCTGCTCTACGGCTCACCCGTCCCCGGGTACGCGGCCCCCGTCGACACCGTCGAACCGGCGATCGCGGTGGGGCTGCTCCTGCTCGGGGCGGTCGACGACGCGGCGGCGAGCGGAGCCACGTTGCGGGCGATGCCCGTGCGAGCCGGCCTGGCCGACGAGTTCACGCAGCTCGCCCAGGGCCTCGGGGCGTCGGTCGCCCCCGGTGTGCTGGCCGCGGGCATCACCGCCTGGACGGCCCTCTACGGGCATCTCAGCTTCGAGCTCTTCGGTCACCTCACCAACGTCGTCACCGACCGCGACGCCTGGTTCGAGTCGTTCCTCGACGAGCAGATCGCTCGCATCTGGGGCTGACGCCCCGCTGACGCCCCCGCTGTGGGCGCGGGACGAGGCACCGGCAGGAGGCGCGGGTCAGCTCGCGCAGTCGATGCAGAGTCGGGCGGTGGGTCGCGCCTCGAGCCGAGCGTCGCCGATCCGGGCCGCACATCGCTCGCAGCGCCCGAAGGTGCCGTCGGCGAGCCGGGCCAGGGCGGCCTCGGCGTCGGCGGCGCGTTCGAGGGCCGATCGCCGGACGGCGTCGAGCTGCGACCGTTCGTAGGCGATCGTGGACCCCTCGGGGTCGTGCTCGTCGTCGACGTTGGCTCCCTCGCGGGCCGCGGCCACCGCCTCCATGTCCCCGAGCAGTCGCGCGGCCAGCGCCAGGGCCTCGTCGCGTGTGGTGCGCAACCGGTCCGAGGGATCGAGCACGAGGCGGTGCCTCAGGCCCCGACGAGCGTCGGCACCTCTTCGCCGGCGCGGGGCGGTGCCGGGGGAGTGCCGTCGCCGAAGGGGCGGCCACCGAGCTGCTCGCGCCCGTGGTCGGTGAGCCATCCCGAGGCGTCCGGCCCGACCGGGACGATGCCCGTGGGGTTGATGTCGGAGTGCACGACGTAGTAGTGCGCCTTGATCTGGTCGAAGTCGATCGTGTCGCCGAACCCGGGGGTCTGGAACAGGTCGCGGGCGTAGGCCCAGAGCACCGGCATCTCGCTGAGCTTGTTCCGGTTGCACTTGAAGTGCCCGTGGTAGACGGCGTCGAACCGGGCGAGCGTGGTGAACAGCCGGATGTCGGCCTCGGTGATGGTGTCGCCCACGAGGTAGCGCTGACCGGCCAGTCGCTCGGACAACCAGTCGAGCCGCTCGAAGAGGGTGCGGTAGGCCCGCTCGTAGCTCTTCTGCGACCCGGCGAAACCGGCGCGGTAGACCCCGTTGTTGACGTCGTGGAAGACCACGGCGTTCACCTCGTCGATCTCGCCGCGGAGGGCCTCGGGGTAGAGGTCGGGGGCGCCCTCACGGTGGTGGGCGGTCCACTCGGTCGCGAAGTCGAGGGTGATCTGGGGGAAGTCGTTCGTGACGACCTTGCCGCTCGGCACGTCGACGATCGCCGGCACGGTGATGCCGCGCGGGTAGTCGGGCGTGCGGGCGAAGAACGCCTCTTGGAGGCGTTCGATGCCGAGGACGGGGTCACGACCGTCGGGGTCGAGGTCGAAGGTCCAGCTGCGGGCGTCGTGCGTGGGGCCGGGCAGGCCGAGCGAGATCGCGTCCTCCAGCCCGAGCAGGCGTCGCGAGATGACGCTGCGGTTCGCCCAGGGGCAGGCCCGGGCGGCGACCAGGCGGTAGCGACCGGCCTCGACCGGCCACCCGTCGACGGCATCGCGCGTGATGCGGTCCTCGATGTAGTTGGTGTCGCGGGTGTACTCCTGACCCGGTTCGACGTAGCTGCCCTTGACCTGCTGATCGCTCATGTCGCCACCCTACGCACGGGGTGTCGGCAATTCCTGGCTGCTGCGACGTGCAGGGACGAGCGGCGGCCCCGGCCGCCGTGGTGGCGACACGGGTCAGGAGTTGCCGACGGCCAGGGACGAGGAGGCGCGGGCCGCGTTCCAGTCGCGCCACATCGCCTTGAGGTCCCACGCGTTCTCGGCCTCGAGCGAGATGCCGCGCTCGCCGGTGCGACGCGTGCGTCCCTGGATCACCATCAGCTGCGTGCCGAACAGCAGCGAGCCGGCGCGGGCCTGGGCCTCCTCGAAGAACGTGGAGTCGGAGCAGCCGCTGCCGTCGTCGAGGCTGATGAAGACCACGCGTTTGCCGCTGCGCATCGGCGGGGTCTGGGTCGCGATGCGGATGCCCGCCACGAGCACGGTCGTGCCGTTCCAGTGGTCGCGCAGGTCGGCGGCGCGCACCACGCCCAGGTCGTCGAGCATGGGCCGGTAGCTCTCGATCACGTGTTCGCTGACCTCCATCGAGAGGATGTCGAGCTCGTCGGCGACCCGCTGCCGGGCGTCGACGTCGGGCGTGCCGGTCGGCACCGTGTCGGAGTCGTCGATCGAGAAGTCGAGCTGGTTCTCGACGTCGGTGGCCTTCGGGCGCGACGACCGGCCGGTGAGCGCTCGCACCCGCGCCAGGACGTCGCCGCGGGTGCGGCCTGGCCCGGCGACCGAGTCGAGCGCCCCGACCTGCGCCAGGCGCTCGAAGAGCGATCGGGACGGCGTCGCCCGCTGCCAGAAGTCGGTGATCGAGTCGTAGGGACGGTTCACGACCACCCGGGCCAGCTCGGCGTCGCTGATGCCGTGCACGTCGGCCAGCGACAGCCGCAGACCGAGGTCGCCGACCCGGGTCGGCGCGATCGGGGTCGCCGGCGGCCGGAGGCGCTCGACCCGGTAGACGTCGGTCGAGGCGTTGACGTCGAGCGGCAGCACGGGGACGCCCATGCGTCGCGCCTCGGTCAGCAGCAACCGCTTCGGGTACATGCCCGGGTCGTGGGTGAGGACGCCCGCCAGGAACTCGGCCGGGTAGTGGGTCTTCAACCACGCGCTCTGGTAGGTCGGCAGGGCGAACGCGGCCCCGTGGGCCTTGCAGAAGCCGAACGACCCGAACCCCTTGAGCGCGGCCCAGATCCGGTCGACCGCGGCGTCGTCGAAGCGTCGCCTCCCGGTCGCGGGGTCGAGGTTGCCGCGGGTGCGCTCGCGGAAGGTGGCCTCGAGCGCGTCGTCGTCGCCCTTGCCCATGTGCCGTCGGATCTCGTCGGCCTCGGCGAGCGACACCTGCATGGTCGCCTCGAGGATGCGCAGCACGTGCTCGTGGTAGATGACCACCCCGTAGCTGTCGTCGAGGAACGACGCGAAGCTCGGGTGCAGGTAGTCGGGCTGTTGGAATCCGTGCTTGGTGTCGAGGAACGGCGCGATCATGTTGCCCTTCATCGGGCCGGGCCGGAACAGCGAGATGTCGGCGATGAGGTCTTCGTAGCGGTCGGGCTGCATCTTGCCGATCAGCTCGCGCTGACCGGGGCTCTCGATCTGGAACATGCCGAGCGTGTGGGTGGTGCGGATCGCCTCGAAGGTGGGCGCGTCGTCGTGCGGGATCTCGTCGAGCTCGATCCGACCCTGGCGGTTCACGTAGGGCACGTCGACGGGCAGGGCTCCGGCGAGGGCGGCACGGGGGCCGTTGACGCGTTCGATCTCGTCGAGGGCGTAGGCGAGCGAGCTCTGCATGCGGACGCCGAGGACGTCCAGCTTGAGCAGGCCGGCGTCGTTCATGTCGTACTTGTCGAACTGGCTCATCGGCAGGCCGATGCCGCTGGGCTGGACGGGGGTCGTGCTGAGCAGGTCGGAGTCGCCGAGGATGACCCCGCACGGGTGCATCGAGATGTGCCGGGGCAGACGGTCGAGCCGTTCGCTGAGGTCGACGAGCAGGTCGATCTGGTCGTTGCTCCGGGCGAGTTCGGCGATCTCGCGCAGCTCGGGTTTCTCGGCCATCGCCGTGCGCAGGTCTCGGGCGTTCGACCGCCAGACGTTCTTGGCCACGAGGTCGATCTGCTCGTCGTCGAGGCCCAGCGCGAGACCGGCGTCGCGCACCGCCCCGCGTCCGCGGTAGGTGGACTGCATCGACATGAGCGTGACCCGGTTGCTGCCGTACCGGTCGAAGATCGCCCGGTAGACCTCGTGCCGCCGCGCCGCCTCGACGTCGATGTCGATGTCGGGCAGGGTCTCGCGCTTGTTGCCGAGGAACCGCTCGAACAGCAGGTCGTGCTCGATCGGGTCGACGTTCGAGATGCGCAGCAGGTAGGTGACGAGGCTGCCGGCCCCCGATCCCCGCGCCGCGTTGCGCACCCGCAGGTCGCGCATCAGCGCCGAGACGTCGGCCACGGTGAGGAAGTACCCGGCGAAGCCGAACCCGGTGATGATGCCGAGTTCGTAGCGCATGCGGTCCTCGACCTTGTCGCGCAGGGCACGGTCGGCGTCGCCGAAGCGTTCGGTGACGCCGGCCTGGGCCTGCCGGAACAGCGCCTGGTCGGGGTCGCCGTCGACGCCGATCGCGCTGAGCTCCGGCACCTTCGGGCGGCCCCAGCCGAGGTCGGCGACGGGGTCGAGCCGGCACCGGTCGGCCAGGCGTTCGGTGGCGGCGAGCATCTCGTCGCCGACGCTGCGGGGCAACGACGAGGCGTCGCTCACCAGACGGGCCAGTCGGCGCATGTCGGCGGGGCGCTTCAGGTAGGCCTGGGCGTTCGGTTGGGGCCGGAACGAGCCGAGGGCGGCCAGGTGCCCTGCCGAGTCGAGCACGTCGGCCGTGACGGCCTCGTCGGGATCGAGGTACCGCACGGCGTTCGTGAGCACGGCCGGCACCCCGACGTGGTCGGCCAACTCGAGCATGCGGGCGGCGTGCCGGATGCTGCGGCTCTCGCCCGGCTCGGTCAGGTGGCAGACCACCTCGACCACCACGCCGCCCGGCAGCGTCGCCGCCCAGTCGGCGAGCGACGCCGCGGCCTCGCTGTGACGCCCCGCCTGGACCAGTCGGCCCACGTCGGAGTCGGGCCCCAGCAGCACGGTCGCCGCCGGCTCGGTCTCGCCCTGGACGAAGCCCCTCACCCGCGACCGGGCGATGGTCGCCACGCTGTTGGCACTGCCGCTGGCGCGGCGGGTGGCCCGACCGTGGGACGCGCTGATCAGCCGGCACAGCGCCGCCCACCCCGCCTTCGCCGGCCCGCCGCCCCGCGCCCCGTGCGCCAGCACCACGATGCGGTCGACCCCGCCGACGGCCCCGCCTCCGACGGCACCACCGTCCACGAACCCCTCGCGGTCGTCCCGGCAGCCCAGCTCGACCCCGACGATCGGGTCGACGCCCGCCGTCCGGCAGGCCCCGACGTGCCGGATCGCCCCGTACAGCCCGTCCCGGTCGGTGATCGCCGCCGCGTCGGCACCCGCCGCGACGGCGGCGTCGACGAGCGCCTTCGGGTGCGCCGTGCCGTGGTGGGCACTGAACGCCGACGCGACGCGCAGGTGGGTGAAGCTCATGGTCGGTACCTCGGGCTGCTGAACCCCCGGCCGGGTCGTTCGAACAGGTGTTCGACCAGTGTACGTCGCTCCGATCGGCCGTCGCACCCCGTGGTCCGTCCCTCGGGTCCCACGGCCTGTCATCATCGGGGCATGTCCGATCGACGCCCCACCCCGACCGATCGACGCCCCACCTCGACCGATCGAGGCCTCACCTCGCCCGATCGACGGTCCGCCCTGCGTCGCGACGCCCGCACCGCGACCCACTGGACCCGCGTCCTGCTGGCCCAACCGCGCCTCCTGCTCGCCGTGAAGACGGCGCTCGCCGCGGCCCTCGCCTACTGGATCGCGCCGCAGGTGCCCGGCGTCGCCGCCGACTACCCGTACTACGCGCCGCTCGGCGCCGTGATCGCGATGTACCCGACCATCAAGAGCTCGCTGCGACAGGGGTTCCAGGTGCTGGTCGGCGTGGTCGTCGGCATCGCCCTCGCCACGGCGGTCTTCTCGCTGCAGGACGGTCGGCCCGGCGTGTTGGCGGTGGCGCTCGTCGTCGGGGTCGGCGTGCTCGTGGCGGGCATCCGCTGGCTCGGCGCCGGTCGCGACTGGGTGCTCACGGCCGGGCTGTTCGTGCTGCTGCTCGGCGGCGCGAACGCCGAGGCCTACTCGCTGGGCTACATCGTGCAGATCGGGGTCGGCGTCGTCGTCGGCGTCATCGTCAACCTGGTGCTCGTGCCGCCGCTCTACGCCTCGCGCGCCGAGGATCGCCTCCTCCGGGTGAAGGACTCGCTGGCCGACCGGGCCGACGAGGTCGCCGGCGTGTTCGAGACCCCCTGGCCCCTCGAGGACGACGAATGGGAGCGTCGCGTGGGCGTCCTGCCGAGCACCCTCCGCCGCGTCCGCGAGACCGTCGCGTACGCGGACGAGTCCCGTCGCATGAACCCGCGGTGGTTGCTCCGCCGCCGCGACCTCGGCCAGGAGTACGCGGATCTCGCCACGTACGAGCGCGTCTCGTTCCACCTGCAGGACGTCGCCGAGGTCTCGGGCATCCTCGGTCGCCGGATCGGCCGGCAGATCGGCATGCCCGACGACCTCGCGCCCGACGTCGCCCACGCCGTGCACGGCGTCGCCACCGTCATCCGACGCCACGGGGCCGAGGACGTCGACGCCTTCACCGACGCCCGGCGACGCGTCGCCGACCTCTGGGACGCCGTCGACCGCCACCGGGACCGCCCGACCACGGACACGAGCGGCGGCGTCTCGATCGCCGTCTCGCTCGGACGCATCATCGCCGCGCTCGACCCCGACGACACCACCGCGCCCCGCCCCGAGGACGACGCCGCCGAGGAGGGGCGCACGGCCGGCGACGACGACACCGGCGGCCGGGTGGGCGGCACCGACAGCACGGGGCCGGTCGACGACGACAGCGCACCCCGCGACACCGCCCCGCACGACACCGTGCAGGACGGCGAGGCCGATGCCGGTCGCTGACCCCGATACGGCGCTCGCCCTCCGGGAGCAGTACGGTTGACCGGGCACCGGCGCCGAGACGCGACCCGTGCCCTCCGCGGCCGGGGCGGTCGACGGGAATGTCCGTCCCCCCTGTGCGTTGACACCCGTGGCCCCGAGAACCCCCGCCGCCTGATCGACCAGCGACGACACGATCGTCGCCCTCCCACGAAAGCTGCACTGTGACAGACACCACCACCCTCATCATCCTCGGAGCCAGCGGAGACCTCACCGAGCGTCTGCTGCTCCCCGGCCTCGCGAGCCTGCTCAAGAGCGACCGCGGCGTCGACGTCCAGCTCATCGGCACCGGCCGCAGCGAGCGCAGCCCCGAAGAGTGGGACGACGTCGTGAAGACCGCCTTCAACGGCGACGCCGGCAGCGACCTCGCCAAGAAGACGCTGGCGTCGAGCCGGTACATCCAGGGCGACCCGACCACGGTCGAGCACCTGAAGGCCCTGTTCGAGGCCAGCGAGGGCACGCCGGTCATGTACTTCGCCCTGCCGCCCGCCATCAGCACCAAGGTGATCCAGGCGCTCGCCGAGATCGACCTGCCCGACGGCCTGCGCCTCGCCCTCGAGAAGCCGTTCGGCTCGGACGAAGAGAGCGCCCGCGAGCTCAACGCCGAACTCCTCAAGATCGTCCCCGAGGAGCGCATCCACCGCACCGACCACTTCCTCGGTCGCGCGACGGTCCTCAACATGATCGGCCTGCGCTTCGCCAACCGCCTCTTCGAGCCGGTCTGGAACAGCGAGAACATCGAGAAGGTCGAGATCTTCTACGACGAGGTCCTCGGCCTCGAGGGTCGCGCCCAGTACTACGACAAGGCCGGCGCGCTGATCGACATGATCCAGAGCCACCTGCTGCAGGTGCTCGCCGTCATCGCGATGGACGCCCCGTCGAGCATCGACTCGGTCGAGCTGCGCAGCGAGATCGCCCGCGTCCTGCGCGCGACCTGGGTCAAGGACGCCGACCCGGTCGCCTCGAGCCGTCGCGCCCAGTACGCGGCCGGCACGATCGACGGCAAGGACGTCCCCGCCTACGCCGACGAGGACGGCGTCGACAACGAGCGCCAGACCGAGACCCTCGCCGAGGTCGAGTTCGAGGTCAAGACCCGTCGCTGGGCGGGCGTGCCGTTCATCCTGCGGTCGGGCAAGGGCATGACCAAGATCCGCAAAGAGGTGCTCATCACCTTCAAGCCGGTCCCCGCTCTTCCCGAGGGCCTCAACGGCTCGTCGACGCCCGACACGCTCCGCATCGAGATCAGCCCCGAGACGATGGAGCTCGGCGTGACCACGAACGGCTCGGGCAACCCCTTCGACCTCGAGAAGTCGACGATGTCGGTCACCCTGGGCAAGCCCGAGCTCACGCCCTACGGCGAGGTGCTCAGCGGCATCTTCCACGACGACCCGACGCTCTCGATCCGCGGCGACGTGGCCGAGCGCTGCTGGGCGATCGTCGCTCCCGTGATCGAGGCCTGGAAGGCCGACCAGGTGCCGCTCGACACCTACGCCGCCGGGTCGACCGGTCCGTCGGACTGGCCCGCCTGATCCTGGTCGCGCACTCCTGACCGGCAGACCTCGACGGCCGCCCCGCTCTCCCGAGCAGGGCGGCCGTCGTCGCGTCCGGCAGCCGAGGAGGCGCGGGTCGCGTCACCCGCGGTCGTGCGCCTTCCCGATCGCGTCGGCCGCGCGCACCAGCGCCAGGTGCGACAACGCTTGCGGGGTGTTGCCGACGTGGCGCCCCGTCGCGACCTCGATCTCCTCCGAGAGCATCCCGACGTCGTTGCAGTAGCCGACCAGCCGGTCCATCAGGGCGACGGCGTCGTCGACGCGCCCCGAGGCGGCGTACTGCTCGGCCAGCCAGAACGAGCAGGTCAAGAACGGGTTCTCCGCCCCGTCCAGGCCGTCGATGCCGCTCTCGGTGCGGTAACGCATGAGCAGGCCGTCCTGCAGCAGATCGTGTTCGATGGCGGCGACGGTGCCGAGCATCCGGGGGTCGTCGGCGGCGACGAAGCCGACCTGCGGCAGCTGCAGCAGGGACGCGTCGACCTCGGTCGTGCCGTAGTGCTGGGTGAAGGAGGCGCGGTCGGCGTTCCAGCCGCGGGTCTCGATCTCGGTGCGCACCTCGTCACGCAGCCGGCGCCACCGGTCGACGGGGCCGTCGAGGCCGAACTGCTCGATGCCCTTGATGGCCCGGTCCAGAGCGGCCCAGATCATCACCCTCGAGTGGGTGAAGTGCTGCAACTCGCCGCGGATCTCCCAGATGCCGTTGTCGGGCCGGGTCCAGTTGTCCTCGACGTACTGCATGAGGGCACGCTGCAGGGGCCACGAGTACTCGCTCTCCTCGACGCCGAGCAGGCGGGCTTCGTGCAGGGCCACCATCACCTCGCCGAAGATGTCGCCCTGGTACTGCTGGTACGCGGCGTTCCCGATGCGCACCGGTGAGGCCCCGTCGTAGCCGGGCAGATGCCCGAGTTCGCTCTCGTGCAGGTACCGCTCGCCGGCCAGGCCGTACATGATCTGCACGTCGGCGGGGTCCCCGGCGATGGCACGCAGCAGCCAGCCGCGCCACCGGTCGGCCTCCTCGGCGTATCCGTGCAGGATGAGAGCCTGCAGCGTCATCGACGCGTCACGCAGCCAGACGTAGCGGTAGTCCCAGTTGCGCGAGCCGCCGAACCGTTCGGGCAGGCTCGTGGTCGCCGCGGCGACGATGCCTCCGGTGTCCTCGTTGGTGAGGGCTCGGAGGATCAGGAGCGACCGGTGCACCTCGGGGGCGTAGGCCTCGGGGGCCGAGCAGCGTGAGGCCCACTCCTGCCACCAGGCGACGGTCTCGTCGATGCCGGCCGGCACGTCGAGGGGCGCCGGCGGTTCGCGGTGGGACGGGTACCAGGTGAGGCTGAGGTCGACCGTCTCGCCTGGGGAGACGTCGAACGTCGCCTCGTGCGTGTGGTCGGTGGCGGTCAGCCGGGGGCCGCGGACCACGACGGCGTCGGGCCCGGCCGTGGCGACCAGGGCCGTCTCGTCGCCCTCGGGGATCTGCCGCACCCAGGGGAGGGCCGTCCCGTAGCCGAACCGGATCGCGAGGTCCACGTGCATCGAGACGGTGCCCGAGACCCCGGTCACCCGGCGGACGACGTCGGCCCGCCGGTCGCCGTAGGGCATGAGGTCGGTGACCTCGACCACGCCGGTGGGCGTCGTCCAGCGGGTGACGAGCACGAAGGTGTCGTCGACGTATCGTCGGGTCGAGGTGGCGGCGGCGTCGGAGGGGGCCACGAGCCAGCGTCCGGCGTCGTGGTCGCCGAGCAGGGCACCGAAGGTCGACGCGGAGTCGAAGCGGGGGAGGCAGAGCCAGTCGATGCTGCCGTCGGAGCCGACGAGGCCTCCGGTGTGCAGGTCGCCGATCAGTGCGTAGTTCTCGATGGGCAGGGGCATGCGCTCATCAAACCAGCGCGCCCCAGAGCCGGGATCAGCGTTGCAGCGTCGGATCGGGCCAGAGCGTCTCGACCTTGGGCTTCTGCCGCCGGGTGCGAGCCCAGACGACGAACCCCGCGAGCGTGAAGGCGCCGTAGAAGACGTACATGAACGCCGACGCGTAGTAGCCGGCGCTGAACAACAGGGGAGTGCCGACGAGGTCGACCGCGACCCAGATCAACCAGAACTCGACCCAGCCCTTGGCCATGCCGTAGGTGGCGAGGAGCGACCCGGTGAAGATCCAGGCGTCGGCCCACACGGGTTCGTACGACCCCAGCAGGCGGAACAGGGGGGTCAACGCGGCGGTGCCGCCGACGAGGACGACGACGATCAGCACCCGGTTCTTCCATCCCGCCCAGCGGGGCTCGACGGCCGCGCCGCCGGCGTCGTCGGCGTGCTTCCAGCGGTACCAGCCGTAGATCGACACCACGATGAACATCACCTGGCGTGCGGCCTGCCCGAGCAGGTTCACCGGGTTGGGGGTGTCGAACACCGCGCCGAGGAAGACGGTGAACAGCAGCGCGTTGCCCACGATGCCGATCGGCCAGGCCCAGACCTTGCGCCTCATGCCGCCGAGGGCGCTGAGCAGGCCGAAGACGTTGCCCACCACCTCGCGCCAGAGGATCGTCTGGTCGCCGATGTGCACCTGCGCGTCGAACAACCACAGCAACGGATTCATCGGGAGGCTCTCTTCGGTCGGGGAGGCGGGTGGTGCGGGACCACGGCGTCCCCGGGGCGCAGGGCGCCTGGTGCGTCAACGAGTGTGGCACGGGGGGAATTCCCGACGTCGCACGGCTCACCGGCCACCGTCGTCCGACGGACGCCCCGGGGTCAGGCGAACAGCTGCTGCTCGACCCGGTCGTCGAACACCCCGAGCAGCAACCACGAGTCGCCTCGGCCGTCGAGCGCCAGGTCGAAGGTGCCGTCGACCCGGTGGGCGCCGTCCGTGAGCGGCACGGCGTCGACCCGCCAGACCGTCATCTCGAGCAGGTGCGCGCTCGCCCCGCGTGGTGCCCGGGTCGCCGATCGCCACCAGTCGGTTCGCGTGACCCAGAGCTCGGGCGAACTGACGACGCCGTACACGACCCCCCGCCACTCGAAGCGCAGGGGCGCCCCGTCGGCGGTCGTCTCGACCGGGACCTTCTCGTCCACCCTCATCTGCCGACCTCTCGTTCGAATGTGTGTTCGAACGGAGTCTACGAACCCCCACCGACATCGGCCACCCCCCTGTGCGGGGCCGAGGCCCGGGCGCCGAGGCGCCGGCGTCCTCACCAGCCGGGCAGCGCCTCCTCGACGTGGACGACCGCCTCGCGGGGCAGGCCGGCCTCGTCGGCGAACGATCGCCACCGCCCCACCGCGTCACGCACCTCGTCGACGATGCCCGACGCGTCCCGCACCAGGAAACGGTCCGCCAGGCGCATCACGTCGGCCCGCGAGACGTCACGGAAGACGCCGTCCACCCCCATGAGGTGCTGGTACGTCCACCGCCCGGTCGGGTTGTGCGCGAACGTCACGTCGTACGCGGGCGACAGCCCCCACGACGCCTCGGGCCCCGCCAACAGGAACGACGAGTTCTTCGTGTGGTCGTCGTTGTTGGCCGCCAGCACGTTGAAGACCATCCGGCGGAACGCCTGCGCCATCGCCTCGTCGCCCGACCCCATCCGACGGACGGCGTCGAACAGCTGCCCGTAGTCGTGGGCCTGTCGCTGCCGGAAGTCGAGATGGGCCGCCCCGCACAGCGTGAGGACGTGGGCCTTGCCCTCGGCCCGGCGGTCGAACCGACGCGTCATGAAGTGCGACCGCCCGTTCTCGTCGAGCAACCGGCACTCGGCCATGTCGATCCCCGCCGCCCCCGCCATCAGCGAATACGCGTACTCGACCCGTCCGGCGAGACCTCCCGACCCCAGCTCGGAGTCCGGGCCCACCCCGTCCAGCTTGATCAACCAGTGCTCGAACCCGTCCGGCGCCGCCACCTGGCCCGACCGGATCTCGCCCGTGCCACGATTCCACGCGACCACCGCCTTCGCCCGCGCCCCACCCGCCGACGTCCCCACCTGGATCAACGACCTGATCGCCGACTCCGCCTCGCGGTCGTCGCCGAAGCTGGCGTCCAGCACGCTGCGTGCCCCCTCGACGAGCGCACTCAGTTCGACCGCGCTCGTCGTCCGCTGACGCGGTCCCCGCGCCGGCCGGAACTCCAACGCCCCCATGGCCCGGTCCGCCATGTACGCCAACCGGTCGAGCGGGCTCACCTGCTGCCGTGACACCCCCTGGCGCACCAACCAGGCGTCGATCACCGCATTGCCGAAGTCGTCCGGCATCGCGTCCGCCAGCACGGCGGGCAGGCGATGGAACGTCGCCTCGGGCAACTGCGGGAAGACGTGCCGCCGCGTACGCACCGGCATCGTCAGTGGCGCCAACTCGATGCCGCGCGCCACCCAGTCCGGGTAGTACTCGAAGACGTACGCCCCGATCCCCGGGTCGAGTGCCACGGCCCCCACCCGGAGGCCCCACGCCGTCACCTCGACAGCCCGGACCGGGACCCAGCTCACGAGTCGCCGCCCGGTGATCGTCCGCCCCGCGGGCGATACACCCGACGTCGCGGCTCGTCGCCCGCCGACCGCAGCACGTCGAGCGGGCTGACGGCGCTCGCCGGGGCGATGCCCCCGAGGACGTCGTCGGCGCCGAGGGCCCGCAGGACGCGGACGAGCGTGCGCAACGTACTGCCGCGGCCGGCCTCGAGGGACTGCACCGTGCTGGGGGACAGGTCGGCCCGTCGGGCGAGTTCGAGTTGGTCGAGTCCCCGGTCGAGCCTCAGGCGACGGACCTGCTCGCCGACCTGGCGTTCACGCTCGTCCGTCGACACGAGCGGGGGCACCGGCACTCGTGCGGCCTGGTCGTCGTCGAACACGATGCTCCAATCTCGGGATGATCCACGATAGCAGCCATGTCGACCCACAAAACAGGACTATCCCACTATCACAGGATCACCACGAGCTACCGGGGTCAGTCGATCACGCCGTTGTCGAGGAGTTGTTCCCACAGGCCGGCGCCGTCGGGTGCCGACACCCAGACGACGTCACTGCCCTCGGCGTGTTCCGACCGCGACCGTCCACCGGCCAGCACGGCCTCGCTCGGCGACAGCTGACGGATCGCCACGGCGGCCACGTTCTCGGGGTGGTCGTGCAGGAACGTGCCGTAGAGCTCTTCGTCGTGCTGCCCGTCGTCGCCGACGAGCAGCCACTTGAGTTCGGGGAACTCGTCGGCGAGGCGGCGCAGGGACTCCTGTTTGTGCAGGCGACCGCTGCGGAAGATCCGGTCGTGGGTGGGGCCCCAGTCGGTCAACAGGAGTGCGCCGCTCGGGTACAGGTTGCGGGACAGGAAGCGGGACAGCGTCGGCGCCACGTTCCAGGCGCCCGTCGAGAGGTAGATGACGGGGCACCCGGGGTTCGCCGCGTTCAGGCGCTCGTAGAGCACGGCCATGCCGGGCACCGGGCGCCGGGCGTGCTCGTTGAGCACGAAGGTGTTCCAGGCCGCGAGCAGCGGCCGGGGCAACGAGGTGACCATCACGGTGTCGTCGATGTCCGAGACGATGCCGAACCGCGCCTCCGGATCGATGACGAAGATCGGTGCCTCGACCGGCACGGACCCCTCGGTGCTCAGGGTCGCGACGTGCCAGCCGGGTTCGAGGTCGACGGCGATGCGGGCGTCGAGCACGCCACCGCGGTCGGCCTGGACGCGTTGGACGCGACCGCCGAGCGAGACCTCGACCAGGGCCTTCTCGACGGGCACGCTGGTGAAGCTGCGCCACCCCCGGACGTTGAGGCGGTCCACGCCCGACAGCGTGCCCGTCCGGGTGAGCAGGACGCGGGACAGCACCCGCGCCCATCCGGGAGCGCCGTAGCCGGTGTACGGCACGACGGTGGGCAGGAGGCCGCGGCGTCGGGCTCGCTTCTCGCGGAAGCGGTGGACCGAGTTCTCGATGCGGGCCGCTCGGTGGAGGAAGGGCTCGACGGCGGCGGGCGGTGCCTTGCGGGTGTCGGGCATCCGGTCAGTCTCGCACGATGGGTCGTCGGACGGACGGACGGATGGACCGCCGACGGACCGGATCAGCCGACGGGGGCCAGCAGACCGGGGTGGTCGACCGACGACGAGCCGACCTCGGGGCCGACCTCGTGGTGCAGCAGGCGCGCGGCGATCTCGTCGCTGAGGCCGGCGATGCCCTGCACCAGGTCGTCGTCGCCCTCGGTCTCGGGGTCGAGCCAGTCGTCCATGACGGCGGTGCCGACGAGCACCGGCATGCGGTCGTGCACCTCGGACACCGGACCCGAGGAGGCGCGGGTCAACACGGTCGTCGACAACAGCCACCGAGACGGGGCGCCCACCTCGGCCGACGGGTCTCGCCACCACTCGTAGAGCGCGCCGAACAGCACCACCTCGTCGTCGGGCAGCCGCACGAGGACAGGGCGCTTCGAGCCGTCGGGCAGGGTCTGCCACTCGTACCACCCGGTGGCCGGGACCAGGCCGCGGCGCGAGACCACGGCGTCGCGGAACGACGGCTTCTCGGCGACCGACTCGGACCGTGCGTTGAACAGCGGGGGACCGGAGTCGGGCCCTGCCGAGCCACCGGGCACGAGACCCCACCGCGCCGCGGCGAGCCGTCGGACCGGCGGGCCGCCGGCGTCCTCGCCCCGAGGAGCCGCGTCGACGAGCAGACTCACCGGCCGGGTCGGAGCGATATTCCAGGAAGGCTCTGGGAGAGTGTCTCCTGATACATCGACGTCGAACAGGGCCACCAGGTCGCTCGAGGCGCGTGCCATCACGAATCGTCCGCACATGCGATCCATTCTGGTGGCAGCCGCCGACATCCGGTGACCGCCACCTCGGTCCCCCTTCCGACGTCATCGCACCGTGCCCGACCCCGTCGAGGCATCGCCACGAAACGGAGAAACGTTGCTCGTCACCGACGTCAATGACGCACTGCCCGGGGGTTCACCGCTGCTGAGGAACGAGCCGGTCCAGGCTCGCAGTTCCGCGCGGCTCACCGGGCTGCTCGACGCGGCCGCGGCCATCATCGACGAGATCGGCTACGAGCGTCTGACGACGGCCATGGTCGCCGAGCGGGCGGGCGCCTCGATCGGCACGGTCTACCGCTACTTCCCCGACCGCATCGCCGTCGTCGACGCGCTCGCCCTGCGTTCCGTCCAGCGTCTGACCGTCCGGGTCGACGAGGCCGTGTCCGACGACGCCGTCACCGACTGGCGTCGTGCCGTCGACCTGTTCGTCGACGCCAAGGCCGAGATGTACCGCAGCGAGCCCGGTTTCCGGGCCATCCGTTTCGGCGACGCACCCGACGTGCGCACGCCCGAGACGCGCCAGTACACGAGCCCCCTGGCCGAGCAGCTGCTCGCCGTGCTCGTCGACCACTGCTCGGTGCCGCGCACCGACGAGCTCGAGCTGGGCCTCCAGGTGGCGGTCGAGATCGCGAACGCCCTGTTGGCGCGTGCCTTCATCGACGACGCCGAGGGCGACGGCCGCTTCGTCGACCAGTGCCGCACGGTCCTGACGGGCTACCTCGAGCCCCTCGTCGGCGCGCACTGACCTCGTCGGCCGTGTGACGGCCGGCGTCGGGGGCCCCGGCGGGGTCGATGACGCTTCGTCGGGATCTGTGGTTGGGTGAATGCCCTGGCAAGTGTCGATTCGTGCTGCCCACGAGGAATGAGCCACCCATGATCGAGTTCCGTTCCGTGACGAAGCAGTACCCCGACGGCACCCTGGCGGTGGACGACTTCAGCCTGGTGATCCCGTCCCGGAAGACCACGGTCTTCGTCGGGTCGAGCGGCTGCGGCAAGACGACGATCCTGCGGATGATCAACCGCATGGTCGACCCGACCTCCGGTGTCATCGAGATCGACGGCAAGTCGATCGGCGACCTCGAGCCCGTCGGGCTCCGCCGCAGCATCGGCTACGTCATGCAGAACTCCGGTCTCCTTCCGCATCGCAAGGTCGTCGACAACATCGCGACCGTCCCCGTCCTCAAGGGCACGTCGAAGAAGGTCGCCCGTGACCGCGCCCTCGAGCTCATGGACACGGTCGGTCTCGACCGTGACCTGGCCCAGCGCTACCCGAGCCAGCTGTCCGGTGGGCAGCAACAGCGGGTCGGCGTGGCCCGTGGCCTCGCCGTCGACCCGAACATCCTGCTCATGGACGAGCCCTTCGGTGCCGTCGATCCGCTCGTCCGGTCCGACCTGCAGCAAGAGCTCATCCGGTTGCAGCGCGAACTCGACAAGACCGTCGTCTTCGTCACGCACGACATCGATGAGGCCTTCTACCTCGGCGACCAGGTCGTGATCCTCGAGAAGGGCGGCCAGATCGCCCAGCAGGGCAGCCCCTCCGAGATCCTCTCGGCACCCGCCACCGACTTCGTCGCCGAGTTCATCGGAGCCAACCGGGGCAAGCGTGCCCTCCACGTCGAGCAGACGCCGACCGGGCAGGTGGTGGTGGACGGCGACGGGCGCACCGCCGGGGTGCTGACCGAGTCGGTCCGAGGTGGGCAGGCGTCGTGAACTGGATCTGGTCCAACAGCGACTACATCCTCGACAAGACGATCGTGCACCTCGGCCTGAGCGTGCCGCCGGTCATCCTGGCGTTCGTCATCTCGCTGCCCATCGGCTGGTTCGCGAACCGGTACCGGGTGTCGAGGGGGATACTCACGGTCGCCGGTCTGTTCTACGCGATTCCGTCCTTGCCCCTCCTCATCGCCCTGCCGGTGGTCTTCGGCACCTCGCTGCGGAGTCCCGTCAACATCGTCATCGGCCTCACCCTCTACGGCATCGCCCTCATGGTCCGATCGGTGGCCGACGCCCTCGCCGCCGTCGAGGCCGACGTCACGCAGTCGGCGACGGCCGTGGGCTACTCGTCCTGGCAACGGTTCTGGAGGGTCGAGTTCCCCCTGGCAGGTCCGGTCATGCTCGCCGGTCTGAGGGTCGTCGTGGTGAGCACGGTCAGCCTCGCCACGGTCGGAGGGGTGCTCGGCGTCAACGGTCTGGGACTCCTCTTCATCGACGGCTTCCAGCGCGACATCACCGCCGAGATCGTGGCGGGGATCGTGCTCACCATCGTCATGGCCCTCGTGCTGGACTTCCTGCTCGTGCTCCTCGGGCGGGTCCTCATGCCCTGGAGCCGCAAGGACGCCAAGATCAAGCCCCTCGCTCCCGTCCCGGCCCGCCAGAAGGTCGTGCTGCCGTGAACTTCTTCGTCGAGGCGTTCGCCTGGCTCGCGGACCCGATCCACTGGACGGGTGCCGACGGCATCCCCACGAGGCTGGGCCAGCACCTCTGGTACAGCGCCCTCTCGGTGGTGATCGCCTCGGTGATCGCCGTTCCCGTCGGGTACCTCATCGGACACACCGGCCGTGGTCGCTCGATCGCCGTCTCGATCTCGGGCGGCGCGCGTGCCCTGCCCTCCTTCGGCGTCATCACCCTGATCGCCCTGTCCGTCGGCATCGGCCTCACCGCGCCGATCATCTCGTTCGTCATCCTGGCGATCCCGTCGGTGCTCGCCGGTGCCTACTCGGGGTTCGAGGCCGTCGACCGCAAGACCGTCGACGCCGCACGGGCCGTCGGCATGACCGAGTGGCAGATCATGACGAAGGTCGAGATGCCCCTCGGCCTGCCCCTGTTGATCGGCGGCATCCGGTCCGCCGTCCTCCAGGTCGTCGCGACGGCGACCCTCGCCACCTTCGTCGGCGCGGGCGGTCTCGGCAGCTACATCATCACGGGCCTCCGGGCGAACGACTACCCGAAGATGCTGGCGGGCTCCATCCTCGTCATCGCCCTCGCGGTCGTCCTCGAGATCCTCTTCTCGATCGTCCAGCGCCTCGTCGTCCCCGCCGGGGTCACGGCCGGGCGCCCCACCGACATCCGCTCCAGGGCCGTCCGGCCCGGGGCGGTCACGGCAACACCCCTCACGAAAGGCACACAGTGATCACAGCGAACAAGAAAGGCCGGCTCACCGTTCTCGGCGCAGTCGCGATCGGGGCCATGGTGGCCCTGGCAGGGTGCGCGTCGAGCGACCCGCTGAGCTCCGGCGACTCGTCGGCGTCGAGCGACGGCGACACGCTCGTCATCGGCTCGCAGCAGTACTACTCGAACGAGATCATCGCCGAGCTGTACGCCCAGGCCCTCGAGGCCAAGGGCTACACGGTCGACCGTCAGTACCAGATCGGTCAGCGCGAGGTCTACCTGCCCGAGCTCGAGTCCGGCAAGATCGACGTCTTCCCCGAGTACACCGGCAACCTGTTGCAGTACTATGACAAAGACGAGACCGCCAAGTCGCCCGAAGAGGTCGAGACGGCCCTCGCCGCCGCGTTGCCTTCCGGTCTGACCGCGTTGAAGGCCGCCGCGGCGTCCGACCAGGACAGCTACAACGTGACGAAGGAGTTCTCCGAGGACAACGACATCACGAGCCTGGCCGACCTCAAGGACTACTCCGGCACGCTGACGTTGGGTGCTCCGCCCGAGAACGCCGAACGTCCCTACGGCCCTCCCGGGTTGAAGAGCATCTACGGTGTCGACGTCACCTCGACGCCGATCGACGACGGCGGTGGCCCGTTGACGGTCAAGGCCCTGACCGACGGCAGCATCCAGCTGGCCGACATCTACACGGCCAGCCCGTTGATCGCCGAGAACGACCTCGTCACCCTGGAAGACCCCGAGAACATGATCCTGCCGCAGAACGTGGTGCCGATCGTGTCCGACAAGGTCGACTCCGACGCGCAGGACGTCATCGACAGCGTCGACGAGGTCCTGAGCGCCTCCGACCTGCAGAAGCTCAACTCGAAGAGCCAGACCGACAAGGAGTCCTCGGCCACCATCGCCAAGGACTACCTGACCGAGAAGGGCCTGCTCGACAGCTAGGCCCCCTCGTCGAGAGCCCCGTTCCGTCCGCGGAACGGGGCTCTCCGTCGTCCGGGCCTCGCCCGGAGGGCGACCCCGAGGAGGCGCGGGTCAGGACGCCCCGTCGCCCGCGTCCCCGTCGGGGCGTGTCATGTGGCGCTCCTCGCGGTGGTGCAGGACCTTCTTCACGACGACGACCAGCAGGACGAACGCGACGATGATGCCGACGAAGACGTACCCGGCCTGGTGCAGTCGGTCCGCCAGCTCGCGGTAGCCGCCCGCGGCCGCCGCGCCGACGGAGACGTAGGCGAGGGCCCAGAGGAGGCAGGCGGGGGCCGTCCAGGTGAGGAACGTCCGGTAGCGCATGGGGCTCGTGCCCACCGTCAACGGGATGAGCGAGTGCAGAACCGGCAGGAACCTCGAGACGAAGACGGCGATGCCGCCCCGTCGCGCGAGGTAGTTCTCGGCCCGGACCCAATTCGCCTCGCCGAGGCGTCGTCCGAGCGCGCTCGCGCGGATCCTCGGTCCGAAGAACCGGCCGAGGGCGAACCCGATGCTCTCGCCCACCAGGGCGCCGAGGACGAGGGCGACCACGAGCGCACCGAACTCGAAGGGTGACCCCACCGCCGTGGCCGACACGATCGCCACCGTGTCGCCCGGCACGATCAGGCCGAGCAGCACCGACGTCTCGAGCACCATGGCGATGCCGGCCAGCACCGTCCTCAGCACGGGATCGACGGACTGCACCAGGTCGAGCAGGGTCGTCAGCACGTCGTTCACCCGCCCGAGCCTATTCACAGCGAGTGCACGGCGCCCGGGTGCCCTAAACGACAGGTGTCGTTCATCTCCGGATCTAGGCTCGTCACGTCCCGACGGTGCGACGCACGACCACCACCACCATCCGAGGGAGAAGGCACATCCCGATGAACGAGCTGCTCGACCCGCTGCTGTTGTCCCGCTGGCAGTTCGGGCTCACCACGATCTACCACTTCCTGTTCGTGCCCCTCACGATCGGCATGGCCTTCACGGTGGCGGTCTTCCAGACGGCCTGGGTGCGCACCGGCCGCGTCCACTACCTGCAGCTGACCCAGTTCTTCGGCAAGATCTTCCTGATCAACTTCGCCATGGGCGTCGTGACCGGCATCGTCCAGGAGTTCCAGTTCGGCATGAACTGGTCCGACTACTCGCGGTTCGTCGGCGACGTGTTCGGCGCCCCGCTCGCGCTCGAGGGCCTGCTCGCGTTCTTCCTCGAGGCGACCTTCATCGGCATCTGGATCTTCGGCTGGGACAAGGTGCCGCCGAAGCTCCACCTGCTGAGCATCTGGGGTGCGACGGTCGGCAGCATCCTCTCGGCGTACTTCATCATCGCCGCGAACGCCTTCATGCAGAACCCGGTCGGCTACGACATCAACGAGGAGAAGGGGCGGGCCGAGCTCACGAGCATCTGGGAGGTGCTGACCAACAAGGTCGCCCTCGCCGCGTTCCCGCACACGATCTTCGCCTGCTTCATGGTCTCGGCCGCGGTCATCGTCGCCGTCGCCGCCTGGCACCTCTCGCGCAACCAGCACCTCGAGACGATGCGACCGGCCCTGCGGTTCGGTCTCTGGACGATGGTGGCCGCCGGCGCGCTCACCTTCATCACGGGCGACCAGCTGGGTCTCGCCATGGTCGAGACCCAGCCGATGAAGATGGCGGCCGCGGAGGCCCTGTACAAGACCAGCACCGGCGCCGACGCCTCGTTCTCGATCTTCACCCTGGGCACGCCCGACGGGGTGCACGAGCTCTTCAGCATCCGGGTGCCGTACCTGCTGTCGTTCCTGTCGACGCACACCTTCGACGGCACGGTCGAGGGCATCAACGACCTCCAGGCGCAGTACGTGCAGCTCTACGGTCCGGGGGACTACACCCCGATCATCTGGGTCACCTACTGGTCCTTCCGCTGGATGATGGGCCTCGGCATGGTCGGCGTGCTCGTCTCGCTCGTCGGCCTCTGGATCACCCGCAAAGGACGCCTGCCGCAGAACAGGTGGGTCTGGCGGGCCGCGGTCTTCAGCTACCCGATGCCCCTCCTCGCCATGATCGTCGGCTGGGTCTTCACCGAGATGGGTCGACAGCCCTGGCTCGTCTTCGGGCTGCTGAAGACCGAGGACGGCGTCTCGCCGGGCGTCACCGGCCTGACGGTGCTCATCTCGCTCGTCGCCTTCACGCTGATCTACGGCACGCTCGCGGTCGTCGAGTTCAAGCTCATCGTCAGGGCCGCCCAGAAGGGGCCGGCCGACGCCCCCGAGCCCGACCCCGTGTCGGGCGAGATCCGCCACGAGGCGACGGTCTACTGATGCCCACCACCCCCACCGAACCGATGCGAGAAAGGCTCTGACCATGGACCTCCCCACCCTCTGGTTCGTGATCCTCGGGTTCTTCTTCGTCGGCTACTTCGTGCTCGACGGCTTCGACTTCGGGGTCGGCATGTCCCTGCCCTTCCTCGGCCGCGACGACACCGACCGGCGCGTGCTGATCAACACCATCGGTCCGGTCTGGGACCTCAACGAGACCTGGGTCATCGTCGCCGGTGCGTTCCTGTTCGCGGCCTTCCCCGAGTGGTACGCCACGCTGTTCAGCGGCTTCTACCTCCTGATGCTGCTCATCCTGCTGGCCCTGATCGCGCGGGGCGTCTCGTTCGAGTACCGCCACCAGCGTCCCGAGTCCTCGTGGAAGCGCCGCTTCGACCTCATGATCGTCGTCGGCTCGGCCGTGCCGGCGTTCGTCTGGGGGCTGGTGTTCGCCAACGTCGTGCAGGGCGTGCCGCTCGACGAGGGGCACGACTACACCGGGACGTTGGTCGACCTGTTGAACCCCTACGCCCTGCTGGGCGGTCTCACGACCCTGCTGCTCTTCTTCACGCACGGCGTCGTGTTCGTCACGCTCAAGACCGAGGGGGCGATCCGTGACCGGGCCCGGCGCCTGGCCACCCGCGCGGGGCTCGTGACGATCGTCGTCGCGGCGTCCTTCCTGGTCCTGACCTCGCTGATGCACGGGACCCTCGCCTCGGTGGTCCTCTCGGCCGGGGCCGCCGTCAGCCTGATCGCCTCGTTCGTCGCGAACCTGCGCGGTCGCGAGGGCCGGTCCTTCGGCCTCATGGCCCTCACGATCGCCCTGGCGGTGTCGAGCCTGTTCGCCGCGCTCTTCCCCTGGGTGATGCCGGCGAGCAACGATCCGGCGAACGGTCTCACGATCGCCAACGCGTCGAGCTCGACCTACACCCTGACGATCATGAGCTGGGTGGCCCTCGTCTTCGTCCCGCTCATCCTCGGCTACCAGGGCTTCACCTACTGGATCTTCCGCAAGCGGATCACCCGGGCTACCATCCCGGCCGCGCACTGAGGTGACGTCCGTGAAGCCGCTCGACCCGCGCCTCCTGCGCTACGCCTCCGCCGCCCGGGTGTTCCTGGGGCTCGGTGCCGTGCTCGGCCTCGGGCAGACCCTCGCGATCGTCGCCGTGGCCTGGTTCACGACGACGGCCGTGGTCCAGGTCGTCGACGGGCGCGTCTCCGGGCTCTCGACCGCCCTGTTGGGGCTGGGGGTCTCGGTGGCGGCACGATCGCTCGTCGCCTGGGCCCTCGAGGTGACGGCCGCGCGGGCCGCGGCGCAGGTCAAGAGCCAGCTGCGGGCCCGGGTCGTCCGCGCGGTCGCCGACCGGGGGCGCGCCTGGGTCGACCGCCACTCCTCGGCGCGCGTCGCGACGCTCGTCGGCCCCGGGCTCGACGCCCTCGACGAGTACTTCGCGCGCTACCTGCCGCAGCTGGTGCTGACGGCCCTGGCGACGCCCCTGCTGATCGTCGTCATGGCGCTCCACGACTGGTTGTCGGCCTTGATCGTCGTGCTGACCCTGCCGTTGATCCCCGTCTTCATGGTCCTGATCGGGTGGATCACGCGGGCCGCCCAGACCCGGCAGTGGGACCGCCTGACGCACCTCGCCTCGTCGTTCGCCGACGCCGTGGGCGGGGCGTCGACGCTCAAGGCCTTCGGTCGCGAGCGGCGCCAGGTCGAGCGGATCGGTCGCATCACCGACGACTACCGGGTCCAGACGGTCACGGTGCTGCGCGTGTCTTTCCTCAGCGGCTTCGTGCTCGAGCTCGCGGCGTCGCTGTCCGTCGCACTCGTCGCCGTGTCCATCGGCATCCGGCTCGTCGAGGGGTCGCTGGGGCTGACCGCCGGGCTGTTCGTGCTGTTGCTCACCCCCGAGGCCTACCTGCCCCTCCGCCAGGTCGGAGCCAACTACCACGCCGCGGCCGACGGGGTCGCGGCGGCCGACGACGTCTTCGAGCTGCTGGACGACGAGGACGGCGACGTCACGCCACGGTCGTCCCGGGCGACGACCGACGCCGATCCGGCCGCGGCCCTCCCCGGGGCCGACGCGCTCGTCGTCGACCGGGTGTCGGTCGGCCGAGGAGGCGCGGTGCGGCTGGCCGAGACCTCCTTCGTCGCCGAGACGGGTCGCGTCACCGCGGTCGTCGGCCCGAGCGGTGCCGGGAAGTCCACCTTGCTCGACGCCGTGCTGGGGCTCGAGCCGTGCGAGGGACGGGTCGTCTGGCGTTCGTCGGGCCGCGCGCCCGCCCGCCACGAGATCGCCTGGTCGGGCCAGTCCGCCCAGTTGTCGTCCGGCACCGTCGCCGAGAACGTCGGCCTCGGCGACGAGGACGGCCCCGACACCGAGGCGGTCGTCCGCGCCCTCGACCTGGCCGGCGCGGCCGGCCTCGACCCGGCGCTCGTGCTCGGGGCCGGCGGCGAGGGGCTGTCCGGCGGCCAGGCGCAGCGGGTGTCGGTGGCCCGGGCGCTGTACCGGCTCGACCGGGTCGGGGCGCGCCTCCTGCTGGTCGACGAGCCCTCGTCCGCCCTCGACCGGGTCACCGAGGCCCGGGTCGTCGAGGGCCTCCGTCGCATCGCGGCCACGGGCGTCGCCGTGGTCGTCGTCACGCACCGCCGCGCCGTGAGCGACGCGGCCGACGTCGTCGTCCCGATCGGAGGCCCCTCGTGACCCGCTCGTTGCTCCGCACGGCTCAGCCCGCCGGGCGCCGCGCCGCCCCCGGCCTGGTCTTCGGGTCGCTGAGCGCCCTCTCGGCGGTGGCCTTGCTCGCGGCGTCGGCGTACCTCATCACGCGGGCCGCCGAGCAGCCGCCGATCCTCTACCTCTCGCTCGCCGTCGTGGGCGTCCGCGCGTTCGCCCTGACCCGCGCGGTCTTCCGCTACCTCGAACGGCTGTCGAGCCACGACGCGGCCTTCCGTCAGCTGGCCGTGGTCCGCACCGAGCTCTACCGCCGACTGATCCGCGTGGCCCCGGCGGGTCTCGGCCGCACCGATCGCGGCGACCTGCTGGCGCGCGTCGTCGGTGACGTCGACGCCCTGCAGGACCTGCCCCTCCGGGTCGTGCAGCCGCTCGTGGTGTCGGGCCTGACCTCGGTCGTCGCGGTGGTCGGCGTCGCCCTCGTGTCGCCGATGGCGGCGGTCGTCCTGGCAGGCGCACTCGTCGTCGCGTTCGTCGTCGGCTGCGTCGCCGCGGACCGGCTCGCCCGCCGCAGTGAACGCACCCTCGCCGACCGTCGGGGGGCCCTCTCGGCCGCCGTCGTCGACCTCGTGCAGAACCTCGACGTGCTCGTCGCGTTCGAGGCGGTGGACCGCCAGCTCGCCCGGGTCGCTCGACTCGACGACGACCTGCGCCGCGCCTCCTCGCGTCGGGCCCTGACCGGGGGCGTGGTCGCCGCCGTGCTCTCGGCGCTGTCGGGTGCCGCCGTGCTCGCGACGATCCCCGTCGTGGCGCCCGACGTCGCCTCGGGCGGGCTGACCGGTCCCGCCTTCGCGCTGGTCGCCCTCGTGCCCCTCGCCGTCTTCGAGGTCGTCGGTGCCGTCCCCACGGCCGTGCTGGCCTGGCGTCGCGTGCGGGCGAGCGGTGACCGCGTCGACTCGGCGGTGCCGGTCGACGTGCCGGCCGGCGTCGTCGACGACGACCACGTGTCCGGCGAGGCGGACGTCACCGCCTCCGACCCTCTCCGAGCCCACGCGCCCGCCGTGCCGGCCTCCGTGCCCGCGCTTCGCCTGCGAGGGGTCTCGGCGACCTGGCCGGGGGCGGCGGGCCCCGCGCTCCGCGGCGTCGACCTCGACGTGGCCGTCGGCGACCGCCTCGTGGTCGAGGGGCCGAGCGGCGCCGGCAAGACCACGCTGGCGTGGGTGCTGGCCCGCTTCGTCGAGCACACGGGTCGCTACGAGGTCGGGGGAGTCGACACGGCGATCCTCGCCCCGGCCGCCGTCCGGGCCACGGTCGGCCTGATCGAGCAGACGCCCTACCTCTTCGACGAGTCCCTGCGGCAGAACCTGCTCTTCGCCCGCGACACGGCCACCGACGACGACCTGCTCGCGGTCCTGGACCGCGTCGGGCTGGGCCGCTGGGCCGCCGAGCGCGGCGGGCTCGACGCACCGGTGGGCGAGCGCGGCGTCCTCGTCTCGGGTGGTCAGGCCCAGCGCATCTCGCTCGCGCGTGCCCTCCTGCGGGGGTTCCCGGTGCTCGTGCTCGACGAGCCGACGGCCGGACTCGACGCCGAGACCTCCCGTCGGCTCGTGCACGACGTCCTGACCACCGCCCGCGACGACGGCTCGACGGTCGTCGTGATCTCGCACGTCGAGGTGCCGGCCGAGCTGGTGACGCGGCGCGTGCGCCTCGAGGCGGGCCGCCTCGGCGAGGTCGAGGTCGGGGTCGAGGTCGGGTCCGAGGTCGGGTCCGACGTCACGCCCGACGACGGGGCCGGCGCCTGACGCGTCGAGCCACCGATCGCGTCCCGGTGGGGTCAGCCGTCGACCGGTCGTCGCAGGCGGTCGAGTCGGCCGTGCCAGAGCGCCAGGCGCCCCGGCTCCTCGGCGGGTGCCGGGCCGTCGATCCAACCGGTGACGATGCGGATGCCGTGCAGTGCGCCGAGGCTCCAGACCTCGAACCCGTCGAGCTCGTCCGGCCGGGTGCGATCGTGCAGCACGTCCACGCCGAGGACGGCGGCCAGCGTCGTCAGGCTGCGGACCGTGACGCCCGGGAGGCGCGGCAGGTCGTCCGACGGGAGGCAGAGGGCGTCCCCGCGCCACCAGACGATCGAGCTCCAGGCGCCTTCGACGACGTGCCCCTCGGGCGAGAGCAGCACGGCCTCGCCGGCCCCTCGGGACCGCGCCTCGGAGACGAGCGAGCCGAGGGCGGCGAGGTCGGGCCCCTTGACCGTCGGTCGTGTGCGGGGGTCCCCGTCGGCCGTGGCGAGGACGACCGAGCGGTGACGCGGGGGAGCGGTACGGAGGCGCAACCGCAACCGCAGCCGTGCCCGGTCGCCGTCCTCCGCTCCGTCGCCCGCGACGAGCTCGACGCGGGGGAACCAGGCTCCTGCCCGGGGGAGGACCGCGAGGGCCGCCGTCCAGAACGCCGACACCTCGTCCGCGTCGGGCGCCCCGGGCACCTCGGCGACCGACCCGGCGAACCGGTCGCGGTGCACGTCGAGCGCCAGCACCGAGCCGTCGTCGACCAGCCACGAGTCCGCCACGAGGAGGCGCGGGTCGGCGTCCGCCGCCCCTCCGCCCCCGCGCGTCGCCAGCTCGTCGCCCTGCCAGACGTGCAGCACGTCACCACCCGGCCGCTCGCCACTCATCGGGTCGGGTCTCCGCTCATAAGATCAAGGGTATGCGTCCCGCGGTCGTCCGTTCCTCCCTGCCGTGGCGCGACCCCGAGGCCGTCGTCCGGCACCTGGCCGCGACCGGCGACGTGGTCTGGCGCGACGCCGGGGTGGGCGCCGTGCGGGGCCGCTCGGTCGTCGGGTGGGGTCGGGCCGCGACGGGCGACGTCCGCGACGGCGGCGCCGACCGGCTCTGGCAGGCGGTGCGTGACGACCTGGTCGACGTCGAGCCCGACAGCCATCCGCTCGGTTGGGCCGGCTGGCTCGGCTACGGCTTCGGCTGCCGGCTGCTCGACCGCGACGCCACCGAGGGGCACCGGCCGGCAGCCACCGCCTCCACCGTCGCCGCCGACGGGGACCCCGCCGACCTCGCCCTGCTCGACGTCGACCGTGCCCTGGTCTTCGACCACGCCGCACGCTCGGTCGAGGCCGTCGCGCGGGCCGGCGACCCGTGGGCACCCTCCCTGGTCGAGGCCTGGGCCGACGTGCCGCCCGAGCCTCCGGTGCCCGGGCCGACCCGCGCCTCCTCGGGGGGCACCGCCCCGCCCACCGCCCGCTGGCGGCACCGCCCCGACGAGTACCTCGACCTGATCGAGGGGTGTCGGCGGGCCATCGCGTCCGGCGAGGCGTACCAGCTCTGCCTGACCACGGCCGTCGACGTCGTGGGGCCGGTGGACGCGCTCGAGGCCTTCGCGCGCCTCCGTCGGTCCTCGCCGGCGCCGCACGCGTCGTTCGTGCGCATCGGCGACGTGGCCGTCGTCGGGGCGTCGCCCGAGTCGTTCGTCGAGGTGACGGCCGACGGCCGGGTGTCGTCGGCGCCGATCAAGGGCACGCGACGCCGCGGGTCGGGCGCCGACGACACGGTGCTCGCGCGCGAGCTCGTCGAGAGCGAGAAGGAGCGCGCCGAGAACGTCATGATCGTCGACCTGGTCCGCAACGACCTCGCCCGGGTGGCCCTGCTCGGCACGGTCGAGGTGTCCGAGCTGCTCGCCGTGCACTCGTACGAGCACGTCCACCAGCTCGTCAGCACGGTGCGGGCCCGTCTCGGGGCGGGGTGCACCGCGGCCGACGTCGTCGAGGCGGCCTTCCCCGCCGGGTCGATGACCGGTGCCCCGAAGCGACGGGCCGTCGAACTGCTCGCCGACCTCGAAGGAGCGCCCCGGGGGGTCTACTCGGGCGCGACCGGCTGGCTCGGGCGCGACGGCTCGGCGAGCCTGGCGATGACCATCCGCTCGATCGTCGTCCACGGGGCCCGGGCGGCGGGTGCGGGACGGCCCGCGCGACCGGCGGGTGCTCGCGTCGGGGTGGGCGGCGGCATCACCATCTCGTCGGTGCCGGTCGACGAACGCGACGAGGTCGAGCTCAAGGCGGCGGCCCTGCTCGCCGTGCTCGGCGTCCGTACCGCCGACGGGGCCCCGGTCCGCATGTCGTGACGGCGCGTGCCGTTCGGTAGCCTTGGCGAGGATCGCCGAGCCCGGCGCACGTCGCCGTGCCCTCGCACGAACGGTCCGCCCCCACCGCACCGACTGCCAGCAGTGAATGAGAGCCCCGTGGCACACGAGCACGACACGACCGCGACCGACGCCTCCTCGGCCATCCCGCCCCACGACGGCGTGCCCGAACGCGAGTACGACGTCGCCCGCCTGCAAGAGAAGTGGCAGGCCCGGTGGGACGCCGAGCAGCCGTTCGTCGTCGACCCCGACGACAAGCGGCCGCGCAAGTACATCCTCGACATGTTCCCCTACCCCTCGGGCGACCTGCACATGGGCCACGCCGAGCAGTACGCCCTCGGCGACATGGTGACGCGCTACTGGCGCCAGCAGGGCTTCAACGTGCTGCACCCGATCGGCTGGGACAGCTTCGGGCTCCCCGCCGAGAACGCGGCCATCAAGCGCGGCGTCGACCCCCGCGAGTGGACCTACGCGAACATCGCGCAGCAGAAGCAGAGCATGAAGCTCTACGCCCCGTCGTTCGACTGGAGCCGGGTGCTGCACACGAGCGATCCCGAGTACTACAAGTGGAACCAGTGGCTGTTCCTCGAGATGTACAAGAAGGGCCTGGCCTACCGCAAGGACAGCTGGGTCAACTGGGACCCGGTGGACCAGACCGTGCTCGCCAACGAGCAGGTGCTGCCCGACGGCACCAGCGACCGGTCGGGTGCCGTCGTGGTCAAGAAGAAGCTGACGCAGTGGTACTTCAAGATCACCGACTACGCCGACCGCCTGCTCGACGACCTCAACCAGCTCGAGGGCCGGTGGCCGACCAAGGTGCTCAACATGCAGCGCAACTGGATCGGCCGCTCGATCGGTGCGGACGTGCACTTCGCCATCGAGGGCCGTGACGAGAAGGTCACGGTCTTCACCACGCGTCCCGACACCCTCTACGGCGCGACGTTCATGGTCGTCGCGCCCGACTCCGACCTCGCGGCCGAACTCGTCGCCGACGCGACGGACGACGTCAAGGCGACCTTCGCCGAGTACCTCGTCGAGGTGCAGAAGGCGACCGAGATCGAGCGCCAGTCGAGCGAGCGCCCCAAGACCGGCGTGCCGCTCGGCCGGGTCGCGGTCAACCCGCTCACGGGCGACCCGATGCCGGTCTGGGCCGCCGACTACGTGTTGGCCGACTACGGCCACGGCGCGGTCATGGCCGTGCCTGCGCACGACCAGCGCGACCTCGACTTCGCCCGCAAGTACGACCTCCCGGTGCGCGTCGTGGTCGACACGAACGCGCCCGTCACGGGCGTGATCCCCAAGCTCGAGCTCGACGAGGACGGCCAGGCGATCCTGCCGGACGACCTGCCCGACCTGAACCCCCGCGAGACGGGCGTGGCCCTGACCGGCGACGGCCGACTGATGAACTCGGGCGCCCTGACCGGCCTCAGCAAGTCGAACGCGATCAAGCGCGTCGTCGAACTGCTCGAGGCGTCCGGCGACGGCGGGGCGGCCAAGACGTACCGTCTGCGCGACTGGCTGATCTCGCGCCAGCGCTTCTGGGGCACGCCCATCCCGATCGTGCACGGCGCCGACGGCGTCGAGGTGCCGGTGCCCTACGACGAGCTGCCGGTCCGACTGCCGTCGACCGAGGGCCTCGACCTCAAGCCGAAGGGCAGCTCGCCGCTCGGCGCGGCCGAGGACTGGGTGAACGTGCCCGACCCGCGCGACGGGTCGCCCGCGCGTCGGGACGCCGACACGATGGACACCTTCGTCGACAGCTCGTGGTACTTCCTGCGGTTCCTCGATCCCACCGACGCCGACCGGGCCTTCGACCCGGCCCAGGCCAGCAGGTGGGCGCCGGTCGACCAGTACGTCGGGGGCGTCGAGCACGCCATTCTGCACCTGCTCTACGCGCGCTTCATCACCAAGGTGCTCTTCGACCTCGGTCACGTCGACTTCACCGAGCCCTTCAGCGCGCTGCTGAACCAGGGCATGGTGCTGCAGGACGGCGCCAAGATGAGCAAGAGCAAGGGCAACGTCGTCAGCCTCTCCGACGAGATCGAGAAGCACGGCGTCGACGCCATCCGCCTGACGATGGCCTTCGCCGGCCCGCCCGAGGACGACATCGACTGGGCCGACGTCTCGCCCGCCGGTTCGGCCAAGTTCCTGGCCCGGGCGTTCCGTCTCGCGAGCGACGTCGACAGCTCGCGCGACGTGGTGTGGGACGACGGCGACCAGGCCCTGCGCCGGGTCACCCACCGGTTCCTCGCCGAGGCCCCGGGGCTGAGCGAGGCGTTCAAGTACAACGTCGTCGTCGCTCGCCTGATGGAGCTCACCAACGCCGTCCGCAAGGCGATCGACTCGGGTCCCGGCGCGTCCGACCCGGCGGTGCGCGAGGCGACCGAGACCGTCGCGCTGGGGCTGTCGCTGTTCGCTCCCTACACGGCTTCCGAGATGTGGGAGAAGCTCGGCTACGACGGCGGTGCCCTCGCCACGTACGGCTGGCGGAAGGCCGACCCGACGCTGCTCGTCGAGACGAGCGTCACCGCGGTCGTCCAGGTCAACGGCAAGGTGCGCGACCGGCTCGAGGTGTCGCCCAAGATCGCCTCCGACGAGCTCGAGGCGCTGGCCCGCGACTCGGCGGCCGTGCAGCGCGCGGTCGGCGACAAGCAGATCGTCAACGTCATCGTGCGGGCGCCGCGCCTGGTGAACATCGCGGTGAAGTAGGTCACTCGGGGCGTCTCGTCCCCACTCGTCGACGGCCGCCCTGGCTCCCCAGGGCGGCCGTCGTCGTCCGTGCGGCGCGATGGGCGCTCGTACCGTGACGGGTCATGACCGTCAGCTTCCGCACCGCCGTCGACCCGTCCGAGCCGGGTGGTCCGCGGTGGCGCGTGGGGGTCGGGGCGGTCGTCGTCCTGCTCTTCGTCGTGCTGGCGGTGAGCGTCGCCGTGTCGGCCTTCGCCACCCGAGGAGGCGCGGCGGACGAGCTCGTGACCGTCGAGCCGGGCACCGGGGCCGAGGCCGAGGCCGGGGCAGGGGCCGGCACCGCACCTCCCGCGGGTGCCTCGGTCGTCTTCGTGCACGTGCACGGCCGGGTGGCGGCGCCCGGCCTGTACGAACTGCCGCACGGCGCCCGCGTCGTCGACGTGGTCGCAGCGGCCGGCGGGTTCACGGACGAGGCCGACCAGGCGGCGGTCAACCTCGCGCGGGTGCTGGTCGACGGCGAGCAGCTGCGGGTGCCGGCCGTCGGTGAGACCGCGGACGACGGGGTGGCGGGTGGTGGTGACGCGGCGGCGGGTGGACCGGCCGCGGGGGGAACGGCGACCGGTGGCGGGACGGGGGCCGGTGGCGGGACGGTCGACCTCAACCTCGCTGACGACGCCGCGTTGCAGACGCTGCCCGGGGTGGGGCCGGCGACCGCGGCGGCGATCCTGTCCTGGGGTGACGAGAACGGCCGCTTCCGCAGCGTCGACGACCTGCTGGGGGTGCCGGGCATCGGTCCGAAGACGCTCGAGGCACTGCGCGAGCGGGTGCGGGTGTGACGCCCGGTCGCGTCCTCGACCTGCGGCTCGGGGTGCCGGTGGCCGTGGCGTGGGTCGGGCTCGCCGTGGGTTCGACCCGGCCGGGGCTGTCGCCCGTCGTGGCCGCCGTCGCCCTCGTCGTCTGCGTCGTCGCGGTCGGGCTCGTGCTCGTGGCGCGGGTGGGCGCCCTCGCCGCCGGGCAGGTCCTGCTGGTGGTGGCCCTGAGTGCCGGGGCGTGTGCCGGGCTCACGGGCCAGGCGGCGGTGCGCGACGACCGCCGTCACCCGTCGGGGCTCACGACGTCGGCGGGGCACGCGGTCACCGTCGAGGGGCGCCTGCTCGACCGGGTCGAGGCGCGGTCCGACGTCCTGACGATGTCGGTCGACCGACTCGACGTCGGCGCGGGGACCGTGGCCCTCGGGGACCGCGTCCCGGTGCGGGTGTTCGGGGCGCGCCTCGACGGTCGCCGGTCGGCCGAGATCGGGGCCCGGGTGTCGGCCCGGCTCGTCCTGGGCCCGGTGAGGTACGGCGAGTCGGTCGCGTTCGAGGGGCGGGCGGTCGAGCCGCTCGGCGTCCGCGCCGAGCCCGGGCGGACGTCGGCCTGGTCGAACGGGCTCCGCTCGGCCTTCCGTGCCGTGGCCGCAGACCTGCCGGGTGACGGCGGGGCCCTGCTGCCCGGGCTCGCGATCGGCGACACGTCGGGGGTGCCCGACGACCTCGACGACGACATGACGCAGGCGTCGCTCAGCCACCTGACGGCCGTGTCGGGCTCGAACTGCGCCGTGCTGGTCGCACTCGTGGTGCTCGTCGGGTCGGTGCTGAGGGTCCCGCGGTTGCTGCGACTCGCGATGGCCGTCGTCGTGTTGGTGGCGTTCGTCGTGCTCGTCACGCCCGAGCCGAGCATCGTCCGGGCCACCGTCATGGCGGTGCTCGTCCTCGTGCACCTCGCCGTCGCCCGGCCGATCGCCGGTGTGCCCGTGATCGCGCTGGCGGTCGCCGGGCTGCTGTTCGCGGACCCGTGGTTGGCCCGCGACCTCGCCTTCGTCCTGTCGATCCTCGCGACGTCAGGGCTCGTCGTGCTCGGAGGGCCGCTGACCGCCCTGCTGGCGCGCCTCGTGCCCGAACCGGTGGCGGCGGCCCTCGCCGTCCCCACGGCCGCGCAACTCGCGTGCCAGCCCGTGCTGCTCGCCCTCGAACCGAGCATCGCCCTGCACGGCGTCGCCGCGAACGTGCTGGCCGGCCCGGCGGCTCCGGTGGCGACCGTGGGTGGGCTCGTCGTCTGCGTGCTCGCGCCCTGGGCGCCCGCGACCGCCGCGGCCGTCGCGTGGGCCTCGTGGCTGCCGTCGTCCTGGGTCGCGGCCGTCGCCCGGTCGGCGTCGACCTGGCCGGGCACGCGACTCGGGTGGGACGCCTCGGCGCTCGGCGTCGCCTCCCTGGTCGGCGTGACGGCCCTCGTCGTGGTCGCCGTGGTGGCCCGGGCCCGCGGCCGCCTGCGGGCCGTCGCGACGACGCTGCTGGTGGGCGTGCTGGTGGCCACCGTCGGGGTGGTGGGCGGGCGCACCGTGGTGACCCGCGCCTCCGTTCCCGCCGACTGGGTCGTCGCCCAGTGCGACGTGGGGCAGGACGACGCCGTGCTCGTCCGCAGCGCGCGGGCCGTCGCCCTGATCGACGTGGGTGACGACGAGGCCGCCGTCGACCGCTGCCTCTCGACGTTCGGCGTGCGCCACGTCGACCTGCTCGTGCTCACCCATTTCGACCGTGACCACGTCGGGGCGATCGGCTCGGTCGTCGGCCGGGTCGGCACGGCCCTCGTCGGGCCCGTGGGGCGTTCGGACGACGCCGAGGTCGTGACCGCCCTGCGCGGCGGTGGCGCCGAGGTCCAGGAGGCGCGGGTCGGCACCCGGGGGCGCCTCGGCGACCACACGTGGCGGCTCCTCTGGCCGCCCACCGCGACCCCGGCGGGCAACGACGCCAGCCTCGTGGTGCGCCTCGACCCGGGCGGGTCCTGCCGGGTCGGCTGCCTCTCCCTGCTGGCCCTCGGCGATCTCGGTGAGACCGCCCAACGCCGTCTGGCCTCGTCACCCGACGGCGACGAGGGGCTCGGGCGGGTCGACGTCCTGAAGGTCTCGCACCACGGGTCGGCGGACCAGCACGCCGAGTTGTACGAGCGGGTGTCGGCCCGCGTCGGTCTGGTCGGCGTGGGGGCCGACAACTCCTACGGGCACCCGACCGACGTCGCGCTCGACCTGGTCCGGGACGGCGGGGGAGTCGTGGTCCGCAGCGACGAGGCCGGTCAGGCCGCCGTCACGCCCGTCGGCCGTGACGGCGGCGACGTCGGCCTGCGGATCTGGCGGGAGCACGCGGGGTCCGCGGGTCGAGATCGCGCGTCCGACACGTCGGTGGCGTCCTCTAGCATCGGAGGAGGCGCGGCGGGCCCCGCGTCCGTGGGACGACGTCCGAGAGGCAGCATGGCAGCGCGAGCGAGTGGCAAGACGGCGAAGAAGGCCTCGGTCGCGATCGACCAGGTCGGGTGGGACAAGATCCGCCCCGCGGCCGTCGTGCTCGTGAGCGGGCCCGAGCAGTTCCTCGCCGACCGTGCCTCGCGCCAGCTGCGCGACCAGCTCGTCGCCGAAGACCCCAGCCTCGAGGTGCACGACCTCGAGGCCGACCATTACCAGCCCGGCGAGCTCGTGACGCTGGCGAGCCCGTCGCTCTTCGCCGAGCCACGTCTCATCCGCGTCTCGAACGTCGAGAAGTGCACCGACGCCTTCCTCACCGAGACGCTGCGCTACCTCGACACGCCCGCCGACGACACGACCCTCGTGTTGCGCCACGGTGGCGGGGTCCGCGGCAAGAAGCTGCTCGACGCCGTCCGGGGCGGCACCGGCGGCGGGCTCGAGGTCGTCTGCGCCGAGCTCAAGAAAGACACCGAGAAGCTCGAGTTCGCGGCCGCCGAGTTCGCCGCCGAACGGCGTCGCATCTCGCAGGGGGCCCTCCGGGCGCTCGTGACGGCCTTCAACGACGACCTGGCCGAGCTCGCCAGCGCGTGCCAGCAGCTGATCAGCGACGCCGCGGCCGAGATCACCGAGGCCACGGTCGAGAAGTACTACTCGGGTCGGGTCGAGACCAACGCCTTCAAGGTGGCCGACGCGGCCATCGCAGGTCAGCAGGGCGAGGCTCTGGTCCTGCTCCGCCACGCGTTGTCGACCGGGGCCGATCCCGTGCCCGTGGTGGCGGCGTTCGCGATGAAGATCCGCACCATGGCCAAGGTGCAGGGCTCCTACGGCGGCTCGGGTCAACTCGCCTCGCGCTTCGGACTCGCCCCGTGGCAGGTCGAACGGGCACAACGAGACCTCCGGGGCTGGACCGAGGACGGGCTGGGCCGGTGCATCGAGCTGCTCGCCGAGACCGACGCGGCCGTCAAGGGCGCCGAGCGTGATCCGGTGTACGCGCTCGAGCGGATGGTGACCATGATCTCGACGCGCGGTTCGCTGCTGTCGTGAGTCGCGCCTCCTGACCGTCCGGTCGCCTGTCCTGCGGGCGAACGGGGACGACGAAGGCCCCGTCTCGATCGAGACGGGGCCTTCGTCGTCGAGCCCGGGGGCTCGGGGGAGGGGAGCCTAGAGGGCGCCGACCTGCTTCGCGATGGACGACTTGCGGTTCGCGGCCTGGTTCTGGTGGATGACGCCCTTGCTGGCGGCCTTGTCGAGCTTCTTCGACGCGAGGAGCAGAGCTGAGGTGGCCTTGTCCTTGTCGCCGGCGGCGATGGCCTCGCGGGTGGCGCGGACGGCGGTCTTGAGCTCGCTCTTGACGGCGCGGTTGCGGTCCTGGGCCTTCTTGTTGGTGCCGATGCGCTTGATCTGCGACTTGATGTTTGCCACGTGAACTACTTTCTGGATTCTGAGTATCGGACGATGTGCGCCAGCCGAGCGTCCGACCGACGTGAATCGGTCGACCCGGTGCTGCCGCCGGTGATGGCCACCGGAGCGGCTCTCGGCTGCGATCGCGTTCCGCCACTGCAGACGTAACGCGCAAGCCAACAGGCAACGTTACCAGCAGCGAGCCCGACTCTCAACGAACGTCGACCGGTCGGCGTGCCGTGTCGTGCGGGGTACCGTGCCATCATGCCTCAGCTCGCACCCCACATGACCACCGTGCCCGCTTCCGGAATCCGTCGGGTCTACGAGCTCGCGGCGCAGCTCGACGGCGTCGACATGCTCGTGGTGGGCGAACCCGACGTGCCCGTCGCCCGCCACATCGCCGACGCCGCACGCCGCGCCTGGGCCGACGACCGCACCGACTACACGCCGAACGGCGGCATCCCGGCCCTGCGCGAGGCGCTCGTGGACAAACTCGCCCGGGAGAACGACGTGCACGTGGACCTCGAGCAGGTCTGGGTCACCGTCGGGGGGACACAGGCCCTGCACCAGACGATGGGACTGCTGCTCGCGGCCGGCGACGAGGTGCTGGTGCCGGACCCCGGCTACACGACGTTCACGATGAACGCCCACATGCTCGACGCCGTGCCCGTGCCCTACACGTTGGCCCCCGAGCTCGGCTTCCACCCCGACCTCGACGAACTCGAGAACCTCGTCGGCGACCGCACCCGTGCCCTCATCGTGAACAGCCCGTCGAACCCGCTCGGCGTCGTCTACCCGGAAGAGACGCTGCGGCGCCTGCTGGACTTCGCCCGCCGGCACGACCTCTGGGTCATCAGCGACGAGGTCTACGAGTACTTCACCTACGGGCCGAAGCACGTCAGCCTGGCGTCGCTCGACGGCGACGACCGGGTGTTCAGCGTCTTCTCGATGAGCAAGACCTACGCCATGACGGGCGTGCGGGTCGGCTACCTCGTGACGCCGAAGGGCCTCGCGGAGACGATGCGCACGGTCCAGGAGGCGGCCATCAGCTGCGTCGCCGAGCCCGACCAGCACGCCGCCCTCGCCGCCGTCGTAGGGGACCACCAGCCCGTGGCCGACGCCCGCGAGCACTATCGGAGCAACCTCGACCTCGCCACGACGCTGCTCGACGAGCGGGGCATCCGGTACCTCGAGCCCACCGGCGCCTTCTACCTCTGGATCGACGTCAGCCACGCGTCGCAGGGCGACGTGGCGGCGTGGGCCGAGCGGTTCCTGCTGTCGGAGCGCGTCGCGGTCGCGCCGGGCAGTGCGTTCGGCCGGAGCGGCGAGGGGTGGATCCGCGTCTGCCTCGCGTCGTCACCCGAGGTGATCACCCGGGGGCTCGGCAAGCTGCCGGCGCCGGGCGACCCCCGCTGAGATCCGGGGGTCAGCCCCCTGGGGTCGACGCGAGGGGCTTCCTAGGCTCGGAACATGACGAACCAACCCGTGCACACGACCTTCTCCGCCTCCACCACCGGCGTCCGTTCGCCCCTAGCCGTCTGGAGCCTCGTCCTCGGCCTCGCCTCGATCGGCTTCGGCTTCACCTTCGTCGTCCCGATCGCCGGCCTCGTCCTCGGCATCCTGTCCCGCCGCCGTGAGCCCGAGGGTCGCACCATGGCACTCGTCGGCATCGTCTCGTCCGCCGTCATGCTCGTGGGCACGCTGATCGCCCTGGCGATCGGCCTCGCCGTCGTCGGGGGTGCGGGCGTCCTCGCGCTCCTTCCCGGCACCGCCGCCTGACCCTCGGCCCGGCGGTCCCGCCCGGCGGTCCCGCCCGGCGGGCCCGTCCCACGGTCCGGCTCGCGCCGCCCGCGTCGGCAACTCCTGCCTGCCGTCGCGCGCCCGTCGTGACGCCGGGGAGTCCGACCGCCCGAGCGGCACCGGCCAGGAGTTGCCCGCACCGCCCCGCTGGCTCGCGCCCCCCTCTGACCCACCCGCCGACCGGCCCACCCGCTCGCCCGCCCCGCGGCGTCCCACACGCACGGCATCCGGTGCGGCCACGGTGTCGGCAACTCCGGCCTGCCGTCACGGCGCGAGCCGTCGACCGGGGGAGGCGCGGTGCCGGTCGCGACACCGGGCAGGAGTTGCCGACGTACGGCCCCGCGCGGGCCGACGCCCTATCCGTCGCCCGGGCGTGGGAGAATCGTGCGGTACCCCCGCCCACCACCCCCAGAGGATCGTGTGAGTCCCCAAGCAACCCGCGCACTCGAGCCGGCGTCGACCGAGCCCGAGTCCCTCCGCAACTTCTGCATCATCGCGCACATCGACCACGGCAAGTCGACCCTCGCCGACCGCATGCTGGGCATCACCGGCGTGGTCGAGTCGCGTGCGATGCGTGCCCAGTACCTCGACCGCATGGACATCGAGCGCGAGCGCGGCATCACGATCAAGAGCCAGGCGGTGCGCATGCCGTGGGAGCGCAACGGCGAGACCTTCGCGCTCAACATGATCGACACCCCCGGCCACGTCGACTTCAGCTACGAGGTCTCCCGCTCGCTGGCCGCGTGCGAGGGGGCGATCCTGCTGGTCGACGCGGCCCAGGGCATCGAGGCGCAGACCCTGGCGAACCTCTACCTGGCGCTCGAGAACGACCTCGAGATCATCCCGGTGCTCAACAAGATCGACCTCCCGGCGGCCGACCCCGACAAGTACGCCGCCGAGCTGGCGGGCCTGATCGGCGGCGACCCCACCGACGTGCTGCGGGTCAGCGGCAAGACCGGAATGGGCGTCGAAGAGCTCCTCGACCGCGTCGTGGACCGCATCCCCTCTCCCGTCGGCGTCAAGGACGCACCGCCCCGCGCGATGATCTTCGACTCGGTCTACGACAGCTACCGCGGCGTCGTGACGTACATCCGCATGATCGACGGCACCCTGCACCCTCGCGAGAAGGTGCAGATGATGTCGACGAAGTCGACCCACGACATCCTCGAGATCGGCGTCTCGTCACCCGAGCCCGTCCCGAGTCAGGGGCTGTCGGTCGGCGAGGTCGGCTACCTCATCACCGGCGTGAAGGACGTCCGCCTCTCGAAGGTGGGCGACACCGTCACGACGTCGGCCAAGCCCGCGACCGAGGCCCTCAGCGGGTACACCGAACCGCTGCCGATGGTCTTCTCGGGGCTCTACCCGATCGACGGCAGCGACTACCCCCTCCTCCGCGAGGCCCTCGACAAGCTCAAGCTGTCCGACGCCGCGCTGGTGTACGAGCCCGAGACCTCGGTGGCCCTCGGCTTCGGCTTCCGCTGTGGCTTCCTCGGCCTGCTCCACCTCGAGATCGTCACCGAACGACTCGACCGCGAGTTCGGCCTCGACCTCATCACGACGGCCCCGAGCGTCATCTACGAGGTCACCACCGAAGACAAGAAGACCGTCACGGTCACCAACCCGAGCGAGTTCCCGGGCGGCAAGATCGCGAGCGTCAGCGAGCCCATGGTCAAGGCGGGCATCCTCGCGCCCAAGGACTACGTCGGCGTGATCATGGAGCTCTGCCAGCAGCGCCGCGGCACCCTGCTGGGCATGGAGTACCTCGGCGAGGACCGGGTCGAGATCCGTTACGCGATGCCCCTCGGCGAGATCGTGTTCGACTTCTTCGACAGCCTCAAGTCGAAGACGGCGGGCTACGCCAGCCTCGACTACGAGCCCATCGGCGATCAGGAGGCCGACCTGGTCAAGGTCGACATCCTGTTGCAGGGTGAGCAGGTCGACGCCTTCAGTGCGATCGTGCACCGCGACAAGGCCTACGCCTACGGGGTGCTCATGACGGGCCGGCTGCGCGAACTCATCCCGAGGCAGCAGTTCGAGGTGCCCATCCAGGCCGCCATCGGTGCCCGGATCATCGCCCGCGAGAGCATCCGGGCCATGCGCAAGGACGTCCTGGCGAAGTGCTACGGCGGCGACATCTCGCGCAAGCGCAAACTCCTCGAGAAGCAGAAAGAGGGCAAGAAGCGCATGAAGACCATCGGTCGGGTCGACGTGCCCCAAGAGGCCTTCATCGCCGCCCTCAGCGGCGACGTCGAGAAGAAAGACAAGAAGTAGGGTCCATGCGTCGAGCCACCCACACCGAGACCCGCACGACCTACGGCGAGGTCGGGGCGACGCAGGCCCCCGACCTCATGCAGTACCCGCCGAAGGGGTTCAAGCCGGCCGAGTACCGGGCTCGCGTCGGCCACGGCGACGCCCGCTTCGCCGCGGCCTGGATCGCCACCATGACCTGGCAGATCCAGGAGCGCAGCGGCATCCGCGTCCGGGTCGACAGCGTGCCGCCGGCCGACGAGAGCGAGTACACGCCCGTCCAGTTCGACGAGCACGGGCAGCCGGTCGACGCCGCCGAGTGGGCGACCGCGCGTGACGAGTCGCGCTACTCGCCCGACGGCACGCCCTTCCTCACGGCGGGCACGACGGCCACGCTCAGCATCGAGGCCTACGGGCGCACGGTCGAGGCCCCGGTGCGCGTCGTCTACGTGATCGACGAACCGAAGCGCAAGGGTTTCGCGTACGGAACCCTCGACGGCCACCCCGAGAGCGGCGAAGAGTCCTGGATCGTCGACCAGACCGACGACGGTTCGGTCTGGCTCTCCATCCGGTCGTTCTCGAAGCCGTCGAGCGCGAAGTGGCGTCTCGTGGCACCGTTCCTGCGACGCACGCAGGCGCAGTACACGAAGCGGTACCTGCGGGCACTGAGCCTCAACGAGAAGGGCGAGCAGACCGACGAGGTCGTCGTCGTCGAGGACACCGAGGCCGGCGTCGGCGACCCCCGCGGTGACGAGCGCCCCCCGACCGGCCCGCGCGGCGACGCCGCGGGAACCGGCGCCTGACGGTGCCCGGAGCCCTTCCCCTCGGCGATCCCGCCCCCGTCGACGGACGCCTGCCCGAGACCGTCGCCGTCGGCGCGGACGACCGCAACTTCGGGGTCTACCTGCACGTCCCGTTCTGCCGCGTGCGCTGCGGGTACTGCGACTTCAACACCTACACGGGCGACGAGCTGCGTGGCGCTCGTCGTGACGACTACGCCGGGCAGGCCGTCACCGAGATCGAGCTCGGGGGCCGGGTGCTGCGCGAGGCGGGCCTCCCGCCGCGCCGCGCCTCCTCGGTGTTCTTCGGCGGAGGCACCCCGACGATGCTGCCCTCGGGCGACCTCACGTCGATGCTCCACGCGATGGTCGACACCTGGGGTCTCGAGCCCGGCGCCGAGGTGACGACCGAGGCGAACCCCGACTCGGTCGACGCCGCGTACCTGCAGCAGCTCGCCGACGCCGGCTTCACGCGCGTCAGCTTCGGCATGCAGTCGGCCGTCCCGAGCGTGCTCGCCACCCTCGAGCGCACGCACGACCCCGAGCGCATCCCGTTCGTGGTGCGCTGGGCCCGTGACGCCGGGCTCGACGTCAGCCTCGACCTCATCTACGGCACGCCCGGCGAGACCCTCGACGACTGGAGGCGTTCCCTGGACGTCGCCCTCGAGCAGGAGCCCGACCACCTCTCCGCGTACTCGCTGATCGTCGAGGACGGCACGAAGCTCGCCCGCCAGATCAAGCGGGGCGAGGTCCCGATGCCCGACGACGACACCGCGGCCGACATGTACGAGATCGCGGACGACCGGCTCGCCGGCGCGGGCTACGACTGGTACGAGGTCAGCAACTGGTCGCGTGGCGTCGAGCACCGTTCCCGCCACAACCTGGCGTACTGGCAGGGCCACGACTGGTGGGGCGTCGGCCCGGGCGCGCACAGTCACGTCGGTGGCGTCCGCTGGTGGAACGTCAAGCACCCCGCCGCCTACCAGCAGCGCATGGCCGCGGGCGAGTCGCCGGCCGCCGGGCGCGAGACCCTCGACCACGAGACCCGTCGGGTCGAGCGCGTCCTGCTCGGGGTGCGCATCCGAGAAGGGCTGCCCACCTCCGAGCTCGACGACGACGGACGCCGGGCCGTCGGTGGCCTCATCGCCGACGGCTGGGTCGAGGGGCGTCCGGCCCTGCAGGGTCGCGTCGTGCTCACGCGCGAGGGGCGGCTCATGGCCGACGCCGTCGTGCGGCGTCTGCTGCCCGACTGAGCGTCCCGATCGTCCTGATCGCCGCGGCGCCCCACGGTGGCGACCAGGAGGCGCGGGCCCGGAACGCAGGAGGCGCGGCTCCCGGGGGGAGTCGCGCCTCGCGTGGTGCCCGTCCGGGCCGGTCGACCGTCTACTTGACGAACTCGATGGTCAGCGGGTACTTGTACCACTCGCCCTTGTTGGCCGCGACGGCGGCGATGATCGAGAAGATGATCACGAGGATGCCGGCGACGAGGGCGAGCACCCCTCCGATGACGATGATCGACAGGATCGCCGAGATCACGTAGACGATGGCCATCGTGATCTGGAAGTTCAGCGCGGTCCTGGTGTGCTCCCGGATGAACGGGCCGCGGTCCTTCAACACGAGGTAGCCGACGAGGGCGGGGACGAACGCGAAGAGGATCCCGCCGAGGTGGATGAGCGTCGACCAGAGCTTCTCGTCCTCGGGGCGCATCGGCTGGACGGGCTGCGGCTGGTAGCCGGGCTGCTGGCCGAAGCCGGGGCCGGACTGCTGGCCCTGGCCGGGCTGACCCTGGCCGGGCAGACCCTGCCCGTACGGCTGGCCGGGCTGACCGTTCTGGCCGGGCTGGCCGTTCTGCGGGCCGTTCGGCTGGGCGGGAGGGTTCTCGGTCATGGCTGCACCTGTTCGTGAGTGTCCTGCGGATGTCCCCGCCACCCTAGGGCAGCCGGGTGCGGCCCGAGTAGGCCTCGCGACGGAGGTGTCGTACGATTGGCAGTCCGGCACGTCGAGTGCCAGGCCCGGTCGCCCGGCGTGCGGACGACGCGGGGGACGTCGAGCGAAGAGAGGTGCGTCATGGTCTCCGAACGCGGTCTCGAAGTGCTTCGCGTCATCGTGCACGACTACGTCGCGTCCCGCGAGCCGGTCGGGTCGAAGTCCATCGTCGAGCGACACCAGTTCGGCGTCTCGGCGGCGACCATCCGCAACGACATGGCGCTGCTCGAAGAAGAAGAGCTCATCGCGGCACCGCACACCTCGTCGGGACGCGTGCCGACCGACAAGGGCTACCGGCTCTTCGTCAACCAGCTCGCCGACCTGCGCCCGCTCAGCGCGGCCCAGCGGCAGGCCATCGAGACGTTCCTGGGCGACTCCACCGACCTCGACGAGGTGCTCGGTCGGACGGTCCGGCTCCTGTCGCAACTCACCAACCAGGTGGCCCTGGTGCAGTACCCCACCTTCTCCCGGGCCCGCGTGCGTCACGTCGAGCTGGTCAGCCTGGGCGACGGTCGCGTCATGACGGTGCTGATCACCGACAGCGGCCAGGTCGAGCAGCGGGTCGTCGACATCCGCACCGCCGTCGACGAGTCCTTCCTGTCCGAGTTGCGGGCCGCCATCAACGCCGCGGTCGGCGGTCGGCCCCTGGGTGAGGCCTCCACCGCCCTCACCGACCTGCCGGCGCGGTTCCGTCCCGACCTCGCGGCGGTCGTCGGCGTGGTCGTCGCGAGTCTCACCGAGCAAATCGCCGCCGGACGTCAGGACCGCCTCGTCATGGCCGGTGCGGCGAACCTGGTGCGCACGGGCGACGACTTCAGCGGCGACCTCTTCCCCGTGCTCGAGGCGATCGAAGAGCAGGTGGCCCTCTTGCGGCTCTTCGGCGAGATGCAACTCGACGCCGTCGACGTGGCCGCGAGCATCGGCCGCGAGAACGCGTCGTTCGGGTTGTCCCAGGCGTCCGTGCTGGCCAGCGGGTACTCGACGCAGGGCAGCGAGATCGCGAGGCTCGGCGTGCTCGGGCCCATGCGCATGGACTACTCGACCAACATGGCGGCGGTCCGTGCCGTCGCGCGGTACCTGTCGTCGCTGCTCACCGAGCGGTAGCCGACCACCACGGCCCCGGCCGTGCCACGACCCCCATCCCCGTCCCGGTCCGCCGGGCCCGGCCCCGCCGGGAAGACCACCACACCACACCAGAGGCAGACGAGAACCAGTGGCAGATCATTACGACGTCCTCGGAGTCGACCGTCAGGCGACCCCGGAAGAGATCAAGAAGGCGTACCGCAAGCTCGCCCGCGAGCTTCACCCCGACGTCAATCCCAGCCCCGACGCGTCCGAACGGTTCAAGGACGTCACGCACGCCTACGACGTGCTCAGCGACCCGCAGCAGCGCGAACGCTACGACCTCGGCCCCCAGCCCGGCTTCGGTGGCGGCGGCGGAGGCGGGGCCGCCGGCTTCGGCGACATCTTCGACGCGTTCTTCGGCGGCGGTGGCCAGGGCCAGCGTCAGGGTCCGCGGTCCCGGCGGGAACGCGGGCAGGACGCGCTCCTGCGCCTCGAGGTCGACCTCGAGGACATCGTCTTCGGCACGCAGCGCGACATCGAGGTCGACACGGCCGTCCTCTGCGACACGTGCAGCGGCTCGTGCTGCGCACCCGGCACCTCGCCCCAGACCTGCGACATCTGCGGGGGCTCCGGACAGATCCAGCGCACCGTGCGCTCGCTGCTCGGCAACGTCATGACGTCGAGCCCGTGCGGGACCTGCCGTGGTTACGGCACCGTCATCCCCAATCCCTGCCCCACGTGCCAGGGCCAGGGTCGCGTCCGGGCCCGACGTTCGATCCCCATCGACATCCCCGCGGGCGTCGACACCGGACTCCGGCTCCAGCTGCCCGGTCAGGGCGAGGTCGGCCAGGCCGGTGGCCCGAACGGCGACCTGTACCTCGAGGTCAAGGTGCGTCACCACGACACCTACAGCCGCAACGGCGACGACCTGCTGGCCACGCTCGAGGTGCAGATGGCCGACGCCATCCTCGGCACGTCGACGACGCTCACCGGGCTCGACGGCGAGATCGAGGTCGAGATCAAGCCCGGCACCCAGAGCGCCGACATCCTCACCGTGAAGGACCGCGGCATCACCAGACTGCGCGGCACGGGTCGCGGCGACCTCAAGATCGGCGTCCAGGTGGTCACCCCGACCAAGCTCAGCCACAAGGAGCGCGAGCTGATCGAGAAGTTCGCCTCGGGTCGCCGCTCCCCGGCGCCCGAGCTGTCGCACTTCCAGCAGGGTCTCTTCGGCAAGTTGCGCGACCGCTTCCTGAACTTCTGATCGTGGCGCACTTCTACCTGGTCGACGAGCTGGTCGCCGCCGAGGTCGGCTCGAGCGTCGAGCTGACCGGTTCCGAGGCCCGACACGCGGTCACGGTCAGCCGGGTGCGGGTGGGCGAGCCGCTGACCCTCGGCAACGGACGGGGGCTGGTGGTCCAGGGCGAGGTGTCCGAGGCGGCCCCCGAACGGCTGGTGCTGCTCGCGACCCGGGTCGTCCGGCACGAACCGCCGACGACGCGGCTGGTCCTCGCCCAGGCGCTGGCCAAGGGCGACCGCGACGAACTCGCCGTGCAGGCCGCGACCGAGCTCGGCGTCGACGAGATCGTCCCGTGGGCCGCGGCGCGCAGCATCTCCCGCTGGGAGGGCCCCAAGGTCGCCAAGGGCCTCACCCGCTGGTCGTCGATCGTGCGCGAGGCGACCAAGCAGTCGATCCGTCCCTGGTCGCCCGAGGTCTCGGGGCTCGCGACGACGCGGCAGCTGGCCGAGCGCGCCTCCCGCGATCTCGTCCTCGTGCTCGAGCCGTCGGCCGAGCAGGCGCTCACGGCGGTCGACCTGACCGCAGGAGGCGCGGTGCCCGACCGCGTCGTCGTGGTCGTCGGTCCCGAGGGCGGGGTGTCGCCCGCCGAGCTGCACCAGCTCGCCGAGGCGGGTGCCCGCGCGGTGCGCCTCGGGGACGCCGTCCTGCGGACCTCCACGGCCGGTCCCGCCGCGCTGTCCGTGCTGAGCGCGCGACTCGGTCGCTGGTGACCTCGACGCCCCCCGGGGCCGTGTCGGCGGTCGTCGCTACGATGGGCAGCATGTCCGAGACCTCCGACGAGCCCACCGTCTTCAGCCGCATCGTCGCGCGCGAGATCCCCGCCGACATCGTCTTCGAGAGCGACGCGGTCATCGCCTTCCGCGACATCGCGCCCCGGGCGCCGGTCCACCTGCTCGTGGTGCCCAAGACCCAGGCGTACCGCGACGTCGTCGAACTCGCCGCGGGCGACCCGGCATTGCTCGCCGAACTGGTGGCGACCGCGTCCCGGCTCGCGGCCGACCCGGCAGCGTTCGGGGAACACTCCGGGTCCGAGTTCCGTTTGATCTTCAACACCGGCGCATCCGCCGGGCAGACCGTGTTCCACGTGCACGCCCATGTGCTCGGTGGACCCCTGGAGGAAGGCACCCTTGCCCACTAGCGACACGAACGCCACCGGCCCCTCGACACCGACGACGGGTGACGACGTCCGTCGCGTCGACGTGACCGTCGACGGCGTCGCCATGGTCCAGCTCCTGGGCCCGCAAGACCGCCTGCTGCGTGCGGTCGAGAAGCAGTACCCCGACGTCCGCGTGCTCGTCCGCGGCAACGAGGTCACCCTCGAGGGGCCCTCGTCGGCCGTCGGCAGGGCCGAGGGCCTCGTCGACGAGCTCGTCTCGATGGTCCGCGGCGGTCACGACCTCGGCCCGGCCGACGTCGCGACGTCGGCCCGTCTGCTCGACTCGGGGCAGGGCAGCCCGTCCGAGGTCTTCGGGCAGCCGATCGTCACCAGCCGCGGCAAGGGGGTCCGGGCGAAGACTCGGGGCCAGAAGGACTACGTCGACGCGATCGACCAGCACACCATCACCTTCGGCATCGGCCCGGCCGGCACCGGCAAGACCTACCTGGCGATGGCCAAGGCCGTCCAGGCGTTGCAGCGCCGCGAGGTCCAGCGCATCATCCTGACGCGCCCCGCGGTCGAGGCCGGCGAGCGGTTGGGCTTCCTCCCCGGCACGCTGACCGACAAGATCGATCCGTACCTCCGGCCGCTCTACGACGCCCTGAACGAGATGATGGACCCCGAGATCGTGCCCAAGCTGCTCGCGGCCGGCACCGTCGAGGTCGCCCCTCTCGCGTACATGCGCGGTCGAACCCTCAACGACGCGTTCGTCGTGCTCGACGAGGCGCAGAACACCACGCCCGAGCAGATGAAGATGTTCCTCACCCGTCTCGGATTCGGCTCGCGCATGGTCGTGACGGGCGACGTCACCCAGGTCGACCTGCCCACCGGCGCCAGCGGCCTCCAGCTCGTCACGACGGTGCTCGACGACATCGACGACATCCACTTCGCCCGTCTCACCAGCGACGACGTGGTGCGGCACACGCTCGTGGGCCGCATCGTCGACGCGTACACGACCTACGACGCCGAGCGTCAGGCCCAGCAGCACCGCCGTCTCGAGGCGGCGGACCAGCAGGCCGACGCTCGCGACCGCCTGCCGAAGAAGGGAGCCCGGTGAGCATCGAGGTCGCCAACGAATCCGCCGTCGAGGTCGACGAGGCCACGATCCAACGTCTGGCCACCTTCGCGCTCGACCAGATGCACGTGCACCCCGAGGCCGAACTCGCGATCGTGTTCGTCGACGAGGCGGCGATGGAGCAGCTCCACGTCCAGTGGATGGACGAACCCGGTCCGACCGACGTGCTGAGCTTCCCGATGGACGAACTGCGACCCGGCACCGAAGACGAACCCACGCCGGCCGGCCTGCTCGGCGACATCGTCGTGTGTCCGCAGGTGGCCGTGGCCCAGGCCGCCACGGCGGGGCACACCCCGCTCGACGAGATGCTCCTCCTCACCTGTCACGGCATCCTGCACCTCCTCGGTTTCGACCACGCCGAACCCGACGACGAGCGTGAGATGTTCGGTCTGCAGCGCGAGATCCTCGCGGCCTTCGCCGCGTCCGACACGAGTCGGTGACGCCGTGATGGTCACGGTCTTCGTCGTCGTGGCGGTCTTCCTGGTGGTCTTCGGCGGCCTCCTGGCCGCCGCCGACTCGGCACTCGGCGTCCTCAGCCGCCAGGACCTCCTCGACGAGGCGGACGACGATCCGCGTCATGCGACGGCGTTGACCGCCATCGCCGCCGACGTCGGGGCGCACGTCAACGCCGTCAACTTCGTGCGCATCCTCGCCGAGACGTCGGCGGCCGTCCTCGTGTCGCTGTCGTTCGCCTTCTCGGTCGAGCCGTGGTGGCTGGCCCTGCTGCTCTCGGCTCTCATCATGACGGTCGTGTCGTTCGTCCTCGTGGGCTCCAGCCCGCGCAGCGTCGGTCGGGCCCACGCCCGCGGCCTCGTGCGTCTGACCTCGGGTCTCGTGCGGTTCGTCCGGGTCGTGCTCGGGCCCCTGGCCGACGCCTTGGTGGCGGTCGGCAACCGGGTGACCCCCGGACGTCCGCGCAGCGCGTCGTTCTCCTCCGAAGAGCAGTTGCTCAGCATGGTCGACGAAGCCACCGAGCTCGACGTCCTCGAAGAGGACGACCGCGAGCTCATCCACTCGATCTTCGAGTTCAGCGACACGGTGGTCCGCGAGGTGATGGTGCCCCGCACCGACATGGTCACCCTCGACGCCACCGCGTCGGTCGGTTCGGCGATGAGCCTCTTCCTCGGTCGAGGCGTGTCGCGGGTCCCGGTCGTCGGTCGCGACTCCGACGACGTCGTCGGGATCGTCTACCTGCGCGATCTCGCCCGGCGGTTGCACGAGCACAGCGGCGACGACTCGGCCCCGGTGACGACGCTCGCCCGCCCGGCCGTCTTCGTGCCCGAGTCCAAGAAGGCCGACGACGCCCTCCGGCAGATGCAGCTCGACAAGAACCATCTCGCGATGGTCGTGGACGAGTACGGCGGCATCGCCGGCCTCGTCACGCTCGAGGACCTCATCGAAGAACTCGTCGGCGACATCAGCGACGAGTACGACCGCGAGGTCGCCCCGCAACGCGAGGTCTCCGCGGGGGTCTTCCGGGTGAGTGCCCGTCTCCCCGTCGACGAACTCGGCGATCTCTTCGGCCTCGAACTCGACGACGACGACGTGGACTCGGTGGGAGGGCTGCTCACCAAGGTCCTGGGACGACTGCCCGAGCAGGGCTCGGTCGTCCGCGTGTCGGGCCTCGTCCTCACGGCCGACCGCACCGAAGGGCGTCGGCACGACCTGCAGACCGTGCTCGTCGAGCGCGATCCCGACCTCGCGGACGCCCAGGCCGCGTTCGCCGACGCCGCTCGCGACGACTGAGCGTCCGTTCGTCGCGACCCTCCACCTCCCACCCGTTCCCGCACGTTCACGAAAGGCCCCCATGTCGACCACCGGAGACGACCTCACCCCCTCGGCCGCGCCTCCTCGGGGCTCGACCTACCGCGCGGGGTTCGTCTCGTTCGTCGGGCGGCCCAACGTCGGCAAGTCGACGCTGACCAACGCCCTCGTGGGGCAGAAGGTGGCCATCACCTCGTCGAAGCCCCAGACGACTCGACGAGCGATCCGCGGCATCGTGCACCAGGCGACCGGCCAGCTCGTCCTGGTCGACACCCCGGGCATGCACCGTCCGCGCACGCTGCTCGGCGAGAGGCTCAACGACATCGTCCAGACCACCCTCGGCGACGTCGACGTGATCGGGTTCTGCGTGCCGGCCGACGAGAAGCTCGGGCCGGGGGACCGGTTCATCAACGAGCAGCTCGACCAGTACCCGCGGGCCAAGAAGGTCGCGATCGTCACCAAGACCGACGCCACGTCTCGGCCGGCCGTCGCCGAGCAGTTGCTCGCGGTCAGCCGTCTGCGCGACTGGGAGGCCATCATCCCGCTGTCCGCGGTCAGCGACGTGCAGCTCGACGTCCTCACGGCCGAGCTGATCAAGCTCATGCCGCTGTCACAGCCCCTCTACCCGTCCGATGCGGTCACCGAAGAAGGCCTGACCGACCGGGTGGCCGAGTACGTCCGCGAGGCCGCGCTCGAGGGCGTGCAGGACGAGCTGCCGCACTCGCTCGCGGTGACCATCGACGACATTGTCGAGCGTGACGACAAGGACCTCCTCGAGATCTACGCCAACCTCTTCGTCGAGCGCGACAGCCAGAAGGCCATCGTCATCGGCAAGGGCGGTCAGCGCCTGCGCGAGGTGGGCGAGCGTGCCCGCGCGCAGATCGAGCCGCTCGTCGGCAAGCATGTGTTCCTGTCGATCCGGGTGAAGGTCGCCAAGGACTGGCAGCGCGACCCGAAGCAGCTCGGTCGACTGGGGTTCTGACGCCCCCTCCCGGTGGTCCGGCCCCGTCCCGGGCAGGAGGGTCGTCCTCGTCCCTGCGGATGATCGTGGTGGTCCCGAGGTCGTTCGCGCACGGCGGCCGCCCCGGACGGGCCGCCGTAGGTCGTACGGTGGTCGGGTGATCTTCCGACGCCTCGCGCCCTACCAGGTCGCCGTCGACCTGTCGGCGGCGTTCCTGCTCGGCGTGGTCGGCCTGGTGTTGTCCGACGGCGTCGTGACGACCCCGTTCGTCGTGCTGGGCATGACGGTCACGTTCGCCCTGCGCCGCCTGTCGCCGGGGCTCGCCCTGACCCTCGCCTGGCTGGTCGCCGCGTCCCAGATGATCACGGGCAGCACGCCGGGTGTCACGAACCTCGCGATCTGCGCGGTGCTGTACTCCACGGCGGCGTACGGCACGGACCGGGTGAAGTGGTCGGGCCTGGTCTCCGTGGGCGTGGGTGCCCTCCTGGGCACGTTCTACCTCTCGTTCGTGCAGCAGAGCCTGTTCGGCGTCGACTACGACATCTACGCGGTGACCGACGTCGTCCGCATCCTCCTACAGCTGGGGATCAGCCTCCTCGGATTCCTCGCCCTGCTCGGTCTGCCCTGGGCCGGGGGACTGCTGGCCCGGGCGCGATGGTCCGAGCGGCTCAGCCGTGAGGCTCGGCTCATCGCCGAGCGCGAGACCGCCCGGGCCGAGAACGACGCCGCGCGGGCCGAACGCGAGGCCGCCCGGGCCGAGCGGGACATCGCCGTCGAGCAGGAACGCAACCGGATCGCCCGGGACATGCACGACGTCGTCGCCCACTCGCTGGCCGTCGTCATCGCCCAGGCCGACGGGGCTCGTTACGCCGCCCGGGTCGACCCGACCTCGGTCGACGGGGCGCTCACGACGATCGCGACGACGGCCCGGGAGGCCCTCGGCGACGTCCGGGTGCTGCTCGGTCAGCTGCGGCACAGCCAGGGCGAGGCGCCCCAGCCCGCCCTCGGCGACCTCGACCGTCTGCTCGACCAGATGCGCGGGTCGGGTCTCACGGTCGACCTGCTCGTGACGGGCGAACCCCAGGTGCTCGGGACCAACCGGCAACTCGCCGTGTTCCGCATCGTGCAGGAGAGCCTGACCAACGTCCTGCGGCACGGTGCCGTCGACCAGCCCGTCGGCCTCCACTTCGACTGGCGCTACGAGGCGTTGCACCTCGTGATCTCCAACGTCGTGCGGCCGCCGACGCGTCCGCTCGACACGTCCGGCGACGAGCGGCGGGGCGGCCACGGGCTCGACGGCATGCGGGAGCGCGCCACCCTGGCGGGCGGCTCGCTCACCACCCAGAACGCCGACGGACGCTTCGTCGTCCACGCCATCGTGCCGACCCTGGCACTGACCCAAGAGGTACGCATCCGATGATCGACATGCCCGGCCGTTCGACGGCACCCATCCGCGTCGCCCTGGTCGACGACCAGGCCCTGTTCCGTGCAGGCATCAAGATGCTGGTCGGCTCGCAGCCCGACCTCGAGTTCGTCGGCGAGGCCAGCAACGGCGAGGAGGGCGTGGCGATGGTCGGGCGCACCGCTCCCGACGTCGTCCTCATGGACATCCGCATGCCGGTGATGGACGGCATCGCGGCCACCACCGCCGTCCTGGCGCAGGCCGAGGCGGCCTCCCGCCGTCCGCCGCGCATCATCGTGCTGACGACCTTCGACCTCGACGAGGCCGCCACCCGCGCCATCCGGGGAGGCGCGAGCGGTTTCGTCCTGAAGGACGCCGACCCCGAGTTCCTGCTCGCCGCGATCCGCACCGTGCACGCGGGCAACGCCGTGATCGCGGCGTCGGCCACGCGAGAACTCTTCGAGCACTTCGACGGCCGGGCGTCACGCGCCCGGGCCGTGCCCGCGTCGTTCGGCACCCTGACCACCCGGGAACGCGACATCTTCGACCTCGCGGCGCGGGGCCTCAGCAACGCCGAGATCGCGTCGCGGGAGTTCCTCAGCGAGGCGACGGTCAAGACCCACATCAGTCGGGTCCTCTCGAAGTTGTCCCTGCGCGACCGGGTGCAACTGGTGGTCTACGCGTACGAACACGGGCTCGCCGAGTAGTTCGGCTGGAGCCGGCTGCCACGGCCGTCGCCGACGGGGCGCCCCGGTGCGACGTGTCGGTGCCGTGTGGTGGCTGATCACACCTGATGAGGCTGCTGAGACCGGGCGGCACGGCTCGTGCCGAGAGGCTCCGAGGCGGCAGAGTGTCACCTGGGTGGCCATCACCCCGATCCTCCGCCGAAAGAAGCTCTCGCATGGACTGGTTGCTGTCGGTTCCGCTCTTGTCCACGACGATGCTGCTGGCGGTGGACGTCGTCGCCGCCCTCGTCGCCGTCGGGCTCCTCGTCCGCCCGCGGACCCGACGCACGTGGTGGCGGTGGATCGCCCTCGCGGTCCTGCTCGGGGCCGGCCTCGGCGCCCTCACGACCTGGTGGCTCGGCGACGTACGCGACGTGCTGGGCCTGTCACCCACCTGGGTGGATCGCCTCTGGGTCGCCGCCGTGGTCGCCGGCGTCGCTGTCGTCGTCGTCAACCTGTTCCGCACCCGGTGGTGGCGGAAGCTCGTGGCCGTCCTGGCCGTCCTGGTCTTCGCCCTGGCCGGGGGCCTCGCCCTGAACCGGGACGGCGGCGTCTACCAGAACCCGTCCCAGGCGCTCGGTCGGGACGAGGTGCCCGCCCTCCCGCCGACCGCCGCCGCGCCTTCGTCCGCGGCGCCCGGCTCGACGGAGTTCGACCCGACCCTCTGGTCGACCTGGAAGGCCCCCGCCGATGTCCCGGCCGTGGGACGGTACGGCAGCGTGGCCATCCCCGGCGCCGTCTCGCACTTCCCCGCCCGTGACGCCGTCGTCTACCTGCCCCCGGCGGCCCTCGTGGCCGACGCCCCCGCCCTTCCGGTGATGATCATGCTCTCGGGACAACCGGCCGAACCGAGTTCGGTGATCACGGCCGGCCACCTCGTCGGGACCCTGGACGCCTTCGCGGCGAAGAACCACGGGCTCGCGCCGATCGTCGTCGTGCCCGACCAGCTGAGCGCCGACGCCCACAACCCGATGTGCGTCGACGGCGCCCTGGGCAACAGCGCCACCTACATCACCACCGATGTGGTCGACTACATGACGAGTCACTTCCACGTCGCCACCGGGCCGCGGGCATGGGCGATCGGTGGGTTCTCGCAGGGGGGCACCTGCTCGATCCAGTTCGCGTCGGCGCGGCCCGACCTGTTCTCGACCTTCATCGACGTGTCGGGTGAGCTCGGCCCCTCGATCGGCGACGAGAAGACCACGATCGACCAGGGCTTCGCCGGCAACCGAGCGGCCTACGAGGCGGCCCAACCGCAGGCGATCATGGCCGCGCACGGGCCCTACGCGGACACCGCGGCGTTCTTCGCCGTCGGTGCCACGGACGGACGGTACGGCCAGATCATGACCGCGAACTCGGCGGCCGCGGCGAAGGCCGGCATGACGGTGACGCGCTACGTCTCCCCGGGCAGCGGGCACGACTGGACGACCGCGACGAACGGCTTCGCCCACGGCATCGGACGGTTCTACCCGCGCCTCGGCCTGAGCGCGACGGTGCAGACACCGTGAGCGGCGAGCTGGCCGGCGCCGACGCCGGTGCCGGCGCCGGCGCCGGCGCCGACGAACCGACGGTGCCGACGACCTCCACGACGGCACCCCCCGGGCCGGCACCCCGCGAGCCCGACCCCCACGAGCCCGACCCCCACGAGCCGGGGCGTGCGCGCCGGTTCGTGGAAGGCGTCGCGACCCACGTGGTGGCGTTCGTCGGCGGCCGTCCCGTCAGTCTCGCCCTCGCGCTGCTGCTCGTCGTGCTCGCGCTCGCCTCGGGCAGCGTGACGCATGCGCCGAGCGAGCGGCTGCGCGACCTCGTCGGAGCGGGTCTCGACCCCTTCGAGGACCGCACCTCGTGGCTGCTCGTCGTCGGCTCGGTGTTCTTCGCCGGCAGTCCCGCGCAGCTCGTCCTGGCCGTGGTCGGCGTGCTCGTCCTCGTGGGCGCCGCCGAGCGTCGCATGGGCTGGTCCCGCACGGTGGCCGCCTACCTGGTGACGGCCGTCGTCGCGACCGGGGTCGGCGTGGCGGTGCAGGCCCTGGGGCAGGCGGTCGGCGAGGCCTGGGCCCTCGAGGTGGCGGCCGAGTCCACCCTCCACCCGCTCACCCCCGCCCTCGGAACGATCATGACCGCCAGCGCGTTCTCCGGACCCCTCTGGCGACGGCGCATCCGGCTGGTCGGATTCTCGTGCGTGTTCGCCTTCGTGCTCTACGACGGGCACCCGTCCGGTCTCTACGCGCTGATCGGCGCCCTCGTCGGGCTCGCGTTCGGGGTGGTGCTGACCGGTCGCCCCGCCGAACGCGGCTGGTCGCGCAGTTCGCACCACGAGGTACGCCGCCTCGCGTCGACCATCGTCGCGGTGACCGCGCTGGGTCCCGTCCTGACCCTCCTCACCCGCAGCCCGATCGGAGCCCTCTCGCCCCTCGGCATGCTGTTCCGCGACGTCCTCCCCGGGCGGTCGCTCTCGGCCGCGTGCGCGGCCGCGGGACAGGGCGCACCGGACCGGCACGCGCCTCCGATCGGAGCCTGCGCGCGCGCCGCGGCCCTCGCCGGGATCGACACCGTCCCGACGGTCCTGCTGAGCCTGCTGCCGCTGGCCGTGCTGCTGCTCTGCGCCTGGTACCTGCGGCGGGGTCGTCGCCTCGCCCTCGACGTGGCCGTCGCGGTCAACGGGCTCCTCGCCCTCTTCGCCGGTCTGTACTACGTGGTGCTGCCCGTCACGACCGATCCGGTGGTCGACCAGCCCCGACACGTGGTCGAGAGGGTGGTGCTCGCCGGGCTGGCGGTCGCCGTGCCGGCCGCGGTGGCCCTCGGGCTGTTCCTCCTGCGCCGTCATTTCGGCGTCGGTGCCGAGGGGACGCGACGACCGCGGTTCGCGCTCGTCGTCGTGCTGTCGGGTCTGGTGCTGGCGGTGACGTTCGCCGTCGTCGGGTGGCTGGGGCGCGCCTCCTTCGTCCCGACGATCGAACCGTGGACGTTGCTGCTGGACGTGCCCGAACGCTTCGTGCCGGTCGGGTTCGTCGGGCTCACCCGCATCGGACCGGTGCCGGACGGCGGGCTCGTCCGGGCTGCCTTCGAGTGGGTGGGGCCGGTCTGGTGGCTCGTCGTCCTGGTCGGGCTCGGGGTGGGCGCGACCCGGCCGGGGGACGTCCGTCCCGACGCGGCGCGCACCCAGGTGCGCGACATCGTCCACCGGGGGACCCCCGGCACGCTGTCCCACATGGCCCTCTGGGAGGGCAACCGGTACTGGTTCACGGAGGACGGCCTCGCCGCGGTCGCCTATCGCGTCGTCGCGGGCATCGCGATCACCACGGGCGGGCCGCTCTGTGCGGCCGACCGGCTCCGCGAGGTGACCCGCGAGTTCGCCCGGTGGTGCGACGACCAGGGCCTCACCCCGGTCTTCTACAGCGTGCGCGGCGAGCTCTCGCCCGTCTACGACGAGATGGGGTGGGCGACGCTGCCCGTCGGCGAGGAGACGGTGCTGCACCCGGCCACCTTCGCGATGACGGGCAAGAAGTGGCAGGACGTCCGGTCGAGCATCAATCGTGCGACGAAGAACGGCGTCCGGGCCGAATGGACCCGGTACGCCGACCTCCGTCCCGCCGTCGCCCGCCAGATCGGCGAGATCAGCGAGCAGTGGGTCGCCGAGAAGGACCTGCCCGAGATGGGCTTCACCCTCGGCGGCGTCGACGAGTTGCGCGACCCCGACGTGGCGCTGATGCTCGCCCTCGACGAGGACGACTCGGTCCAGGCCGTGACGAGCTGGTTGCCCTCGTGGCGCGACGGGGTCGTCGTCGGCTGGACGCTCGACTTCATGCGGCGTCGGCCGGACAGCATGAACGGCGTCATGGAGTTCGTCATCGCCTCGTCGGCCCTGGCGATGAAGGAGCAGGGCGTCGAGTTCCTGAGCCTGTCGGCGGCACCGCTGGCGACCGGTGCGCCGTCCGCAGGGCCGTCGACGCAGACGGAGCGCGTGCTCACCTTCCTCGGTCGCGTGCTGGAGCCGGCCTACGGGTTCCGGACCCTCCTGGCGTTCAAGAAGAAGTTCCAGCCCGACTTCGTCCCGCTCGTCATGGCGTTCCCCGATCCGGTGCAGCTCCCGGCCATCGGCACGGCGCTAGGCCGCGCCTACCTGCCCGACCTCTCGGTCGGGGCCGTCGTGCGGCTCGTCCGCACGGTGGTCTGATCGGGCGGGGGAGCCGAGGAGGCGCGGTGCCGGCCCGCGACGACCCGCGCCTCCTCGGTCGGTGCTAGCCTCGTCACGTGTTCACCGGCCTGCTCCTCCTTAGCTGCCGCGGCGAGTCCTGACCCAGGCCCCCCTCGTCGCGGAGTTCGTCGTCGGCCGACACCCCCGCGAAGAGCAGCCCCTCGAGGGCGAGAGAGACCACAGGACATGAAGAACGCACAGCAGCCGTCGGCCATGCCGATCCACAAGTACCGGCCCTTCCACGAGCAGATCGCCGTCGACCTGCCCGACCGCACCTGGCCGTCGAAGCGCATCACCGAGGCACCCCGCTGGTGCGCCGTCGACCTGCGCGACGGCAACCAGGCGCTGATCGACCCGATGAGCCCGGAGCGCAAGCGCATCATGTTCGACCTGCTGGTCGGCATGGGCTACAAAGAGATCGAGGTCGGCTTCCCGAGCGCCTCGCAGACCGACTTCGACTTCGTCCGCAGCCTCATCGACGAGGGGGCCATCCCCGACGACGTCACGATCCAGGTGCTGACCCAGGCGCGCGAGCACCTGATCGCCCGCACCTACGAGTCGATCGCCGGCGCCAAGCAGGCCATCGTCCACCTGTACAACTCGACGAGCGTGCTGCAACGGGACGTCGTGTTCCGCACCGACCGGCAGGGCATCGTCGACATCGCCCTCGAGGGCGTCCGCCTGTGCCTCGAGGCCGAGAAGACCATCCCCGAGACGGCCGTGTTCTACGAGTACTCGCCCGAGAGCTACACCGGCACCGAGCTCGACTTCGCGCTCGACATCTGCAACCAGGTGATCGAGGCCTTCGACGCGACGCCCTCGCGACCGGTGATCGTCAACCTGCCGGCGACCGTCGAGATGGCGACCCCCAACGTCTACGCCGACTCGATCGAGTGGATGCACCGTCACCTGGCCCGTCGCGACAGCGTCATCCTGTCGCTGCACCCGCACAACGACCGGGGCACCGGCATCGCGGCCGCCGAGCTGGGCTACCTGGCCGGCGCCGACCGCATCGAGGGCTGCCTCTTCGGCAACGGCGAGCGCACGGGCAACGTCGACCTCGTCGCGCTGGGCATCAACCTGTTCACCCAGGGCATCGACCCGCAGATCGACTTCAGCGACCTCGACATGGTCAAGCGCACCGCCGAGCACTGCAACCAGCTGCCCGTGCACGAGCGCAGCCCGTGGGCCGGCGACCTCGTCTACACGGCGTTCTCCGGTTCGCACCAGGACGCCATCAAGAAGGGCTTCGAGGCCATGGCCGCCACCGCGGCGTCGCGCGGGGTCGACGTCGACGCGCTCGAGTGGGCGGTGCCGTACCTGCCGGTCGACCCCAAAGACCTGGGACGCAGCTACGAGGCGGTCATCCGCGTCAACTCGCAGTCGGGCAAGGGCGGCGTGGCCTACCTGTTGAAGGCCGACCATGCCATCGACCTGCCACGCAAGCTGCAGATCGAGTTCAGCGGCGTCGTGCAGTCGCGTACCGACCAGGAGGGGGGCGAGATGACGAGCGCCCACATCTGGTCGATCTTCCAGGACGAGTACCTCCCCGCCGACGCGGCCGACGACAAGTGGGGTCGCTTCGAGTTGACCCGGACGAGCACCGCGAGCGACATGTCGGGCGAGACCGTGCTCGACGTCGACCTGCGGGTCGGCGAGACGGTCGAGTCGACGTCGGCCCGGGGCACGGGGCCCATCGCGGCGTTCATCGCCGTCCTCGCCGAGCAGGGCGTCCAGGTCAAGCTGTACGACTACGTCGAGCACACCCTCAGCGCCTCGGGCGACGCCCAGGCCGCGGCCTACGTCGAGCTCGACGTCGACGGCACCCGGCTCTGGGGAGTCGGCATCGACGCCGACATCTCGACGGCGTCGCTCAAGGCCATCGTCTCGGCGGTGAACCGCGCCATCCGCACGACGACCGACGTGCGCGAGCTCGCGTCGGTCTGAGCGGCCGCCCCGTCCCGTCCCGACCCGACCCGCCCCCAGTGCCCTCGCGGTGCCGGGGGCGTCGTCGTGCCGGCGGTGTCGCGCCTGCGGGTGTCGGCAACGCCTGCCTCGTGTAGCGCGCAGGCGCCGATGTGCGGCGTGTCGGGGTGCGCTGGCGCAGGGGGCAGGAGTTCCCGATGGGTGCGGGCAACTCCTGCCCGGTGTCGTGCGGGGGTGCGGGTGTGCGGCGTGTCGGGGTGTGCTGGCGCAGGGGGCAGGAGTTGCCGACGGGTGCGGGCAACTCCTGCCTGGTGTCGCCCGCGGGTGCGGCTGTGCGGCGTGTCCGGGTGTGCTGGCGCAGGGGGCAGGAGTTGCCGACGGGTGCGGGCAACTCTTGCCCGGTGTCGTGCGGGGGTGCGGGTGTGCGGCGTGTCCGGGTGTGCTGGCGCAGGGGGCAGGAGTTGTCGCAGGGTGCGGGCAAGTCCTGCCTGGTGTCGCCCGCGGGGGCCGATGTGCGGCGTGTCCGGGTGTGCTGGCACAGAGGGCAGGAGTTCCCGACGGGTGCGGCCCGGGCCCGACGGGGTGCGGCCCGGGTCCGACGAGGGCCGACGGGTCCGACGAGGGGCGAGCGGCCGGGCCCCGGGACCGGGCGTCGAGACCGGGCAGCCGGACTCAGCGCGGACGACGCCAGCGGGGCAGCCGGCTGAGGGCGCGCTGCTCGGGCAGGGTCCAGCCGAACCGTACCGCCAGCATGCGGATGACCAGGGTGATCGACGTGCCCGCGATCGCGGAGACGGCCACGGGTGCGCCGAGCGTCACGGCCACGACCAGCACGACGGTGCCGCCGGCCGCCGCCACGGCGTAGAGCGATCCCACGTGCATCATCGCGATGGTGAGGTTCATCAGCAGGTCGCGGAGCACCGAGCCGCCGACGGCCGCGATGACCCCGACGAACACGGCCGGGATCTCGGGCAGTCCGAGCGAGAGGGCCTTGGTCGACCCGATCGCGCCGAGCAGGCCGATGGTCAGCGCGTCGAGCACGGTGATGACCCCGGCCAGGCGGGTGAACACGCGCTGGAGCGCCATGCCGACGATCGCCGCGGCGACGGCGACGAGCAGGTACCAGTTGCTCGACATGGCGCGCGGCACCTCGCCGAGGAGCACGTCGCGCAGCACGCCGCCGCCGAGCCCGGTGGCGATCCCGATGATGGCGATGCCGAGCAGGTCGAGACGGCGGTCCTTGTACTCCGACGCGAACATCGCCCCCTGCAGGCTGCCGATGCCGACGGCGAGGAGGTCCACCCACAGGGGTACGGCGAAGGCTGTGGCGTGCACCTGACGTTTGTACCACGCGTGCGATGCTTGGTCGGTGCCCGTCTACCGTGATGAATGCGTCGTGCTGCGCACCCACAAGCTGGGTGAGGCCGACCGCATCCTCACGATGCTCAGCCGCAACCACGGCAAGATCCGGGCCGTGGCCAAGGGCGTCCGACGCACGGCGTCGAAGTTCGGGGCGCGCCTCGAGCCGATGATGGTCGCCGACCTGCAGCTCTACGAGGGCCGCTCGCTCGACATCGTGCAGCAGGCCGAGTCGCTCGGCTCGTACGGTGCCGTGATCGCGGCCGACTACGAGAGCTACACGGCCGGCAGCGTGATGGTCGAGACGGCCGACAAGCTGACCGAGGCCGAGGCGGGTCTGCAGCAGTACCTCCTGCTCGTCGGGGCCCTCCGCTCGCTCGCGCGGCACGAGCACGCGCCCCAGCTCACGCTCGACTCGTACCTCTTGCGTGCGCTCAGCATCGCGGGCTGGTCGCCGAGCTTCGGCGACTGCGCCGTGACCGGTGCCCCCGGGCCGCACTCGGCCTTCGTCGTCCAGCTCGGTGGCGTGGTGGCCGACTCGCACGCGCCTCCCGGCGCTCCGCGCTTGACGCAGGAGGCGCTGGCCCTGTTGGGCGCGCTGCTCACGGGGGACTGGGACCACGCCGAGGACGCACCCGACGCGACCCGCAACCAGGCGAGCGGCGTCGTCGCCGCCTACACGCAGTGGCACCTCGAACGGGGACTGCGATCGCTGCAGCACGTCGACCGGGTGCCCGGAAGAGAGAGACCGTGAAGAAGACCCACCGCGACGCCGCCGACTTCCGCCCCCTCGACTGGACCGGCGTCCACCCGCCCGAGATGCCGCGGGGCGCCGTGCCCGAGCACGTCGCGATCGTGATGGACGGCAACGGCCGCTGGGCGAACGGGCGCGGGCTCACCCGCGTCGAGGGCCACAAGGCCGGCGAGATGTCGCTGCTCGACGTGGTCGCCGGGGCGATCCAGATCGGCGTGAAGCACCTCAGCGTGTACGCGTTCTCGACCGAGAACTGGAAGCGCTCGCCCGACGAGGTGCGCTTCCTGATGGGCTTCAACCGTGACGTGCTGCACCGACGTCGCGACCAGCTGAACGCTTGGGGCGTGCGGGTCCGCTGGGCCGGGCGGAAGCCGCGGCTGTGGGGGTCGGTGATCAGGGAACTGCAGTTCGCCGAAGAGCTGACCAAGGGCAACGACGTCCTGACGTTGACGATGTGCGTCAACTACGGCGGGCGGACCGAGATCGCCGACGCGGTGCGCTCGATCGCCGACGACGTCGCCGCCGGTCGGCTCAAGCCCTCGGCCGTCGGCGAGAAGCTGATCCAGAAGCGGCTGTACGCTCCCGAACTGCCCGACGTCGACCTCTTCGTGCGCAGCTCGGGCGAGCAGCGCACGAGCAACTTCATGCTCTGGCAGTCCGCCTACGCCGAGATGGTGTTCCTCGACCGGCTGTGGCCGGACTTCACCCGGACCGACCTCTGGCAGGCCGTCGAGACCTACGCCTCGCGCACCCGTCGTTTCGGGGGAGCGGTGGACGCCCCCGGCCCGGCCTGACCGGACGCCCGTCAGAACTGGATGTTCGCGCCCAGGAAGATCCGCTCGGCCGGCCACAGGAACTGCAGGGTCAGCGGTCCGTCGCTCGCCCGGTGGAACCAGGCGTTGGCGAAGACGGTCGACTCGCCCGGCAGCAGGTACCAGTTCGCGCTGTCCGCCGGGAACTTCGACTCGAGCGAGGTCTCGTAGCCCAGCTGGGTCAACAGATCCTGCCCGGCGAAGACGTCCTGTGTGGCGAGGTCGTTGCCGTACGACGAGTAGTCGGCGCTCAGGTCGGTCAGGTCGAGCCGACGCTGCGAGTTGTTCGTCAGCACGTAGGCCGTGACCTCGACGTCGGTGCCCGCGGGGTAGGGGTCGGTGCCGTCGGGGCGGGCGTAGATCGAGGGCGCCGAGGTCGTCAGCTCGCCGACGCCGTAGACGTAGATGGTGAGGTCCTTGTAGTTGACCTGGCCGAGCAGCGTGCCCCCGGGGGCGAGGGCGTCGGGCTGCGACCCCGTGCCGCCGCCGGTGCCGGGAGCCCCGGTGACCTGGGGCTGCGGCGCGCCGGTGGCTCCCGGGCCGGGGGTCGACGCCGATCCGCCCGCACCGGCCGGGGTGAGGTCGTCGAGGCTCGGGAAGCAGCCGGTCAGCCCGACGAGGGCCAGCACCGAGACGGCGATGCCGACGGTCAGTCTTGTGCGCACGACCTGCACCTCTCCTGGTTCGTCGGGCCAGCCTAACCCGGCCCCGTGGACGGCTCGCCCCGTGGCACCGGCACGAGGCCCAGCGCGTCGCCGTCCACCTGCTCGAAGGCGTCGAGGACCGCCCGCACGCTCGGCACGCGGTCGCCGCCACGCCCGTGGACCACGTGCACGACGCGGGCGAGGCCGTCGTCGAGCTCCACCACCCGCACCCCGCGAGGCACGGCGGCGGACACGAGCGAGAGCCCCGGGAGCAGGGCGACGCCCAGGCCCGCCGCGACGAGGCCGAGCACGGCCAGGGCGTTGTCGGTCTCGAGCACGATCTCGGGCTCGAACCCGGACGCGGCGCAGGTCGCGAGCAGGTGGCCCCGGCAGCGGGGGCATCCGCCGATCCACCTCTCGTGCGCGAGGCCGCCGAAGTCGTCGCCTCGCGTGAACGGGTGGGCCGACGGCACGGCGAGCACCGTGCGGTCGACGAAGGAGGCGCGGTGCAGCAACCCGTCGAGGTCGCGTTCGCCCCCGGGGTCGCCCCCGTGACGGAAGGTGACCGCGACGTCCGCCGAGCCGTCGCGCAGTCGTGCCAGCGCCTCCGGGGGTTCCGCCTCGACGTAGTCGACCGTGAGGCCCGGGTGCCGGTCGCGCAGGCGCGAGAGCACGTCGGGGACGATCGTCGACGACGCGCTGGGGAACCCGGCCAGGGTGACGTGGCCCGTGGCGACGCCGCCCAGGTCGTCGAGGTCCTGCCGCGCGGCGTCGAGGGCCGCCTGCACGTGGACGGCGTGCTCGGCGAGCCTGTGCCCGGCCTCGGTGAGGGCGACGCCGCGCCCGGCGCGGAGCACGAGCGGTTGCCCGACCTGGCGTTCGGCTCGACGCAGCTGCTGGCTGACGGCGGGCTGACTGTAGCCGAGCAGGGCGGCCGCCGCCGTGATGCTGCCGGTGTCGGCCACGGCGCGGACGACGCGCAGGGACGCGAGGTCGAGATCGTCGGGCACGGACGAATCATAAGCCGCGGTGATGATCGTCCTCAGACACTGGTGGTTGTCTTCCGGTCTCGACGGGGGGAGCCTGAGGACATGACCGCGTCCCGACCCGACCTCTTCGCCCCCGCACCGGGTTATCTGGCCGCCTGCACCATGGGCCTGCCGATGCGGTCCACGATCGAGGCGTCGCGCGCCGACCTCGACCGGTGGTCGTCCGGTCGGGCCGGCCCGGCCGCCTACGGCGCCGTCGTCGAGGAGGCGCGCGCGGCCTTCGCGCGGCTGGCCCGGGTCGGCGTCGACCGCGTGGCCATCGCGTCGCAGACGTCGGCGATGGTCGCCGTTATCGCGGCCTCGGTCCCGGACGGCGCCGAGGTGCTGGTGCCCACGGGCGACTTCAGCTCGATCGTCTACCCCTTCGTGGTGCAGGAGGCGCGGGGCGTCCGGGTGCGGAGCGTCCCGCTGGCCGAGTTGGCCGGCTCCGTCGGGCCCGGCACGCACCTCGTGGCCTGGTCGGCCGTCCAGTCCGCCACCGGCGAGGTCGCCGACGACGCCGCCATCGTCGCCGCGGCGTCCCGACACGGGGCGTTGACGCTGTGCGACCTCACGCAGGCGGCCGGCGTGCGGCCCGTCGACGCCTCGCGGTACGACGCCAGCGTCACGCATGCCTACAAGTGGTTGTGCTGCCCGCGAGGGGTGGCGTTCCTCACCGTGGGGGAGCGGCTGCAGGAGGCCATGGTCCCGGCCCAGGCCGGCTGGTACGCGGGCGACGACGTGTGGGCCTCGTGCTACGGCCCCGACATGAGCCTCGCCACGGACGCGCGGGCCTTCGACGTGTCGCCCGCCTGGCAGGCCTGGGCCGGGGCGCTGCCCGCGCTCACGACGTTCGCTGCGCTCGACCCCGACGAGACCTGGGCGCACGCCGCCGGGACGGGCGACGCGCTCTGCTCGCGGCTCGGGATCGAGGCGCAGGGCCGCGCGATCGTGACCTGGGCCGATCCCGACGGACGCGACCAGCGCCTCCTCGGCGACGCCGGTCTCGTGGTCTCGGGGCGCGCCGGTCGCGTCCGCGTGGCCTTCCACCTCTGGAACGACGAGGGCGACGTCGAGGCCGTCGCCGTCGCGCTCGGCCGGTGACGCACCGCCGGTAGAGTTGCCGGGTACCTCGACCGACCGGGCACCCAGCTCGGGCCTCAACTCATCGGAGCATCACACGTGGCAGCACCCAACCGTCTCGATTCCGTCATCGCCCTGGCCAAGCGCCGCGGCTTCGTCTTCCAGTCGGGAGAGATCTACGGCGGTTCGCGCTCGGCTTGGGACTACGGGCCCCTCGGCGTCGCCCTGAAGGAGAACATCAAGCGTCAGTGGTGGCAGACCATGGTGCAGGGCCGCGACGACGTCGTCGGCCTCGACTCGGCGGTCATCCTGCCGCGCCAGGTGTGGGAGGCCTCCGGGCACGTCGAGGTCTTCAGCGACCCGCTGGTCGAGTCGCTGCACACCCACAAGCGCTACCGCGCCGACCACCTGCTCGAGGCGTACGAGGCCAAGCACGGCCACCCGCCCGAGAACGGCCTGGCCGACGTCCGCGACCCCGACACGGGCCAGCCCGGCTCGTGGACCGAACCGCAGAACTTCTCCGGTCTGCTCAAGACCTTCCTCGGCCCGGTCGACAACGAGCAGGGCATGGCGTACCTGCGACCCGAGACCGCGCAGGGCATCTTCACCAACTTCGACAACATCCTGCAGTCGTCGCGCATCAAGCCGCCGTTCGGCATCGGCCAGATCGGCAAGAGCTTCCGCAACGAGATCACGCCCGGCAACTTCATCTTCCGCACGCGCGAGTTCGAGCAGATGGAGATGGAGTTCTTCGTCGAGCCCGGCAGCGACGAAGAGTGGCACCAGTACTGGATCGACCAGCGGTTCCAGTGGTACGTCGACCTCGGCATCGACCCCGAGAACCTGCGCCTCTACGAGCACGCGGCCGAGAAGCTCTCGCACTACTCCAAGCGCACCGTCGACATCGAGTACCGCTTCCGGTTCGCCGGCGGCGAGTTCGGCGAGCTCGAGGGCATCGCGAACCGCACCGACTACGACCTCAAGACCCATGCCGCCGCTTCGGGCAAAGACCTGACCTACTTCGACCAGGCCAAGAACGAGCGCTGGACCCCCTACGTCATCGAGCCCGCGGCCGGTCTCACCCGCTCGCTCATGGCGTTCCTCGTCGACGCCTACACCGAGGACGAGGCGCCGAACGCCAAGGGCGGCGTCGACAAGCGCACCGTGCTGAAGCTCGACCGTCGCCTGGCACCGATCAAGGTGGCCGTGCTGCCCCTCAGCCGCAACGAGCAGCTGTCGCCGATGGCCCGCGGGCTCGCCGCCGACCTCCGCAAGTACTGGAACATCGACTTCGACGACGCGGGCGCCATCGGCCGGCGCTACCGCCGCCAGGACGAGATCGGCACGCCGTTCTGCGTCACCGTCGACTTCGACTCGCTCGAGGACGACGCCGTGACCGTGCGCGAGCGCGACACCATGGCCCAGCAGCGCATCCCCCTGGCCGGGCTGCGCGCCTACCTGGCCGAGCAGCTGCTCGGCGCGTAGCCGCCGGGGCGCCTCGCGCCCGCCCCTCCGCGACGGGCCCCGGTCGTGCACGCGTTGCACGACGGGGGCCCGTCTGTCGTCGGCAACTCCTGCCTCCTGCCGCGACCCGCGCCGCCCACACGGCGTGTCGCGGGCCCACGAGGCACGGGGCAGGAGTTGCCGTCGCCCGAGTCACAGTCCCCGCGACGAGGTCTCGGCCCCAGGGGAGCGATGTGCCGCCGCCGTCCCCAAGCCGCCCTCGGACGCCCCGGGAGAGGGGCACCGCTCGGCACGCTGTCGGCATGACCACGATCGCCGAACTCGTCTCCGATGCCGGTGGCCTGCTGCACAAGCGTGACCTGGTCGCGCTGGGTGCCACGGACCGCCACCTGACCGTCGCCGTGCGCGCCCGCACGGTCCGTCGTCCCCGACGTGGCTGGTACTCGACGTGGCCGCCCGACGACCCGAGGTTCGTCGCCGTCGTAGTGGGTGGCCGGCTCACCGGGGCAGCCGCCCTGCACCAACTCGGTGCCTGGTCGTGGCGACGCCCGCGGATCACGGTCTCGGTACCCGAGACCGCCTCCCGCCTCCGACGTCGACGGGGCGTCCGGGTGGTCTGGGACCCCGTCGCTCTGGGAGCCCGAGGCTCGACCTGGATGGTGGACCCACGTGACGCCCTCGCCCGCGCGGTCGTCGAGGCGGCATCGCTCGAGGACGCGGTGATCCTGGTCGACTGGGCCCGCAGCATCGGCCTCGTCACCGACGACGAGGACGCCGCCGAGGTCCTCGCCCGGAAGCGTGCCGATGCCGCGGGCCTGGTGGCCTGGAGCGACGGGGGAGCACAGAGCATCCTCGAGTCGGCGGCCGGGACGCGGCTCCGGTTGGCCGGGCACCACGTCGTGCGGCAGGTGCCCGTCGGCACCACGGGCAAGGTCCTCGACATGCTCGTCGACGGCATCGTCGGTCTCGAGACCGACGGTCGCGAGCACCACGAGAGGCGGTTCGACCAGGACCGCCTCAAGGACGCCGACATCGCTCTGGACGGGCTCGTCCCGTTCCGCGCGGGGACGATCATGGTGCGTGACCTGTGGGCTCGCACCTCGGCCGCGATCGACGCCCTGGTGGCCACGGCGGGTGGCCCCACGCCCGGGTCACGTGTCGGCAACTCCTGCACGCCCCGGGTGCTCGGCCCCCGCGGCCGCAGGAACTGGCGGCTCGCCGTACCCGGGCAGCGCACGAGGCAGGAGTTGCCGACAAGGGAGGCGCCGGAGGGGGGTAGAGGGACGGCGCGGGGAATGGCGGGGCACGGCCGAGGGTTGGGCCTGCCGTGACCGCAGACCCAGCCACCCCGTCCGCGACCGTCAAGGTCGACATCTGGTCCGACATCGCCTGCCCGTGGTGCTTCATCGGCAAGCGCAAGTTCGAGGAGGCCGTGCGACGTTTCGACGGCCCCGTCGAGGTCGAGTACCACTCGTTCGAGCTCTCGCCCGACACCCCGGTCGACTTCGAGGGCGACGAGGTCGACTTCCTCTCGAAGCACAAGGGCATGCCCGCCGACCAGGTCCGCGGCATGCTCGACACCGTCGCCGGCATCGCGTCCGAGGTCGGCCTCGCCTACGACTTCGAGCACCTGCAGCACACCAACACGGTCAAGGCGCACGAGCTGCTCCACTTCGCCAAGGCGAACGGGCGTCAGGCCGAGATGAAGGAACGCCTCCTCCACGCCTACTTCGAGGAGGGCCGCCACGTGGGCCGCGTCGACGATCTCGTCACGTTGGCCGCCGAGGTCGGCCTCGACGAGCAGGAGGCGCGCGAAGCTCTCGAGACCGGGCGTCACCTCGACGACGTGCGGTCCGACCAGGCCCAGGCGCAGGCCTTCGGCATCACCGGCGTCCCGTTCTTCGTCCTCGACGGCAAGTACGGCATCTCGGGCGCCCAGGCTCCCGAGACGTTCGTCCAGGCCCTCGAGCAGGTCGCCTCCGAGGTGGCCCGATGAGCGATTCCCGCGAGGCCGGGGCCGGGTCGGGGGCCGGGCTCGCGACGCCGTCCGCGCCGTTGACCATGCTCGGTGCACCGGACGCCGTCGCCTGTGAGGGGGACTCCTGTCTGGTCGTCCCCCCGGTCGCCGAGGGCACGTCCGCGGTCGGGTCCCCGGCCGCCGAGCCCGGGAGGCGCGGCGTCAGTCGCTGACGTCGGCCACGGTCGCGTCGTACGCGGCGACGAGGTCGTCGGCCTCGACGAAGGCGCTGAAGCCGTGGGCTCCGGCACCCAGGGCGACGCGCCTCCCCACGATTCGGGAGTCCGCGACCACGGGCCACGCGGTCGAGCTGCCCAGGGGGGTGATGGTGCCCCGCTCGTATCCGGTGACCTCGAGGGCGACGTCGGCGCTCGGCATCGACAGCTTGTTGACGCCCACGACGGCTCGGAGCTTTGCCCACGAGATCTGTCGGTCGCCCGGCAGGAGCGCGAACAAGAACGAGCCGTCGTGTCGCTTGACCACCAGGCTCTTCACGATGTCGGACGGTTGCAGCCCGAGCAGAGCGGCAGCGGCCTCGAGCGAGTCGGCCGCGGGGCGCGCGACGATCTCGACCGCGAGACCGCGCGCAGCGGCGTCTTCCCGCACCCGGTCCGTGCCGTCGAGTCGACCCTGGTCGCCCCCGACGTCCGCGTCGTCCACACCACTCGTCAGCCCGCCGTCGCTCATGGGAGAATCGTAACGATGTCCACCACCACCCTGCCCTCGCGCGGCCTCTCGATCGGACCGATCGACGTGGCCTCGCCCGTCGTGCTCGCCCCCATGGCCGGAATCACCAACACGGCGTACCGCCGCCTCTGTCGCGAGTACGGCGCCGGCCTCTACGTGAGCGAGATGATCACGAGTCGGGCGCTGGTCGAGCGCACGCCCGAGTCGATGCGCCTCATCCAGCACCACGAGTCCGAGACGCCGCGCAGCATCCAGCTCTACGGCGTCGAGCCGAACACGGTGGCCGAGGCGGTCACCATGCTCGTCGCCGAGGACCGTGCCGACCACATCGACCTCAACTTCGGCTGCCCGGTGCCCAAGGTCACGCGCAAGGGCGGCGGCTCGGCCCTCCCCTGGAAGATCGGCCTCTTCCGCGAGATCGTCGAGGGTGCCGTCAAGGCCGCCGGCGACATCCCGCTGACCGTCAAGATGCGCAAGGGCATCGACGACGACCACCTCACCTATCTCGAGGCCGGTCGAGCCGCCCAGGGGGCCGGCGTCGCGAGCATCGCGCTGCACGCCCGCACGGCTGCCGATTTCTACTCGGGCACCGCCGACTGGTCCGCCATCGCCACCCTGAAGCAGACCGTGACCGACGTGCCGGTCCTCGGCAACGGCGACATCTGGTCGGCGGCCGACGCCCTGCGCATGGTCGACGAGACCGGGTGTGACGGCGTCGTCGTGGGTCGCGGCTGCCTCGGTCGGCCGTGGCTGTTCGGCGACCTCGCCGCGGCCTTCCGCGGCGAGGACCTGAAGGCCGAGCCGACGCTCGGCGAGGTGGGACGGGCCTTCCGGCGCCACGCCGAACTCATGGTCGAGTTCTGGTCGGGCGACGAGGGCCGCGCCTGCCGTGACATGCGCAAGCACGTCGCGTGGTACTTCAAGGGCTACCCCGTGGGCGGTGAGGTCCGGGCGGCTCTCGCCCTGGCCGACTCGTTGCAGCAGATCGACGACCTGCTCGCCACGATGGACCCCCACGAGCGGTACCCCGGCGAGGCGGCCGAGGGGCCGCGTGGCCGTGCGGGCAGCCCGAAGCGGCCCGCCCTGCCCGACCGCTGGCTCGAGAGCCGCGAGCTCGACGAGGCCTTCAAGGCCGAGCTCGCCGCGGCCGAGCTGCACCACAGCGGCGGCTAGGCACCCCCTCCCGAGATCCCTTCCCGTCCCGACCGAGAGGCCCCGGTGTCCACCGAAGCCCTGCCGAGCGCCACCCCCGGGTACGACCCCGCCGACTCCGAGCGCTGGGCGCCCGAGCAGCACTCCAACCGGCGCAGCGACTTCGCCCGCGACCGGGCCCGGTTGCTGCACTCGAGCGCGCTCCGGCGCCTGGCGGCCAAGACGCAGGTGCTGAGCCCCACGGCCGGCCTCGACTTCGCCCGCAACCGGCTGACGCACTCGCTCGAGGTGGCACAGGTCGGTCGCGAGCTCGCCACGAGCCTCGGCCTCGACCCCGACGTCGTCGACACGGCCTGCCTCGCGCACGACCTCGGCCACCCGCCGTTCGGGCACAACGGCGAGCGGGCGCTGAACGACTGGTCGACCGACATCGGCGGCTTCGAGGGCAACGCGCAGACCCTGCGACTGCTGACCCGCATCGAGCCGAAGGTCATCGACGCGACGGGACGCAGCTTCGGGCTGAACCTCACCCGTGCCAGCCTCGACGCCAGCTGCAAGTACCCGTGGCCCGCGGCCCAGGGCATCCCCGACCCGGGCGGTCGCATGAAGTTCGGTTTCTACGACGACGACACGGCCGCGTTCGAGTGGTTGCGTCGGGGTGCCCCGCGTCGACGGCGGTGCGTCGAGGCCCAGGTCATGGACCTCAGTGACGACATCGCCTACTCGGTGCACGACTTCGAGGACGCCGTGGTCAACGGCTACGTCGACGTCGCCGCCCTCGGGGCGCGGGTCGACCACGACTCGCTCGTGACGGCCATGCACGAGTGGGTCGGCGGGGAGCTCAGCCGCGACGAGTTGACCGAGGCCTTCGACCGGTTGCAGGCGCTGCCGTTCTGGCTCGAGTCGTACGACGGCAGCCGGTTCGCGCAGGCCCGTCTCAAGAACCTCACGAGCCAGCTGATCGGGCGCTTCGCCGGTTCGGCCACCCAGGCGACCCGTGAGTCCTATCCCGGTGACGCCCTGATGCGCTTCGGCGCGTCGGTGGTCGTCGCCCCGGACGTGATCGGCGAGATCGCCGTGCTCAAGGGCATCGTCGCGGCCTTCGTCATGACGCGGGACAACCGGCAGCCCATCTACCTGCGTCAGCGCGAGGTCCTGACGAGCCTCGCCGACTCCCTGTGGCAGGCGGGCCCGTCAGAACTCGACCGTGGCTTCGCCGCCGACTGGGCCTCGGCGGACGACGACGCCGCGAGGCGCCGGGTCGTCGTCGACCAGGTCGCCTCGCTGACCGACCAGAGCGCCATGGCGTGGCACGACCGGCTCACCGCCGGCCGCTGACGGCGGGTCGCCGAGGAGGCGCGGGTCCCGACCGGCCGCACCGCGCCTCCTCGTCCTCCCGCGGCCGACCTCCCGGGTCGGCGTGGTCGGTGGCTCGACCTACAATCGACACGTGCCCGGCCTGATCAAACGCAACGACATCGACGAGGTCCGGTCGCGCACCAACATCGCCGACATCGTCGGCGACCACGTCACGCTCAAGGGGGCGGGCGTGGGGTCGCTCAAGGGGCTCTGCCCGTTCCACGACGAGCGCAGTCCGAGCTTCCACGTGCGGCCCCAGGTGGGGCGGTACCACTGCTTCGGCTGCGGTGAGGACGGCGACGTCTTCAGCTTCGTCATGAAGACCGACCACACGACCTTCCAAGAAGCGGTCGAACGCATGGCGGCGCGCATCGGTTTCGAACTGCACTACGAGGACGGCGGGCAGGCCAGCGACCACGGCAACAGGGCGCGTCTGATCTCGGCGAACGAGGCCGCGCGCGAGTTCTTCGTGGACCACCTCACGGCCGCCGACGCCGAGCCCGCCCGCCGGTTCCTCGGCGAGCGGGGGTTCGACCCGGCCGCGGCCGAGCGGTTCGGCGTGGGCTTCGCCCCCAAGTCGTTCGACGCCCTGCGGTCGCACCTCAAGGGGCTCGGTTACCGCGACGACGAGCTCGTCACCGCGGGGTTGCTGAGCCAGGGCGACCGCAGCCCCTACGACCGCTTCCGCGGGCGGCTGGTGTGGCCGATCCGCGACGTCACGGGGTCGACCATCGGGTTCGGCGCGCGTCGGTTGCTCGAGGACGACAAGGGCCCGAAGTACCTCAACACCCCCGAGACGCCGATCTACCACAAGTCCCAGGTGCTCTACGGGCTCGACCTGGCCCGTCGGGACATCTCGAAGGGCAAGCAGGTCGTCATCGTCGAGGGCTACACCGACGTGATGGCGTGCCACCTGGCCGGGGTCACGACGGCCGTCGCGACCTGCGGCACGTCGTTCGGCGTGGACCACATCAAGGTGCTGCGACCCATGCTCGGCGACGTCAGCGGGGCCGACACCTCGACCGGCGGCGAGGTCGTCTTCACCTTCGACCCCGACGAGGCGGGCCAGAAGGCGGCGTCACGCGCGTTCGCTGAAGAGCAGCGGTTCGCCGCGCAGACCTTCGTCGCCGTGGCCCCCGACGGGCTCGACCCGTGCGACCTCAGGCTGAACCGCGGCGACGACGCCGTGCGCCGCCTCATCTCGACCAAGCGTCCGATGTTCGAGTTCATGATCCGCCGGCTCATCGACGGGCACGACCTCGAGACGGTCGAGGGTCGCGTGTCGGCGCTCCGGGCGGCCTCGCCGGTGGTGGCGGGCATCCGGGACCGTTCGATGACCCAGGGCTACGTGCGGTCGCTGGCCGGGTGGCTGGGGCTCGACCCGGCCGACGTCGCGCGGTCCGTCGACGACGCGGGTCGCGCCTCCTCGGCCCAGAACGCGCTCGAGCGGTCGCAGCCCAAGAACGCCACCGACGGCCGGCAGTCGATCACGAGCCTGCCGCCGGTGCCCGACGAGCCCGCCGGCCCGAGCCTGCTGACGCTCCCGGGCGACCTGACCACCCGCACCGAGCGCGACGCGCTCATGGCGATGCTCCAGCACCCGGCGACGGTCGGCTTCGAACTCATGCAGCGGGCGGCACGGGCACGCATCGAGAACGGCGCGCTGGCCGTCGTCCGCGACGCGATCGGCGCGAGCCTCGACCGGTTCGACTCGGCCGACTGGCTCGACGTCGTCCTCGGCCAGACGCCGTCGCCGTTCGACGCCCTGGCGAAAGAGCTGGCCGTCGCCCCCATCCCCGAGCGCGAGGGACGCGAGATCACGACCTACTGTCGCGGCATCGTCGTCTCGATCGTCGAGCGCGACCTGATCCGCGAGAAGTCCGAACTGCTCGGGCAGTCGTTCCGCACCGACATGAAGACCGAACCCGATCGCTGGCGCGAGATCCAGGTGCGGATCGCCGCCGTCGAGGCCGAGCGCCGGTCCATCCGCCAAGAGTGAGGTCGGCGGCCGTCACGCGGTGCCCCGGCCTGAACGCGCATACATCATGAGGATGCGCCGCCGGCCTCGAGACGACCAGTTGGCAAGGGTTCGTTGCGGGCCTGTAAACAGTTGCGCGATGAGCCCGTCTCGCGCTCACGTGTGTGTTACCAATGGACGTTCCCTGAAACGGCCGCGTCCACAGCACGGCCCGGGGCCCCTTGCACACAGAGAAAGAGGTAACCGGATATGACATCCGACTCCACGCTCGCCCGACGCGCCCTCGCCGTCGTCGGTGGCGCCGCTGCCACCGCACTCGTCCTCTCGGGCTGCGCCTCCGGTGGTGACGCGACCGACGCCCTCGACGGTCTCAGCATCGGCACGACCGACGTCATCACGTCGCTCGACCCGGCCGGTTCGTACGACAACGGCTCGTTCGCCGTCCAGAACCAGGTGTTCGGCTTCCTGACGAACGCCCCGTACGGCAGCCCCGACGTCGAGCCCGACCTGGCCGAGTCCGCCGACTTCACCAGCCCGACCGAGTACACGGTCAAGCTCAAGGACGGACTGACCTTCGCGAACGGCAACGCGCTCACCTCGAGCGACGTCAAGTTCAGCTTCGACCGCCAGCTGGCCATCGCCGACCCCAACGGCCCGTCGTCGTTGCTCGGCAACCTGGCCAGCACCGACGCGCCCGACGACACGACCGTCGTCTTCACGCTCAAGTCGGCCGACCAGACCTGGCCCCAGGTGCTCTCGAGCCCCGCCGGTCCGATCGTCGACGAGGACGTCTTCTCGGCGACCGGGCTCACCGACGCCGACGACATCGTCACCGGCAACGCCTTCTCGGGTCAGTACACGATCACCGACTACTCGCAGAACGAGACGATCGCCTACGAGGCGAACGACGCCTACGACGGCGTGCTCGGTGCCCCGAAGACCGACTCGGTCACGGCGACCTACTACACCGAAGAGACCGACCTCAAGCTCGCCGTCCAGAACGGTGACGTCGACGTCGCGAACCGCAGCCTGAGCCCGACCGACCTGGCCGACCTGGCCAAGGACGACGCGCTCACCGTGCACAACGGCCCCGGCGGCGAGATCCGCTACCTGGTGTTCAACTTCAACACCATGCCCTACGGTGCCACGCAGCCCGACGCCGACCCGGCCAAGGCCCTGGCCGTGCGTCAGTCCGTGGCCGACACGGTCGACCGTGCGGCCCTGGCCAAGGACGTCTACAACGACACCTACACGCCGCTCTACTCGGTCGTCCCCGACGGCCTGACCGGTGCGACGACGCCCCTCGAGGGCCTCTACGGCGACGGCCAGGGCGGCCCGGACGTCGACAAGGCCGCCGCGGCCCTGTCGGCCGCCGGCGTCAGCACCCCGGTGTCGATCGACCTGCAGTACAGCCCCGACCACTACGGTGCGTCGAGCGACGAGGAGTACGCGCTGATCAAGTCGCAGCTCGAGGCGAGCGGCCTGTTCACCGTGAACCTCCAGTCGACCCTGTGGGACACCTACAGCACCGAGCGCCGTGAGGACGCCTACCCCGTCTACCAGCTGGGTTGGTTCCCCGACTTCTCGGACGCCGACAACTACCTGACGCCGTTCTTCAGCGCGGACAACTTCGTCGGCAACCACTACGACAGCCCGACGGTCCAGGGTCTGCTGACGAAGGAGATCGGCGAGCAGGACGCCTCGGCTCGTGAGGCGACCATCGGGGACATCCAGGACGCCGTCGCGGCCGACCTGCCGACCCTGCCGCTGCTGCAGGGCACGCAGGTCGTCGTCTCGCAGTCCGACGTGAAGGGCGTGGACGACACGCTCGACGCGTCGTTCAAGTTCCGTTACGGTGCGCTGAGCCGCTGACGCGCCTCCCCGTCCCCTGAGTCCCGCCGGTCCGCCGGTCGGCCTCCGGGGTCGGGGGACTCCGCACCACGGCCGTACGCCGAGGGGGCGACCCGCGACACCGCGGGGCGCCCCCTCCGGTCTGCGACCGGCACCACACCATCGAAAGGCCCAACGACGTGACCCTGATCACCGACGGTTCCCTCACGGCACCGCCCACCTCCAGTCCCGGGAAGTCCCGGAGTTCCGGCGGCGGCGGCCTCGGACGCTACATCGTGATCCGCGCGATCCTGATCGTGCCCACCGTGTTCATCCTCGTCACGCTCGTGTTCTTCCTGATGCGCGTGGTCGGCAACCCGATCACCGCCTCCGTCGGCGGGCGTCTCACCGAAGCCCAGCTGCAGGAGCGTCTCGCCGCCGCCGGCTACGACCGCCCCGTGATCGTGCAGTACCTCGAGTACCTCGGCCAGATCGTCCGAGGCGACTTCGGCACCACCGCGACCGACAACCGCGAGATCAGCGGCATCCTGCTGCAGTACGGCAGTGCCACGATCGAGCTGGTCTTCTACGCGCTGATCGTCGCGCTCGTGCTGGGCATCCCGCTCGGCATGCTCGCCGCGTACGTGCGCGACCGCTGGCCCGACGCGATCCTGCGCGTGCTGGCGATCCTCGCCTACGCGACCCCGGTCTTCTTCGCGGGCCTGCTGCTCAAGCTCACCTTCTCGGTCTGGCTCGGCTGGCTCCCGCTCGGCGGTCGTGCCAGCACGCGGGTCGCCATCGCCCTGGGGCGCATCGACAACCCGACGGGCATCTACATCGTCGACGCCCTGCGGACCGGCAACTCGACGATCATCGTCGACGTCCTCTCGCACGCCGTGCTGCCCGCCCTCGCGCTCGGCGTGCTGACCGCCGGCATCTTCCTGCGCCTGGTGCGCACCAACGTCATCGGCACGCTCGGTTCCGAGTACGTCGACGCGGCGCGGTCGCGGGGCGTCAGCGAGTTCCGGCTCGTCCGGGCCCACGCGCTCAAGCCCGCCCTGATCCCGATCATCACCGTCATGGGGCTGCAGATCGCGATGCTGCTCGGCGGCTCGGTGCTGACCGAGACCACCTTCGGCTGGCGGGGGCTGGGCTTCCAGCTGCAGCAGTACCTGTCGGCCCGCGACTTCATCGCCGTGCAGGGCATCGTCGCCGTGCTCGCCGTCATCGTCGCCGTGACCAACTTCGTGGTCGACGTGATCGCCGCCCTGATCGACCCCCGCGTGAGGTACTGACCATGACCGAATCGACCGTCGCGGCCGACCGCCGCGAACCCCTCTACAAGCGCCTCCCCGTCGTCGCCCAGATCCGCCGTTCGGTGGGGCTGCAGCGCGGCATGCTGCTGACCGGCGTCGTCATCGTCGCCGTGTTCGTGCTGCTGGCGATCTTCGCCCCCCTCATCGCGCCCTACGGCTTCGGCCAGCTGCGCGGTGCCACCGAGGCCTTCCCGCGCCAGGCGCCACCGTCGGCCGAGCACCTGTGGGGGACGACTGTCGGCGGCTACGACGTGTTCAGCCGCGTCATGTGGGGCACCCGGACCGCCGTGGCCGTCGTCATCGTGGCCGTGGTGCTGTCGATCACGATCGGCGTGACGCTCGGCTTGATCTCGGGCTACCTCGGCGGGTGGCTCGACCGCGTGCTCGTGGTCGTCGCCGACGCGGTCTACGCGTTCCCGTCGCTGCTGCTCGCCATCGTCGTCTCGATCGTCATCAGCGGGGGCCAGTCGAGCCTCTGGGGCGGCATCGTCTCGGCGGGCATCTCGATCACGGTGGTGTACGTCCCGCAGTACTTTCGCGTCGTCCGCGCCGAGGCCACGAGGCTCAAGGCCGAGGCGTTCGTCGAGTCGGCCAAGGTCAACGGCAGCAGCACGGGCCGCATCATGTTCAAGCACGTCCTCCGCAACGCCACGCGGAGCCTGCCCCTGATCCTCACGCTCAACGCCTCCGAGGCGATCCTGACCCTGGCGGCCCTCGGCTTCCTGGGCTTCGGCATCGGCCCGACCGCGGCGGCCGAGTGGGGTTACGACCTGAACCGCGCGCTCTCCGACACCGCCAGCGGCATCTGGTGGACCGGCGTCTTCCCCGGTGCGGCGATCGTGCTGATGGTGCTCGGCATCACGCTGATGGGCGAGAGCCTGAACGACCTGGCCGACCCGCGCCTCCGGACCCGCCGTCGCGCGAAGCGCAAGACCAAGGGCACCCGGCGCACCGAGCAGGCCCCGACCACGACCCACGACGAGGTGACCGCATGACCGCCGACACGACCACGACCGGCCGACCCGCGACGCCGCGCGACGAGCGCCCCGTCGCCGTCGGCATCACCGACCTCGAGGTGACCTTCGCGACCGACGGAGGCGACGTCGCGGCCGTCCAGGGCGTGACGCTCGACGTCCGCGCCGGCGAGGTGCTGGCGATCGTCGGCGAGTCGGGGAGCGGCAAGACCGTCACGGCGAAGACGATCCTCGGCCTGTTGCCCGAGACCGCGGTCGCCACCGGCGCCGTGCTGCTCTCGGGGCAGAACGTCCTCGAGGTCGGCCCGAAGAAGGTCCGCGAGCTCCGCGGCACCGACGTCGCCATGGTCTTCCAGGAGCCGTCCACCGCGCTCAACCCCGTCTACACGGTGGGCTGGCAGATAGCCGAGGGCCTGCGGGCCCACGGCAAGGTCGGACGCAAGGAGGCGCGGGTCAAGGCGATCGACATCCTGCGTCGCGTGGGCATCCCCGACCCCGAGACCCGCGTCGACTACTACCCGCACCAGTTCTCGGGCGGGCAGAAGCAGCGCGTGGTCATCGCGATGGCGCTCGTGCTCGACCCGTCGGTGATCGTCGCGGACGAGCCGACCACGGCCCTCGACGTGACCGTGCAGGCCGAGATCCTCGACCTGTTGCGCCGCTGTCGGGACGAGTTCGGCACGGCCATCGTGCTCATCACGCACAACATGGGCGTCGTCGCCGACCTCGCCGACCGCGTCGCCGTCATGTACCTCGGCAAGGTCGTCGAGCAGGCCCCGGCCGTCGAGCTGTTCGCGAACCCGCAGGACGACTACACGAAGCGCCTGCTCGGCTCGGTGCCGAAGCTCGAGGCCCGCGGCCACACGCAGCAGGAGCAGCCCGCGGACAGCGAGGTCGTCGTGCGTGCCCGGGGTCTCGAGATCGAGTACCCCGGGCGCCTCGGCCGCGGCGGCTTCCGGGCCGTCAAGGGCGTCGACTTCACCATCGCCCGCGGCGAGGTCCTCGGCCTCGTCGGCGAGAGCGGTTCGGGCAAGACGACGATCGGACGGGCCATCGCCGGGCTGACGAAGGTCACCGGGGGGTCGCTCGAGGTGCTGGGCATCGAGATGAACGGGGTGCACGAGCGTGACTTCAAGCCGAAGCGCGCCGACATCGGCTTCGTCTTCCAGGACCCCGCGTCGAGCTTCAACCCGTTGCTGACGATCGCCGAGTGCGTGGCCGAGCCGCTCATCGTGCACGGTCGTGCGAAGGACGCCCGGGCCGCCCGTCCGCGCGTCGACGAACTCCTCGAGGCGGTCCAGCTGCCCAAGTCGTTCGCCGACCGGTACCCCCACGAGCTCAGCGGCGGGCAGCGTCAGCGGGCGAGCCTCGCCCGGTCGCTCGCCCTCGATCCGACGCTGTTGATCGCGGACGAGCCCACCAGCGCGTTGGACGTCTCCGTGCAGGCCCGGGTGCTCGAGCTGTTCACCGAGTTGCAGTCGCAGCTGGGCTTCGCCGCCCTGTTCATCAGCCACGACCTCGCGGTCGTCAACATGCTGGCCGACCGGATCGGCGTGCTGTTCCACGGCGACCTGATCGAGAGCGGACCGAACGACCAGGTCCTCGGCGCGCCCGAGCATCCCTACACGCAGCGCCTGCTGGCGTCGCTGCCGGTGCCCGATCCGATCGAGCAGGCGTCCCGCCGCGAGCGGTTGGCCGAACTCGACCGCCGGGCGGCGGGCGACCCGGAGCGCGGAACCGACACCGTCGGGGCGGCCTGACGGTGCCGGGTCGCGAGCTCGACCTCGACCAGCCGGTCGTCACCGACGACCTGTCGCTGCTCTACCCCGCCCGGGCGGGCCATCCGGCCGTGCGTGCCGTCGACGGAGTCACCCTGCGGGTCGAGCCGGGCGAGATCGTCGCCGTGCTCGGCGAGAGCGGTTCGGGCAAGTCGACGCTCGCGATGGCCCTCGCCGGACTGACCGGCACGGGCCGCGTCGACGAGGGGCGCCCGCGTCTGGTCGGTGGGACCGCACGGGTCTTCGGCCAGGACGTCGGCAAGCTCTCGGGCCGGCGCCGGGACCGGCTCTCGGCCATGGTCGGCTACCTGGCGCAGGACGACGGCGAGCGGCTGAGTCCCGACCTGACCGTCGGCGAGGCCATCGCCGAGCCGATCTACCAGCGCGACCGCAAGTTCGACCGCACCGAGGCCGGGCGCATCGTCGCGACGCTCGTCGACGGCGTGCACCTGCCGCTCGGCACCATGCTCAAGCAGACCTGGGAGCTCAGTTCCGGTCAGCGACAACGCGTCGCCCTGGCCCGCAGCCTCGTCCTCGAGCCCCCGTTGCTGATCGCCGACGAGCCCGCCCGGGGGGTGGACGTGCTCGTCCGCCAGGCCGTCCTCGACGTCATCGGGAACCTGCACGAGGGGCGTCAGTTCTCGGCGCTCGTCGTCACCTCCTCGGTGGCCGAGGCGCGAGCGATCACCGACCGCGTCGCCGTCATGCGCGGTGGCCGTCTGGTCGGACTGGGCGACATCGACGAGGTCCTGCGGACCGGCATCGACCCCTACGTCAAGGTGCTCTCGCAGACGACCCCGATCGACATCATCCGCCCGGAGGAGCGCGAGGCCGGGCGACCGCTCGACCCCGACGCCGGCCTCCGCGGAGACCGGCCCTCGTGATCGCCGAGCCGGCCACGGGCCCGACCACCTCGGACGTCGCAAGGGCGACGAGCCCGGGAGGCGCGCGCGGCCACCGCGCGGTCGTCACCGCGGGCCCCGTCCTCGCCCCGGGGCGACGCCCGACCCCAGGCGCCGTCTCGGTGGCCCCTCGCCCCACCCCGGTCTTCGTCGACGCCGTGCGGGCCGGGGGAGCGGACGTCGTCCCCCTGGGCCCGGAGACCCGTGGCCTGGTCTGGCTCTCGTACCGCGACCCCGACGGCCTGGCCCGCGCGCTGGACGAGAACCCGGGCATCGAGTGGGTCCAGCTGCCCTACGCCGGGGTCGACGCCTTCTCCGAGGTCATCACGGCCCGTGCCGACCGCGCGCTGCCGCTCTGGACGAGCGCCAAGGGGGCGTTCGCCGAACCCGTCGCCGAGCACGCCCTCATGCTCGTGCTGTCGCTGCTGAGGGTCGTTCCCCAGCGCGTGCGCGCCACCTCCTGGGCCACCGAACAACAGGGCCGGTCGCTCTACGGACGGCACGTCGTCATCGTCGGGGCGGGGGGCATCGCGATCGAGCTGATGCGCCTCCTGGCCCCGTTCGACGTCCGGGTGACGATCGTGCGCCGGTCGAGCGAACCCGTGCCCGGGGCCGACCGGACCGTCCCCGTCGAGCGACTCGACGAGGTGTTGCCCGAGGCCGACGTCCTCGTCCTCGCCGCCGCCGCGACGCCCGGCACGGCAGGCCTCCTCGACGCGCGTCGGCTCGCCCTGCTGCCGGTGACGGCCGTGCTCGTCAACGTCGCGCGGGGCAGCCTGGTCGACACGGACGCCCTCGTCGAGGCGGTCAGGGCGGAGCGACTCTGGGGCGCGGGGGTCGACGTCACCACGCCCGAGCCGCTCCCCGACGGGCACCCGCTCTTCGGCGAGCCGCGTGTCGTCGTCACGCCGCACCAGGCGGACACCCCCGAGATGACGGCCCCGCTGCTGGCCGAGCGCATCCGGCTCAACGTGCGGGCCTTCCTCGGCGACGGGGAGTTCGTCGGCGTGGTCGACCCGCACGACGGGTACTGACGCGGCGGTCGGAACCGTGCGACGCGCCGCGTCGTCAGCGTGGTCCCTCGGGGGCTCAGATCTTTGCTAGTGTTGTCTCCGCTGTCACGGACGAAAGTCCGGGGCGGTTGCCATTCCTCGATAGCTCAATTGGCAGAGCAGCCGGCTGTTAACCGGCAGGTTGTTGGTTCGAGTCCAACTCGGGGAGCGAAGGCCCAGAGGCTCCACCCTCTGGGCCTTTTCTCTTTCCCGGTCCGTCCTGGGCCTTTCTCGCCGTTCCGTTCCGTTCCGTTCCGTGCCCGAACGAGAAGGAGGCGCGTCCTGCGGTTCGCAGGACGCGCCTCCTCGGTCGCGGGGTCGGCCGGGGCCGGCCGTCAGTCCTCGAGGTGGTCGACGCCCGGCAGCCAGGTGCTGCCCGGTTGTCCCCAGCCCTTCTTGCGGACCGCCTTCGCGGCCGCCTTGTGGAAGGGATGCTCGAGCCGGTCCGCGTACAGGATGCCGTCGAGGTGGTCGTACTCGTGCTGGAAGACGCGGGCGAGCCAGCCCCAGGCCTCGATCTCGACCGCGTCGCCGTCGAGGTCGGTGGCCCGCAGCACGACGCCGTCGGCACGCCGCAACGGGAACCTCTCGCCGGGCACCGAGAGGCAGCCCTCGGACTCGGAGTCGTCGTCGAGCGGCTCGATCGAGAGCGGACTCTGCCAGAGCGTCGGGTTGATGGCCACGCCGCGCCACAGCTCGCCGTCGTCGTCGGTCCACGAGTAGACGAACAGGCGCTTGCCGACGCCCACCTGCGGGCCCGCCAGACCGACGCCCGGGGCGGCGTCCATCGTCTCGAACATGTCGGCGACGAGGGTGCGCAGGTCGTCGTCGACGACGGTCACCTCGGAGGCGGGGGAGTGGAGCACGGGGTCACCCGTGATGGAAATGGGTCGAACGGCCATTCGTCCAGACTATCCAGCGCCACGGCACTACCGTGGACGCCGTGACGACGGACATCGGGGAGCTCACCCAGCAGGTATCCCTGACCCCCTACCAGGCGCTCGGCATCCCGATCGCGCTGATCGGCGCGGTGTTCCTCTCGATCGGCGCCCAGCTCCAGCACCAGGGCGTCGCCAAGGTCGAGCGACGGATCGGTGCGGCGAAGAGCGGCATGAACGTCCGCCAGGTGCTCGCCCTCGTGGGCCGCCCCTCGTGGGTGCTGGGCACGCTGATGCTCGGCCTCGCGATCCTCTTCCAACTGACCAGTCTGCGCATCGCACCGCTGCTCGTGGTGCAGCCGCTCGGGGCGGTCGCCCTCGTCATCACGGCGGTCCTCAACTCCCGTTCGACGGGTCGACGACTCGACCGGCGCGCCAAGCGCGCCATCCTCTTCTGCGTCGGCGGCGTGGGACTCTTCGTCACGGTGGCGGCCTTCACCGCCATCGAGCCCGAGATCACCACGCGGCAGCTCGTCACGGTCCTCGTGATCCTCGCCGTCGTCGGCTCCGTGCTGGGTGTCGCCTTCGCCCTGTTGCGCCGCCGTCGCAGCGCGCTGTTCTACATCATCGCGGCGGGCGTGCTCTACGGCTTCGTCGCGACCCTCGCCAAGGTCGTCCTCAACCGGGTCTTCGCCGGCAACTTCGACTGGTTGACGATCGTGTGCATCGTGTTCCTGCTCGCGGCCGGACTGCTCGGCGGGTACTTCGTGCAGAACGCCTACTCGTCCGGCCCACCCGACCTCGTCATCGCCGGTCTCACGGTCGTCGATCCGCTCATCGCGGTCGGCATCGGCATCGTCGTCCTGGGCGAGGCGCAGAACGCCCCCGCGATCGCCGGCGTCTTCTTCGTCGTCGCGGCCGCCGTCGCGGTCTACGGCGTGTTCCAACTCGCCAAATACCATCCCCAGACCCGAGCCTGAGCTAGCGTGGGGTCGTCTCGCCCGCCGGTCGACGATCGTCCGGGCACGATGCGCCGCACACCCCACCGAGCACGAGAAGGACGCCACGACCCGTGACACCTGCCCCGACGCCCTCGGAACCCGGCCGACCCGACGACGCGACGTCGGCTGACGTCGCGACCCGCGCCTCCTCGGGGTCGTCCGACCGCCTGACCGTCCTGATCGCGGGCGACACCTTCCCGCCCGACGTCAACGGCGCCGCCAACTTCACGGAGCGGCTCGCCGTGGGGCTCGCCCGGCGCGGCCACGACGTGCACCTCATGGTGCCCGCGGCCAGCCGGCACCACGGCACCTTCCTCGAGCAGCACGGCGGCGTGACGTTGACCGTCCACCGGCTGTACTCGACGCGGTGGCCGTTGCACGACTGGCTGCGCTTCGCCACCCCGTGGCGCGTGCAGGAGCACGCCGAGACGATCTTCGACGAGATCCACCCCGACGTCGTCCACATCCAGTCGCACATCGTGATGGGCCGGGGCGTCGCGCAGGTCGCCGAACGCCGGGGCGTGCGGATCGTCGCCACGAACCACTTCATGCCCGAGAACCTGCTCGAGCACACCGGTCTGCCCAAGGGGCTGCGCGCCAAGGCGACCCAGATGGCGTGGAACGACGCGAGCAAGACGTTCCACAAGGCCGCGGCGATCACGACCCCCACGCAGAAGGCGGCCACGTTCCTCGAGAAGTCGGTCGCGGTCACCGGAGTGCTCGCCGTCTCCTGCGGCATCGAGGCCGGGCACTACACCGCCCTCGACACCCGTCCGTCCGAGAACCGCATCGTGTTCGTCGGCCGGGTCACGGCCGAGAAGCAGATCGACGTGCTGCTCAAGGCGATGACCCTGCTCGACCCGGCCCTCGGCGCGACGCTCACGATCGTGGGCGGCGGAGACCTCTTCAAGCAGCTCCAGACGACCAGCCGCGACCTCGGCCTCGCCGACGTCGTCACCTTCGCCGGGTACCTGTCCGACGACGAGTTGCGGCGCACGCTGACCGAGTCGACGGTCTTCGCCATGCCGTCGATCGCCGAACTCCAGAGCATCGCCAGCCTCGAGGCGATGGCGTCGGGGCTGCCCATCGTCGTGGCCGACGCCATGGCCCTGCCGCACCTGGTCGACGAGGGCCAGAACGGATACCTCTTCCGCCCGGGCGACAGCCGCGACCTCGCCGACAAGCTCACGACGGTGTTGACCGCCCCCGACGACGAGTACCTCGCGATGCGCCGGGCCAGCCTGAAGATGATCGAGGGGCACGACATCGAGCGAACGCTCAGCGTGTTCGAGAGCCTGTATCGTGGTCAGCCGGTGGTCCCCTCCACCGACGCGGCGTCCGACCGCGCGCACTGACGGTCGACCGCGGCACCGCCCCGGCCGGCCACGGCTCGCACCGGTGGGCCGACGCGAGGGGCGGTAGCTCAGCCGGTTAGAGCAGTCGACTCATAATCGATCGGTCACGGGTTCAAGTCCCGTCCGCCCTACTCGTGTTGTCCGGTGGCGCCTGCCCCGGTTCCGGTGGGTTCGCGGCCTCCGGGCCTGCTGTGAGCGCGGCCGCGTCGTCGCCCGGCGTCCGTCGTGCGTGGCACGATGTCGTCCATGTTCACCAAGCGGCCCCGACAGCCGGAGCCCGACCCCGACGCCTGGGGCGGCGCCTCCTCCGACGACGCCGGGCGGTCCGGCCCGGCGCGCATGGGCGTGGGGGCCCAGGTGTACGTCCTCGACTCGGACGAGGACCCTTCGACGCCGTTCCCGTACGGCCCGACGGGCATCGTGGTCCGGGCCGGGGGCAGCGCCTGGCAGGGGGTGTCGGCCATCGGCGGCTCGGCCCGCACCTGGTGGGTCGAGTTCGACTCGCCCCAGATCGACCGCGACGGCGACGGGCCCGTCTCGCAGGCCCAGGTCGCGGAGCGCTGGCTGCGCCTCGCCCCCCTCGCCTGACCCGCCGCCGCAACCGCCCGCGCGCCACCGTCCGGCCCGACCCCAGTCCGTCCCGCCTCGACCCCATCGCGTGGTCGGCAACTCCTGACTCCCGTCGTACCGGCCGGCGTCCGTCCCGTGACTCCGGGCCCGGGTCTCGGAGCTGCGACACCGGTCCTGAGTTGCCGCCGCGTGGTCGGCAACTCCTGCCCCCTGCTGCGTCGGTCGGCGCGGGCCCCGTGTTTCCGGGCCCGGGCGTTCGGGGTGGAGCGCGAGTCCGGAGTTGCCGACACGTCCCACGTCGCGCACGGGGGTCGAGGTCGAGGCCAGGTCGTCCGCTGCACGTTCCCGACGGCCGTCGCACGCCCCGGGAATGCCACGCCCCACCCCGCGGTTCACCGAAGTGCATGCAAACGCATGCAGATGTTCTAAGGTGGAGCAATGCAGTTCGGAATCTTCAGCGTCGGCGACATCACGACCGACCCCACGACCGGTGCCACCCCGACCGAGGGCGAGCGCCTCCAGGCGATGGTCACCATCGCGAAGAAGGCCGAGGAGGTCGGCCTCGACGTCTACGCCGCAGGCGAGCACCACAACCCGCCCTTCGTGAACTCGAGCCCGACGACCCTCCTCGCCTACATCGCCGCGCAGACCGAGCGCATCGTGCTCAGCACGGCCACGACGCTCATCACCACGAACGACCCGGTCAAGATCGCCGAGGACTTCGCGATGCTCCAGCACCTCGCCGGTGGCCGGGTCGACCTCACGCTCGGTCGCGGCAACACGGGCCCGGTCTACCCCTGGTTCGGCAAGGACATCCGCCAGGGCATCAACCTGGCGATCGAGAACTACGCCCTGCTGCACCGCCTCTGGAGCGAGGACGTCGTCGACTGGAAGGGCAACTTCCGCACCCCGCTCCAGGGCTTCACGGCGACCCCGCGTCCCCTCGACGGCGTCGCGCCCTTCGTCTGGCACGGGTCGATCCGCAGCCCCGAGATCGCCGAGCAGGCCGCCTACTACGGCGACGGCTTCTTCGCCAACCACATCTTCTGGCCCGCCTCGCACACGAAGCAGATGGTCGAGCTCTACCGCAGCCGCTTCGAGCACCACGGGCACGGGCGTGCCGACCAGGCGATCGTCGGTCTCGGCGGTCAGGTCTTCCTGGCGAAGAACTCGCAGGACGCCAAGCGCACCTTCCGTCCCTACTTCGACAACGCCCCGGTCTACGGCCACGGCCCCTCGATGGAGGACTTCACGAGCCAGACCCCGCTCACCGTCGGCAGCCCCCAGGAGGTCATCGACCGCACCCTCGGCTTCCGCGACTACGTCGGCGACTACCAGCGCCAGCTCTTCCTCATGGACCACGCCGGCCTGCCCCTGAAGACGGTCCTCGAGCAGCTCGACATCCTCGGCAGCGAGGTCGTGCCGGTCCTCCGTCGCGAGTTCGCCGCGAACCGTCCGGCCGACGTGCCCGACGCCCCCACGCACGCCTCGCTCGTCGAGGCCGCGACCCGGGCGTCGCGGTCCACGGCCACACCCACCGCGCACGACGCGCTCACCGCGTCGTCCGCCCGCTGAGACACGCAGGAGGCGCGCCATGAGCACCAAGAAGATCGTCGCCCTGTCCGCGGGGCTGGGCCAGCCGTCCTCCACCCGTCTGTTGGCCGACCGGCTGGTCGAGGCCACCACGCGTGACCTCGTCGGCCGTGGCTCGTTCGTCGAGGTCGAGGTCGTCGAGCTGCGCGACCTCGCGCACGAGGTGACGGACGCGATGCTGACCGGCTTCGCGCCTCCCGCCCTCGCCGAGGCGCTCGAGAAGGTGGCGAGCGCCGACGGCGTGATCGCGGTCACGCCCGTCTTCTCGTCCTCGTACAGCGGCCTGTTCAAGTCGTTCGTCGACGTGATGGACCACAAGGCGCTGACGGGCACGCCCGTGCTGATCGGGGCGACCGGCGGCACGGCCCGCCACTCGTTGGCCCTCGAGTACGCGGTGCGACCCCTGTTCGCCTACCTCCAGGCCGTCGTCGTGCCCACCTCCGTGTTCGCGGCGTCCGAGGACTGGGGCGAGGGCGACGGCACCTCGACGACGCTGCCCGAGCGGGTCACGCGCGCCGCGGGGGAGTTCGCCGAGCTCGTGGCGCGGCACGAGGGCGCGCTCGACGACCCGTTCGCCGCGGTCGTCCCGTTCGACGAGCAGCTCCGGCGCCTCGCCGTGGGCGGCGACGACCTGCAGGACTGAGACGTCGGACGAGGAGGCGCGGTGCCGGTCCCGACCACGTCCCGTCCGTCGGGGCATGAACCGCGCCTCCCCGGCGTTGCCCCTCGTCAGACCCCAGGAGGACCGATGACCGACAGCACCGCGGACACCACCCGCCCGTCCGAGCACGCGGCCGCGCAGGCCGAGCTCGACAGCTTCCACGTCCTGCGCCGCACCCGCGCGGTGTCGCCGCAGGGTCCGCTCGCCCTGACCGGCACGCAGTGGGTCGACCACGAGCAGACCGTCTGGGGCGTGCCGGGCCGCTGGGCGCCGACCCCGCAGGGCGTGTCGGGACTGGCGCTGACGGCCGCCGCCGCGGACGGCATCCACGTGGACGGCGACCTGGTCGACGGCACCGTCGTCGTGGCGGGTGACGACGCGATGGTCCCGAGCAGCCTCCGGTTCTCGGAGACCACGACCGGCACGGTGGTCGCGAACGACGACCACACCGGGTACGCCCTGCGCGTCTGGGACTCCGCGTCGGACGCCGTGACGGGCTTCGGGTCGATCGACGCCTTCCCGTTCGACCCGGACTGGGTCGTCACGGCCGACTTCGTGCCGACCGCGCCCGACACCCAGGTCGACATCCGTCACCAGGCGGACCTCGAGCTCAGTCGGCCCAAGCCGTTGCCCGGACTCATCCGCTTCACCCGCGACGGGGTCGACCACGAGCTCGCGGCGTTCCCGTCGGGTGACGGCGACCGGTTGCAGCTCGTCTTCGGCGACGCGACCAACGGCGACAGCACGTACTCGGTCGGGCGGTTCCTCTTCCCGGTGCCGAACGGCGACGGCACCATCACGCTCGACTTCAACCGGGCCGTCCTGCCGCCCTGCGCCTTCTCGTACGCCTTCAACTGCCCGATCCCGCCGGCCCAGAACCGGTTCGCGTCGCCGATCGAGGCGGGCGAGAAGAACGTCCTCGACGCCGCCGGGCAGCCGCTGCACTGAGAACGGCCCGTCGGTGTCGGCGCCGGGTGGGATGATCAGGCGGTGTTCTTCCTGCTGCGTCGACTGCCCGACGGCGACGTCGCGCTGACGCGGTACGAGCGCGACGCGTCGGGGCGGCTCGAGGCGGTCGGCGTGGAGACCATCCCCGCGGCCGACCTGCCGGCGCGCGTGGCCGGCCTCGAGCGCGAGGCCTCGCCCCGCTGGGTCTGGGACGACACCCCGCGGTGGTACCCGCGCCTCCTCGACGCGGGGCTCACGCTGGCGCGCTGCGTCGACCTCCGGCTCGTGCACGCGATCCTGCGACGGTCGACGGCGGCGCCCGCCTTCCCCCTCGGAGGCGCGGCTCCCGGGCCGTGGGACGTCGCCCAGGCGTCGCCGGGGGAGTCCGACGGCCTCTTCGAGGTCCTCCCCGAGTCGCTGCCCGACCCGGCGGCCGAGTTCCTCGCCCAGCGCGAGGCGGTCGAGGCATCGCCCGCCCGGGGTCGACTCGAGCTGCTCGTCGCCGCAGAGTGCACCGGTGCGTTGATCGCGGCCGAGATGCGCCACCGGGGCATCCCGTGGTCGCCCCGGGTGCACGACGAACTGCTGACCGCCGCCCTCGGGCCGAGGCCCGCCCCGGGAGAGCGACCGGCCCGCATGCGCGACGCCCTCGACGAGGTGCGGCAGGCGCTCGACACGCCCGATCTCAACCCCGACTCGCCCGCCGAACTGATCAGGGCCCTGAACCGGGCGGGCGTGCTCGTGCAGTCGACGCGGCAGTGGGAACTGCAACGGCACGAGCACCCCGCCATCGAGCCGCTGCTCCGCTACAAGAAGATGCAGCGCCTGCTCGTCGCCAACGGCTGGGCCTGGCTCGACGCCTGGGTGCACGGCGGGCGCTTCCGTCCCGACTACGTGCCGGGCGGCGTCGTGACAGGCCGGTGGGCCACGAGCGGAGGAGGCGCGCTGCAGCTTCCCCGGGCGGTCCGCGGGGCCGTCGTGGCCGACCCGGGCTGGAAGCTCGTGGTCGCCGACGCCTCGCAACTCGAGCCACGCATCCTGACCGGCCTGTCCGGCGACCGCTCGATGGCCCGGGCCGGGTCGGGCGACCTCTACGAGGGCATCGTCGCCAGCGGCGCCGTCGCGACGCGGGCCGAGGCCAAGGTCGCGATGCTCGGCGCCATGTACGGCGCGACCCAGGGCGAGAGCGGCCGACTCGTGCCCCGCCTGGCGCGGCGGTTCCCCGACGCCATGGCGCTCGTCGAGGCGGCGGCGCGCACGGGCGAGGCCGGGGGAGTCGTCGACACCCTGCTCGGCCGCAGTTCACCGCGGCCGTCCGACGACCCGGACGCCTCCGGGGGCGCCGGGGCGGGCGCGCTGCCTCCCGAGATGGGCGTGCGGCCGGCCGATCGCGACGCACGCTCGTGGGGTCGGTTCACGCGCAACTTCGTCGTCCAGGGCACCGCCGCGGAGTGGGCCCTCTGCTGGATGGGCGCCCTGCGCCGTCGTCTGCACGCGCGCTGGGGGACCGGCGTCCCGGCACCCCACTTCGTGTTCTTCCTGCACGACGAGGTGGTGGTGCACGCCCCCGCGGCCGCCGCCGACGAGGTCGCCGCGATGGTCGCCGACAGCGCCGTCGAGGCCGGCCGGCTGCTCTTCGGCGACGCCCCGGTGGCCTTCCCGGTCACGGTCGCGGTCGTGGACGACTACTCGCAGGCCAAGTGAGCCGACAGGCCGTGCGAGACGCCGCACCATTCGCAGGTGTTACACAGTTGTGATTTCTCAGGCGGGTCGGTCATAATTCACAGAACGGGCACCGTCCCGCGCATCACCGGGTCCCGGCCCGCACAATCGAAGAACGCACACGAATCACGTCTGACAGGTCGATGGGGAAGTCGCACCTGAACCAGATGGAGGAATCGTGGCTGCTGCAACCGCTCGGGGAGTGCTCTACGTGCACTCGTCCCCTCGTGCACTGTGCCCACACGTCGAGTGGGCCGTCGGTCGTGCCCTCGGGCACGGCGTGAACTTCGCCTGGGTCGACCAACCCGTGCTGCCCGGCGCCCAGCGCACCGAGTTCTCGTGGCAGGGCGACGAGGGTTCCGGCGCGCGCATCGCCTCTGCTCTGCGGGGCTGGGAGCACCTCCGCTACGAGGTGACCGAAGACCCCGGCGAGACCCACGACGGGGGTCGCTGGATGCACTCTCCCGACCTGGGCGTGTTCTTCGCCCAGACCGACACCGCCGGCAACACGGTCATCCCCGAGGATCGCATCCGCTACGCGATGGAGATCGCCGGGTCGAACACCCTCGAGCTGCACCGCGAGCTGCGTCTCGCCCTCGGCCAGGCCTGGGACGACGAACTCGAACCGTTCCGCTACAGCGGCGAAGGCAACCCCGTCGTCTGGCTGCACAAGGTCAGCTGACCCGCCCCTGCCCGGGGAGGGGCGTCCCGGGCGCACCGGGTGACGACGCAGGAGGCGCGGGGGGGGGGGGGGCCCCCCCCCCCCCCCCCCCGGGGGGCGCCCCCGGCCCCCCCCGCCGGCCCCCCCCCCCGCGGGGGGGGGCCCCGCCCCCCCCCCCGCGCGGGGGGGGGGGGGGGGCGGGCGGCGGGGGGGGGGCGGGGCGGGGGGGGGGGGGGGGGCCCCCCCCCCCCCCCCCCCCCCTCCTGCGTCGGTCGCCTCGGTCAGACCGAGCGGAACCCGACGACGGCGTTGTGGCCGCCGAAGCCGAACGAGTTGCTGATCGCCACGATCTCGCCCTCGGGCAGGGGGCGCGGTTCTCCGACGACGACGTCCATGTCGATCTCGTCGTCCATCTGCGTGACGTTGATCGTCTGCGGTGCCACGCGCTCGTGCAGCGCCTTGACCGTGAACAGCGCCTCGATGCCGCCCGCACCGCCGAGCAGGTGACCCGTGGCCGCCTTGGTCGCCGAGACGATCAGCTTCGAGGTGTGGTCGCCGAAGACGCGCTTGATGGCGTGGTACTCGGCGATGTCGCCGACCGGGGTGCTCGTGGCGTGGGCGTTGACGTGGACGACCTGGTCGCGGTCGACCCCCGCGTTCTCGAGCGTCGCGATGACGGCCCGGGCGGCGCCGGTGCCCTCGGGGTCGGGAGCGGTGATGTGGTACGAGTCGCTGGTGACCGCACCACCGATGAGCTCGGCGTAGATGCGGGCCCCGCGGGCCAGGGCGTGCTCCTCGGTCTCGAGGACGAGCGCCGCGCCTCCTTCGGCGAGGACGAAGCCGTCGCGCGTGACGTCGTAGGGACGCGAGGCGGTGGCGGGGTCGTCGTTGCGCTTCGAGAGGGCCTGCATGGCCGCGAAGGAGGCCAGGGGCATCGGGTGGATGGCCGCCTCGGAACCGCCGGCGACGGCGATGTCGGCGAGGCCGGACTGCAGGTGCTCGTAGGCCATGGCGATCGACTCGGTGCTGGAGGCGCAGGCCGACACGACCGTGCGGGCTCCGGCGCGCGCGCCCAGGCTCATCGAGATGGCGGCGGCGGGGCCGTTGGGCATGAGCATGGGGACGGTCATCGGCAGGACGCGTCGCGGGCCCTTCTCGCGCAGGGTGTCCCACCCGTCGAGCAGCGTCCAGACACCGCCGATCCCGGTGGCCCAGTCGACGATGAAGCGTTCGGGGACGACCTCGGGCGAGCCGGCGTCGGCCCAGGCCTCGCGGGCCGCGGTGAGCGCGAACTGGCTCGACGGGTCGAGGCGCTTGATCTCGCGGCGGTCGAGCACGTCGGCCGAGGGAGTGCGTGCCTGGCCGGCGAAGGTGACGGGCAGCTCGTACTTGGCGACCCAGTCCTGTTCGAGCGTGGTGATGCCCGACTGGCCGGCGAGCAGGTTCTGCCAGCTCTCGGTGGCGGTGCCACCGAGCGGGCTCGTGGCGCCGAGGCCGGTGACGACGATCTTCTTGGTCATTGACGTTCCTTCTGGGAGGGCCGGTCGGTGGGCTGTGCCGATGTACGACGACGCCGTGACCCGGGCTGCAGCCGAGGCTGGTGGCGTGGGGTCGACGGCGTCGAGGGCACAGCGGCGGGGCCCGGTCGCCGTGACGGCGACCGGGCAGCCGACGTCTTAGTTCTGCGCCTTGTGGATGTACGTGACGGCGTCGCCGACGGTCTTGAGGTTCTTGACCTCTTCGTCGGGGATCTTGACGTCGAACTTCTCTTCGGCGTTGACGACGATGGTCATCATGGAGATCGAGTCGATGTCGAGGTCGTCGGTGAACGACTTGTCCATCTCGACGGTGTCGGTGGCGATCCCGGTCTCGTCGTTGACGAGCTCGGCGAGGCCGGCGAGGACTTCTTCGGTGGACAGTGCCATGGTGTTGTCTCCTTGAGGGGGTGTCGTTGTGACCGGGGTAAAGCCTATACAGCGCGCCGCGGTCGGGCGGGCAGCGGCGCGCTAGGGCAGCACGACCACCTGGGCGCCGAACACGAGTCCGGCACCGAAACCGATCTGCAGCGCGAGACCGCCGCTGAGTTCGGGGTGTTCGTCGAGCAGTCGGTGGGTCGCGAGCGGGATGCTGGCGGCCGAGGTGTTGCCGGTGGTCGCGATGTCGCGACCGATCACGACGGACTCGGGCAGGCCGAGCTGCTTCGCGAACTCGTCGATGATGCGCATGTTGGCCTGGTGGGGCACGAAGGCCGACAGCTGGTCGGCGGTCACGCCGGCGCGTTCGAGGGCCTCCTTGGCGACCTTGGCCATCTCCCAGACGGCCCAGCGGAAGACCGTCTGACCTTCTTGGCGAAGGGTCGGCCAGGGGATCTCGCCGGCACCCTCGCGGTACTCGGTCATGGTGTTGGTCATGCCGATGGCGTCCCACTTCGAGCCGTCCGAGCCCCAGACCGTCGGGCCGATGCCCGCGGTGTCGGACGGACCGACGACGGCCGCACCCGCTCCGTCGGCGAGCAGGAACGAGATCGTGCGGTCGGTCGGGTCGATGACGTCGCTGAGCTTCTCGGCACCCACGACGAGGACGTACTCGGCGAGGCCCGACTTGACGAACGAGTCGGCCTGCGCGATGCCGTAGGTGAACCCGGCGCAGGCGGCCGAGATGTCGTAGGCGGCGGCCGGGTTCGCACCGACGCGCTCGGCGAGCAGCGAGGCGACCGACGGGGTCACGACGCCGGCACCGATGGTCGACACGAGGACGGCGCCGATCTGGTCGGGGCGGATGCCCGACTTGGCGATGGCCTCGTTGGCGGCGGTCTCGGCGAGGTCGACGACCTTGACGTCCTTGCCCGCCCGGCGGCGGGTGATCACGCCGGTGCGCTGCTGGATCCACTCGTCGCTGGAGTTGATCGGTTCGATGATGTCGGCGTTCGGGACCACGTTCTCACCGCGGGCGGCGCCGAGTGCGTAGATCCGGGTGAACTGCGCACCGGTGGTCTGGTTGAGCTGGGGGGTGGTCATGCTGCTCCCTCGATGAGGTCGACGGCGGCCTGCAGGTCGTCGGGTGTCTTGACGGCGACCGAGGGGACACCCCTCAGCGCACGCTTGGCCAGGCCGGTCAGGGCTCCGGCCGGGGCGAGTTCGACGATGCCCGTCACACCGGCGTCGGAGAACGACCGCATGGTCGCATCCCATCGGACGGGAGACGACACCTGGCCGACGAGCAGCTCGACGAAGCGCGCGCCCGAGTCGACGGTGCTGCCGTCGTAGTTGGTCCAGAGCGTCGTCGAGGGGTCGGCGGCCGTGACCGAGGCGGCGGCGGAGCGGAGGCGCTCGACGGCGGGCTGCATGTACCGCGTGTGGAAGGCGCCGGCGACCTGGAGGGGCACGACGCGGCTCTTGGCCGGCGGGTCGGCCGCCAGTTCGGCGAGGGCGGCGGTCTCGCCGGCGACGACGATCTGGCCGCCACCGTTGTAGTTGGCGGGGAAGAGCCCGAGCGCGTCGAGACGGGCGAGCAGTTCGGCTTCGTCACCGCCGAGCACGGCGCTCATGCCGGTCTCGACGAGTGCGGCGGCGTCGGCCATGGCCCGGCCCCGCTCGGCGACGAGCGTGACGGCGTCGACGTCGCTCAGCACGCCGCTGACGGCCGCGGCGGTGAACTCGCCGACCGAGTGGCCCGCGACGCCGGCGACGGCGGAGCGCTCGACGCGGCCGAAGAGGGCACGGGCGGTCAGGATGCCGGCCGCGACGATGAGGGGCTGGGCCACGGCGGTGTCGCGGATCGTGTCGGCGTCGGACGTGGTGCCGTGGGCGACGAGATCGAGGCCGGCCGCGTCGGAGAGCGACGTCAGCAGCTCACGCTGGTCGGGGTCTGCCAGCCAGGGGTCGAGGAAACCGGGAGTTTGGGAGCCCTGACCGGGCGCTACGACAACGATCACTGGTCCATCATGCCAACGAGTCGGGGGTTGGCGGTGTAGCAACTCGACCAAAGATGAGCGAGAACGTTGTCGAAGCGCACAGACGTCCTCGCGGGCAGCCCGACGGTCACTTGCGTCGGACCCCTGACCCCTCGGGGTCGGCGATCGATCCGAGCACGAGCGCCGACTGGAGGATCAGCGCCTCACGGGCGCCGGTGGCATCCCAGCCGATCACGTCCGTGACGCGCTTCAGGCGATACCGCACGGTGTTCGGGTGCACGAAGAGTTCGCGTGCCGTGGCCTCGAGCGAGCGCCCGTTGTCGAGGTAGCACCACAAGGTCGTCAGCAACTCGGTCGAGTGCGTCTTGAGGGGCTTGTAGATGCGGTTGACGAGGGTCGACCGTGCGACCGGGTCCCCGGCGAGGGCGCGCTCGGGCAGGAGGTCGTCGGCGAGGACGGGGCGGGGCGCGTTGCGCCAGGCCCGTGCGACCGCGAAACCGGCGAGGGCGGCCTTGGCGCTCTTCGAGGCGTCGACGAGGCTCGGCACCTCGTGGCCGAGCACGAGGTGCCCGTCACCGAAGCCGGGTTCGAGGGCACGCGCGATCTCGGTGAAGCTGGGGTGGGTCGAGGAGGCGCTGCCCTCGTCGAGCGGATCGGCCCGCCCGATGACGAGCACCAGTCGGCTGCCCTGCACGCCGATGAGCACGTCGGCCTCCCGGTGCCGGGCCGTGCGTCGCAGCATGTCGACGTCGAGCATCCGCGGAGCCGTGCCGACCAGGACGGCGACCTCACCGTGCCCATGCCATCCGAGCGCAGCGATGCGGCTGGGCAACTCGTCGTCGTACTCGCCGCTCAGGATCGAGTCGACGACCAGGGCCTCGAGTCGGGCGTCCCAGAGGCCGCGGGCCTCGGCGGCCCGGGCGTAGACGTCCGCCGAGGCGAACGCGATCTCGCGGGAGTAGAGGAGGATCGCTTCGCGCAGCGAGTCGTCGCCGTCCTTGACGCGTTCTTCGACGACCTCGACGGTGATGCGGATGAGCTGCAGGGTCTGCGTGAGGCTGACCGAGCGGAGTAGTTCGCGCGGGGCCGAACCGAAGACGTCGGCCGCGATCCACGGGGTGGATCGCGGGTCGGCGAACCAGCTGATGAACGAGGTGATGCCGGCCTGGGCGACGAGCCCGACCGCCGAGCGGCGCCCGGGAGGCATGTCCCCGTACCAGGGCAGCGTCTCTTCGAGGCGCTTGATGGTCGCGGTGGACAACTCACCCGAGACCGTCCGCAGCCACGCGAGCGTGCGCTCTTTCGTGGCCGCGGACGGCTGCAGGGGCGATGCGGGCACCCGCTCGGCGCTCACGGGGTCGTCAGGCCTCCCCGCCGGCGGTGCCGCTGGTGCCGGCCGTGACGTCGTGCAGCTGGTAACGATCGATCGCCTGCTGGACGACACCGGGGTCGACCTCGCCGCGACGGGCCAGGGCCTGCAGGGTGCGGACGACGACCGACGGTCCGTCGATCTTGAAGAACCGGCGGGCGGCGGCCCGGGTGTCGCTGAAACCGAAGCCGTCGGCCCCGAGGGTCAGGTAGTCGCCGGGCACGTACTCGCGGATCTGATCGGGCACGGCGGCCATGAAGTCGCTCGTGGCGATGACGGGGCCCTCGGAGTCCTTCAGCTTCTCGGTGACGTAGGGCGTCTTCGGCTCCTCGTTCGGGTGCAGGAAGTTGTGCTCCTCGGCGGCCAAGCCGTCGCGGCGCAGTTCGTTCCAGCTCGTGACGCTCCAGACGTCGGCCGCGACGTTCCAGTCGTCGGCGAGCAGCTGCTGTGCCTCGAGAGCCCACGGCACACCGACGCCGGACGCCAGGAGCTGGGCGCGGGGGCCCAGGTTCTCGGCGTCCCTGAGCTTGTAGATGCCGCGCACCACACCGTCGACGTCGAGGCCCTCGGGCTCGACGGGCTGGGCCATCGGCTCGTTGTAGACGGTGATGTAGTACATGACGTTCGGGTCGGAGTGCGACGCGTTGCCGTGCTCGTCGGTGCCGTACATGCGGTCCATGCCCGACTTGACGATGTGCCCGAGCTCGTAGCCGAACGCCGGGTCGTACGAGACGACCGCGGGGTTCGTCGACGCCAGCAGCGGGGAGTGGCCGTCGGCGTGCTGGAGGCCCTCGCCGGTCAGCGTCGTGCGACCCGCGGTGGCACCGATGATGAAGCCGCGCGCCATCTGGTCGCCGGCGGCCCACATGGCGTCACCGGTGCGCTGGAACCCGAACATCGAGTAGAAGACGTAGACCGGGATGAGCGGTTCGCCCTGCGTCGAGTACGAGGTGCCGACGGCGGTGAAGGCCGCGAACGCGCCGGCCTCGTTGATGCCGACGTGGATGATCTGTCCCTGCGGGCTCTCTTTGTAGGCGAGCAGCAGTTCGCGGTCGACCGACGTGTAGTGCTGGCCGTTCGGGTTGTAGATCTTGGACGTCGGGAAGTACGCGTCCATGCCGAAGGTGCGGGCCTCGTCGGGGATGATCGGCACGATGCGGTGGCCGAAGTCGGGCGAGCGCAGCAGGTCCTTCAGGAGGCGCGCGAAGGCCATCGTCGTGGCGACCTCCTGCTTGCCCGACCCCTTCTTGACGACGTCGTAGGTCTTCGCCTCGGGGACCGCGATCTGGGTGTACTTGGTCCGGCGCTCGGGCACGTAGCCGCCCAGGGCACGACGACGCTCCTGCATGTACTGGATCGCGTCGTCGTCCTGACCGGGGTGGTAGTACGGCGGCAGGTACGGGTTCTCGTCGAGCTGGGCGTCGCTGATCGGGATGCGGAGCTCGTCGCGGAACTGCTTGAGGTTGTCGAGCGTGAGCTTCTTCATCTGGTGGGTCGCGTTGCGCCCCTCGAAGGACGGCCCCAGGCCGTAGCCCTTGACCGTCTTGGCGAGGATGACCGTGGGCTGGCCCTTGTGCTCGGTCGCGGCCTTGAAGGCGGCGTAGACCTTGCGGTAGTCGTGGCCACCGCGCTTGAGGTTCCAGATGTCGTCGTCCGAGTAGTCCGCGACGAGTTCGAGGGCGCGCGGGTCGCGACCGAAGAAGTTGTCGCGGACGTAGCCGCCGCTCTCGGCCTTGTAGGTCTGGAAGTCGCCGTCGGGCGTGGTGTTCATGAGGTTGAGCAGTGCGCCGCTCGAGTCGTTCGCGAGCAGGGTGTCCCACTCGCGACCCCAGACGACCTTGATGACGTTCCAGCCGGCGCCGCGGAAGAACGACTCGAGTTCTTGGATGATCTTGCCGTTGCCGCGGACCGGACCGTCGAGGCGCTGCAGGTTGCAGTTGATGATGAAGTTCAGGTTGTCGAGGCCCTCGTTGGCCGCCACCTGCAGCTGACCGCGGCTCTCGACCTCGTCCATCTCGCCGTCGCCGAGGAACGCCCAGACCTGCTGGTCGCTGGCGTCCTTGATGCCACGGTTGGTGAGGTACTTGGCGACCTGCGCCTGGTAGATCGCGTTGATCGGACCGAGGCCCATCGACACGGTCGGGAACTGCCAGAAGTCGGGCATGAGGCGCGGGTGCGGATACGAGCTGAGTCCACCCGAGGCGTGCGACTTCTCTTGGCGGAAGCCGTCGAGCTGGTCCGTGCCGAGCCGGCCCTCGAGGTAGGCGCGGGCGTACATGCCGGGGGAGGCGTGGCCCTGGAAGAACACCTGGTCGCCGCCACCGGAGTGGTCCTGACCGCGGAAGAAGTGGTTGTTGCCGACCTCGTACAGGGCGGCCGACGAGGCGTACGTCGAGATGTGGCCACCCACGGAGACGCCGGGGCGCTGGGCGCGGTGCACCGTGATGGCGGCGTTCCAGCGGACCCACTTGCGGTAGCGGCGCTCGAGGTCTTCGTCGCCGGGGAACTCGGGCTCGTCCTCGGGGGCGATGGTGTTGACGTAGTCCGTCTTCGGCACCATCGGCACGCCCAGGTGCAGCTCGCTCGACCGGGTGAGCAGGCTCTTCATGATCTCGCGGGCACGTTCGTGACCCTGCACCTTCACGAGAGCGTCGAGCGACTCACGCCACTCGGCGGTCTCTTCGGGATCGCGATCGGCCTTGTCGACCGTGTACGGGTCCTGATCGTTAACCGTCACCCTTGACCTCAATCATCTGTGTGGAGCAGCCGTCTCTTGGAGGGCCACCGCGTGGAGTGGACAAACAGATGTCAGGCCCGTCGTGCCCGGGTTCCGAGACGCACTCCGCCTGACCAGCCCACTCTAGTTGCCCGGACCGGGACAGGCTCGGCACGCGCTGGGAACGTCCGGCCACGCCACCGTGTGGAAACCGACGAGTGAGGCGTAGGATCGGCGATCGTGTCAGTCGCCGACCGCCCGGGTCGACGCGAAAGGAACGCACCCATGGCTTTGGAGAACGCCATCCAGGCTCCCGACTTCGACCTGCCGAACCAGTTCGGCGAGCGAGTCCGGTTGAGCGACTTCCGGGGCGTCAAGCCCGTCGCGCTGGTGTTCTTCCCCCTGGCGTTCAGCAGCACCTGCACGAAAGAGCTCTGCACCCTCCGCGACAACCTCGCGATGTTCCAGGACCACCGCGTCGAGTTGCTCGTCGTCTCCGTCGACTCCAAGGCCACGCTGCGCGCCTTCGCCGAGGAGAAGGGCTACGACTTCACCCTGCTGGCGGACTTCTGGCCGCACGGCGAGGTCTCGAAGGAGTACGGCGTCTTCCTCGAGAACAAGGGTTTCGCGACCCGCACCACCTTCCTGATCGACGTCGACGGGGTGATCCGCGAACACTTCGGCACCGAGCCCGGCCAGGAGCGCTCGCTCGCCGACTACCGCGCCGCGCTCGACCTCCTCGTCCCCGTCTCGGCCTGACGACCGCGATCACGACCGGAGGAGGCGCGGGTCCGTTCGTCCACCCGCTAACCTGTAGTCGCTCGCCCGGCTCGTCCCGGTGCGAGGGCCTTTAGCTCAGTTGGTAGAGCGCCACGTTTACACCGTGGATGTCACCGGTTCGAGCCCGGTAGGGCCCACCTCACGAACGGTGGTCGGGCGACCGCGGTTCTCCTCGGTCGCACGGCCCGGCGGGACACGGACGCCGTGTCGGGTCGCGCCTGCGGGCGTCGACGTCGGCGCGTGGCTGGCGACGGTCCGACTGCAGCACCCGGAGGAGAAAGCAAGCCCCTTGTCGCCGCGCAGCCGGTGACGTAGGACTGCCTCGTGGCGATTCCCGTCGAGGAGGGTGACCAGATGAGCGATCAGCAGGACGACGACGCCGGATCGACGCGGGGGATGCGCGCCGTGTTCTGGGTGTGGATGAGCCTGATCGTCGCGGGACTCGTCGTGATGATCGTCGTCCCGTTGACGGCTCGGTGACCAGGATGCGCCGGTTCGTCCGAGACCAGGGGCTCAGCCTCGCCTTCCTCGTGATCTTCGTCGCCGCTCTCGTGGGCCAGTCGTTCGCCGGGCTCGCCGCCGCCAACGAGGAACTCGCGGTGCACGGTCTTCCGCCCGACGCCTACTGGGACTTCGTGTCGTCGTCGAGTTTCCTGGTGGACGTGGCCGAGAACTGGCAGTCCGAGTTCTTGCAGTTCTCCTTGTTCATCGCCGCGACGATCTGGCTGGTGCAACGCGGGTCGCCCGAGTCGAAGAGACCGGGGGACGAGGGCGTCGGCAGCGACGAGACACAACTGGTCGGAGACCACGCGCGGCCGGGGTCGCCCGCCTGGGTGCGCCGGGGCGGTTGGGCATCCACCGTCTACTCGAACTCGCTCCCATTGGTGATGGGCGCCCTCTTCATGTCGTCCTGGCTCGCACAGTCCTTCGGCGGGGCCGTGGTCGCGAACGAGGAGAACGCGGAACACGGCGCGCCACCCGAGACCTGGCTCCAGTACGTCACGTCCCCGGATTTCTGGAACAGGACCCTGCAGAACTGGCAGTCGGAGTTCCTGGCGGTCGGAGCGATGATCGTGTTCTCGATCTTCCTCCGCCAGCGTGGCTCGAGTGAGTCCAAGCCCGTCGGGGCACCGCACGGGAGAAGTGCGGAGGAGTCCGCCTGAGCACGAGGTCGTCGTTCCGTCCTGCGGGCCGCGGACGCCGACGGCAGGACGATGCCCGCGGGGCGGCCGTCCGAGGCCGCCCCGACCGGGAACGGGATCAGCGGCGAGCGGCGCCGCGGCGACCCGAGACGGCGACCCAGACGACCAGCACGACGATCGCGCCGATGATCGAGCCGATGATGCCGGCGGGCTGGAAGAACCCGTCCGTGGGGTCGTGCTGGAACAGCAGGAAGCCGAGGAACCCTCCGACGAACGAACCGATGATGCCCAGCAGGATCGTCATGGCGATCGAGAGGCTCTGGCGACCCGGGACGACCGCGCGGGCGATGAACCCTGCGATGAGGCCGACGACGAGCAAGCTGATGATGAGACCGATCATGGTGTTCTCCTTCCGGGAGAGATGGGCGACCGGCACCGTCGGTGCCGTGGTGTCGCAGGACCCAGCAGACCACCCCTGGAGGTGTGGCGGCACACCCCTCGGGGTGGGATGGTGTCCTCATGCCCCTCGCTCCGACCCGGTCGATCACTGTCGCACTCGTCGACGACTACGACGTCGTGCTCGCCGGTCTCGCCCACATGTTCGACCGCTACCGCGACCGGGTCGTCGTCGCCGAGATCGACGCCACGACGTCCCTGTCCGACCGGGTCGACGTCGTCCTCTACGACTCGTTCGCCCAGCCGGAGTCCGACCATCACGAGCTCGCCGAGCTGGTCGCCAACCCGGCGGCCGGCAAGGTCGTCGTCTACACCTGGAACTTCCACCCCGAGCTCGTCGAGTCGGCTCTGGCGCAGGGCGTGCACGGGTACCTGTCGAAGACCCTCGGTGCCCGCGAGCTGGTCGAGGCGCTCGAGGCGGTCCACCGGGGCGAGCGCGTCGTCAGCGAGGTGCGGGGGCGGGCGCCGAGTGCACCGGGCCTCGACTGGCCCGGCCGCCGCGAGGGCATCACCGACCGCGAGTCCGAGATCCTGGCCCTCATCACCCAGGGGAAGAGCAACGCCGAGGTCGCGGCACTGACCTACCTCAGTCCGAACACGGTCAAGTCGTACATCCGGTCGGTCTACCGGCGGATCGGCGCGACCAGTCGGACGCAGGCGGTGTTGTGGGGCGTCCAGAACGGCTTCCGGCCGGACCACCATCGGATCGACCACTGGCTCGGCGGCCCCTAGGAGGCGCTGCGGCGCCGTCGACGGAGGCGCGCTTCAGTGCGCCAGGGGTTCGCCGTCCCACGAGAGGGCGACCCAGCCGGCCTCGGTCGAGCCCTCGAGGACGACCCACCCCGTGTTGCGGAGTCCGTGGGTGCGACTGAACGCGGCGTCGAGGTTGCGGGCGGTGTCGGCCGCCCAGACGCAGATGGCGGCTTCGTGCGAGACGAGCACCGCGGTCGAGTCGGCCGGTGTCGACGCCACGACCCGATCGACCGCCCCGCGGAACCTGGCCGTGAACTCGGTGCCGCTCTCGCCACCGGGGATGCGCGCCTCCGGGTCGGTCCACCACCGCTGCATGGTGCCGGCGTACCGGGGCAGGGCCTCGGCGTAGGGCAGACCCTCCAGGTCGCCGGCGTCGATCTCGTGGGCACCCTCGACCTCGTGGTGGGGGAGGCCGAGACCGTCGGCGACGATCACGGCGGTCTCACCGGCCCGGCGCAGGCGCGACGAGTGCACGGCGACGATCGATTCGCCTGCCAGGGCCCCAGCGAGGTCGGCGGCCTGTTCGCGACCGAGCGGAGACAGCGGCGGGCCCGGGGGGCGCGAGCCGATGGTGCGGGCGACGTTGTCGGAGGTCTCGCCGTGGCGGATCAGGAGGAGGCGCATCGTGGCTTTCGGTCGGGGCGGAGCGTCCATCGTGCCACGGCGCCCGTGGGCCCCTAGCGCGCGGTGCGATCCGCCAGCACGGCCCGGGCCGCCATCCCGATCACCGCGCTGTAGGTGGGGTAGGCGAAGCGCACCTCCGCCAGGGTGGCGACGTCGACGCCGCCGGCCATGGCGGTGGTGACGGCCTGGACCACCTCGACGGCGTTCTCACCGACGGCATGGGCACCGAGCACGAGCTCGCGACGGCGGTCGGCGATCAGCTTGAGGAACCCCGTCTCGCGGTCGTCGATCACGGCCCGGTCCACGGTCGAGTACGGGATCGTGACGACCACGCACGACTCGTCCGCCTCGCGGGCCTCGTCCTCGGTGAGGCCGACGCCGGCGTAGTCCGGGTCGGTGAACCCACCGGCGGGCAGGAGGTGGTGCGGCGTGCGGCGGTTGGCTCCGAGGACGGCGTTCTCGGCGGCGGCCTCCCCCTCGAACTGGGCGGCCTGGACCAGCATGTCGCGGCCGTTGGCGTCGCCCACGGCGAAGACGTGCGGGACGACGGTCCGGAAGTACCGGTCGACGGGGACGGACGAGCGCTCCACCTCGATCCCGGCGTTCTCCAGGCCGAGGTCCGCGACGTCCGCCGGCCACCCCGTGGCCATGACGACCACGTCGAAGTCGGCCCGGACGCTCGCGTCGTCCTGCCGCCAGGTCAGGGTGATCGAGCCGTCGTCGGCTCGGGCGAGGCTCTCGACGCCGTCGATCCCCGTGCGCACGTCGATGCCCTGCTCGGTTAACGCGACGGAGACCGCCTCCGAGATCGACGCGTCCGACGTCGTCAGCACCCGCGGGGCGACGTCGAGGAGCGTCACGTCGCTGCCGAACGCGTCGAACACCGTCACGAGTTGTGCGCCCGTGTTGCCCGCGCCGATCACGGCCACCCGGTGGGGGAGGGACGGCAGGTCGAGGACGTGCTCGGGCACCGTCGCCAGCTCGCCGCCCGGGATCGGCAGTCGGCGCGAGTGACCGCCGACGCAGATCAGGATCGACGCCGCCGAGATCGTCCGCCCGCTGTCGAGGGCGAGGGTCGAGTCGTCGACGAACCGGGCCCTGCCCTCGTGGACCAGCTCGACGCCCGCGGCCTCGAACCGCTCGGCCTCCCGCTTGATCGACCGCACCGCGTCGACGCGCTCCCGGACGCGGGCGACGGTCGTCGCCCAGTCGATCGTCGGGGGAGCGACGTCGACGCCGTAGACGTCCGCGTGCCGGGTCTCGCGGATCAGCCGGGCCGTCTTGGCCAGCACCCTGGTGGGCACGCATCCGGTGTTCACGCAGGTGCCTCCCTCGCGCCCCGCCTCGAGGACGACGACGCGGGCCCCGAGTTCGGCTGCGCGCAGGGCCGCCGCGGTGCCCGCCGGACCGGCGCCGATGACGGCGACGTCGTAGTCCTTCTCCGAGATGCCCATGTGCTGCCTGCCCCTTCGTCGAGTCGGTCGTCAGGTCGAACTCAACCAGCTGCGGATGGGCGGACGCCCGTGCAGGCGAGTCGAGGCGGAGGAGCAGACCGGTCCGTCCCGACTCGCTAGCATGACCACGTGACCATCGACCTGAAGACGACCCGGCCCGACGGCACGCCCCGCACGGTGCCGCTCACGGACGACGACGTCGCTCGGGGTCGGGTGCTCGTCCGGTGGATGCGCGTGGCCCTCGTCGTCGGCATCGTCCTCTCGCTCGGCCTGGTCGTCTTCGTCTGGACCCAGGTCCCGGTCTGGACGACCACCCCGTACCGGCGACACGGCGTCGAACACTCCTTGCCGACCTTCGCGCTGTTGCTCTTCCCCGGCCTCGGGGTCGGGATGCTCGCGTCGACCCTGCGGAAGTCGAGTGCCTACGTCCCGCCCCGCGAGAGGACGTTCCTGCTGGTCGCGATGCCGATCTTCGTCGTCTTCATCGTGGGTGCGACGGCCTACCTCGCGTCCACGTACCTGGCAGCGGGGGCGTCGGTCTGATCGGTCGACCGATCGCTCACCTGCCCCCGACGATCTCGTCGGCGTTGTCCGTGATCCAGTCCATCAGGGGCACGAGACGCTCGGCGAGCTCGCTGCCGCGTCCGGTCAACGAGTAGTCGACCCGCGGAGGGATCGTCGGCTGGGCGGCCCGGTGGACGATGCCGTCGGCCTCGAGGGTCTTCAGGGTCGAGGCCAGCATCTTCTCGCTGATGCCCTCGATCTCTCGTCGCAACGCACCCCACCGGAGAGGACCGCGTTCGAGCGCGAGCAGGATGAGCACGCCCCACCGGCTGGTCACGTGGGTCAACACCACCCGGCTCGGGCATTCGGCCGGGAAACGACCGGACGGAGCAGGGCGGGCAGCTTCCACGATTCCGACGTCCACGTCAGTAGCTTACGAAAAGGTGCGTACCCGCACATGGGAAGTTCCGGTGGATCGTGGTCGTTCACCCCGACACGCAACCGAAAGGAACACCATGTCCACGATCGTCACCGCCGCCTCCGGTCAGCTCGGCCGCCTCGTCGTCGAGTCCCTCCTCGCCCGCGGCGCCGCCCCCGACAGCGTCGTCGCCACGTCGCGCGACGTCTCGAAGCTGGCCGACCTCGCCGAGCGCGGCGTCCGCACCGCCGAGCTCGACTACACGCAGCCCGACACCGTCGCGGCCGTCATCGAGGCCGGCGACGTCGTCGTCCTCATCTCGAGCGACGCGGTCGGTCAGCGCGTGGCACAGCACGGCACTGTCGTCGACGCCGCCGCGGCCGCCGGTGCCGCGCGCATCGTGTACACGAGCGTCCTCGCGGCCTCGACCTCGCCCCTGGTCCTCGCGCCCGAGCACAAGGCGACCGAGGAGCACCTCGCCGCCTCCGGGGTGCCCACGACGCTGCTGCGCAACGGCTGGTACACCGAGAACTACGTCGGCGAGATCGCCACCGCCCGCGAGTCGGGCGTCGTCTCGGCGAGCGTGGGCGACGGCCGCGTCGCCAGCGCCAGCCGACGCGACTACGCCGAGGCCGCCGCCGCCACGGCCCTCGACGAGTCGACCGCCGGTCGCACCTTCGAGCTGTCCGGCGACCAGGCCTGGTCCTTCGACGAGTTCGCCGAGGCGCTCACCGTCGTCACGGGCCGTCCGGTCCGCTACGAGTCGCTCACGCCCGAGCAGCACGCCGAGCGCCTGCGCGGCCTCGGCCTGGACGAGGGCACGGTCGGCTTCGTCGTCGCCCTCGACGGGAACATCCGCGACGGGCTGCTCGCCGACACGAGCGGCGACCTCTCAGGTCTGATCGGCCGCCCGACGACCCCGCTCGTCGAGGCGCTCTCCGCCGCCTCGGCGTAGTCACGCCGACCGCCGGGGCGGCAGCCCGCAGGAGGCGCGGTTCCGGTCGTCCGGGCACCGCGCCTCCTCGTCGGCCCCTCCCCGGCGCCGGCCGGCCGGCGTCCGGCGTCGACGGCGGGTCCCGGTGTCTAGGCTCGACGCATGGCCACCCTCGTCCTCGTCCGACACGGACGCACCACCGCCAACGCGAGCGGCGTGCTCGCCGGACGGACGGCCGGCGTCCGGCTCGACGACGTCGGACGCGAGCAGGCGCGGCGGACCGCCGACCGGCTCGCCGTCGTGCCGCTCGTCGGCGTCGTGTCGAGTCCTCTCGAACGCTGCCGTCAGACGTCCCGGGCGATCCTCGACCGTCAGACCGGGACGCCGGCGACGCCCGTCGAGCGGGGCATCACCGAATGCGACTACGGCGACTGGCAGGGTCGGCCGCTCAAGGACCTGGCCGGCGAGGCCCTCTGGTCCGTCGTGCAGAACCAGCCGTCCGCCGCGGTCTTCCCCGGCGGCGAGTCGCTGCAGACCATGCAGTCCCGGGCGGTCGCCGCGGTCCGCCGGCACGACGCCGCGTTCGAGGCCGAACACGGTCCGGGCGCCGTGTGGGTCGCCGTCAGTCACGGTGACATCATCAAGTCGATCCTCGCCGACGCCTACGGCATGCACCTCGACCTGTTCCAGCGCATCACCGTGGGTCCGGCCTCGGTGTCGATCGTGCGCTACGGGCCGAACCGGCCCGACGTCGTCGCGACGAACACGGACTCGGGCGACCTCTCGTGGCTGCGGCAGGCGGCTCCCGCCGCCGACGCCGCCGTCGGGGGAGGCGCGGGTCCGGCGGGCGGCGGCGCCGCCGGCGACGAGCCTCCCGCGACCTGAGCGTCGGCGGCGGGGCGCTCGTAGACTCGCGGCATGCCCTCCATCGTCCACACCTTCGACTGGCCGGATCGGGTCGTCGTCGGGACCATCGGCCGTCCCGGCTCCCGCGCGTTCTACCTCCAGGCCCGTGACGGGTCGCGGGTCACGAGCGTCGGCCTCGAGAAGATGCAGTCGGCCGCACTCGCCGAGAAGATCGACGAGATCCTCGACCAGGTGATGGCCGCCGACGGCAACCCGGTCAGCGTGCCCACCGGCATCCCGGTCGAGCTCGTCGACAACGAGCCCCTCGACCAGCCCGTCGAGCCCGAGTTCCGGGCCGGGGCGCTCAGCCTCGGCTGGGACCCGTCCACCGCCCAGGTCGTCATCGAGGCGTTCCCGCTGGTCGAGGTGGCGGACGACGCCGACGTCGACGAGGCCGAGCTCGAGCCGGACGAGGTCCTGGTCGTCCGCATCCCCGTCGGCACGGCGAGGGCGTTCGCGGCTCGGACCCTCGAGATCGTCGGGGCCGGTCGACCGCTCTGCCCCTTCTGCGGGCAGCCGATCGACCCCGAGGGCCACGTCTGCGTCCTGTCCGGCGACCTCTGATGTCCTCGGCGTCGGCCGAGGACGCTCCCTCCGGGGCGTCCGCCACCGTTCCGCCGGACGACGTCGACCTCGAGCTCACCGGTCGCATCCGCACGGCGTCGAACGCGTCGTTCCTGGCCCGCCTCGGCGACGTGTCGGTCATCTACAAGCCCGTCGCCGGCGAACGGCCGCTCTGGGACTTCCCCGACGGTCGCCTCGCCGATCGTGAGGTCGCGGCCTACCTCGTCTCCGAGGCCCTGGGTTGGGACGTCGTCCCGCGCACCTGGCTGCGCGACGGCCCGCTCGGCGAGGGCATGGTCCAGCTCTGGCAGGACGTCGACCCGGAGCAGGACGCCGTCGACCTCGTCCCGGTCGACGACCTGCCCGACGACGGGTGGCGCCTCGTGCTCGAGGGTGAGGGCGACGACGGGCCGGTCGCCCTGATCCACGAGGACACCGATGCCCTCCGCCGCATGGCCGTTTTCGACGTCGTGGTCAACAACGCCGACCGCAAGGGTGCCCACGTGCTCGCCCTGCCCGACGGACGACGGCACGGCGTGGACCACGGACTCACCTTCCACGCCGAGCACAAACTGCGCACCGTGCTCTGGGGCTGGATCGGCGATCCGCTCACCACCGACGAACTCGCCGGGGTCGAGCGCGTCCGGGCCGGTCTGTCCGGTGGCCTGGGGACGGCCCTCGCGCCGCTCGTGACGTCGGACGAACTCGAGGCGCTCGACGACCGCTGCGCCCGCCTGCTCGCGTCCTCCGTCTTCCCCGAGCCGTACGGCCCTATGCCGGCGGTTCCGTGGCCCGTGTTCTGACGTACGACCCGACGACGGCCGCTCCGAGGTCGTCCAGGTCGGGGGCGGTCACCGTGCCGTCGACCCGCCGCGCCATACCATCGACGAAGCGGGCGAGCCCCGGGTCGTCGCCGAGCCGGAAGAACGTCGTGTGCGCGCCGAGGCGGCGGGCCACGTCCAGTTGCTCCACGGCCCGCAGGATCGTCACGGGGTGCGGCGGGTAGTCGAAGAAGACCTCACCGCCGGGCTCGAGGTGGGAGGTCGGCTCGCCGTCGGTGACGATCAACAGGACGGGTTGCGCGGTCGGGTGCTTGCGGAAGTGCCGGTTCGCCAGCAGAAGGGCGTGGTGGAGGTTCGTACCCTTGTCCCACTTCGCGTCGAGGGCGACGAGCTGCTCGATCGGCATGACCTCGGCGTGTCGGCCGAACCCGATCAGCTGCAGGTCGTCGCCGCGGAAGCGCGACGTGATCAGGGTGTGCAGGGCGAGGGCCGTGCGCTTCATCGGCACCCAGCGGTCCTCCATCGCCATCGAGAACGACGTGTCGACGAGCAGGGCGACGCAGGCCTGCGTCCGGGCGTCGGTCTCGTGCACCTCGACGTCGCCGATCTCGATCCGCACCCCGCCGTCGGTCCGGCCGCCCCCGGCGGCGGTCCGCGTGACCGCGTTCGTGATCGTCCGGGTGACGTCCCACGGCTCGGTGTCGCCGAAGGCCCATTCACGACTCGCGCCGGAGCGGTCGCCGAGGCCTCCCGCGGACCGCAACTCGCGCCTCCCCGCTCGTCCCGACATCTTCGCCGCGACGTCGCGCAGCAGGTTCTTGCCGAGCTGCCTCATGGCCCGGGGCGTCAGGGCCAGCGTGCCGTCGGCCCGACGGAGGAGGGCACCCGAGTCGCGGAGGGCCTTCTCGAGCCGCCGCAGGGCCGCGGCGTCGACGGCGGCCTGCTCGCCCAGTTGGCGGCGCAGGGCGTCGAGGTCGACGTCGTCGAGCGACGATCCGTGCGACTGCTGGGCGAGCTGTTCCGCGAGCGCATCGAGGTCGGCGAGGTCCTGGAAGACCCCCGTGCCGTCGCCGAGCCCGAGGCCCTGTTCGCCGTCCATGCCCTCGGAGCCGCTCCAGTCCTGCCCCGGTCTCAGCGCACGCAGGGTGCCGTCGAGCCGTTCGAGGGACTGCATCAGGTCGGGGGAGCCGAAGGCCTGCTGGGCCAGGGCGTCCAGCTCGGCCCGTTGCTCGGCCGTCATCGAGTTGCGGAGGCGTTGGGCGGCGGCCGCACGAGCGGCCAGGGCGTCGATCAACGCGTCGACGTCGCCCGGTTGCTCGGGGAACGAGTCGCCGTGCTTCGCCATGAAGTCGTCGAACTGCCCAGGAGTGTCCTCGCCTCGGGCGTGCGCGTCGAGCAAAGCGTTGAGGTCACGCAGCATCTCGGCCACGGCCTCGCGGTCGGCGTCCGAGGCGTTCTCGAGGGCGGTCTTCATCCCCGCGAAGCGCTGGTCGAGCATCTCGCGACCGAGCAGGTCCTTGATCTCGTCGTAGGCGTCCTGGGCCTCCCGGCTCTGCCACCGGTACTCCGACAGCTCGGCGACGGCGCCGGCGGGGGACGGCGGAAGGCTGTCGAGCTGGAGCTCGGCGAGCGCGCGGTCGCCGTCGTCGAGGTCGACGTCGCGGGCGAGCTGGGCGCGTTCGGCCATGAGGGCCCGGTCGAGCAGCTCGCGGACCTCGTGCAGCGTGCCGTCGAGGTGGTGGTCCCGGGTCAGGGCCCGCCGACGTTCGGCGACCTGCCGGGCCAGGTCGTCGAGACCGGTCCGGTCGCGACCACCGCGCCGGAGGAACTCACGGAGCGCCGCCTCGGCGCTCGTGCCCGCCATGACGTCCCGTCCGACGGCGTCGAGTGCTTCGGAGAGATCGGCAGGAGGCGCGAGCGGGTCGGGCCCGTCGGCGTACCTCTGGTAGCGCGCGGCCCGGTTCAACCGCCGGTTCGCCCTAGCCACGTCGCACCTCAGAACCCGTAGGCCGCTTCACCGTCGCCGCTCTCCTTGCTCACGCGGCGGGCCAGGAACAGGCCCTCGAGCGCCAGCTCGATCGCCCCGGCGCGCCCGCCGTCGGTCGTCGCGCCGAGCCGTTCGGCGACGCGGTCGTAGAGGTCGTCCTCGCCGAGCGCGGGCAAGCCGGCCAGGAAGTCCCGGGCGGTGACCTGCTCACCGGTCGTCACCATGACGCCCGACTCGAGGGCGTCGACGAGCCCGTCGAAGTCGAGCCCCCGGAAGTGGGCGCGGACGGTCTCGGCGGTCGCCGTCCGCAGCAGGTGCTCGAGGACCTCCTCGGCACGGTCCTCTTCTCCGGACTCGAACTCGATCTTGCCGCCGAGCACGTCGACGGCCGTCTCGAGGTCGATCGGTCGTGCCACGGCCTCGTCCTCGCCCTGCCTGGTCGCGCGGTGCAGGGCGGCGGCCGCGATGGTCTCGGCTCCGGCGATCGCGAAGCGGGCGCTGACGCCGCTGCGCTGGTCCACCGAGGGGGACTCGCGGAGCGCGCGGGTGAAGCGCGCCAGGATCTCGACGAGGTGGTCCGGCACCTCGGCGACGAGGTCGGCCTCCTGGCGGACGACCGCGACCTCGTCGGCGAGCTCGGTCGGGTAGTGCGTCCGGATCTCGGCACCGAAGCGGTCCTTGAGGGGGGTGATGATCCTCCCTCGGTTGGTGTAGTCCTCGGGGTTGGCGCTGGCCACGACGAGCACGTCGAGCGGTAGGCGAAGGACGTAACCGCGGATCTGGATGTCGCGCTCCTCCATCACGTTGAGCATCGCCACCTGGATGCGCTCGGCGAGGTCGGGCAACTCGTTGACCGCGACGATGCCGCGGTGGCCCCGGGGGATGAGCCCGAAGTGGATCGTCTCGGGATCGCCGAGGCTGCGTCCCTCGGCCACCCGCATCGGATCGACGTCGCCGATCAGGTCGGCGACGCTCGTGTCGGGTGTCGCCAGCTTCTCGACGTAGCGCTCGTCGCGTCCCCGCCAGGCGACGGGCAGGTCGTCGCCGAGCTCGGCGGCGCGACGGCGGCTCTCGCTCGTGATCGGCTCGAACGGGTGCTCGCCCAGCTCGGACCCCTCGATCACGGGGGACCACTCGTCGAGCAGACCGGCGAGCGTCCTGAGCAGGCGGGTCTTGCCCTGACCTCGCTCTCCCAGCAGGACGATGTCGTGGCCCGCGATCAAGGCCCGTTCCAGCTGCGGGATGACCGTGGACCGGAAGCCGTGGAGCCCCGGCCAGGGATCACGTCCCTCGCGCAGGGCGTCGAGCAGGTTGTCTCGGATCTCGGTGCGGAGGTGCTTGGGGACGTGCCCTGAGCGCCTGAGTTCGCCGACGGTTCTCGCGGAGGGAGGCATCACCCCGGTGACGCTACGCTCCCGACCCGGACCTCGCGAGGGGCGCCTCCTGCGAGCTTGCCGAGACGTCACGATTCGACGACATCCGTCGCGCGACGGTGGTCGCCTCTCGTCGGAGCCGGTTGACTGGCCGACATGGCTGCCGACGACGACGCCCTCCGGACACCCGACCTCACGACCCCCGTCTCGACGAAGAGATGGCGCGTCATCGGCCCCGGGCTGGTGGTCGCGGCCACCGGCATCGGGGCGGGAGACCTCGTCGCCACCCTCGTCGCGGGCTCCCGCTTCGGCTACGCCCTCGCCTGGACCGTGGTCGTGGGCGTCGTCGTCAAGATCGCCCTCGTCGAGGGCGCCGGGCGCTGGTCGCTGGCCACGGGGCGGTCGATCTTCGAGGGGTGGCGATCGCTCGGGCGCTGGACGAGCGTGTACTTCGGCGTCTACGTCGTCGTCTGGGGCTTCGTCTACGGGGCCGCCGCGATGAGCTCGACCGCGCTGCCGTTGCAGGCGCTCTTCCCGGGGGTCGACCTCAAGGTGTTCGCGATCGGCGCCGGCGTGCTCGGCGGCGTCATGGTGTGGTTCGGCAAGTACTCGTTCTTCGAGAAGGTCATCGCCTTCTTCGTCGGCCTCATGTTCGTCACGGTGGTCGGCTCGGCGATCGTCACCTTGCCGAACCTCGGCGAACTCGCGGCCGGTCTCGTGCCGACCATCCCCGAGAACGGGCTGGTCGTCGCGCTCAGCGTCACCGGCGGGGTCGGCGGCACCATCACGCTCGCCGCCTACGGCTACTGGTTGCGCGAGAAGGGCTGGCACAGTCCGGGCTGGATGAAGGTCATGCGACTCGACAACGGCGTCGCCTACGTCGTGAGCGGCGTCTTCGTCCTCGCGATGCTCGTGGTCGGGGCCGAGCTCCTGTACTCCGGCGGCATCGCGTTGGCCGACGGAGAAGGGGGGCTGGTCCAGCTCGCGGCCGTCCTCGGCGAGCGCTACGGCACCTTCATGACCTGGTTCTTCCTGATCGGGTTCTTCGCGACCTCGTTCTCGTCGATCCTCGGCGTGTGGAACGGCGTGTCGCTCATGTTCGCCGACTTCGTGGGCACCCTTCGCGGTTTCGACGCGGACGACCCCCGACGCCGCATCGGCGGCCTCTACTACCGGGTCTTCGTCGTCTGGCTCACGGTTCCTCCGATGGCGATCCTCTTCCTGGACCGGCCGATCGGCTTGATCGTGCTCTACGGCGTGCTCGGGGCGCTCTTCATGCCGTTCCTGGCGATCACCCTGCTCTGGCTGCTGAACTCGTCACGCACGCCGGCCGAGTGGCGCAGCCGGTGGGTGAGCAACTCGCTCATGGGGATCTGCGCCGTGCTCTTCGTCGTGCTGGGTGCGCAGCAGCTCGCGACCGAGGTCGGCAAGCTGTTCGCCTGACCCGCGCGTCGGCAACTCCTGGTCCCTGCGGCGGCACGTGCCGCCCGCGGGGCGGTCAGACCGGTCTCGCGACGGGAGGCAGGAATTGCCGACGTCACGGGTCGGGGCGCGCGGGCCGGCGGTGGACGGTGGCGCGGGGCGGACGGTGGCGCGGGGCGGTCAGTGGCCTGCGGCGCGGGCGGCGGCCTCGACGCGGTCGTGGTGTCGTCGCCATCCGTCGGCATCGCGGTCCGGCACGTTCGGGTCGGCGGGGCCGTTGCCGAGGCCGCCGTCGATCAACTCGCGGACGACGTCGGCGTGGCCGGCGTGCCGGGCGGTCTCGACGGTCAGGTGCACGAGGATCTGGTGCAGCGTGACGGCACGGCGGTCGGGTCCCCACCAGGGGACGTCACCGGGCGCGTCGAGCGGCAACGCCCGGACGGTCTCGTCGGCGTGGGCGTTCGACCGCTGCAGGAGGTCGACGACGAAGCCGCGGCTCTCGTCCGGAGTCGCCCACAGGTCGGCCTCGGGTTCGCTCTCGTCGGTCAACCACGGCGTCTCGATGCCGCTCGGTCGCCCGAAGACGTCGCCGAGGTAGCCGAGCTGCACGGTGGCGACGTGCTTGACCAGCCCGAGCAGGTTGGTGCCGCTCGGCACCAGCGGGCGACGGACGTCGTACTCCGACAGTCCGTCGAGCTTGCGCACCAGGTCGTCGCGCGAACGGGTCAGGTACCGGCTGAGGTGTTCCTTCTGGTCCATGCCGACACTCTGCCCCTCAGGGCGTCGACCGTCCACCGGCCGACCACCCCTTGCCGGGCCGCCCGGAGACGGCGGACCTACTGCACCGCCGCCGTGAGGCGCGCGACGTTGTCGAGCACCTGCAGGGGAGCGGGCCTCGTGAGCCAGCTCGCCAGGGTGATCTCGTGCGACTTCGCGCGGTAGTCCGCCTCGACCTCGCGGACCTGGTCGACGAAGCCCGCTCCGCGCACCATGAGCGACACCTCGAAGTTGAGGCTGAACGACCGCATGTCCATGTTGCTCGAGCCGATCACCGCGACGTCGTCGTCCACCGTGAAGTGCTTCGAGTGCAGGACGATCGGCTTCTCGTAGAGGAAGATCCGCACCCCGGCCCGCAGCAGCGTCTCGTAGTACGAGCGCTGCGCGTGGTAGACGAGGAACTGGTCGGCGACCTCGCAGGCGAAGAGTTGCACGTCGACCCCGCGCTCCGCCGCGGTGGTGATGGCGTAGAGCATCGACTCGTCGGGCACGAAGTAGGGGCTCGCGATGATGAGGCGTTCCTGCGCGCCGTAGACCAGGGCGTTGAACAACCGGAGGTTGTTCTCCCCGTCGAACCCGGGTCCGCTCGGCACGACCTGGCACTCGTAGGCGTCGTCGCCCCCGCGTCGTTCGACGGGGGGCTCGGCCCCGGCGTCCGTGGGCAACTCGTCCGTCTCGCTGTACCAGTCGGTGATGAAGAGTGCGTTGAGGCCGATGGCGGCGGGACCGTCGAGCCGCACCATGAGGTCCTTCCACTGCAGGCCGCGTCGGATGTTGCCGCGCTTGTTGTAGCTGGGGTCGGTCATGTTCTGCGAGCCGGTGAACGCCACGTCGCCGTCGACGACGACGATCTTGCGGTGGTTGCGCAGGTCGGGTCGGCGCCACATGCCCTTCGTGGGGTGGAACGGCAGCATCTCCTCGAAACGGATGCCGGAGTCGCGGAGCCAGGTGCGCGTCACCCGGCCCTGGGGGTTGCGGATCGTGGCCCAGTGGTCGTAGAGCACCCGCACCTTGACGCCACGGTCGTGGGCACGCTTGAGCGCGTCGAAGAAGAGGAAGGTCGATTCGTCGCGCGTGAAGATGTAGAACTCGACGTGCACGTATCGTTCGGCCGCGTCGACGGCCTCGGTCATGGCCGCGATCGATCCGGCGTAGTCCGGCAGCAGCCGCGTCGTGTTGCCGGGGATGAGGGGCATGGCACCGAGCGTGCGGTTCAGCTGGACCACCGTCCCGAACCACGGCGGCTGGGTGTCGGTCGGCACGCGGTTGTCGAGACCCTGCGTGTTCTCGAGGATGAGCGAGTTGATCTCGCGCTGTTTGTCCCGCCGGTCCTTCGGCAGCTTGGTGCTGCCGAGGAGACCGTAGAGGACGCTGCCCGGGATGGGGGCGACGAAGATCGCCAGCAGCCACGCCATGGCCGAACTCGGTCGCCGGTTGCGCGGCACGACCGCCACCGACACGATCCTGATGAGGATGTCGACCACCAGGATCACGGTGGGGAACGCCTTGAGGAGCTTGCGCCAGGTCATCCGCCGATCATCGCAGGTCGACGGCGGACGGGGCCGCCCCCGTTCGTGTCGCCGGTTCGACCCCGCCCCGCAGGTCAGCGCCCGCTGCCCGCCAGGCTGGCCGACTCGCCCTCGGGCGCGGTCGCGAGGTAGCAGGTGACCTCGCGGTCGCCGGTGGCCCAGGTGTCCTCGGTCGGCGTGAACCAGCCGTAGTCGAGGGCCGAGTCCTCCCAGGTGGAGCCGACGTAGTCGTCGAAGACCTCGAAGCACGCGTCGTCGCCGAGCTGCCCGACCTCGTCGTCGCCGGGGAACGCCTCGTCGTCCAGGACCGGTTCGGCGAACACCTCGAAGTGGTGCACCTCGCCGCAGGCGGTCACGTCGACGAACGTCTGGTATTCGTCGTCGATCCCCTCCGTCATGTCGAAGCAGTCCCCGGTGGTGAGCTCGCTCACGAGCTCGGAACCGGTCTCGATCACGCCTCCCTCGCCCCCGTTCGCCTGGTAGAGGGCGAAGCAGATCCCGCCGAAGGCGATGACGCCCACCGCACCCAGCACGCCGAGGAGCACGCCCCGCCGTCGCCTCGGCGCCGGGGCACCCGCGACGGCACCGGGCGCGAACGCCTGCGGCGCGGGCCAGGCCGTGCCCAGACGGGACCCGGGCGGGACCAGGGCGGCCCACCGTCGCACCATGGCCGAGGCCGCGTCGAGCACCAGGGACGTCTCCTCGGCCACCCCGACGCCGAGGGGGTCCCGACGCCGCTGCTCGAGGGGCGTGGGCCCCGAGGCGTCGATGCGCAGGGGCACCGCGAACCAGTGCGATCCGTCGTGCCCCAGGTCGACGAACTCGGTGGCGCCGAGCCGGACGCGCAGCATCTCGGGGTGGCCGGCTCCCGGGACCCCGACGGCGCCGGCGGGGTAGTCGCTCGGCAGGACGCGCATCTCGAGCGGTCCGAACCGCTGCACGAGTCCCTCGGCCACGACGGACACGGGGGTCGCGTCCGAGGCCCCCTCGGTCGTCGTCCGGTCGTCTGGTCGGTCCACGAGTTCCCCCTGCTGCTGCGCGAGCCGCGTCCCGTGGCGGCCGTCGAGGGATGCTACCGGCACGCGGCCCGACGGCAGCAGCCCCCGTCGGCGGGCCAGGGGACGGGCGTGCCACGGGGCGTGAGCCGGGGGCGCGGCCGCACCGCGCCTCCTATGCTCGGGGGATGTCGTCCGGTCAGCCGAGTCCGTCCCGCGTCGACGTCGACCTGGTCGTGGTCGGCGGCGGCGCCATGGGCCTCGCGACGGCCTGGCAGGCCGCGACGCGCGGACACGAGGTCGTGCTCGTCGAGCGCTTCGAACAGGGGCACCACCGGGGTGCCTCCCACGGCGCGACCCGGAACCTCAACGTCGCGTACGACGACGCCGACTACGTCGCCCTCGTGCAGGAGGCGCGGCGGCGGTGGGACGCGCTGGCCGACGAGACCGGCACCCCGCTGCTCGACCTCGTCGGGGTGGTCAACCACGGTCGCCCGGCGATGCTCCGTCGGATGCGGGCCCTGCACGTCGACGCGGGCGTCCCCAGCGAACTGCTCGACGCCGCCGAGGCGGGGGAGCGGTGGAGGGGCATCCGCTTCGAGACCGAGGTGCTGCACGTGCCGGGCAGCGGACGCATCCGGGCCGCCGAGGCCCTGACGGTCCTCGCCCGGGCGGCCGAGGCCCACGGCGCGCGACTGCGCTGGTCGACGCCGGTCACGGGCCTGCACGTCGAGGGGCCGGAGCGCGTCCGGGTCGTCACGGCCGACGACGAGATCGTCGCCCGGCGGGTCGTGGTGACGGCGGGCGCCTGGACCGAGGACGTCGTCGGGGGCCTCGTCCGCCTCCCTCGCCTCACGGTGACCCAGGAGCAACCGGCGCACTTCGCCGTGACCGACGCCGAGGCCGTGTGGCCGAGCGTCAACCACCGTCCCGACCCCGACCGACCCGGCGAGTCGTGGTGGCCGGGCGTCGTCTACGGCATGCTCACGCCGGGCGAGGGCGTCAAGGTGGGCTGGCACGGAGCCGGACCCGTCGTGCACCCCGACCGCCGGTCGTTCGAACCCGACCCCGGGCAGCTCGAGCAGCTGCGGCGGTACGCCCGCGAGTGGTTGCCCGGCGTCGACGCCGAGACCGCCGACCCGATCAGCTGCACGTACACGACCACCGACGACGAGGACTTCGTGCTCGACCGGGTCGGCCCCGTCGTGGTGGGGGCGGGGTTCTCCGGGCACGGCTTCAAGTTCACGCCTCTCGTGGGGTCGATCCTCGTCGACCTCGTCGAGGGCGGCGACGCCCCCGCGCGGTTCCGGCGGCTGGGCCGGCCGTGAGCCCCCGGAGCGCGACGACCAGGGGCACCGTGGCCGGCCTGCCCTTCGTGCGCCGGGGGAGCGGCGTCCCGACGATCCTGCTGCCCGGGGTCGGCCCGGGTCGCCACCACCCCTCGACCTGGGACCGGACCCTGCTGCGGCTCGAGACGGCGCCGCTCGTCCGGCGGCTCGACCTGTGGACGCTCGGTCGTCGCCGCGGGTTGCCCGAGGGCACGACGATGGAGGACCTCGCCGACGACGTGGCCCGGGCCGCGGCCGAGATCGCGGACGGCCCGATCGACGTGGTCGGCACCTCGACGGGCGGCAGCATCGCGCTCCGACTGGCCGTCGACCACCCCGAGCTCGTCCGTCGACTGGTCCTCGTGTCCTCCGCCCACCGGCTGGGGGAGGCCGGGCGCGAGGCCCAGCGGCGCACGGCCGAGCGCCTCCGGGCCGGTGACGCGAGAGGTGCCTCGGCCGCGATGCTCGGTCAGACGACCACCGGCGTCCCGTCCTCGAACGCCCTGCGGCGCCTCGGACGGGTGGCACACCACTTCGTCGTCGGCGACCGACACGACGACCTGGTCGTGACGCTGGACGCCGAGGACTCGTTCGACGTGGGCGACCGCCTGGGCGAGGTCACGGCCCCGACGCTCGTCGTGGCCGGTGGCGCCGACGGTTTCTACCCCCTCGACCTGGTGGCGCGGACCGTCGCCGGCCTGCCGGACGCGACGCTCGCCGTGCACCCCCGGTCGGGCCACCTCGGCCTGGGCTCGCGAGGAGTGTCCCGCGAGGTGCTCGCCCACCTGACCCGCGCCTCCTGACGCTCGGGGCCCCGAGGACGCCCCGGGGTCGGCCGGGGCACCCCGGACGACGAATGTGCCGGTCGGACCGGCGAGTCCGCCCGTCGCGGGGCCGTTCGTCACCTACCATCCGAGCATGGCCGACAACGTGCAGACCGCGAGCGTCGGGGGCATCGCACCCCTCGACGACGACGTCACGTTCCACCGGCGCCGTGTGACGTTCGTCGCACCCCTCGACGACACCGTCCCCGAGCCCTCCGCTCGCCCGGACCAGCAGGAGCACCACCCCGTGAACCAGACCCTCGCCCCCGAGACCTCCGAGGCCGTCCAGGCCACCGTCGACCGTCTCGACGAGACGACCGAGGGCCGTCAGGCCGAGACGCGTCAGGCCGAGACGCGCCACACCGAGGCCCGCCCCGTCGATGCCGCCACTCCCGTGGTGCCCCGTCCCGTCTCGATCCCCTCGCACCGCGCCGACGTCGTCCTCGACGACGTCGTGCCCACGGACGCCTTCGAGGCCCGCCCGGCGAGCGTGGCCCGCCACTCGGTCGACACCTCGGCGATCACCCTGCCGGTGCTCGCCGTGTCGGTGCCCGACGACCTGCCCCAGCCCCCGGAGCGCATGACGCTCGACGACGAGGTGCTCGCCCGCCTGGTCGAGAAGCGCCTCGAGGACACCGCGACCATCGACCTGATGGCCGTCGTCCAGGCCCAGCTGGCCCTGCGCGCGGTCGAGGCCGCGCGGTTCGCCTCCTGGGAGGACGAGATCACCCGCGTCGGCACGGACGAGGCGGCGCGCGCCCTCGAGGCCACGCGCCTCCGGTTCACCGGGGTCCTGCCCGTCGTGACGCCCGGGACGATCCGTCAGGCCAGGCCCGTCGTCGAGGCGGGCCACGCGCCGGCCGTCGACCGCGACGCGCGCCCGGCCGACGCCACCCCGACCTCGGCTCCCGTCGTCGTCCCGTCGACCGGCCCCCGTCCCCTCGGGCTCGACGCCGACGACTCCGCCGGCGCCCCGGACGCCCGGGCGGCAGCCGACCAGGAGGCGCTGGTCGCGCCGACCCGGTCGGCCTCCGACGAGCAGACGGTCGCCTCCGCCCCCGTCCCGCCCCTGCTGCGTCGTCCCCTCGCGCTCGTGGTCGCCGCCACGGCCGCGCTGATCGTCGTCGCGGCCGTCGTGCTGGCCTTCGTCCCCGCCCTGGCCGTGGCCTCGGCCGTCCTCGCCACCGTCGCCGTCCCCGTCGCGACCGGCCTCGTCGGCCTGACCGCGCTCGCCTCGGTCTCGACCCGCCCCGACGACGCCACCCGCGTCGCCCGCCGCGGGCCGGTCGGCGTCGTCGCCGGCGTCGTGGTCGGCACCGTCGTCGGCTTCGGTCTGCTCCTGAGCGACCTCGGTTCGTTCGCCTGGCAGGGTTTCGTCGTCCGGGCCGTGGGCCTCACCGGCCTGTCGACGTCCGTCTCGGTGGTCGTCGCCCTGCTCGGCGCCTCGGTCGTCGCGTTCATCGTCGCGGTCATGATCACGGGGTTCCGCTCGACGGCTCGCGACTAGGCTGTCGAGGTGTCCACCCTCGCCTCGGTCAACTCCGTCATCGAACGTCTCTGGCCTCTCGCGGGCGCGTCGTCGTGGGATTCTCCCGGTCTCGTCGTCGGTGACCCCGACCGGCCCGTGACCCACGTGCACCTGGCCGTCGACGCCGTGCTCGACACCGTCGACGAAGCCGTCGGCATGGGGGCCGACCTGTTGCTGGTCCACCATCCGCTGCTGTTCCACGGCGTCTCGACGGTGTCGGAGGACACCACCAAGGGTGCCGTCGTCGCACGGCTCGTCCGTGCCGGGTGCGGCCTCGTCGCCGCCCACACCAACGCCGACGTCGTCGAGACCGGCACGTCCCGCGTGCTCGCCCACCAGCTCGGCCTCGTCGATCAGCGCCCGATCGCCCCGGGCGCCACCGACGACACGGGACTCGGCATCGTCGGGCGCCTGCCGCACGCCATGACGCTCGTGGCCCTCGCCCGCCAGCTCGGCGACGTGCTGCCCCCGACCGCGTCCGGCATCCGTGTGGCAGGCGACGCCGACCGCGTCGTCGAGACGGTCGCCCTCTGCGCCGGTGCCGGCGACTCGCTGCTGGCCGACCCGGCGGTGCTCGCCGCCGACGTGTACGTCACCAGCGACCTGCGCCACCACCCCGCCTCCGACGCGCGCGAACTCATGAGGCTCGGCCGCGGCCCCGCCCTGGTCGACGTGTCGCACTGGGCGGCCGAGTGGCTCTGGCTCGACACGGCGGCCGCGCAGCTCCGCCGCGAGCTGCACGACGTCGAGGTCACCCTCAGCGACCTGCGCACCGACCCGTGGGACTTCGCCGTCGTGCAGTGAGCACGGCGAGCCGCCCGTCGCGACGTCGCCGGGTCGCGAGCCGCGAGACCTCGCGGCCCGCGCCTCCTCGTCGCCCCGTCCCTGCCTCCCCCCGACCCCGAGAAGAGTCCCCATGCCCCTGATGAAAGCCAGCTACGAGCACCAGGCCCTGCTGCTCGACCTGCAGCAACTCGACACCGCACTCCGCCAGATCGCGCACAAGGGGGCGAACCTCCCCGAGATCGCCGTCCTCGCGTCGCTCGAAGGCGACGGCTCTCGCCTCCGCAGCCGCCTCGCGACCGAGCAGGGCGCCTGGGAGGACGCGCAGAGCGAGCTCAAGCGCATCGAGTCCGACGTCGCCGTCGTCGAGGCGCGCGTCGTCCGTGACGAACAGCGCATCGCGTCGTCGTCGTCCTCGAAGGACGTGGCCGCCCTCGAGGGTGAGCTCGCCGCCCTCGCCAAGCGTCGCTCCGACCTGGAGGACCTCCAGCTCGAGGTGATGGAACGCGTCGAGAGCCTGGGTGCCGTCGCGGCGGTGACGCGGGGCGAGCTCGACCAGCTCGACACCCGCCGCGTCGACGCCGAGACCGGGCGCGACGCGAAGCTCGCCGAGCTCGAGGCCGACCGGGCCGAGGTCGTCGCCAACCGCGAGACCATCGCCGCCACGGTGCCCGCCGACCTGCTGGCCCTCTACGAGCGTCAGCGGGACCGCTACGGCGTGGGCGCCTCGTTGTTGCGTGGTGGCGTGTCGAGCGCGAGCGGCGTGGCCCTGACGGGCAGCGACCTCGCGGCCGTGCGTGCCGCCGCCGAGGACGACGTCGTGCTCTGCCCCGACAGCAACGCGGTCCTCGTCCGCACCTACGAATCAGGCCTCTGACCAGGGGCGGGGCCCCCGCACGAGCCGTGGCACGCGGAGGGGCGTCGCACCGCTAGGCTCGGGGTCGCGAATGGGTCGACAAGACGGTCGCGTCGGCGGGCGAGAGCCCGTCGCCGAGGAACGTCCGGGCTCCACAGAGCAGGGCGGTGGGTAACACCCACCCGGGGCAACCCGCGAGAAAGTGCAACAGAGAGCAGACCGCCACGCGTCGCACCTCCGGGTGCGGCACGGGGTAAGGGTGAAACGGCGGTGTAAGAGACCACCAGCGGCTCGGGTGACCGGCCGGCTATGTAAACCTCGCCCGGAGCAAGGTCAAAGAGGGGACGACGAGGCTGCTCGCCGAGTCCCCGGGTAGACCGCTAGAGAGCTGCGGCAACGTAGTTCCGAGAGAGATGGCCGTCCATGGTGCCTCGGCACCGGGACAGAACCCGGCGTAGCAGTCGGCCCATTCGCCTCACGCGACACGACCCCGGCCCAGGAGGCGCGCCTCCTGGGCCGGGGTCGTCTCGCGTCGTTCGCGCCTCGCCTCAGAACGCCGGGTTCGAGTCGGCGGCCAGGGCGGCGGCACCCATGATGCCGGCGTTGTTGCGGAGTTTCGCCGGCACGATCTCGGCCCGCAGGTCGAGCAGCGGCAAGAACTCGTCGTGGTGCTTCGAGACGCCGCCGCCGACGATGATCAGGCGCGGGTAGAGCAGGGCCTCGAGGTGCGAGTAGTACTTCTGCAGGCGCTTCGCCCAGTGCTTCCAGCTGAGGTCGTCGCGCTCCTTCGCCGCGAACGAGGCCTTGGTCTCGTAGTCCTTGCCACCGATCTCGAGGTGCCCGAGCTCGGCGTTGACGATGAGCACGCCGTCGTTGATCAGGGCGGTGCCGATGCCCGTGCCGAGCGTCGTCATGACGACGAGGCCCTTCACGTCCTTCGCGGCCCCGAAACGGGTCTCGGCGTAGCCCGCGGCGTCGGCGTCGTTGACGAAGTGGATGTCGCGGCCGAGCGTGGTCTCGAAGAGCTTCTCGGCCTCGAAGCCGATCCACTTCTTCGACACGTTGGCGGCCGAGAGGGTCTTGCCGTCCATGATGGCGGCCGGGAAACAGACGCCGACCGGCACCGAGGCGTCGTCGAGGCCGAGTTCGTCGACGATCTGCCGGACGACCGCGACGATGGCGTCGGGTTCACCGCCCTCGGGAGTGCTCTTCTTGATGCGGTCCGAGAGGAGCTCGCCGCTGTCGAGGTCGACGATCGCCCCCTTGATGCCTGTGCCGCCGATGTCGATTCCCACTGCGGTGCGTGCCATGGGTGGTCCTTTCTCAGGAGAGCGTGAGGATGTCGGCACCGCGTTCGGTGACGACCAGGGTGTGCTCGAACTGGGCCGTGAGGCTCTTGTCGCGGGTGGTGACGGTCCAGTCGTCGTCCCAGACGTCGGCCTCGATGCCACCGAGGGTCAACATGGGCTCGATGGTGAACACCATCCCGACCTCGATGACGTCGTCGTACTGCGGCGCGTCGTAGTGGGGGATGATTAGGCCGGAGTGGAAGGCGCGTCCGACGCCGTGGCCGGTGTAGTCGCGCACGACGCCCAGGCCGAAGCGCTTGGCGTACGACTCGATCGCCCGACCGATCACGTTCACCTGACGGCCCGGAGCGACGGCCTTGATGCCGCGCCTCAGCGCCTCACGGGTGCGGTCGACCAGGTCGACGGTCTCGGGGGCGGCCTCGCCGACGACGAAGGTGCGGTTCAGGTCGCCGTGGACGCCGTTCTTGAACGCCGTGATGTCGACGTTGATCAGGTCGCCGTCGACCAGGACGGTGTCGTCGGGGATGCCGTGGCAGATGACCTCGTTCACCGAGGTGCAGACCGACTTGGGGTACCCGCGGTACCCCAGGGTCGACGGGTAGGCGTCGTGGGCGACGACGAACTCGTGGGCGATGCGGTCGAGTTCTTCGGTCGTCACGCCGGGGCGGAGGGCGGCCTCGACGGCGTCGATGGCCTGCGAGGCGATGCGGCCGCTCTCGCGGATCAGCTCGACGGTCTCGGCGTCGTAGACGTCGCCGTCGGTGTACTCGGCCGGAGCGGCCTTGCCGACGTACTCGGGTCGGGCGATCGACGGGGGGACCGGACGCTGCGCTGAGATCCGGCCCGGGGTCAAGAATCCGTGGGAGTCCCGGGGCATACGATCAAGCTTAGGGGGAGCGCGACGGGCTCGCGTTCTCGACAGCCGCACCGAGAGGACGACACCATGGCCGAGTTCTGGTTCAACACGAAGACGCACGAGGTCGAGGAGGGCAAGGTCTCTCCGGCCGTCGACCGCGCCGGGCCCTACGCCACCCGCGACGAGGCGGCCCGGGCGATCGAGACGATCAAGGCCCGCAACGCCGCCCTCGACGCCGAAGAGGCCGCGAACGACTGACCGGTCCGGTCGTCCGGTCGGCGCGTCGCCGTCGGGACGACCGGTCGCCGACGGGCCGATCGGGCGTCAGACCGTCGTCGGCCGGTAGGTGATCGGCAGACGGCGGTCCCGGCCGAAGGCCATGCCCGAGATCTTCGGGCCGATCGCCCCCTGGCGGCGCTTCCACTCGGAGCGGTCGACCAGCTTCGTGATCTCGGCCACCGTGTCCGCGTCGTAGCCGAGCGCCACGACGTCGGCCGCCCCGAGGGCGTTCGTGATGTACCCCTCGAGGATGCCGTCGAGCACCTCGTAGGGCGGCAACGAGTCCTCGTCCTTCTGGTCCGGCCGCAGCTCGGCCGACGGCGGCTTCGTGATCGAGTTCTCGGGGATGGGCGCGGTCTCGCCGATCGACTCGGCGTGGGCGTTGCGCCACCGGGCGAGCTCCCAGACCATCGTCTTGGGGACGTCCTTGATCGGGGCGAACCCGCCGACCGAATCGCCGTAGATCGTCGAGTAGCCGACGGCGAGCTCGGTCTTGTTGCCCGTGGTCAGCACGAGGTGGCCGTGCAGGTTCGACAACCCCATCAGCACGAGCGCCCGGGCGCGGGCCTGGACGTTCTCGGCGGCGAGGCCCGTGAGGTGCAGCTGGTCCTCGAACGGTGCGACGAGGCCGGCGATCGGTTCGGTCGAGTACCGCACGCCGATCCGCTCGGCGACGTCGTCGGCGTCGCTGCGGCTGTGCTCGCTCGACCACTGGCTGGGCATCGAGACGCCGTACACGGCGTCGGCCCCGATGGCGTCGGCGGCGATCGCCGCGCACACGGCCGAGTCGATGCCGCCCGAGAGTCCGAGGATGACGCTGCGGAACCCGTTCTTCCGCACGTAGTCGCGGGTGCCGAGCACCAGGGCGTTCCAGAGCTGCTGGCGGTCGTCGGGCAGGTCGGCGACGTCGCGCTCGACCGGGGACGAGGAGGCGCGCCCCGCGTCCGGCCCGGAGCCACCGGAACCGACGACGGTCGCGTCGGACGCCGGGTCGAGCTCGACGCGGCGGATGCCCTCGGGCAGCTCGGTGTCCGTGGCCGGCTCGGGGTCGAGGTCGACGACGAGCAGGTGCTCGTCGAACTGCGGGGCCCGGGCCAGGATCGTGCCGCTGCCGTCGACGACCACGCTGTCGCCGTCGAAGACGAGGTCGTCCTGACCGCCGACGATGTTGACGTAGGCCACCAGGGTGTCGTTCTCGACGGCCCGGCGGGTGACGAGGGGGAGGCGCACCTCGTCCTTGTCGCGGACGAACGGGCTCGCGTTGATCACGACGAGCAGGCCCGCGTCGGCGTGCAGGACGCGCTCGACGGGGCCGCCGTCGCGCCAGAGGTCCTCGCAGATCACGAGGGCGACGTCGACGCCCGCCACGCGGACGACGAGCAACTCGTCGCCGGGGATGAACACGCGGTACTCGTCGAAGACCGAGTAGTTGGGCAGGTGGTACTTGGCGGTGGTCGTCACGACGCGACCGCCCTGCAGGACGCTGGCGCAGTTCTTCGCGATCGCGGTCGGGGCGTTGCTCGTGCCCAGGAGGCGCGGCTCGAAGGGCCCGTCGGCGTGGCCGACCACCACGGGGAGGTCGCCCAGGCCCTCGGCCTCGAGGGTCTCGGCCAGCACCTCGACGGCGTGCCGACTGGCCTGGAGGAAGCTCGGCCGGCTGGCCAGGTCCTCGATCGGGTACCCCGTGACGCTCATCTCGCCCGCGGCGAGGAGGTCGGCGCCGGCGGCGTGGGCCCGACGGGCCGCCTCGACGATCTGGGCGGAGTTGCCGGCGAGGTCGCCGACGACGGGGTTGGTCTGCGCGAGCGCCAAGCGGAGTCGGGGCATGTCCACTACCGTAGTGGCGGAGCAGAAAGGCCGTGGCATGGACAAACAGAGGGACTTCGTCCTCCGCACGATCGAAGAGCGCGGCATCAAGTTCATCCGCCTCTGGTTCACCGACGTGATCGGCACGCTCAAGTCCGTCGCCATCGCCCCGGCCGAGGTCGAGGGGGCGTTCGCCGAGGGCATCGGCTTCGACGGTTCGGCCATCGAGGGCCTGACGCGCTCGTACGAGGCCGACGTCCTCGCGCAGCCCGACCCGACGACCTTCCAGATCCTGCCCTGGCGGGGCGAGATCGATCCGACCGCCCGCATGTTCTGCGACATCACGACGCCCGACGGCCAGCCCGCCGTGGCGGATCCGCGCAACGTCCTGAAGCGCACCCTGGCCCGCGCGGGCGAGCGCGGCTTCACCTTCTACACGCACCCCGAGGTCGAGTTCTACCTCCTCAAGAGCGCGCAGCTCGGCGCCGACGGCCCCCAGCCGGTCGACTCGGCCGGCTACTTCGACAACGTCCCCGGCGGGACCGCCCACGACTTCCGTCGCCGCTCCGTCCGCATGCTCGAAGACCTCGGCATCTCGGTCGAGTTCAGCCACCACGAGGCGGGGCCCGGTCAGAACGAGATCGACCTGCGCTACGCCGACGCGCTGACGACGGCCGACAACATCATGACCTTCCGGACGGTCATCAAAGAGGTCGCCATCGAGCAAGGCGTCTTCGCCTCGTTCATGCCGAAGCCGTTCAGCCAGCACCCCGGTTCGGGCATGCACACGCACATGTCGCTCTTCGAGGGCGACTCCAACGCCTTCTACGAGGCCGGCGCCGAGTACCAGCTGTCGACCATCGGTCGTCAGTTCATCGCGGGCCTGCTCAAGCACGCCCCCGAGATCACGGCCGTGACGAACCAGTTCGTCAACAGCTACAAGCGCCTCTGGGGCGGCGACGAGGCGCCGAGCTTCGTGACCTGGGGCCACAACAACCGCTCGGCGCTCGTGCGCGTCCCGCTCTACAAGCCGAACAAGGGCAACTCGAGCCGGGTCGAGTACCGTGCCATCGACTCCGCGGCGAACCCGTACCTGGCCTTCTCGCTGATGCTGGCGGCGGGGCTCAAGGGCATCGAAGAGGGCTATGAGCTGCCCGCCGAGGCCGAGGACAACGTCTGGGGCCTGAGCGACGCCGAGCGTCGTGCCCTGGGTTACCGTCAGCTGCCCGCCAGCCTCGACCACGCCCTGTCGATCATGGAGAACAGCGAACTCGTCGCCGAGACGCTGGGCGAGCAGGTCTTCAACTACGTGCTCCTCAACAAGCGACAAGAGTGGAAAGAGTACCGGGCACAGGTCACGCCGTTCGAGCTGCGCTCGAACCTCGAGATCCTCTAGTCGACCGGCCACCCCGCCCTCATGCCCCGATCCGCGACCGGTCTCTCCGAGCTGGCGCGGCTCGGGTTCTCCGACCTCGGTGCCGGGCGTGACCGGCTCGACCGCCTCGTCGCCGAGGTGCCCCAGGTGCGCGACCTCGTCCCGTGGTTCGCCACGGTGGCCGACCCGGACGCGGCCCTGGCGCACCTCGAGCGATCGGTCGAGCGGGATCGTGCCGGCGTGGTCGAGTTGCTCGACGGCGAGGCCGGCCCGCGCCTCCTGAGGGTCCTCGGTGCCTCCGAGGGCCTCGCCGAGTTCGTCGCGCGTCGCCCGGCCGAGGCGGGCGTCCTGCTCGAACCGCTGGACGAACCACCGTCGGCCGCGACGTACCGTGACGACGTCCGTCGGGCGGCGACCGGGCTGACCGGCGACGAGGCGCGCGTCGCGCTCCGGGTCCGGTACCGGCGCCACCTGCTGCAGCTGGCGTCGTTCGACCTCGAGGCCGACGACCCCGTCGAGGTCCTGCCCCGCGTGGCCGCCGCCCTCGCCGACCTCGCGGGCGCCGCCCTCGACGCCGCCGTCGACGTGGCCCGACGCGAGGTCCCGTTCCCCGCCGCCGACGTCGAGCGCACCCGGCTCGCCGTCATCGGCATGGGCAAGGCCGGGGCCCGCGAGCTGAACTACCTCAGCGACGTCGACGTGGTCTACGTCGCCGAGGGCGTCGACGGGCTCGAGAACGGTCGGGCCGTCGAGATCGGCAGCCGTCTGGCGATGCACGCGGCTCGGGCGATCTCGGACCTCGCCGTCGAACCCGACCTCTGGGAGGTCGACGCGAACCTGCGGCCGGAGGGCAAGGACGGCGCCCTCGTCCGCACGCTCGAGTCGCACGTCGCGTACTACGAGCGCTGGGCCAAGGGGTGGGAGTTCCAGGCCCTGTTGAAGGCGCGGCCCCTCGCGGGCGACGTCGACCTCGGCGAGCGCTACGTCGCGGCCGTCGCGCCGTTCGTCTGGTCGGCCGCCTCACGCGAGAACTTCGTCGAGTCGGTCCAGGCCATGCGCGAACGGGTCACGGCCCTGATCCCGGCGGGCGAGGTCGACCAGCAGCTCAAACTCGGTCCCGGCGGACTGCGCGACATCGAGTTCACCATCCAGCTGCTGCAGCTCGTCCACGGGCAGGCCGACGACCGCGTGCACCAGCGCTCGACGCTCGACGCGTTGGGCGCCCTGGCCGCGCGGGGCTACGTCGGACGAGCCGAGGCCGCGGAGTTCGACCGCGACTACCGCGTGCTCCGCCTGCTGGAGCACCGCATCCAGCTGACGCGACTGCGGCGCACGCACCTCATGCCGACGGACGAGAACGCCCTCCGGGTCCTCGCCCGCGGCACCGGTCTCGCGCCGGGTGCCGCCCAACTCGTCGACCTGTGGCAAGGGGTGAAGCGTCGGGTCCGCACGCTGCACGTGCGGCTGTTCTACCGCCCGCTCCTGTCGGCCGTCGCGGCGCGACCCGAAGAAGACCTGGCGCTCAGCTCCGACCAGGCGTCGGCGCGGCTCGCGGCCATCGGATTCGCCGACCCGAAGGGCGCGCTCGGTCACATCGCCGCCCTGACGGCCGGCGTCTCCCGCCGGGCGAGCATCCAGCGCCACCTGCTGCCGGCCATGCTGCAGTGGTTCGCCGACGGCACCGACCCCGACCTCGGTCTGCTCGCGTTCCGGCGCCTGAGCGACGGCCTCGGCGAGTCGTACTGGTTCCTCCGCATGCTGCGGGACTCGTCGGGAGCCGCCCACCGACTGACGACCGTCCTGTCGTCGTCGACCTTCGCCGCCGACCTGCTGGAGCGCATCCCCGAGGCCGCGGCGTGGCTCGAGAACGACGCGGAGCTCAAGGCCCGATCCCTCTCGAGCCTCCTCGACGAGACGGCCGCCACCCTGGCGCGGCACCGGTCGCCCGACGCGGCGGCGACGGTCCTGCGGCAGGCGCGGCGCCGCGAGATCCTGCGGCTCGCCGTGGGCGGCATCCTGGGCATCCTCGACATCGACACCCTGGCCCGGGGCCTGACCGCGGTGACGACGGCCTCGGTGACCGGGGCGTTGGCCCTCGCCCGCCGGGACGCCGGCGACCTCGAGTTCGCCGTGATCGCCATGGGCCGGTACGGGGGAGAAGAACTCGGGTTCGGTTCCGACGCCGACGTGCTCTACGTCTACCGCGCTCCCGAGGGCGACGAGACGGCCCATCGGCGTGCCCTCACGGTGGCCGCCGAGATGAGCCGACTCACGTCCGACGCCCTCGTGCCGCTCGACCTCGACACGGGCCTGCGCCCCGAGGGGAAGAACGGGCCGGTGGTCCGATCGCTGTCCTCGTACCGGGCCTACTACGCTCGCTGGTCGCTCACCTGGGAGGCCCAGTCGTTGTTGCGCGCCCGGCCGGTGGCCGGTGACGAGACGCTCCTCGACGACTTCATGGCCGTCGCCGACGCGGTGCGGTACCCCGCCGATCTGACCGAGCAGCAGGTCCGCGAGGTCAAGCGCATCAAGGCCAGGGTCGAGTCCGAGCGTCTGCCCAAGGGCGCCGAGCCCTCGCGTCACCTCAAGCTCGGTCGGGGCTCGCTGAGCGACGTCGAGTGGTTCGTCCAACTGCTCCAGTTGCAGCACGGGGTGGACGTGCCCGGCCTCCGGACCCCGTCGACGCTCGACGCCCTCGCCGCGGCGGTGGACGCCGGCCTGGTGGCCGACGAGGACGCCCGGCGGCTGCACGACGCCTGGATCATGGCCTCCCGGGCGCGCTCGGCGGTCACCCTCTGGACCTCCCGGACGCAGGACGTCCTGCCACGGGACCGTCGTCAGCTCGAAGGCGTGGCGCGCCTGATGGAGTACCCGCCGGGCTCCGCCACGACCCTCGAAGAGGACTACCTCGCGGCCACCCGTCGGTCACGCGCCGTCTTCGAGCGCGAGTTCTACGGCATCGACGAGGCACCCGAGCCGATCGGCTGACCCGGCCGGGACGTGCGACACGCCCGGGTTGCGCCGGAGGCGGTCGATCCGCTCGGGTCGACGTCGGGCCATTTCGCTGTACCCCGTTTGGCAGTGATGTACCCCTGTGTACGTGTCCATCGCATTTCGGGCAGATGACCCACGGGTGGGGGGTGGTCGTCGACGGCGGCGTCGAGGCCCATCGCTGCCCATTGGGCAACGCCCATGCCGGGCGCTGATTCCGGGCTCGTGACCAGGACTTTCATCCGGCATCTGATCGTGACTCCCCGTCCCACCTGCGAACCGATCGAACGGTTCCGTTCGGACGTCGAGCCCTCACCGACGTGTCAGCACTTCTGTCGACAGCACCTTGCCCGACCCGACGTACCCCGACCGGCTCGTCGTGCCACCCGCGGTCGGGGGGTGGTTGTGAGCCGCCCGTGAGTGACTGAGAATTCCCTCAACCCGATAGACCAATTCCCCAGCGTTGCGGAAGCCGATCCCTTCTCACACCTCAGGTGGCCATCGTGTTGACCTTCATCCTGCAGATCCGATCCATGGCGGGCGGATACCCCGAGATCTACCTGTTCGCCGCCTACAGCGCCCTCATCTGGGTGCTCTGGATCATCAAGGTCCTGCTCTCCCGCCGCTACCGCCCCTTCACGGGCGAGTTCCGCGGCACGACCAGCGTCGTCGTCCCCGTCGTGGACGAACCGCTCGACCTCTTCCGGGACGTCATCGGCCGCATGGTCGAACAGGGTCCCGGCGAGATCATCGTCGTCATCAACGGCAAGCCCAACCCCGAGCTCGCCGCCGTCTGCGAGGAGTTCGGGCCGCTCGTCCGGTGGGTGCACACGCCGATCCCGGGCAAGCGCAACGCCGTCATGATCGGCACCGAGCTCAGCCGGGGAGACATCACCGTCCTGGTCGACTCCGACACGGTCTGGACGCCGGGCACCCTCTCCGAGCTGCTCCGCCCGTTCGCCCAGGAGAACGTCGGGGGAGTCACCACCCGCCAGCGCATCCTCGAGCCCGAGCGCAGCTGGATCACGCGGTGGGCCGACTGGCTCGAGAACTCCCGCGCCCTCTACTCGATGCCGGCGCAGAGCGTGCTGGGGCAGATCGGCTGCCTGCCGGGCCGCACCATCGCCTTCCGACGCGAGATCCTCGTCCGGGTCATGGACAAGTTCATGACGGAGAAGTTCATGGGCGTGTTCCTCGAGGTCAGTGACGACCGCACCCTCACGAACCTCACGCTCAAGGAGGGCTACCGCACCGTCTACCAGCACACCAGCCTCGTCTACACGGACGCCCCGCTCCAGGTCAAGAAGCTCTACAAGCAGCAGCTGCGCTGGGCTCGCGGAAGCCAGTACAACACCCTCCGCATGATGCCGTGGATGGTCGGGCACGCCCCGCTCCTCGCGTTCTTCTTCGCCATGGACATCGTGCTGCCCTTCATGCTCATGGGCGTCATCGGCGGCTGGATCTACCGGGGGATCACCGGCCAGGGCGTGAACCTGTACCGCGGCATCCTCGAGGAGTACGGCGTGCAGACCGGCCTCATCAGCATCGTCGTCCTCATGGTGGTCTCGTCGGTGCTCAGCATGTCGATCCGTCAGATGCGACACCTGGCCGAGAAGCCCTCGGACTTCTTCCGCCTCCCGGTGTTCATCATCGTGTCGACGTTCTTCCTCATGCCCATCCGGGTCATCGGGTTCTTCCGCATGGGTCACGCCAGCGGTTGGGGCACCCGGGCCGGGGCCTACGCAGGAGGCGCGGCGAACGACGAGATGCAGGGTGCGCTCGACGAGGTGGCCGAGGAGGCCCCCATCGACGCCCTCGAACGGCAGTTCCGCGACGGCGTCGACCCCGGGGTCGACACGCTCTTCGACTTCGGCTCGGCGGCCGACGAGACGGACGAACAGGGGGCGGTCCTCGTCCGGAGCCGCAAGGCGGCCCTGGCCGCCGAGGCCGACGGCGCGACCGCGCCGGCACCGGTGGCCGCCGTGGCCACCGCCACCGCGCCTCCTCGTCGTCGCCTCAACCCCAAAGCCGGATTCCCGTACCTGATCGGCGCCGCCATCATCGCCCTGGAGGTCTTCTTCATTGTCTGACTCGACGCAGGACTTCGTCACCCCCGTCCACATGCATTCCGGCGCCTGGTGGGCCACCTCGATCGGCAACGCCCGGCGCACGGCGCTCGGCGCCACCGCCGTGGTGGTGTTGCTCGCGATGATCTCGTGGCTCATCTGGGTCTCGCCGTCCGACAACATCGTCCGCAGTGCCGTCACCGAGGTCACGGGCGTCGACCCGTCCATCAACGTCTCGTCGCTCAAGGCGGACCGGTCCGCTTTGCTCGACCAGCTGGTCTCCGCGAAGAAGCAGCTCGCCGAGAGCAAGGCCGCCCTGGCCGACGTGCAGCAGCAGGCCTGGACGTCCGAGGGACAGCTGACCGCGGCGCAGGCGAAGCTCGCCTCCGCCGAGTCGGCACTGGCCCAGGCACAGTCCGCCGCGGACTCGGGGGGCGCCGGTACCGGGTCGGGCGCCGCAGGCACCGCCGGCGGGCGGGGGACCGGCGCGTCGACCGGCTCCGGGTCGGGTGGCACGGGGTCGAACGGATCGACCGGAGGCGGTGCCACGGGCCCCGTCACGGTCGAGACGCCGTCCCTCGCCTCGATCATCGACCCCGACTCGCGGTACTTCGGGCTCTTCACGGACCAGGCACCGTTCAACTGGGCGACCTACGACGCGCAGGAGGCGGCGGTCGGTTCCGAGGCCAACATGGTCGGCTACTTCCAGGGCTTCGACCAGGAGTTCCGTGCCGACGCCGTCCGCTCTTCCTGGTCGCGGGGCAAGCTGCCCGTCCTGACGTGGGAGTCGCAGCCGATCAAGGCCGGCAACAACGAGCCCGAACAGCCCGACTACAGCCTGACGAAGATCATCGACGGCAGCTTCGACTCGTACCTGACCACCTACGCCGACGACATCGTGGCCAACGGCATGCCGCTGGCCCTGCGGTTCGACCACGAGATGAACGGCACCTGGTACCCCTGGAGCACCGACTACGGCAACAGCAAGGGCGCCGTCAACGGCAACGGACCCGGGGACTACGTGAAGGCCTGGCAGCACGTCCACGACCTGTTCGAGCGGCAGGGTGCGAACGACCTGGTCGCCTGGATCTGGGCGCCCACGCGAGTCGACCGTCTGGCCACGGGCAAGACGGGCGGGAGCAACCACACCACGGAGGCCTTCCTGGCGACCCTCTACCCGGGCCCCGAGTACGTCGACATCGTGGGCATGTCGGGCTACTACCGCCCGCCGTACGACGACAAGTCCCAGCCGACCTTCGACAGCACCTTCGGGGCCACCCTGAAGCAAGTCCGGGCGATCGCACCGGGCAAGAACATCCTGCTCGCCGAGATCGGCGCCAGCGAGACGGGTGGCTCGTCGGACCCGATGGCCACGAGCGAGAAGGCGCAGTGGTTCAACTCGCTGTTCGCCGCGCTGGCCGATCCGGCGAACGCGGACATCATCGGCTTCTCGTACTTCGACCTCGTCGCCACCACGGTCGTGGACGGGGTGCGGTCGACCAACGACTGGCGCCTCACGTCCCGGTCCGACAGCCTCGCCGCCTTCACCGCGGGGATCACCCGACGCGACGTCGGTTACGACCTGCAGCCGTCGCCGTGACGGCACCCACCACCTTCCCCTTCTCCCGCCTCTTCCCCATCCCCAGGAGCGCATCATGAAGAAAGACGCCACCACCCCCGAGTCCGCCGTCGCCGCGACGGGGGCCGACGCCACCTCGGTGAAGCCCCGCATCAGCGTCATCGGCACCGGCTACCTCGGCGCCACGCACGCGGCGGCCATGGCCGAGATGGGCTTCGACGTCATCGGGGTCGACACCGACCCCGCCAAGGTCGCCGCCCTGGCCGAGGGGCGCGTGCCGTTCTTCGAGCCCGGGCTGCCCGAACTCATCCTCGAGCACGTGGGTTCCGGTCGACTCTCCTTCACCACCGACCTCGCCGAGGCCGTGGCCCTGTCGGACGTGCACTTCATCTGCGTCGGCACGCCGCAGCGCCGGGGGAGTCACGCCGCGAACCTCTCGTACGTCGAGGAGGCGACCCGCAACGTCGCCGCCGCCCTCAGCCACGACGGCCTCATCGTCGGCAAGTCGACCGTCCCGGTCGGTACGGCGGCACACCTGCGCGAGATCGTGGCGGGCGTCGTCCCCGCCGGTGTCTCGGCCGACCTCGTCTGGAACCCCGAGTTCCTCCGCGAGGGCCATGCCGTCGAGGACACTCTGCGTCCCGACCGCATCGTCTTCGGCGGTACCGACGTCCGCACCGAGGCCCTGATGCGTCAGGTCTACGCCCTGCCGATCGCGACGGGCACGCCCGTCATCTCGTGCGACCTGCCGACCGCCGAGCTGGTCAAGGTCAGCGCCAACGCGTTCCTCGCGACGAAGATCTCGTTCATCAACGCCATCAGCGAGTTGTGCGAGGCGGCCGGTGCCAACGTCTCGACCCTCGCCGACGCGCTGGGCTTCGACGACCGCATCGGACGCAAGTTCCTGAACGCGGGGCTCGGCTTCGGCGGCGGGTGCCTGCCGAAGGACATCCGTGCCCTGATGTTCCGGGCCAACGAACTGTCCGCCCACCGCGTCGTCGGGCTCATGCAACAGGTCGACGAGATCAACATGGCCCAGCGCCAGCGGGTCATCGACCAGGCGATCGACGCCTGCGGCGGCTCGGTCCTCAACCGGCGCATCGCGGTGCTCGGGGCGGCCTTCAAGCCGCACACCGACGACGTGCGCGACTCGCCGGCCCTCAACGTCGCGGCGGCCCTGCACCTCCGGGGCGCCCAGGTGCTCGTCGTCGACCCCGAGGCCACGCAGACGGCCCAGCGGAGCTTCCCGACGCTGTCGTTCGCCGACTCGGCCGCCGAGGCCGTGACGGACGCCGATGCGGTGCTGCTCCTCACCGAGTGGCCCGAGTTCGTCGGGGCGGACGCGGCCGGGCTCGCCGAGCTCGCCGCCAACCCCGTGGTGATCGACGCGCGCAACGTGCTCGACGCCGAGGTCTGGTCGGCCGCCGGCTGGGAGGTCCGTCCGCTGGGCGGCCGTCGCACGCCGGCCCAGCGTCGCGTGCTGACGCCGACCGCCGTACCCGCCTGACCGGATCGTCGGGCACGGGCTGACGGGCCGCCTCCCTCGGGAGGCGGCCCGTCCTGCGTGCGCCCCCGCGCCTCCTGGTCCGGGGTGACCCCGAGGAGGCGCGGGTCGTCGCCCCGAGGACCGCTGCGGCAGCGACGCGAGAGGCCCGCACCCCCTGGGGGATGCGGGCCTCTCGTGGTGCGACGGCGTCAGACGCCGAAGTACAGCTCGAACTCGAAGGGGTGAGGACGCTGCGCCATGGGCAGGATCTCCTTCTCGCGCTTGTAGGCGATCCAGGTCTCGATGAGGTCTTCGGTGAACACGTTGCCCTTGGTCAGGAACTCGTGGTCGGCCTCGAGCGCGTCGAGCGCACCCTCGAGCGACGCGGGCACCTGCGGGATGTTCTTCGCCTCCTCGGGCGGCAGCTCGTAGAGGTCCTTGTCGACCGGCTCGTGCGGCTCGATGCGGTTCTGGATGCCGTCGAGGCCGGCCATCAGTTGCGCGGCGAACGCCAGGTACGGGTTCGAGGCGGCGTCGGGGACGCGGAACTCGATGCGCTTGGCTTTCGGGTTCGTGCCGGTGATCGGGATGCGGATGGCCGCCGAACGGTTGCCGGCCGAGTACACCAGGTTCACGGGAGCCTCGAAGCCCGGGATCAGACGGTGGTACGAGTTGATCGAGGGGTTCGTGAAGGCGAGGACGGCGGGAGCGTGCTTGAGCAGGCCACCGATGTACCAGCGGGCGAGGTCGGACAGGCCGCCGTAGCCGTTCTCGTCGTAGAACAGCGGCTTGCCGTCGTTCCAGAGCGACTGGTGGGTGTGCATGCCCGAGCCGTTGTCGCCGAAGAGGGGCTTCGGCATGAAGGTCGCGACCTTGCCCCACTGCTCGGCGGTGTTCTTGACGATGTACTTGAACTTGAGGATGTCGTCCGCGGCGTGGACCATCGTGTCGAACTTGTAGTTGATCTCCTGCTGGCCGCCGGTGCCCACCTCGTGGTGCGCACGCTCGAGCTCGAGACCGGAGTCGATCAGCTTGAGGCTGATGTCGTCGCGCAGGTCGGCCGTCTTGTCGACGGGGCTGACGGGGAAGTAGCCGCCCTTGTACGCCGTCTTGTTGGCGAGGTTCCCGCCCTCTTCGACGCGGCCGGTGTTCCAGGCGCCCTCTTCGGAGTCGACGCTGTAGAAGCTGGCGTTCTGCTTCACCTCGTAGCGGACGTCGTCGAAGATGTAGAACTCCGCCTCGGGGGCGAAGAAGGCGGTGTCGGCGATGCCGGTCGACGCGAGGTACTTCTCGGCCTTCTTGGCGACCTGGCGCGGGTCGCGGCTGTACAGCTCGCCGTTGCGCGGGTTGAAGATGTCGAACACGAGGACGAGCGTGCGCTCGGCGCGGAACGGGTCGACGTACCCGGTCGTGACGTCGGGGATGAGCTGCATGTCCGACTCGTGGATCGAGGCGAAGCCCCGGATGGAGGACCCGTCGAAGAGCTGTCCGACGGAGAAGAACTCCTCGTCGACCGTGGAGGCGGGGATGTTGAAGTGCTGTTGGACACCGGGAAGATCGGTGAAGCGGATGTCAAGGAACTTGACGTCGGTGTCCTTGATGAACTTCAGCACCTCGGAAGAATCAGTGAACATCTAGATGTCTCTCCAATGGGCTTGGAACGGATCGGATGCGGGACGCAGCCTCCGTCGAGGCTACGGAGGGGCCGTTTCGCTGCGGTGTCCCTGATGTTTCGGGCATGTTACGGCTCGGCCCCTCGGTAGGCTCGATGCATGCCCGATCGCACCGCGCCTCCTTCCCGTCCCGCCTCCGTGGGCGGCCCCGACGACGGGGCGCAACGCTGGCCGGGCGAGCGTCTCGGGCTGCCCGAGAAGGGGCCCCGCTCCGTGGCCCGACTCGGACGGCGCGTGGCGGGGCTCGCCGTCGACTGGGCGATCGCCTACGCCGTCGCCGCACTCTTCTTCGGCGGTGAGGGCCTGGCCATCACCGGGGTCTTCCTGCTGATGCAGATCCTGTTCCTGGTGCTCTTCGGCGGCACCCTCGGGCACCTCGCCCTGGGCATGCGCCTCGTGCCGATGGCGGGCGGTCGCATCGGCGTCGGCCGACCGGTCCTGCGGTCGGTGCTGCTCGTGCTCGTCATCCCGGCCGTCGTCTGGGACCTCGACCAGCGCGGGCTGCACGATCGCGTCGCCGGGACGCTGCTCGTCCGCGTCTGAGGCACCCGTCCCGCACGCACGACGGCGCCCCTCCTGGTCGGAGGGGCGCCGTCGTCACGTCACGTCGAGGCGGGGGTCGCCGGGTCAGCGCGGACGGCCCGACCGCACCTTGAAGGGGTCGACACCCTTGGGGATGGGCAGGCCGTTCTGGCCGAGGGACTGGAGGCGGTTGCTGACGGCCAGCACCTCGTTGCGGTTGATGGACGACTTGAGCTTGTTCATGCGTCCGGCGAGCTTGTGGAGGGGCACGGAGTCCGCATCGGGGCCGACGTTCAGCACGTGGACCGGCACGTTCGGCAGGATGCGCGTGACCTTGCGACGCTCTTCGTCGACGAGTCGGCGGGTCTGGCCGGCGCCGCCCTCGGCGATGAGCACCACGCCCGGCCGGCCGACCGCGCGGTACACCGCGGCCTGACTGCGCCCCTGGACGGCGACGGGCATCTCGGCGGCGCGCCACGCACGACGCAGGCCGCTCTTCATGACGGCACCGACGGCACCCGGCTGCCCCTCGATCTGCGAGTAGGCCGCGCGCTCGGCCTTACGACCCAAGACGATCAGCAGCAGCAGGAACCCGAGCATGACGCCGACGACGATGTAGAGCACCAGCGCGAGCACGTTGCCACCCGTGAGCAGCAGCGCCGCGGCCACGCCGAGCAGCACGGGCACGAAGAACGCCAGCAGCATCATCGGCAGCGCCGTCTTGTCGACGCGGCGGGTCATCTGGAAGACCTGCCACATCTGCTTGAAACGGCCGGGTTCCTTCGGCGGTTTCGGGGACGTGTTCTCGGGAGACGTGCGTCGAGCCATGTGCACCAGGATACGGGGTCGGCGGTCCCGACGAATCCTCCCCAGGGACTCCGGTCCGTCGCCGGTCGACAGGGCTCGCCGGCGGGAGGGCGCCGACGACCACCGGACGACACCATCGCCTCATGACGAACGAGTCGATCGGCCCCTACCGCGTGCTCTCCCGGCGCCTCGACGGCGGGGTGGAGCGCATCCTCGCCGAGGCACCCGACGGCTCACGCGTCGTGCTCAGGAGGCGCGGGTCGCGTCCGACCGGGCGCTCTCCCGTCGCCGAGGCGGTCGCCTTCTCCCAGGCGGACCACGCCCACGTCGCCACCCTCGTCGACGTGGTGACGGACCCGTCCGGCGAGGTCGTGCTCGTCTTCGCGGACGTCGGCGGCGACCCACTCGCCTCGTGGCTGGCCGCCCGCGGTCGACCCGAGACCGGGGAGGTCATCACCCTCGTCGTCCCCGTGCTCGGTGCAGTCCAGCACTTGGCCCGTCGGGGCACTGCCGTCCGTGCGCTGGACGTCGACGACGTCGAGATCGACGCCCGCGGGGCACCCGTCCTGGTCGGCGTCCGTCCTGTGGACGCGGGGCCGGATGCGGGGCCGGACGCCGAGCGCACGTCGCTGCCCGTGGCGGCCGAGTTCGCCCGGGCCCTGGTCGAGCGGGCGGTGCGACCGGCCTCGCGATCCTCGGCGCCGGTCCTGGATTCGACGAGCTTCGAGTCCTTGGTCGAATCGGTCTTCGACCTCGGCGAAGCGGTCCCGCTCTCGAGTGTCGACGCCGTGGTCGAGGGCGACGAGGTCCCCCGGGGCGATCGCGTCGAGTCGGTCGCCGAGGACGCACCCGTCATGCCGGGCTGGCTCGCCCTCTTGCCCGAGTCGGAGGCGATCGACCGGGTGATCGCGGGCGTGGCAGACCTCCGCCCACGGCGGCTGGTCGACGCCCTGCGAGTCGTCCGTCGGCGATACCGACTGCTCGCGGCCGCAGGCGTCGTCGTCGCCGGGGTGGCTCTCGTCCTCGGAGCGGCCGCCTCGGTACGGGATGACGGTCCACGTCATGACGGACCGGCCGACGGTGTGGGTCCGGTCGCGCCCGGGTCCGAGTCGTCGGCGCCGGTGAGCCCGTCCGGCGACTCCGCGGACACCCGCACGCCTGCACCCGCTCGGACGGGCGGGGCGGTGACGCCCGGTCAGGTCGAAGCCCTGGTGGGGGGTGACGATGCCGGTGCAGCCGCCGAGGTGCTCCTGCAGGCACGGCTGACGTGCCTGCGCGACGTCACGCCGAGTTGTCTCGACGCCGTCGATCAACCCGGTTCGCCGATCGCCCTCCGGGACGCCGACGTGCTCGACGACCCCTCCCTCGCCGATGCGGCGATGGTCCCTCTCGAGCTCACGGGACAAGCGTCACGAACCGGGGGGACGGCGTTGCTCGAGGCGACGGGCCCGCACGGCGAACCGGCCTCGGTCCTCGTGATGAGGACCGAGGCCGGTTGGCGGCTTCGCGACGTGATCGTCGATCGGTGAGGCCGGTCGGGCCTCACGCGAGGGGCATCAGATGCCGAGCTTGGACGTGAAGTCCCCGCCCTCGAGGCGCTCCTTGACGGCGACCAGGAAGCGCGCCGCGTCGGCGCCGTCGACGATGCGGTGGTCGTACGACAGGGCCAGGTAGACCATGGACCGGATGGCGATGGACTCCGAACCGTCGGCCTTGATGACCACGGGGCGCTTGACGACGATGCCGGTGCCGAGGATGGCCACCTGCGGAAGGAAGACCACGGGGGTGTCGAACAGGGCGCCGCGCGATCCCGTGTTGGTGACGGTGAAGGTACCACCGGCCAGCTCGTCGGGCTTCAGCTTGTTGTCACGCGTGCGCTGCGCGAGGTCGGCGATCTGGCCGGCGATGCCCGCGAGGTCGAGGTCCGAGGCGTTCTTGATGACCGGCGTCAGCAGGCCGCGCTCCGTGTCGACCGCCATGGCCACGTGCTCGTGGTCGGGGTAGACGATCGAGTCACCGTCGACGGTGGCGTTCAGCTTCGGGTGCGCCTTGAGCGCCTCGGCGGCCGCCAGGGTGAAGAACGGCAGGAAGGACAGCTTGTTGCCGGTCTTCTCGAGGAAGGCACCCTTGTTGGCGTCGCGGAAGGCCGCGACCTTGGTGACGTCGACCTCGACCACGCTGGTGAGTTGGGCCATGGCCTGCATCGACTGGACCGCACGCTCGGCGACGACCTTGCGGAGGCGCGACATCGGAACGGTCGTGCCGCGCAACGGCGACACCTCGATCGGGGCGGGACCAGAGGAGGCCGGCGCCGAGGTCGTCGAGGTCGCGGCGGCTTCGGCGGCGGCGAGGACGTCCTCCTTGCGGATGCGACCGCCGACACCACTGCCGGTCAGGGTCGAGATGTCGACACCCTTCTCGTTCGCCAGCTTGCGGACGATCGGGGTGACGTAACCGACCGGCGCACCGCTGCTCGGGGCCGGCGTGGCGGGTGCCGACGTCTCGGACGATCCCGTGGCGGGTGACGGAGTCGGTGCCGACGGGGCCGGCTGCTCGCTGCTGGGCCGGGCGGCCTGGGGCTGTGCGGCGGAAGGCTGCTGGCCGGCGGCGTCCTGCTGTGCGCCGTCCTGCTGGGCGGCGGGCGCGGGGTCCACCGCGGGGGCGGGCTCGGGCGCGCTGGCGGCGGAGTCCTCACCCGGGGCAGGGGCAGCGGACGACGGGAGCTCGGGCTCCTCGGCCTCCGGCTCGGCGGGTGCCGAGGGTGCCTGTTCCGGCTCTGCGGCGGCTTCCGGTTCGTCCGCCGGCGACTCGGAGGCGCTGCCGTCTCCGATGCGGACGAGGGCCGTGCCCACCTCGACGGTCTCGTCCTCGGCGACGAGGATCTCCTCGATCACGCCGGCGACAGGCGAAGGGATCTCGGTGTCGACCTTGTCGGTCGAGACCTCGAGCAGCGGCTCGTCGACCTCGACGCGGTCACCGACGTTCTTCAACCAGCGGGTGACCGTACCCTCGGTGACACTCTCTCCGAGTGCCGGGAGGTTGACGGATTCGCTCATCTGTGGGGCTCCTTTGACGACATGTGTGTCTGTGGTTGCTGTGGTGGTGGTGCGGGCCCCTGCTGAGCAGGAGCGATGGTGCCAGGGATCTACATCGCGTGCAGCGGCTTGCCCGCGAGGGCCAGCATGGCTTCGCCGAGGGCTTCGTTCTGCGTGGGGTGCGCGTGGATCAGGGGAGCGACGTCCTCCGGGTAGGCCTCCCAGTTGACGGCGAGCTGTGCCTCACCGATCAGTTCGCCGACACGGGCGCCGATCATGTGCACGCCCACGACGGGACCGTCGACGACGCGGACCACCTTGACCGAGCCACTGGTCCCGATGATGTGGCTCTTGCCGTTGCCCGCGAGGTTGTAGTCGTAGCTGGTGACCTTGTCGGCGCCGTACTGGTCGGCGGCCTTGACCTCGGTCAGGCCGACCGATGCGACCTCGGGGTCGGAGTAGGTGACCTTGGGGATGTTCACGTCGGAGATCACCTGCGGCTTGAGGCCGGCGATCTCTTCCGCGACGAAAATGCCGTGCTGGAAGCTGCGGTGTGCGAGCTGCAGGCCGGGCACGATGTCGCCCAGGGCGTAGACGCCGGGGACGTTCGTCGCGAGACGTTCGTTCGTCAGGACGAAACCGCGGTCCATCGTGATGCCGACCTCTTCGTAGCCGAGACCGGCGGTCGAGGGGCCACGGCCGACGGCGACGAGCATGAGGTCGGCGTCGAACGTCTTGCCGTCCTCGAGGGTGACGACGACGCCGTCCTCGTTCTGCTCGACGCCCTTGAACCGGACGCCCAGCGAGAAGGCGATGCCGCGCTTGCGGAACGCGCGCTCGAACTGCTTCGAGATCGACTCCTCCTCGTTGGGGACGAGGTGCGGCAGGGCCTCGACGATGGTCACGTCGACGCCGAAGCTCTTCCAGACGCTGGCGAACTCGACGCCGATGACGCCGCCGCCGAGGATGACGACCTTGTTCGGCACGTGGTCGAGCGCGAGGGCGTGCTCGCTGGTGATGACCTTGCCGCCGATCTCGAGACCGGGGAGGCTACGCGAGTACGAACCCGTCGCGAGCACGACGTTCTTGGCCTTGAGCGTGGTCTCGCCGACCTGGACGGTCGAGGGTGACGTGAGCTTGCCCTCGCCCTCGACGGTCGTGATGCCGCGGGCCTTGACGAGCCCCTGGAGACCCTTGTACTTGCTGGCGACGATGCCCTCGCGGTACGAGGTCACGGCGGCGATGTCGATGCCGTGGAAGTCGGTGTTGACGCCGTACTTGGCGGATTCGCGCGACACGTCGGCCACCTCGGCCGAGTGCAACAGCGCCTTGGTGGGGATGCAACCTCGGTGGAGGCAGGTGCCCCCGACCTTGTCCTTCTCGACGAGTGCGACGCTCAGGCCCAACTCGCTCGCTCGCAGCGCTGCGGCGTATCCGCCGCTCCCGCCACCGAGCACCACCAGGTCAAAATTCTGTTCCGACACCCAGCAACTCCCTCGTGCGTCCGCGGTGCCCCGACGCCGAGGCGGGGCCGTCGCGGTGGCGACGACGCCCGTCCCCGAACCGACCGCACCGTTCGGCGGCGTCGTCGTGACGCGCGTCGGAGGATGCTCTCGGGGGACCGATCTCAGCGGGTTTCTCCCGCCCCCTCGACCCTACTACGCAGTAGAAAACTTGTCGGCCAGCTCGATCAGGGTACGGGCGGTCACGCCCGTCGAGCCCTTGGCCGTGTAGCCGTAGCCGCCGCCCTTGTTGTTGGACGGACCGGCGATGTCGAGGTGGGCCCAGGGGATCGGCGTCGTCGTGCCTTCCCGCGAGCCGACGAACTCGTTGAGGAAGACGCCGGCGAGCAGCATGCCTGCAGCCGTGTTGCCCGGGGTCGCGTTCACGAGGTCGGCTACGTCGGAGTTCAGGCGCGCGCGGAGTTCCGAGGCCAGCGGCATGCGCCAAAAGGTCTCGCCGGCCGTGTCGGCGAGCGACACGATCTCGGACGCGAGGTCGTCGTTGCCCATGACGCCGACGTAGCGCATGCCCAGGGCGACGACCTGGGCACCCGTGAGGGTGGCCACGTCGACGATGGCGTCGGGCTGCTCGTCGCTCGCCGCGACCAACCCGTCCGCCATGACCAGGCGGCCCTCGGCGTCGGTGTTCGTCACCTCGACGGTCGTGCCGCCCTTGATGGTGAGGACGTCGTCGGGTCGGATCGCGGTGCCGCTCGGCATGTTCTCGGCGATGCAGAGCCAGGCGGTCAGCCGCACGGGGAGGCGCAGCTTGGCCACGGCCACCGTCACGGCGAGGACCGTGGCGGCCCCCGTCATGTCGTCCTTCATGCCGAGCATGCTCCCGGCGGGCTTGAGGGACAACCCGCCCGTGTCGTACGTGATGCCCTTGCCGATCAGGGCGAGGTGCTTGGCGGCTCCGGCGGGGGAGTACTCGACCTTGACGAGTCGGGGACCGCGGCTCGAGCCCTGACCGACGCCGAGGATGCCGCCGTACCCGCCGTCACGGAGGCCCTCCTCGTCGAGCACGGTCACCGAGAGGGCGTCGTCCGACGCGTGCGCGACGGCGAAGTCGGCGAGTGCCTGGGGGTACATCTGCTGCGGGGGAGTCGTGGCGAGGTCACGGACGGTGTGCACCGCCTCGGCCACCACGGCGGCACGGTCGAGGACGGACTCCTGGACCTCCGTGGCCGTCGCGAGGGCGATGTCGCGAGCGTGTCGACGGGTGTCGGACGCCGAGGAGTGCCGGAACGCGTCGAACTCGTACGAGGCGATCGCGGCGCCCTCGAGGACGGCCAGTGCGTCGGCGGCGTCGCCCACGGGCAGGGCCAGGACGACCCGGTCGACGGCCGTGAGCTGACGGACGGCCGAGCCGGCGGCGTAGCGGAGGCTCTCGGTCGTGACGGTGTCGCCCAAGCCGACCAGCGCCACGATGGTGGCGGTGACGCCGGAAGCGGGGACCTTGACGAGTTCGTCCCGGGCGCCCGTGACACCGAGGGCGGCGAAGGACTCGGCGAGCCCCGGGACCTCGAGGGTCGGCTCGGGACCGTCGGCCCCCTTCACCACTCCGACGACGAGGACGTCGGCCTCGGCGGTGATCGGATCGGACGACAGGACGGAGAGGGTGGCGACGGTCATCCATCCATCGTATCCACCGTGGTGTTCGCTCTCGGCACGTGGTCGCGGGCCCTCCTGGCGACGACCGGTGCCTAGCATGGAGACCATGCACGACCCCGCAGCTCTCTACGACTTCACCCCCGACGCCGACGGCGTGCCCGAGGGTCTCCCGCTCGTCGCCGGACTCACCGGGTTCGCCGACGCGGGCTCGGCGGTGAGCCAGCTCGCGGAGTACGTCCTCGACACCCTCGACCACACCCTCGTGGCGACGTTCGACGCCGATGAGCTCCTCGACTACCGGGCCCGTCGCCCGACCTTCACGTTCGACCAGGACCACATCTCCGAGATCGAGCCGTCGACCCTCTCCCTCTACCTCGTCCACGACGACCTCGGTCAGCGGTTCCTCCTCCTGGCGGGCTTCGAACCCGACTTCCAGTGGCAGCGCTTCACCGCGGCCGTCGTGCAGCTCGTCGAGCGCTACCGCGTCTCGACCACGACCTGGGTGCACTCGATCCCGATGCCCGTGCCCCACACCCGTCCCATCGGCGTGACGGTCAGCGGCAACCGGTCCGACCTCGTCGAGGCGATGTCCGTCTGGAAGCCCGTGACCCAGGCCCCCGCCAACGCTCTGCACCTCGTCGAACACCGGCTCGGCGAGACGGGTCACCCCACGGCGGGCTTCGTCCTGCTCGTCCCGCACTACCTGGCCGACACCGAGTTCCCCGACGCCGCCGTGGCGGCACTGTCGAGCATCAGTGCCGCGACGGGTCTGATCTTCCCGACCGACCGCCTCCGCGAAGAGGGTCGTGACTTCATGGTCAAGGTCGACGAGCAGGTCGCCGGCAACCACGAGCTCTCCCGCCTGGTCGCCACGCTCGAGGAACGTCACGACACCTACATGCAGGGAAACCCGCTGCCGTCGCCGTTGACCGACCAGGACGGCCAGGTGCCCACGGCCGACGCGCTGGCGGCCGAACTCGAGAAGTTCCTCGCCACCCGGCGGGTCGACGGCGAGGGCGACGACCGCGCCTGACCGGCACCGCACCTCCCCGGTCCGTTCCGATCCGCGGACGCAGGAGGCGCGGGCCGGCGGCCGGCGCCCGGTCGGCTAGGGTCACGGGGTGAACTCCGCACGCGCCTGGCTCGTCTGGGGCGCCGCCGTCTTCGCGTACGTCGTCGCCGTCCTGCAGCGGTCGTCGCTCGGCGTGTCGGGCGTCGAGGCCCAGCAGCTCTTCGGCGTCTCCGCCTCCACCCTGTCGACCCTGGCCGTCGTCCAACTCGTCGTCTACGCCGGGCTGCAGATCCCGGTCGGCGTCCTGCTCGACCGGGTGGGGCCCAAGAGGCTCATCGTCGCAGGGGCCGTCCTGCTGGCGGCGGGCCAGCTGGTCGTGGCGCTCTCGCCCCCGACGATCGGCGTGGCCGTCGTGGGCCGCGTGCTCGTCGGCGCCGGCGACGCGATGACCTTCATCTCGGTGATCCGTCTGCTGCCCTCGTGGTTCCGTGGTCCGATCCTGCCCCAGGTGTCGCAGTGGACCGGCAACGTCGGACAACTGGGTCAGGTGCTGTCGGCCGTGCCGCTGTCGATCGTCCTGCACGGGGCGGGGTGGGGCCCGGCCTTCCTCAGCGCGGCGTCGTTGTCGGTCGTGGCCGCCGTGGTGGTGCTCCTGGTCGTCAAGGAGTCGCCGACCGGTCGCGTCCGCTCCGAGACGGTCGTCAGTTGGGCCGACGCGGGGCGACAGCTCGGACAGAGCGTCCGGCGTCCCGGGACCCGGCTGGGGTTCTGGTCGCACTTCGTGACGCAGTCGTCGGGCACGGTCTTCAGCCTGCTGTGGGGCGTTCCCCTGTTGGTGGGCGGTCTGGGCTTCTCGACCGCCGAGGCCTCGGGCATGCTCTCCCTCCTCGTGCTGTCGGGTGTCGTGGCGGGACCGGTCCTCGGGGTGCTGGTCGCCCGGTACCCGATGCGACGCTCCAACCTGGTCCTCGGCATCGTCACGGTGCTGGCCGTGGTCTGGACGACGCTGCTCGCGTGGCCGGGGACACCCCCGCACTGGCTCGCCTACGTGCTCGTGGTCGTGCTCGGAGTGGGCGGGCCCGGTTCCCTGATCGGCTTCGACTTCGCGCGGACCTTCAACCCGCTTCGCAGCCTCGGCGTGGCCAACGGGGTGGTCAACGTCGGTGGCTTCCTGGCGAGCTTCGTCATGATGTTCCTCATCGGCGTCGTGCTCGATCGACTCGATGCCGCCCGCATCGCCTCGGGCCAGCCGAGCGACCTCTTCGCGTTCGAGTCGTTCCGCATCGCGCTGCTCGTGCAGTACGTGGTGATCGGCGGTGGCGTGGTGGCTCTGCTCGTCGAGCGTCGGCGCACCCGCCGGGGCCTGCGGCTGGAGGAAGGAATAGAGGTGGCGCCTCTCTGGGTTGCCCTCAACAAGAGATGGCATGCCGCACGCACCCGGGCCCGGAGGGGACCGACCGCCTGAGGTCGCCCTTGTCGCTCGGCACCGGTCGGACGTGCAATAATGGGATACGGACCCGTTCATGTCCATCGATCGAGTTACCGCGTCGACGTCGTCGACGCGCATTTGATCGAGGACTTGACATGGGTCCTAGTACTGCCCGAATTCGGCCGACGCCCAGTGCCGGTCGACGTCCTCACCGGCGCACGTGAACGCGACGATCGCGTCCGGTCCGGAACGTACCGAGAACTGAAAGGTGTTCGCATGGCTACACGAAGCAAGGCGACCACGGCCCCCGACGAGGCCGTGACCGACGACACGGCCGTCGAGGCCGAGACCACGGCTCCTCCCGCCAAGAAGGTGCCGGCCAAGAGGGTTCCCGCCAAGAAGGCGGCGACGAAGGCTCCGGCCAAGACCGCCGCAGCCAAGAAGGCCGCCGCAGCCGAACCCGCCGACGACGAGGTCGACGCCGAGGCCGCGGTCGACCCGGCTGCCGCCGACGACGCGGACGGCGAGGGCGCCAAGCCCGTCCCCGAGATCCTCCCCACCGGCGCGCTCGTCATCTCTCAGGACGACGACGACGAGATGCCCGTCTACTCGACGACGATCACGGGTGCCACGGCCGACCCCGTCAAGGACTACCTGAAGCAGATCGGCAAGGTCGCCCTGCTGAACGCGGCCGAAGAGGTCGAGCTCGCCATGCGCATCGAGGCGGGTCTCTTCGCCGACGACAAGCTCGCGAACAGCACCGGCCTGAGCCGCGAGCTCGAGCGTGAGCTGCGCTGGGTGTCGCGCGACGGTCAGCGGGCCAAGAGCCACCTGCTCGGTGCCAACCTCCGACTCGTGGTCAGCCTCGCCAAGCGTTACACGGGCCGTGGCATGCAGTTCCTCGACCTGATCCAGGAGGGAAACCTCGGCCTGATCCGCGCCGTCGAGAAGTTCGACTACACCAAGGGCTTCAAGTTCTCCACCTACGCCACCTGGTGGATCCGTCAGGCCATCACGCGGGCCATGGCGGACCAGGCTCGCACCATCCGCATCCCGGTGCACATGGTCGAGGTCATCAACAAGCTCGCCCGTGTCCAGCGTCAGATGCTGCAAGACCTGGGACGCGAGCCCACGCCCGAGGAGCTCTCGCGTGAACTCGACATGACGCCCGAGAAGGTCGTCGAGGTCCAGAAGTACGGCCGCGAGCCCATCTCGCTCCACACGCCCCTGGGTGAGGACGGCGACAGCGAGTTCGGTGACCTCATCGAGGACACCGAGGCCGTCGTGCCGGCCGACGCCGTCGGGTTCACGATGCTGCAGAAACAGCTCGAATCGCTGCTCGACAGCCTGTCCGAGCGCGAGGCCGGTGTCATCCGCATGCGCTTCGGGCTCGGTGACGGCATGCCGAAGACCCTCGACCAGATCGGTGACACGTTCGGCGTGACGCGCGAGCGCATCCGCCAGATCGAGTCCAAGACGATGGCGAAACTCCGCCACCCGTCGCGTTCGCAGTCGCTCCGCGACTACCTCGAGTAGGCCCGTGCGTTACCTGGTCCCCGTGCTGGCCGGCCGTCTCGTCCGGGCGGTCGCCCGGTTGCGGGGTGGCGGGTCGGCGTACCCGGGGCAGACGGTCCTGAAGCTCGCGCCCGACTTCCTCACCCATGTGTCGTCCCAGTTCGATCGCGGCGTCGTGTTCGTGCTCGGGTCGAACGGCAAGTCGACGACCACGATGATGCTCACCGAGACGCTTCGTGCCCACGGGTTGAAGGTGTTCACGAACCCCACGGGTGCCAACCTCCCGCAGGGCATCGCGTCGGCCTTCCTCCGTGAGGTGACGCCCTTCGGTCGCGTCCGTGACGACATCGGGGTGATCGAGGTCGACGAGGCCTTCGCGGTCGAGTTGACGAAGTCCCTGCACCCCTCCACGGTGCTCATGCTCAACGTGCAGGTCGACCAGTTGTACCGGTTCTTCGAGACCGAGCGGGTCGGCACGATGATGACCGACACCGCCGCCGAGGCGACGGTCGCGGTCGTCACGAATCGCGACGACCAGCACCTCGGCCCCTACCAGCCGGTCGGTCGCCAGACGGTGACCCGGTTCGGCGCCTCGTCCGAGGTCGTCTCCGCGTCGCCCAACGGCCTGCAGAACGCTCACGACTTCAGCCGTGAGGCCGACTCCTCGTTGACCGCGGAGACCGAGGTGACCGCGCTCACGGGCACGGGTGCCACCATCACGGTCTCGGGCACTCCGATCGATGTCCGGCTGCCGGCCCGTGGTCTCCACTACGCGGTCGACGCGGCAGCGGCGCTCCAGACGGCCTCGGTCGTCCTGGGGCACCCGGTCGACCCGGCCGCCGTCCGGCGGGCGTTCGAGAGCATGAAGCCGGCCTACGGCCGTGGTGAGCGCATGTCCCTCGGCGCCGATGAAGCCGAGTTCATCATGTTCAAGAACGCGGCGAGCCTCCAGATGAACCTCGACGCACTCCCGCAGGGCGTCGAGCAGGTCATGTTGGCCATCGACGAGGGCACGCCCGACATCTCGTGGATCTACGACATCGACTTCTCGCACCTCGACCACGTCGACGTCCTCGCCGGCGCTAAGGCCTGGCAGTTGGCCTTGAGGCTCGAACACGAGGGCATCCCGGTCCACGTGATCGAAGAAGACATCTCGAAGGCCATCCGTCTGATGCGAGCGCTTCCGTCCCCGAGCGACAAGACCAAGCACTTCGTGACGAACTACGAGCAGATGATGCTGGCCCGTCGCATCCTCGGCCACCCCGACCTGGAGAAGACCGCGTGAGCGACGACGTCCTCCGAATCGTCCACCTCTACCCGGAAGAGCTCGGCGTGAGCGGCGATCGAGGCAACGTGACGTCGCTCTCGGTGCGCGCGCACCGAGCCGGGGTCGACAGCCGCGTGCTCGAGTACCGCGTGGGCGACGACGTGCCGACCGTGGCCGACGTGGTCGTCGTGGGGCACGGCCCCCTGTCCGGCGTGCGAGCCGTCGCCGCCGACGCTCGCCGCCTCGCGCCGGCGCTCGAGTCGTTCGCGGCGTCCGGTGTGCCGGTCGTGGCGGTGGGGGGCGGTCTCGAGCTCCTCAGCCGCGGCGTCGAGGACGTCGACGGGGCGACGGTCGAGGGTGTCGGCTTCTTCGACGCCGTGGTCCGCCGCGGGGCTCCGCGACGGACGAACTACCTGCAGGTGAGCACCGACTACCAGGGCGACGAGGTCACCCTCTTCGGTTTCGAGGATCATGCCGCTCATCTCGAACTCGGGGCGGAGGCGGAGCCCTTCGGGACCGTCGTCCACGGAGGCGGCAACGGAGACGGTCGCGAGGGCGTCCGACGCGGGGTCTCTTTCGGCACGCAGCTGAAGGGCCCGGTCCTGCCGCTCAACCCCGTCCTCACCGACCGGGTGCTCCGCGTCGCCCTGAGCCGCCGGATGATCTCCTACTCGTCAGGCTCCGGGCACGCGAAGCTGGACGAGTACGCCGCCGCGTCGCAGAAGGTGATCGCCGACAACCTCGAGCGTTCTTTCAAGGCCATGTGACGACGTCGGTCCGCAGAGACGACGAAGGCCCCGCATCGATCGGATGCGGGGCCTTCGTCGTACCGCCAACCCGGGCTGTGGTCCGGGTGGCGCGGCGTCTCAGTGGGCGAGGAGCTTCGAACTCTCGTCGAGCCACTCGATGGCGGTGGGCTGCAGCTTGTCCTTGAACTTCGCGCCGTGGTGGGCGCAGAAGAGCAGTTCGCCGGTGGCCATGGTCGCGCGGATGTAGGCCTGGGCCCCGCAGCTGTCGCAGCGGTCCGCGGCGCTCAACTGGTAACGGGAGCCGAGCTCGTCGACGGCGGTCTGGTCGGTGGCCATCTGAGTCATGTGATGCTCCTCCTGACGGTGGTGCGGTGGGTGAGACACTCATCAAAACACGCCGACGTCGGTATCGCGTGCCATCGGCACCGGATTTCGCTCATCGCGTAGCGGCGAGGGGCCGGTCGAGTGTCGGGACTGCCGTGTCGGCGGCCCTCGGTAGGCTGTAACGCGGTCACCGCCTCCCCGCATTCCCGTCGTCGAGAGATGGCGGCGGGCCCTTCAGGAGAACAATGCCCCCCACCTCGTCCGCACCCGCCTCCGACTACTCGGCTCGGCACCTCTCGGTGCTCGAAGGCCTTGAGGCCGTGCGCAAACGCCCCGGCATGTACATCGGGTCGACCGACTCCCGGGGCCTGATGCACTGTCTGTGGGAGATCATCGACAACTCGGTCGACGAGGCGCTGGGCGGGCACGGCGACACCATCGACGTCGTGCTGCACTCCGACGACAGCGTCGAGGTCCGCGACAGCGGACGCGGGGTGCCCGTCGACATCGAACCCAAGACGGGTCTGAGCGGTGTCGAGGTCGTGTTCACGAAGCTCCACGCCGGCGGGAAGTTCGGCGGGGGGTCCTACACGTCGTCCGGCGGCCTCCACGGCGTCGGTGCCTCCGTCGTCAACGCACTGTCCGAGAGGCTCGACGTCGAGGTCGACCGGGGCGGCAAGACGTACGCCATGTCGTTCCGACGCGGTGAACCCGGCACCTTCGAGGACGTCGACGAACCCACCCCCGATTCACCGTTCACCCCCTTCGTGTCCGGCAGCGTGCTCCGAGAAGTGGGCAAGACCAAGCGTGGCGTCACCGGCACCCGGGTGCGTTACTGGGCCGATCGCCAGATCTTCACCCGAGGGGCCTCGTTCCAGACGGATGAGCTGTCGGCCAGGGCCCGGCAGACGGCCTTCCTCATCCCAGGGCTGACGTTGACCCTGCGCGACGAACGCGTGGGTTCCCTCACGGACGGCGGCTTCCCGCTCGAGAGCACCTTCCGCTTCGACGGGGGCATCAGCGAATACGTCGAGTTCCTCGCCCCCGACACCGCCGTGACCGACACGTGGCGTCTGGCCGGGTCGGGCACCTACACCGAGACGGTGCCCGTGCTGACGGACGGTGGTGCCATGATCGCCACCGAACTCGAACGCCAGTGCGACGTCGACATCGCCCTGCGCTGGGGCGGAGGGTACGAGACGGTCTTCCGCAGCTACGTCAACATCATCGCGACGCCGAAGGGCGGATCGCACCAGACCGGCTTCGAGGCCGGGCTGCTCAAGTTCGTGCGGCAGCAGGTCGAGGCCAACGCCCGTCGCCTCAAGGTGGGCAACGACAAGATCGAGAAGGACGACGTCCTGGCCGGTCTGACGGCGGTCCTCACGGTGCGCCTGCCCGAGCCACAATTCGAGGGCCAGACGAAAGAGATCCTGGGCACGCCGGCCGTCCGCGCGATCGTCGCGAACGTCGTGGCGAACGAGCTGGGCGCGTTGTTCACGTCGACCCGGCGAGAAGACAAGGCGCAGACCGCCCTCGTGCTCGACAAGGTCGTCGCCGAGATGAAGACCCGCATCGCCGCACGGGCGCACAAAGAGACCCAGCGTCGCAAGAACGCCCTGGAGAACTCGACCCTGCCGGCCAAACTGGTCGACTGCCGGTCGAACGACGTGGCGAACAGCGAGCTGTTCATCGTCGAAGGGGACTCCGCGCTGGGCACGGCCAAGGTCGCCCGGAACAGCGAGTTCCAGGCACTCCTGCCCATCCGCGGCAAGATCCTCAACGTGCAGAAGGCCTCGGTCAGCGACATGCTCTCGAACCTCGAGTGCGCCTCCATCATCCAGGTGCTGGGAGCCGGGTCAGGACGGTCCTTCGATCTCGAGGCGGCCCGCTACGGCAAGGTCATCATCATGAGCGACGCCGACGTGGACGGTGCCCACATCCGGACGCTGCTGCTCACGCTGTTCTTCCGGTACATGAGACCGATGATCGAGGCCGGTCGCGTCTTCGCAGCCGTCCCCCCTCTGCACCGCGTGGTCGTGATGCACCCCGGCAGCAAGCCGAACGAGACGATCTACACGTACTCCGAGAAAGAGCTGCACGGTGTCCTCGCAGGGCTCAAACGCACGAACAAGAAGTTCCAGGACCCCATCCAGCGGTACAAGGGACTCGGCGAGATGGACGCCGAACAGCTCCGCACCACGACGATGGAACGCCAGAACCGCATGCTGCGGCGGGTCAAGGTCGACGACGCCGAGAACGCCGCCCGCGTCTTCGAACTGCTGATGGGCAACGACGTGGCTCCTCGCAAGGAGTTCATCATCGACGGCGCCGGTCTCAGCCGGGACCGCATCGACGTCTGAGTCCTGAGCAGGCCGTCACCGAGAACGAGGATTCCCTGTCTCGACGTCGAGGACGCCGTCTCGGTCGCTCCGTCGAGGGGTCACTCGTCCGGTTCGGCACCCGCCTCGAGGCCGGTGGCCGAATCGGCGATGTGTGCCACCGAGGCGCCGACCGAGCCCACGGGCGCGTCCAGGGGCGTGCCCGATCCGTCACGGCGTGAGAGCTCGGCGGGCAGAGTGCGGACCGAACCGTCCGGCCCGACCGCCTGAGCGGGAGCCGGGCCGACCCAGGCCAGCGACAGGGCGTCCTCGCCCTTCAGCAACGAGTGGGACCGGACGCCGCCCGTGGCACGCCCCTTGCCCGGATACTCGTCGAACGCGCTGAGCTTGGCACGTCCGGGGTCGGTGCCGGCGATCGTCGAGTTGCTCGACGAGACCGTCGCGACGACGGCCTCGCGACCCGCGGGCACGGCACCGAAGAAGATCACGGTCGCGTCGTCCGGAAGGTTGATGCCGGCCACCCCGCCACCCGCGGGCCCCTGCGGCCGGACGGCGGAGGCGGTGAACCGGAGCAACTGCGTGGCGGACGTGACGAAGACGAGTTCGTCCTCGTCGACCCCTTGGGCGACGCCGACGACCTGGTCGCCCTTCTTCAGCGTGATGACCGGGAAGTCGGGTCGGGCGGGGTACTGGCCGGTCGCGACCCGTTTGACGACCCCACGGGCCGTGCCGAGCGCGATGCTCCGGTCGGCGGTCAGCGAGACGAGCCCGAGCACGCGCTCCTTCTTGTCGACCACGCCGATGTAGTCCCGGATGGGCACCCCCGCACCCAGCTGGACGGACGTGGGCGGCACGGACGGGAGGTCGACGGGGGTGAACCGGACGAGGCGGCCGAGGTTCGTCACGGCGCCGATCTCGGTCCGCGTCGTCGTGTCGATCGACGAGAGGACGGCATCGTGCTTCGTGCGTCGGGTCGGGGGAGTGGGGGCAGCGGAGTCGGGGTCGAGGTGGTCCACCCGCAGGACGCGGCCCGTCGTCGAGAGGAACACCCGGGTCGGGGTGTCGGCGATCTCGAGCACCGGGGCCGACCTGCTACCGCGACCGGTCGTCGCGACGCTCGCCTTGGCCTCCGTGAGCAGGGTCCGACGCGGCGTGCCGAACTGCTCGGCGATCTCGCCGAGCTCGCTGGACACGAGGGCCCTGAGGCGGGCAGGATCGGCCAGCAGGTCCTTGAGGTCGGCGATGGCCGCGAGCAGCTCGTCGCGTTCGGCTTCGAGTTCGATGCGGCTGAACTTGGTGAGACGGCGCAGCTGCAGGTCGAGGATGTACTCGGCCTGGATCTCGCTGAGGTCGAAGACCTCGCGCAGGCGTGCCCGGGCGGCAGGCGTGTCGTCGCTCGTCCGGATCACCTGGATGACCTCGTCGATGTCGACGATGGCGACGAGGAGGCCCTCGACGAGATGGAGGCGGTCCTCTTTCTTGGCCAGCCGGTAGCGGCTGCGACGCGTGACGACCGAGAGGCGGTGCGCGACGTAGACCTCGAGCATCTCCTTCAGGCCGAGGGTCCGCGGCTGCCCCTCGACCAGGGCGACGTTGTTGATGCTGAAGCCGTCTTCGAGCGGGGTGTAGCGATAGAGCTGCTCGAGGACCGCCTCGGGGCTGAAACCCGTCTTGATGCCGATCACGAGACGGAGACCGTGCTTGTGGTCGGTCAGGTCGGTGACGTCCGTGATGCCGGTGAGCTTCTTCGCCTGCACCCCGTCCTTGATCTTCTCGATCACCTTCTCGGGCCCCACGAGGTACGGCAGCTCGGTGACCACGAGGCCGTTCTTCCGTGCGGTGATGCTCTCGACGCCGACCCGCGCCCGGGTCTTGAAGCTGCCCCGACCCGTGGCGTAGGCGTCGCGGACCCCGGCCAGCCCGGCGATCGTGCCGCCGGTCGGCAGGTCGGGGCCCGGCACGAACGCCATCAGGTCGTCCAGGCTGGCGTCGGGGTGGTCGATCAGGTGCCGGGCGGCGCCGACGACCTCGACGAGGTTGTGGGGCGCCATGTTGGTCGCCATGCCCACCGCGATGCCGCTCGCACCGTTCACGAGCAGGTTCGGGAAGGCCGCCGGAAGCACCTCGGGCTGCATCAACTGGTTGTCGTAGTTGGGGACGAAGTCGACGACGTCCTCGCCGAGTCCCTGGGTCATGGCCAACGACGCCTCGGCGAGACGAGCCTCGGTGTACCGCGGTGCGGCGGGCCCGTCGTCGAGCGAGCCGAAGTTGCCGTGCCCGTCGATGAGCGGCACCCGCATGGTGAACGGTTGCGCCTGACGGACCATGGCATCGTAGATCGCGGTGTCGCCGTGCGGGTGGAGCTTGCCCATGACCTCACCGACGACGCGCGCGCTCTTGACGTGGCCCCTGTCGGGCCGGAGGCCCATCTCGGACATCTGGTAGAGGATGCGACGCTGGACGGGCTTGAGGCCGTCCCGGGCGTCGGGCAGCGCTCGGGAGTAGATGACCGAGTACGCGTACTCGAGGAACGACCCCTGCATCTCGAGCGAGACGTCGATGTCCTCGATGCGTTCGCCGTGGTCGGAGCTGCTCGTGTTCTCGGTGGTGGTCATGCACTTCTCACGGATCGGGGTGGACGGGGCACCCGATCGTCGCTGTGCCAGACTGGGGCCGGTGTCCTCCATCGTACCGGCGCGCCCCCGCGGGGCCGTGAGCCTGGCCGACGTGGTGCCCTCGACTCTCGCGTCCCTGCGGGGCGAACCGAACGCGCTCCGCCTGCCCGCCGCGCGGGCCGCGGTGGTCGTCCTGGTGGACGGTCTCGGCCAGGCGGCCCTCGGTGCCCGTCGGGGCCACGCCCGGACGTTGTCGGGAGTGAAGGGCAGCCTGTGGTCCGGGTGGCCCACGACCACCGCCGCGGCGCTCACGACGCTGACGACCGGGGCGCTCCCCGGCGAGCACGGCCTCGTCGGCTACTCGGCTCTCGACCCCGAGAACGATCGGGTGGTGAAGCAGCTCTCGGGGTGGGACGATCGCATGCGGCCCGACGAGTGGCAGCGGCGTCCCACGTTGTTCGAGACGGCCACCGACGTGGAGTCCCACGCCGTCGGCCCCAAGCGCTACCGCTCGTCAGGCCTGACCGAGGCCATCCTCCGGGGCGCCACCTACGACGTGGCGGAGAGCGTGGCCGACCGCTTCGAGACCGCGGCGACGCTCGTCGACTCGACCCGCGCCTCCTTGGTGTACCTCTACGTCCCCGAGCTCGACATGATCGCTCACCGTGCCGGCTGGGAATCGGACGAATGGATCGACGCCCTCGAAGGCGTCGACGGCGAGGTCCGGAGGCTGGAGGCCTCGGTCGCGCCCGACGTCGGGGTGATCGTCACGGCCGACCACGGCATCGTCGACGTGGCCGAACGGAGGCGCATCGTCTTCGGGGGCATGCCCGCCCTGGTCGACGGGGTGAGGCACGTGGCGGGGGAGCCCCGGTGCCTGCAACTGCACCTCGAGCCCGACGCCGACGACGGCCGCCGGGGTGCGGTGCTCGACGCGTGGCGAGCAGCCGAAGGCGACCGAGCCTGGGTGTTGACCCGGTCGGAGGCCGTCGACGCCGGTTGGTTCGGGACCGTGGACCCGGCGGTCCTGCCCCGCATCGGCGACGTGATCATCGCCGCCCGGCGGGGCGTCGCCTACTACGACGGACGAGATCGCGGTGGTGCTCCGGGAACCATGGTCGGTCACCACGGATCCTGGTCCGACGACGAGACGCTCGTGCCCCTGAGGACGTTCGGCGCCTACCGGCGGTGATTGTTGCCGCCGGGGCGGGCCAGGAGGGTCAGGCGGGGTCGTCGTCCGTGCGCGCTCCGAAGACGATCTCGTCCCAGCTCGGCATCGAGGTGCGCCCCCGCGCCTTCTTCGTCGACTGGGCCGCGCTGGGCATCTCGCGTCGGCCAGCGCGTCCCCGGCTGCCCCGGATGCCCGTGGGCTGGACCGGTGCGTCACCCGCCGGGGCGTCACCTCGGGTCGACCGGTCGGGCAGCACGGGTGTGGGTTTGGTGGCCCCTTCGGGCAGGTCGAAGTCGTCCAGGGGGACGTCGATCACGCGGATCGCCCCGGTGGCCTGGTGGTCCGGGCGCCCGTCGTCGTCGGAGAACCGGGCGGCCTCGCGTTCTCCGCGTCGGCGTCGCAGCGCCTCGAGGAGGTCCGCGGTCTGGTCGTGCCCGCTCTCGTCGTCGGGTGCCCGGTTGGCGGCGGCGAAGGAGGCGGTGCTGCGGACGCCGGGACGCAACCGGTCGGTCGCGGTCTCGGCCGGCAGTTCGACCGCGTCGGCCTGCTCGACCAGGAAGGCGCCGCTGTCGAAACGGCCCGAGGTGTCGTCGTGGCGCGGCTCACGGGAGACGGCCCGGAGACGAGGGACGAGTGGACCGACGTCCTCGCCGTGCTGCGAGAGGCGATGGGCGTCGCCGCCGAGGGGGGCGAGGACCGACTTCTTCGGGTCGAAGCGCCACGTCGCGTCGCGCTCGACCTCGTGCGTGACGAAGGCCAGGTGGACCACCCAGCCGTGCTCGGCGTCCTTGTAGGCGCTCCAGTCGCGCTGGGAGGTCTCGGCACCGTCCAGTCGCTCGTCGATGACGACTCCGAAGGTGGTCGCCTGCACACCGGACGCCGCGTCGTCGTCGACGGACACCGGGACGGCCCTGGCGCTCTCGAGCACGAAGGCGCGCTCGGCGAGGACCGGCCCTTCGAACCGGTGCACGTAGTCGAGGTCGGCGCCGGTCAGGTCGGACACCTGCTGAGGGGTCTTGCCCGCCCGGACCAGGGCCTGGATCTCACGGGGCGGTGCCTTCCGTTCGACCGGGGCGTCACCGGGGCTGGCCGCCCTCAGCTGGGAGTGGAGGGTGTGGGTGACGGGAAGGCGGTACTCGCCACCGGCGTCGGTGGCGACGAGCAGAGCTCCGCTCTGGACGCCTATGACCCTGAGATCCTGCATTTTCCACGCCTTTCACCGTCGTGATCCGGTGCCAAGAGTCGCACGTCGGCGGCCGTTCTCACGGGAATACGACGGGCGTGCCGTCAGTTCTTCCGAGGCGGCTGAAAGGCCGTGGGAACTGGTTTGCTATTCGACAACGAGTGATGCAAACTGCACCCGCCGAATCGGGCACACGAATCACCGAAGAACTGGATGGGCATGGCCACCGACTACGACGCACCTCGCAAGAACGACGACGACGGCTCGGAGTCGATCGAGGGGCTCAAAGAGAGGGTCCCCGACAAGATGACCGGCGTCGTCGACGACGACGCCGACAACCCGGGCTCGTTCGAGCTCGCCGGGCAGGACCTCTCGGACCTCGACCTCGACGTCGTCGTCCTCCCCCCGCAGGTCGACGAGTTCACCTGTGTCGAGTGCTTCCTTGTCAAGCACCGTTCGCAGCTCGACCACGAGACCAAGCTGGGCGCTATCTGCCGGGAGTGCGCCGCCTGATCGCCTCCAACCGTCGCACGACCTCGTCGGGTCGACGGGTCGACACCAACCAGTAGGGCGCCGGGTCGTCGAGGTCCGTCAACGAGATCTTGACCACCGGTCGCACCCACCCCCGGAAGAGGGTCCAGGCTCGCGCGTCGAGCCGGGGCCCTCTTTCTCGTGTCGCGTCGGCGCCGGTGAACCCCTCGGCGTCACCGATCTCGTGGGCGAACAGACGGGCCCGCCCCGCGGTGAAGCCCTCGTCGTCGATCGTCAGCACGGGCGAGGTCAGGACGAGCAGGACGACGGCCGCCGCGTAGAACACGACGGCCATCACCACGCCGACCGTCGAGTTGATCGGCAGGAAGACCAGGAGGGTGGCGGGGACGAGGAGCGCGCAGGCCACGAAGACGGAGAGCGGCGGGAGCAGGCGCTCACGGTAGGGGTTCATGACGTCCATTCGACCAGACTTCTGCACTACCCTCGACACGTGATCCAGACCCTCGACGTCCTCATCGCCGCCGAGGCGATGTCGGTGCCCGTGTATTCCCACCCGGGCGACGCCGGCGCCGACCTGGTCTCGACCGAGGACCTCGTGCTGAGGCCCGGCCACCGCGCCCTGGTCGGCACGGGCGTCTCCATCGCCCTTCCCGAGGGTTTCGCCGCGTTCGTCATGCCCCGCAGCGGCCTCGCCGCCAAGCACGGCATCACCGTCGTGAACGCCCCGGGCACCGTGGACGCGGGGTACCGCGGAGAGATCAAGGTCTCGCTGCTCAACACCGACCTCGAGGCGGAGCACCACGTCGCCGTCGGTGACAAGATCGCCCAGCTCGTCATCATGCCGGTCGTCCGCGCGACCTTCGTTCCCGTCGCGACGCTCCCCGAGAGCGTCCGAGGGGTCGACGGTCACGGATCCACCGGATACGCACACAACCCAGGAGGCACCGCGTGAGGAAGTCCAAACGCCGCGAGCAAGAACTGGCCGCAGTCGAGATCGACGTCGAGTCGGCCGACGTCGCCGACGTCGAGATCGACATCGAGTCGCTCGACGACGCCGAGGTCGAGGTGTTCGACGACTCCAAGTCGGCACCCGCGGACCGCTCCGAGGTGGGCCCGCTGGACGAGACCGAGGCCAACCCCGTCCGCCCGTACGTCGATCTCGGTGGCGTCAAGATCCTGCCCCGCGAAGGGCTCCACCTCCGACTCGAAGTCGAAGAGGGAAGCAAGAGGGTCGTCGCCGTCGGCCTCGACTTCGCCAAGTCGACGCTTCAGGTGCAGCCGTTCGCGGCGCCCCGCACGACGGGACTCTGGAACGAGATCCGAGGTCAGATCAGCGAGCAGATCGAGAAGCAGGGCGGCACGACGGCCGAGGTCGAGGGGCCCTTCGGTCCCGAGGTCCGCGCCGAGATCCCGGTGATGGGCGGTGACCCCGGCACGACCCGGCGAGCACGCTTCATCGGCGTCGACGGGCCCCGCTGGTTCCTCCGCGGCGTGATCGCGGGCGACGCGGCTCACGAAGGCGACGCTGCCGAGAAGATCGAAGAACTCTTCCGCAGCATCGTCGTGGTCCGCGGGACGACCCCGATGCCTCCGCGCGAGCTGATCCCGCTGTCGATGCCGAAGGCCGGCCCGACCGACGCCCCGGGCACCACGCCCTCGGTCGTCTGACCCGACGTGTCCGCGTCCGACGACCGGCCCGATCCGGCTGATCCGTCGCCGCTCGACGACCCCCGGGTGTCGCTCGCGGCCCAGTTGCAAGCCGCCGCCCGACGGGCCGGCATCGGCCAGGTCGCCCCCGGCGAGGTCCCGACGGCGTCGGCGCTGCTCACCGCCATCGGCGGGGTGCGGGGGCTCGTCGAGTCCATCGTCCCCGGGCTCGGCTTCGTGGTCGTCTACACGATCACGCAGGACGTCGTCCCGTCGGTCCTCATCCCGCTGGTCCTGGCCGTGGCGTTCGTCATCGCACGCGCGGTCCAGCGCGGTCCGGTCGCCCAGGCCCTCGCGGGTGTCTTCGGCATCGCCCTCTCCGCGGGGATCGCATTGCTCTCCGGCCGTGCCGAGAACAACTTCGTGCCCGGCCTGGTGATCAACGCCGCGTCGCTCGCCGCGATGCTCGTCAGCATCGCCGTGCGCTGGCCGCTCATCGGCATCGTGGTCGGACTCCTCACGAACGACGGCACGGGCTGGCGGGGGGACCGGGCGAAACGACGCGTCCTCTTCCTGGCCACCTGGTTGTGGGCCGGACTGTTCGCCGCCCGCCTCGCCGTCCAGGTGCCGCTGTGGCTGGCCGGAGACGTCGCTCTCCTCGGGACGCTCAAGCTCGTCATGGGCGTGCCCCTCTACGCGGGGTTGCTCTGGGTGACCTGGCTCCTCGTGCGGACGGTCTACCGCGGACGCGAGGCGGCGGACGACGCGCGGGGCCCCTCGGCCTGACCCGCGCCTCCTGGTGCTATGTTTTGTCTCGACATCGAGACAAATCGCTGGGATCGGCCCCGGGGACACCCCGCGGACTTAGGCTGACCTCGCTGGTGGGCGTCGCGCGCACCGGCCAAGATGAGGGCGTAGTCAGCAAGGGAGACGGCACGTGTCTGCAATCAACAGTTTCGGCTCGAAGAACACCCTCACGGTCGGGTCCACCGACTACGAGGTCTACCGCATCGACGCGGTCGAGGGTTCTTCGAAGCTTCCGTTCAGCCTCAAGGTCCTGCTCGAGAACCTGCTCCGCACCGAGGACGGTGCGAACGTCACGGGTGACCAGATCCGGGCCCTCGGCTCATGGCAGCCCACCGCCGAGCCCGACACCGAGATCCAGTTCACGCCGGCGCGCGTGGTCATGCAGGACTTCACGGGGGTGCCCTGCATCGTCGACCTCGCCACCATGCGAGAGGCCGTCGCCGAGCTCGGCGGAGACCCGACCAAGATCAACCCGCTGGCACCGGCCGAGCTCGTCATCGACCACTCCGTCATCGCGGACCTCTTCGGCTCTGAGAACGCGCTCGAACGCAACGTCGAGATCGAGTACGAGCGCAACGGCGAGCGGTACCAGTTCCTCCGTTGGGGGCAGACGGCCTTCGACGACTTCAAGGTCGTCCCGCCGGGCACCGGCATCGTCCACCAGGTCAACATCGAGTACCTGGCGCGGGTCACCTACAGCCGCGAGGTCGGTGGAGTGCTGCAGGCGTACCCCGACACCCTCGTCGGCACCGACTCGCACACGACGATGGTCAACGGCCTGGGCGTGCTCGGCTGGGGCGTCGGGGGCATCGAGGCCGAGGCCGCGATGCTCGGTCAGCCCGTGTCGATGTTGATCCCCAAGGTCGTCGGCTTCAAGCTCTCCGGCTCGATCCCGACCGGCGTGACGGCGACCGACGTGGTGCTCACCATCACGCAGCAGCTGCGCCGGCACGGCGTCGTCGGCAAGTTCGTCGAGTTCTACGGCGAAGGCGTCGCCGAGGTGCCCCTGGCCAACCGGGCGACCATCGGCAACATGAGCCCCGAGTTCGGTTCGACGGCGGCGATCTTCCCGATCGACGACGTGACCCTCGACTACCTGCGTCTGACCGGGCGCTCCGAGGAGCAGATCGACCTCGTCGAGCAGTACTCCAAGCTGCAGGGCCTGTGGCACGACCCCTCGACCGAACCCGTGTTCAGCGAGTACCTCGAGCTCGACCTCGGGACGGTCGTCCCGTCCATCGCCGGGCCGAAGCGCCCGCAGGACCGCATCGAACTCACCGAGGCCAAGTCGCAGTTCGAGGTCGACCTCGAGAACTACGCCACGACGGACCACTCGCACGTCGACGCCGCGGTCGAGGGCACGTTCCCGGCCTCCGACCCGATCGGCTTCACGGCCGAGGACGACGACGACGCCCAGCCGCACTCGATCTCGCACACGTCGCATGCACCGGCCAAGGTCTCCAAGCCCACCTCCGTGGCACTCGGCGACGGCTCGACCTTCACGCTCGACCACGGCGCCGTGGCCATCGCGGCCATCACGTCGTGCACGAACACGTCGAACCCCTCCGTCATGCTCGCCGCGGGCCTGCTCGCCCGCAACGCCAGCAAGAAGGGGCTCAAGGCCAAGCCGTGGGTCAAGACGACCCTCGCGCCCGGGTCGAAGGTCGTCACGGACTACTACGAGAAGGCCGGCCTGACCACCTATCTCGAGGACCTCGGTTTCTACACCGTCGGCTACGGCTGCACGACCTGCATCGGCAACTCGGGCCCGCTGCTCGACGAGATCTCGACGGCGGTGCAGGACAACGACCTCGCCGTCACGGCCGTCCTGTCGGGCAACCGCAACTTCGAGGGTCGCATCAACCCCGACGTCAAGATGAACTACCTCGCCAGCCCGCCGCTGGTCATCGCGTACGCCCTCGCCGGGTCGATGAACTTCGACTTCGAGAACGACGCCCTGGGCACCGCCGACGACGGCTCCGACGTCTACCTCCGCGACATCTGGCCCGACGCGACCGAGGTGCAGCAGACGATCGACTCGTCCATCGACACGGGGATGTTCACCCACGAGTACGCCGGGGTGTTCGACGGCGACGAGCGCTGGCGCTCCCTGCCGACCCCGACGGGCGCCACCTTCGAGTGGGACTCCGAGTCGACCTACGTGCGCAAACCTCCTTACTTCGAGGGCATGACGATCGAGACCACGCCGGTGACCGACATCCAGGGCGCCCGCGTGCTGGCCAAGCTCGGCGACTCGGTCACGACCGACCACATCAGCCCCGCCGGGTCGATCAAGGTCGACAGCCCGGCCGGCCACTACCTCGACGAGCACGGCGTGGACCGCAAGGACTTCAACTCGTACGGGTCCCGTCGCGGCAACCACGAGGTCATGATCCGGGGCACGTTCGCGAACATCCGTCTCAAGAACCAGTTGCTGGACGGGGTCGAGGGTGGCTACACCCGCGACTTCACCCAGGCCGAGGGGCCGCAGTCGTTCATCTACGACGCCAGTGCCCGCTACCAGGAGCAGGGCACGCCCTTGGTCATCCTGGGCGGCAAGGAGTACGGCTCGGGCTCGTCCCGGGACTGGGCCGCGAAGGGCACGAGCCTGCTCGGGGTCAAGGCGGTCATCACCGAGAGCTTCGAACGCATCCACCGGTCGAACCTGATCGGCATGGGAGTGGTTCCCCTGCAGTTCCCGCAGGGCGAGAGCTGGGAGTCGCTCGGTCTCGACGGCACGGAGCAGATCGACATCGTCGGCATCGAGCAGCTCAACGAGGGCACGACGCCGAAGACGGTCCACGTCACGGCGACCCCCACCACCCATTCGCCCGCGGGCAAGCAGCCGGTCGAGTTCGACGCCGTCGTACGCATCGACACCCCCGGCGAGGCCGACTACTACCGCAACGGTGGCATCCTGCAGTACGTCCTGCGCAGCCTGGTCTGAGCGACGGACCCCGCAGTGACCAGACCCCCGGACGATCGCCCGCGTCGTCCGGGGGTCGCACGGCGTTCTCGCCGGTCGCGTGCCTAGACTGGCGGGATGCCCGAGAGGGCCGAGAGGGAAGGCCAGCATGAGCCTGCTGCAGACGATCACGGGGCCTCGTGACCTCGACCGCCTGACGAACGAACAGATGGTCGAACTGGCCGCCGACATCCGCCGGTTCCTCGTGACCGAAGTGTCGAAGACCGGGGGCCACCTCGGGCCGAACCTCGGCGTCGTCGAGTTGACGTTGGCCATGCACCGGGTGTTCCACTCGCCGCACGACGCCTTCGTCTTCGACACCGGCCACCAGTCGTACGTCCACAAGCTCCTCACCGGTCGCCAGGACTTCTCGGGGCTCCGGCTCCGGGGCGGTCTCGCCGGATACCCGCAGCGGTCCGAGTCCGAGCACGACATCGTCGAGAGCTCACACGCCTCGAGTTCGCTCTCGTGGGCCGACGGCATCTCCCGGGCCTTCCAACTGACGGGCCGGGACGATCGGCACGTGGTCGCCGTCGTGGGCGACGGCGCGTTGACCGGGGGCATGACGTGGGAGGCCCTGAACAACATCAGCGACGACAACGACCGTCGCCTCACCATCGTGGTCAACGACAACGGCCGGTCCTACGCCCCGACCATCGGAGGAATGGCCCGTTTCCTCAACACGGTCCGCACGCGCCAGGCCTACCGCGAGCTCCACGTCGGCAGCAGGGCCGTCTTCGACCGACTCGGACATCCGGGTCGTGCGGTCTACCGCGGCGTCCGGGGTGGTCTGCACGGCTTCCTGAGCCGGTTCACGAACAACGAGGCCCTCTACTCGAACCTGGACATCAAGTACATCGGGCCGGTCGACGGTCACGACCAGGTCGCCATGGAGGAGGCGCTGCTCCAGGCGAAGAACTACGGGGCGCCCGTGATCGTGCACGCCATCACCGAGAAGGGCCGGGGATTCGATCCGGCGCGCGCCGACGTCGCCGACCAGTTCCACGCGGTCGGGCAGATCGACCCCGAGACGGGCGAACCCCTCGAGGCGGCCACCTCGCCGTCGTGGACGTCGGTCTTCGCCGACGAGATCGTCGACATCGCCGAGCACGACGAGAAGGTCGTCGGCATCACGGCGGCGATGCTGCGTCCGGTGGGCCTGCACAAGCTCGCCGAACGGTTCCCGAAGCGGGTCTTCGACGTCGGCATCGCCGAACAGCACGCGGTCACGAGTGCCGCGGGTCTCGCGTTCGGTGGACTGCACCCCGTCGTCGCGCTGTACGCCACGTTCGTGAACCGCGCCTTCGACCAGGTGCTGATGGACGTCGCCCTCCACCGGGCCGGGGTCACCTTCGTGCTGGACCGCGCCGGTGTGACCGGACCGGACGGCCCGAGCCACCACGGCATGTGGGACCTCGCCCTCCTGCAGATCGTGCCGCACATCCGTCTGGCCGCCCCTCGTGATGCGACGCGACTCCGCGAAGAGCTCCGGGAGGCCGTGGCGGTCGACGACGCGCCCACCGTCATCCGGTTCTCGAAAGGCGCCGTCGGCGTCGAGCACGACGCCGTCGAACGACTCGAGGACGGTGTCGAGGTGCTGCGACGCACCGGCCGTGACGACGTCCTCATCGTCTGCGTCGGCCCGATGGCCGGCATCGGACTCGAGGTCGCCGAGCGACTGGAGGCCCAGGGCATCGGTGCCACGGTCGTCGACCCTCGATGGGTCGTCCCCGTCCCGGCCAGCATCATCGAGCTGGCCGCGGCCCACCGGCTCGTCATCACGATCGAGGACGGCGTGCGGGTGGGCGGGATCGGCACCCGTGTGCGACAGGACCTCCGTGGCGCAGGCGTCGACACGGCCGTGACCGAGTTGGGACTGCCCGACGAGTTCCTCGAACACGGGTCCCGGGCCGAGATCCTCGACGAGGCCGGCCTCACGCCGCAGCACATCGCTCGCGACGTCGTCGCGCAGGTGCTCGGCAGCCGAATCCCGGTGGCGAGGCCACTGGACGAGACCGCTGCCGCATCCCGGCACGAGGATGCCCGGCACGACTGAGCCCCGGTGCGGTGTCACGCCGCACGACAGACGTCGAACGCCCCGTCCCTCTCGAGACGGGGCGTTCGGCGTGGGTGGTCTACTCGACGCCGCGGATCGCGGGTTCGTGGAAGTCGCGTCCCCGCACCCGACGTGAGGCCCCGACCCGGTCGAGGTACGGCGTGACCCCGCCCATCTGGAACGGGTACCCGGCGCCGAGGATCAAGCAGAGGTCGATGTCCTCGGCCGCGGCCACGACGTGGTCGTCGAGCATGCGCCCGACCTCGTCGGCGAGACCGTCCTCGATGCGGATGCGCAACTCGTCGTCGGTCAGGGCCGTTCCCGGTCCGGCGGCGAGGGCGACGGCCTTCTTGTCGAATCCCTTGCGACGGCCCTTCGAGTCGCGTTCGAAGATCGTGCCGTGCTCGGCCAGGCGGTGCAGTCCGTCACTGGCGAAGAACCGGTCGGGGAAGGCGGCATGGTGGGTGTCGAGGACGTGCGCCCCGACGGTCAGTCCCACCAGCTCGAGCAACTCGAACGGCGTCATCGGGAGGCCGAACGGCGCCGTCGCCCGATCGACGACCTCGAACGGCGTCCCCGTCTCGACGGCGTGCATGGCCTCGCCCAGCAGCTTGGCCAAGATGCGGTTGACCACGAACCCCGGGGTGTCGGCCGTGATGACGGCGTTCTTCCGCAGGGCCTTCGCCGTCACCATCGCCGTGCTCAGCGTCTCGTCGTCGGTCGCCGGGGTCTTGACGACCTCGACGAGGGGCATCACCGCGACCGGGTTGAAGAAGTGGAATCCGACCAGTCGCTCGGGATGAGCGAGGCGCGCCCCGATCTGCTCCACGCTGAGCGACGACGTGTTGGTCGCCAGCACCGTCGTGTCCGAGACGACGGCCTCGACGTTCGCGAACACCTCCTGTTTGAGCGACAGCTCTTCGAACACGGCCTCGATGACCCAGTCGGCGTCGGCGAAGTCGGCGAGATCGGTCGTGCCCGTGATGAGGGCCTTGAGGCGGTTGGACTCGTCCCGCGAGATCCGACCCCCGCCCTGCAACTCGTCGATCTCGCCTCTGATGCGGGCGAGTGCCGCGTCGACCCGAGCCTGGTCGAGGTCGGTGATGACGACCGGGACGCGCAGACGGCGCACGAAGAGCAGCGCGAACTGGCTCGCCATGAGTCCGGCGCCGACGATGCCCACCTTGCCGATCTTCCGGGCGAGGTCGGGGGAGGGTGCGCCGGCGGGCTTCTTGGCCCGCTTCTGGACGAGGTCGAAGGCGTACATGCTGGCGTGGAACTGGTCACCTGCCACGAGGTCGGCCAGCGCTTCGTCCTCGGCCGCGAAGCCGGTCGTCCGGTCGGTGTTCTTCGCGGCCTTCAGCAGGTCGAGAGCGGCGTAGGGCGACTTCGCGACGGTGCCGATCTTCGACTCGAGCGACTTGCGCGCCACCGAGATCGCGACGTCCCACTTGACGGCACGCTCGAGCCTGCCCGGGACGTTCGGCCGCTTGACGGTGACGCGGCCGGTCAGCACCCCGTCGGCCCACCGGATGCTGTCCTCGAGGAAGGACGCGGGGCCGAACATCGCGTCGACGATGCCGAGTTCGAGCGCCTGGGCGGGCTTCACCGTGCGGTTGTTCTTCAGGGGGTTCTCGATGACGACCTTGAGGGCGTTCTCGATGCCGATCAGGTTCGGCAACAACCAGGCGCCACCCCACCCGGGGATGATGCCGAGGAAGACCTCCGGCAGGGCGATGGCGGCGGCCGACGAGTCGACCGTGCGGTAGTCGGCGTGCAGCCCGATCTCGACGCCACCGCCCAGGGCGAGCCCGTTGACGAAGACGAACGTGGGCACCGGGGCGTCGTGCAGCTTGCCGAGCACGGCGTGGCCGAGCCGGGCGAGCTCGCGGGCGACCTCGCGGCTGGGGATGGCACTCACCTTGCTGAGGTCGGCACCCGCCGCCAGGAAGTACGGCTTGCCGGTGACGGCGATCGCCGCGATCTCACCCGAGGAGGCGCGGCTGCGGACGGCGTCGAGGGTCGCGCCGAACTCGTGCAGCGTCGCGGGCCCCAGCGTGCTCGGCCGGGTGTGGTCGCGGCCGTTGTCGAGGGTGATGAGGGCCAGGACGCCGCCGGAGGGCAACGGCACGTCGCGGACGTAAGAGTGCGTGACGACCTCGTCGGCCGACAGCTCGGTCAGTTGTTCGGTCGCCGTGCTCATGCGCGTGCCGCCTTCTTCGAGTAGTGGGGGTTCTCCCAGATGACGCTGCCGCCCTGACCGAGGCCGATGCACATGGCCGTGAGGCCGTACCGCACCTCGGGGTGCTGCTCGAACTGGCGGGCGAGCTGGATCATCAGTCTCACGCCCGAGGACGCGAGGGGGTGACCCACGGCGATGGCCCCGCCCCAGGGGTTCACGCGCGGGTCGTCGTCGTCGATGCCGAAGTGGTCGAGCAGGGAGAGGACCTGCACCGCGAACGCCTCGTTCAGCTCGAAGAGGCCGATGTCGTCGATCGACAGCCCCGCCTTGCGGAGGGCCTTCTCGGTGGACGGCACGGGACCGATGCCCATGATCTCGGGCTCGACGCCGGCGAAGGCGAAGCTGACGAGGCGCATCTTGGGGGTGAGCCCGAGTTCCTTCGCCGCGGCACCCGACGCCATCAGGCTGACCGTCGCCCCGTCGTTGAGACCCGACGAGTTGCCTGCCGTGACGCGGCCGTGCGGCCGGAAGGGAGTGCGCAGCCCGGCGAGACCCTCCATCGTGGTCTCGGGTCGAGGCGCCTCGTCACGGGTGGCGAGCCCCCAGCCCTGGTCCGTCTTGATGGCCACCGGGACGAGGTCGGGTTGGATCTGGCCGGCGTCGTAGGCCGCTGCGAGTTTCTGTTGCGACCGCAGGGCGTACCGGTCGGAGCGCTCCTTCGTGAGCTGGGGGAACCGGTCGTGGATGCGCTCCGCGGTGTTGCCCATGTTCAGGGCCTCGCCGCTGACGAGCTTCTCGGCGGCGAAGCGCGGATTGGGGTCGGCGTTGAACCCCATGGGGTGACGCCCCATGTGCTCGACCCCGCCGGCGAGGGCGACGTCGTACGCGCCGAAGGCGATGCCGCCGGCGACGCTCGTCACGCTCGTCATGGCGCCGGCGCACATCCGGTCGATGGCGTACCCGGGCACGGACTGGGGGAGACCCGCGAGGAGCGCGGTCGTGCGTCCGAGGGTGAGGCCTTGATCGCCCTGTTGAGTGGTCGCCGCGATGGCGACGTCGTCGATGCGTTCGGGCGGTAGGGACGGGTTGCGTTCGAGCAGACCCTTCATCGCCTTGACGACCAGGTCGTCGGCGCGGGTCTGCCAGTACATGCCTTTGTCGCCGGCCCGACCGAACGGGGTGCGTACCCCGTCGACGAACACGACATCGTTGCTCTCGGCCACAGTGCCTCCAGTGTCAGGATCTGGTCCTGATCTTAGGGACGACGCCGGGGGCCCGAGAATCGTTCGAGCAATCCTACGAAGCGCCGTCGCCCGTCGCCTCGGGCTCTTGGTGGGCGTCGACAAAGGCCTCGGCGACCGCCTCGGCCACGGCCTCGACCTGCCAGGTCCGCGCACCGAGCTCGACGAGTGCGGCCGCGATGGTCGGTGCGTCGAAGGGGATGGGCGGGTCCCAGGCCAGCCGGCGCAGGGTCTCGGGTGTGAGCAGGTTCTCGACCGGCAGGTCGAGCCCGTCGGCGATCTCGGTCACCTTGGGGCGGACGGCCTTGTAGCGCGCGTCGGCCAGCGGGTTCTTGTCCGCCCACGATCGGGGCGGGGGGAGGGTGTCGCTCGCCGGCCCCCGGTGCGAGGGCAGGTCCGTCGTCTCACGGCCGCGTTCGATCGCCGCGAACCAGCGGTCCAGCTCACTGCGACTGGCCCGGCCGACGAACTCCTTGATGCCGGCGAGGGACCGTTTGTCGGTGGGCATCGCCTTCGTGGCGGCCAGGAGCGAGGAGTCCGGGACGAGACGGCCCGGGGCCGTGTCGATCTCGCGCGCGTAGTCGTCCCGCGCCTGCCAGAGTTCACGAGCCACGGCGAGGGACCGGGACCCGCGCAGGCTGTGCAGCCCGGTCAGTCGACGCCACGGGTCGACCTTCGCGGGCTTTGCCTCCCGCCTCAGGGTCGCGTCGAACTCCTGGCGCGCGATCTCGAGCTTGCCCGCGTCCGCGAGGACCGCCTCCATGGCGTCCCGGAGGTCGACGAGCAGCTCGACGTCGAGAGCCGCGTAGACGAGCCAGCTCTGCGGCAACGGTCGCGTCGACCAGTCGGCGGCACTGTGTTCTTTCGCGAGGTGGACGCCCAGGAGCTGTTCGACGACGGCTCCGAGCCCGACCTTGGGGAGCCCGGCGAGGCGCGCACCCAGTTCGGTGTCGAAGATCCGGCTCGGATCGAGGCCGACCTCGCGCAGGCACGCGAGGTCCTGGCTGGCGGCGTGGAGCACCCACTCCTCGTCGCCGATGACGGCTTGCAGTTCGGCGAACGAGCCGATGGCGGGTGGGTCGAGGAGGAACACCCCCGAGCCGCGTCGGAACACCTGGATGAGGTAGGCCCGCTGCGAGTAGCGATAGCCGGAGGCGCGCTCGGCGTCGATCGAGACCGGCCCGGTCCCGGCGCGGATCGCCTCGACGGCGGCCAGGTACCCCTCGCGGTCGTCGATGACGGTCACCTCGCCGTGCTGCGAGTCGGCGGTCTCGACGACGGGTCGGACGGAGACCCGGGGACGGGCGTCGCGCGGCTCGGAGCCGTGGGGTGCTGCCGCGTCGGCCGCCGCCGCGTCTGGTGCGGCCTCGTCTGGTGTCGCTGTGGTCATGTCTCCGCTGTTCTCTCCGGGGGCGCTGTTCTGTTCCGGTGGTTCAGTCTCGTCCGACCCGCCTCGAGGCGAGGAGGGTGACGCCCTCGACGGTCGGGGGCAGGCCGGCGAGCGTGCAGATCAACTCGCTCCAGGCCTCGATGTGCGGGGCCAGGTCGGTGGTGGCGGGGCTCCAGGACGCCCGGAGTTCGAGCTGGGCCCCGTCACCGTGGCTGGCCAGCTCACCGTATCCGGTCGAGAGGATCTTGGTGGCGGTGCCCGATGCCCGGTCGTAGACGGCACCGCGGGCGTCGAGGCTGTCGACGAGCCAGGACCACGCGACGTCGGCCACGAACGGATCGAGGGCGATCTCGGTCTCGAGGGGCGCCTGCGCGAAGCTGACGACCCGGAAGGGTCCGCCCCACGCTTCGGGTTCGTCGTCGTCGTAGAGCAGCACGAAGCGTCCGGTGCCGAGGTCGGGGTCCGGGCGACCGGACGCGCCGATGACGTCCCCGGCGAGGGCCAGGGCGTGGGGCGCGAGGCCGTTCGGAGCGGGGATCTCGGTCACGGTGAGGGCGTCCCGCGCGGCGGCACGGTGGACGGACTCGACGGCCGCGGCGAACGCGGGCGGGCGGGTCGACGTCGGGGGGATCTCGGACACCTTGGAAGACTAGGGTCGATCCCGAGGGCGACCCCCGCGGCACGCCGCGCCCGGCTCAGCAGATCCACAGGTCTCCCCGCTCCATCTCACGCCGTCCGAGGAGCCGCCCGTGAACCGCCCCGCATCCACCGGTCGACGGGGCGTCGGCCCGATCGCCGTCGTCTCGATCGCGGTCGGGGGCACCGTGGTGGTGTCGTCCGCAGCCCTCGTCTCGGGGATCGTCGCCATCGCCCGGAAGATCGTCGCCCCTGCCCGGAGGCGACGCGACGACGTGCGCATCGAGGCCCACGACGCCGTCGCCGGGACGATCACCCTGCGTTCGACGCCCGACACGCGCCTCCCCGGTCGCTACGGCTTCTGGTACGACCGGGGCCGAGGGCACGCCCGCATCGGTGAGGTGGTGCACGACGACGGCCGGTACGTCGAACGTCGGGTCGAACACGGGGACGGCGCCGGGGGCGTCGAAGGAGTCGAGGCATCCGGCCTGCGGCGCGCCCACCGGGGTCGCATCGGCGGCTGGCTGTACCCGACGCCGCACGACGCGGGCCTCACGGCCGACGAGGTCGTGGTCGAGACCGAGGTCGGTCCGGCGCCCGCCTGGCTGGTCCCCGCCGAGGGCGGGCTGGACGGCCCGTGGATGATCGGGGTGCACGGTCGCGGGGTGACGCGCGCCGAGACGATCCGCGCGGCACCGGTCTTCCGGCGAGAGGGCTTCACCTCGCTCCTCGTGTCGTACCGCAACGACGTCGAGGCGCCCCGTTCGCTCGACGGCCGTTACGGGCTGGGCGACTCCGAGTGGCGCGACGTCGAGGCGGCGATCCGGTTCGCCCTCGACCACGGGGCGACGTCCGTCGTGCTGATGGGATGGTCCATGGGTGGGGCGCTGGTGTTGCAGGCCGCCACCCGATCCACCCTGCGCGGCGCCGTCTCGGGTCTCGTGCTCGAGTCGCCCGTCGTCGACTGGCGGACGACGCTCGCCTACCAGGGCGCGGCCATGCGGGTGCCGGGGGTCGTCCAGGGTCTGGTGCTGCGCCTCCTGGGGTCGCCCCTGCTCTGCCGGCTGGCCGGCAGCGCCGAGCCCATCGACTTCGACCGGCTCGACCTCGTCTCACGTGCGGGCGAGCTCGACCTCCCGGTGCTGGTGCTGCACAGCGACGACGACGGCTTCGTGCCGTCCACCGCGTCACACGCGCTGGCCGAGGCGCGGCCCGACATCGTGACCTTCGAGGTGTTCGACGTCGCCCGGCACACCAAGCTCTGGAACCTCGACCCCGAGCGGTTCGAGGGGGCGATCAGTCGATGGCTCGACCGTCAGCGACTCGCGGGTCCACCGTCCACCGACCACCGCGCGTAGAGCGTGCTCTGCTCGTCGACCAGCAATTGGCCGAGGACGAGCGACGCCGGGTCGAAACGTTCGCGACCGAAGACGGGCAGGCCGCTGCCGATCACGACCGGCGAGGTCGACAGGCACAGCTCGTCGACGAGGCCGTCCCGGAGGAACTGCCCGGCGAGCGAGGGGCCGCCCTCGCAGACGAGCGAACGGAGGCGCTGCTCGCGCAGGCACCGGAGGATCGCGGCGGGCTCCAACCGGCCGCCGCCGTCGGTCGCCGTCAGCACGCGGGCGGCCGCCCAGATCGCCTCACCGAGGGTCTCGCGGACCCGTGCCCGCGCGGATTCGGGGCAGACCACGACGACCCGCTCGGCTTCGGCCGGGTCCATCCGGTGGCCCGAGAGATCGCCCGACGCCGTGACGACGACGAGTCGAGAGGACTTCGGCACCCGGTAGCCCTCGGCGCGCACGCTCGCCGCACCGACGAGGACACCGTCGGCGAGCGAGCGGATGGCGGCCAGGATCGTGCGGTCGGTGGCGTTGCTCAGCGTCTCGGAGGTGCCGTCGGACCCCGCGGCGTCACCGCTGACCGCCGCGATCAGGTTGAGTCGCAGCCACGTCTCGCTCGGCGGGGCGTACAGCTCGCGGATCCGGGCGGGGGTCGAGTCCTCGTCGATCTCGAGCTCGAGCCCGACGTCACCGGGACGTCCGAGGGCGTGCAGCACCCGGAGCGTCACGCGACGGCGGTCCGTTCGCGGATCTGACGCTTGGCGCGGCCGAGCAGCGCGGTCATGCCGCGGATGCGCAACGGGCTCACGGCCTCGGTCAGGCCGATCGTCTGCGGGTAGTCGTCGGGGACGTCGTCGAGCACCTGCTCGACGGTCAACCCGTCGAGCCCCTGGGCGAGGATCGAGGCGAAGCCCCGGGTCGTCGGCGCCTCGCGTGGTGCCGTCGCGTGCAGGTGCACCCGACCGTCGGTGACCTCGACGAACAGGAACACGGGGGACTGGCACTCGACCACCCGTTCGAGCAGGTCGGGATGGTCGGCGTACCGGGCGGGCAGCTCGGGCAGCTCGTTCGAGAACTCGAGCAACAACTGAAGACGGTTCCGCACGTCGAGGGCGAGGAACTCCTCGCGGATCTCGACGAGCGCCTCGGGCAGGGCCGCGTCGGTCACCGGGCCGGCACCTCGCCCGGCTCGGTGCCCTGCACGATGGGGACCCGCACGGCGCTGCCCCACTCGGTCCAGGAGCCGTCGTAGTTGCGCACGTCCTCGAAGCCCATCAGGTGCGTCAGGACGAACCAGGTGTGGCTCGACCGTTCACCGATGCGGCAGTAGGCGACGACCTCGTCGCCGTCGGAGAGGCCCGCCCCGTCGCGGTAGATGGCGTCGAGTTCGGCGAGAGGCCGGAAGGTGCCGTCGTCGGCCGCGGCCTTGCCCCACGGCACGTTCTGGGCGCTCGGGATGTGACCGGCCCGCAGAGCGCCCTCGTCGGGGTAGGCCGGGGCCGTGGTGCGCTGGCCGGAGAACTCCTCGGGCGAACGCACGTCGATCAGGGGCTTGCCGAGGTGCGCCAGCACGTCGTCCTTGTAGGCGCGGATCACGCTGTCGTCCCGCTCGACGACGGGGTAGTCGGTGGCCTCGACCTCGGGCGCCTCGGTCGTGTAGTCGCGTCCCTCGGCCTCCCACTTCGCGCGGCCGCCGTCGAGCAGACGGACGTCCTCGTGCCCGAAGAGCGAGAAGACCCACAGCGCGTACGCGGCCCACCAGTTGTTCTTGTCGCCGTAGATGACGACCGTGCTGTCGCGCGTGATGCCGCTGCGGCTCATCAGCGCGGCGAAGCCCTCGCCGTCGACGTAGTCGCGCTGCACCGGGTCGTTGAGGTCGAGGTGCCAGTCGATCTTGACGGCGCCGGCGATGTGGCCGGTCTCGTACAGGAGGACGTCCTCGTCGGACTCGACGACGACGAGCCCGGGGGTGCCGAGGTGCTGCTGCAGCCACTCGGTGCCGACGAGACGCTCGGGATGGGCGTACTCGCCGAAGCGGGCGGACGTGTCGTGCTCGACGGCCATGGTGTCTCCTTGTGCGGGGGTCGGGGTGGAGCCGACGCCGGGCGACGCGTGGTGCCCGGCGGCGTAGGATCGCCTCTGGTCGGCCCCGTCGAGGTTACGCATGCCGCGTGACCGTCGCCCGGGAACCGTACGACTCTGACACAGATCCCCGCCCACCCCACCGCGAGGCCGCGCCCATGCCCCCCGAATCCGTCAGCACCCTCGTCTCGCTGAGCGACCGCACCCCGACGATCACGGGGGCCGAGATCGTGACGCAACTCGTGCCTCCTCGTCAGTTCGCGGAGGCCTCGCTCGAGAACTACCGTCCCGACCCGGCCTTCGCCTCCCAGGCCGAGGCGGTGGCCGCCGTGACGGCGTTCGGAGGCGCGGGTCCCGACGCGCCGCGGAGGGGCCTGTTCCGCAAGAAGCCGGCTGCCCCGGCCGTGCGTCCCGGCCTGTACCTCGACGGCGGCTTCGGCGTGGGCAAGACCCACCTGCTCGCCGCCCTCTGGAACCGCACGCCCGGCCGGCGGTACTTCGGCACCTTCATCGAGTACACCGCGTTGGTCGGCGCCGTCGGCTACGCCGGGGCCGCGTCGCAGCTGAAGGGCGCCGCTCTGGTCTGCATCGACGAGTTCGAACTGGACGACCCCGGGGACACGATGATGATGACCCGACTGCTCGGGGACCTGGCCGACGACGGCACGCGCATCGCCGCCACTTCGAACACGCCGCCCAACGCCCTCGGTGAGGGCCGGTTCGCCGCCGCCGACTTCCTCCGCGAGATCCAGGGGCTGAGCGACAAGTTCCTCACCCTGCGCATCGACGGGGACGACTACCGACGTCGCGAGGTCGAGGCCCGGGCGCACGTGGTCGAGGACGTCGACGCGGCGGCGGCCGCCCTCGGCGGGACCGTGTCGCTCGACGACTTCGACGGCGTGGTCGCCCACCTCGCGACGGTCCACCCCAGCAAGTACGTGAAGCTCGTCGACGACCTCGACGCGGTGGGGCTGCGTGACGTCCACGTCCTCACGAGCCAGGTGGACGCCCTGCGCCTCGTGGCCTTCGTGGACCGCCTGTACGACGCGCAGATCCGGGTGGTCGCCTCGGGCACGCCCCTCGACCAGGTCTTCTCGGACGAGATGCTCGCCGGCGGCTACCGCAAGAAGTACCTGCGCGCCGTGTCACGCCTGGTGGCCCTGACGTCGCTCTGACGAGATCCCCACCGCACCGGGCATCCGGTAACACGTTGTTTACCTGCGCCCGAATCGTGTTACATCGGGGAAACAATCCCGCACACGGCCCGAAACCTCTCCCCGCGACACTGGGGGCCGCACCGGACGAGAGCGTTCGTCACCACAGCCCGTGAACCCACACGGTCGACCTCGACGTCGGTGCCTCCCCGGCTCCGAAACTCGAGAGGTGACCCACCCATGGACCAAGGCAACACCGCCTTCATGTTGATCTGCGCGGCACTCGTGCTGCTCATGACCCCCGGCCTGGCCTTCTTCTACGGCGGCCTCGTCAAGGCCAAGAGCGTCATCAGCATGATGATGCTCAGCTTCGGCGCGATGGGCCTCATCGGCGTCCTGTGGGTGCTCTTCGGCTATGCGATCGCCTTCGGCAACCCGACCTCGATCCCCGGTGGGAGCGAGAGCTTCGTGGGCATCCAGGGCCTGATCGGCCTCGACGTCGCGAACCTCGGCCTCGGCGCCGCCTTCGAGGACAGCCTGGACCCGACCGGCGCCTACCCGACGATCGCCTTCGCCGCCTTCCAGGCCACCTTCGCGATCATCACGGTGGCCCTGATCTCGGGCGCCATCGCCGACCGGGCCAAGTTCGGGGCGTGGATGATCTTCGCCGGCGTCTGGGCCACGGTCGTCTACTTCCCGGTCGCCAGCTGGGTCTTCAACTTCACGAAGGACGCCGACGGCAACACCGTCGGTGGCTGGATCGCCGCCATGGGCGTCATCGACTTCGCCGGCGGCACGGCCGTCCACATCAACGCCGGTGCCGCGGCCCTCGCCCTGGCACTCGTCCTCGGCAAGCGCGTCGGCTTCGCCAAGGGTGCCGACAAGCCGCACAACCCGCCCTTCGTCCTGCTGGGTGCCGGGCTGCTCTGGTTCGGCTGGTTCGGCTTCAACGCCGGCTCCGAGCTCGCGGCCGACGGCGTGGCCGCCCTGGCGTTCCTGAACACCATCGCCGCACCGGCCGCCGCCGTGCTCGGCTGGCTGGTCGTCGAGAAGCTCAAGGACGGCAAGGCCACCTCGGTCGGCGCCGCCTCGGGTGCCGTCGCCGGCCTCGTCGCCATCACCCCGGCCTGCGCCGCCCTCACCCCGGGGTGGGCCGTCGTCCTCGGCGTCGTCGCGGGTGCCGTCTGCGCCCTCGCCATCGACCTCAAGTTCAAGCTCGGGTTCGACGACTCCCTCGACGTCGTGGGCATCCACCTCGTCGGTGGCCTCATCGGGACGCTGTACCTCGGCATCTTCGCGAACGACACCGGCCTCATCTTCTCGGGCACCTTCACGCAGCTCGGCATCCAGGCCCTCTCGGCCCTGGCCGTCATGCTCTACTCGTTCGTCCTGGCCTTCGTCATCGGCTTCGTCATCGAGAAGACCATCGGCTTCCGCGTGAAGAACGAGGACGAGGTGGCCGGCATCGACCTCGCCCTGCACGGTGAAGAGGGCTACGTCCTCGAGAACTCGCGCGCCTGACCCACGTCGCACGACGAACGGCCCCGGTCCTCGGACCGGGGCCGTTCTGCGTCCCGACCGCGGCAGAACGCAGGAGGCGCGGTGCGCGACCGCGTCGCACCGCGCCTCCTGCGGGTGGTCACCCGGTCAGGTCGGGCCCGGGTCTCAGGTCAGCGAGAACCAGACCGTGGTCTCGCCCGGCACCTCGGTGACGCCGGCGAGCGTGCCGTGCAACGGCTCGCTGGAGGCCAGGACGCGTGCCCCGGTGGGCAGGTCGACCGGGCCGCCGCCGAAGTTCGTCAGCGAGTGCCACCCCTCGTGGCGGGAGAAGTGCACGACGTCCTCCGAGGTGCCGTCGGCCCAGAGGAACGCCTCACCCCGCTGCAGCTCGCGGCGGAGGGCGAGGGCGCGCCGGTAGATCGACAACGTGGACTCGTCCTCGTCGTCCTGCACCGAGACGGCGAGGTCCTCGAACCACTCGGGTTGCGGCAGGTGCGGGGCGTGGTCCCCGAAGCCCAGGGCGGGCTCGCTCGTGTCCCAGGGCAGCGGCACCCGGCTGCCGTCACGGCCCTTGCGCCGGTGGCCCGTGCGGACCCAGACCGGGTCCTGCAGGTCGTCGGGACGCAGGTCGGCCACCTCGAAGAGGCCCAGTTCTTCTCCTTGGTAGACGTAGGCCGAACCCGGGAGGGCGAGCATGAGAAGCGTCGCCGCACGGGCCCGACGGAGGCCCGCATCGGGGTCGAGAGTGGGTCGGCGACCGTCGCTCAGCACGAAGGCGTCGAGGTCCTGCCCCTTCGGCAGGCCGTAGCGCGTGGCGTGACGGACGACGTCGTGGTTCGAGAGCACCCACGTGCTCGTCGCCCCGCTGACGGCCGCCTGCTCGAGGGTCGACGCGATGATGGTCCGGTACTGGTCGGCGTCGAAGTCGGCGCGCGTCAGGGCGAAGCTGAAGGCCTGGCCGAGCTCGGTGGGGCGGGCGTAGAGCGGCACCCGCTCGGGCTGCACCCAGGCCTCGGCCACGGCGCTCCGGGGCGGGTCGTACTCGTCGAGGACCCGGCGCCACCCCTCGAAGATCGTGTGCACCTCGTCACGGTCGTAGAGCGGATCGCTGCCGTCGACCGGCAGGACCTGACGTTCGGCCGCGTCGCGGAGGGGCTCGGTGAGGTCCTTCGCGAGCCCGTGGGCGACGTCGACCCGGAATCCGTCGACGCCACGGTCCGACCAGAACCGCAGCGTGCGTTCGAAGTCGGTGCGGACCTCGGGGTTGCTCCAGTCGAGGTCGGGTTGCTCGGGGGCGAACAGGTGCAGGTACCACTGTTCGGGCGTGCCGTCGGGGCGCTGCAGGCGGGTCCAGGCGCCACCGCCGAAGTTCGAGACCCAGGTCGACGGGGGAGTGTCTCCTCCCTCGCCGAGGCCGTCCCGGAACACGTACCGGCCACGGGCGGCGCTGCCGGGCTCGGACGCCACCGCCTCACGGAACCACTCGTGGTCGCTCGAGGTGTGGTTCGGGACGATGTCGACCACGACCCTCAGCCCGGCCGAGTGGAGGGCGGCGACCATCTCGTCGAAGTCGTCGAGGGTGCCGAGGCGGGGGTCGACGTCGCGGTAGTCGGCGACGTCGTACCCGCCGTCGGCGAGCGGTGACGGATAGAAGGGGCTCAGCCAGACGGCGTCGACCCCGAGCCGCTGCAGGTACGGCACGCGCGAGGTCACGCCGGCCAGGTCACCGATGCCGTCGTCGTTCGCGTCGGCGAAGCTGCGCGGATACACCTGGTACACCACGGCCTGCCGCCACCAGTCGGCGTCGGGGACGGGCGTGGGGCGGGTCGCGGCGGCGCGGGAGGTGGGGGAGTCGGTCATGGGGCGAGGATGCCACGTCTCGGCAGTGGGCGGCGTCGATGCTCCGACGGCGGCACCGGGCCGGGGATCGCGGGCCAGGAACGACGAAAGGCCCTGCAGGAGCAGGGCCTTTCGATGGTGATCGTGGGCGATACCGGGCTCGAACCGATGACCTCTTCCGTGTGAAGGAAGCGCGCTACCAACTGCGCCAATCGCCCGTGTGGGACTCGACGATGCTAGTGCATCGCGGTGCTCGAACGCCATTCGGCCGGTCGTCGAGGTCACCGTCGTGAGCTGCCCCGTGATCGATCAAGACACGAACTTCCCTCGATTTGGTTTCTGCCCCGGGGTGTGGGTATTGTTCTTTTGCACGCAGAAATGCAAAGCGAAATGCGGATGTGGCGCAGCGGTAGCGCATCACCTTGCCAAGGTGAGGGTCGCGAGTTCGAATCTCGTCATCCGCTCGAGTGTAATGCTCACCAGAGGGTGGTCCACCGACTGGTGGCCTCCCTCTGGGAGGCTACTCGTATGGTGGAGTGGCCGAGAGGCGAGGCACCGGCCTGCAAAGCCGTTCACGCGGGTTCAAATCCCGTCTCCACCTCCATTCGATCTAGACCTAGGTCTAGACTCGATGTTGCAATTGAATAGTGCGGTTCGAGGGGAGACTCTCGGATCGTTGAGACATGAGCGATTGGCGCAGCGGTAGCGCGCTTCCCTGACACGGAAGAGGTCGCTGGTTCGATCCCAGTATCGCTCACACACAGAAAGCCCCGGCCTCGGCCGGGGCTTTCGTCATGTCCGGGCTCCTTTTCTCAGCAGAGGCCCGCCTCTCCTGCCGAGAGGCCCGACCGGCCGCCCACCTCACGATGTGAGCGACGAGTCGTGACGTCCCGCGGCATCCCTCTAGGGGGTGTCGGTCCCCGTACCGAGACCGACTCCGTTGCCCCGGCCGTTCCCGTTCCCATTGGTGCCCGGGCCGCCGTTGCCGCTGTTGCCGGGCCCGCTGTTCCCTCCGGGGACGTCGACGCCAGGGACGTCGACCGTCGGGGGCGTCACGGGGTCGACGGTCGGCTGCGTCGTCGGCTCGACCGGCGCCTCCTGGGTGGGGCTCACCTCGTCAGAGGGAGCCGGGTCCGCCGGTGACTCGTCGGTGGAGTCGTCGGACGGCGACGGCGAGTCGACGTCCGACGACTCGGACGGCGTCGTCGACGGATCCGTCTCGACGCTCGGACTCGTGCTCTCCGTCGGGTCGACCGTCCCACCGTCGCGGGTGGCGGCCCAACCGAGGCCCGCCGCCAGCAGCCCGGCGACGACGATCGCCGCCAGCACGAGGGGCCAACGCCGACGCTTCCGGGTCCCGTCGTCCGCCGTGACGTCGGCGACCAGGTCCGTGGCGTCGGCGCGGGAGGCCGCCCCCGCCCCGAGCACCTGCGTGCGGGCATCGTCCCGGGGCAGGACGCGAGTGGGGGCGTCGCCGCCGGGCAGGGCAGCCGTCGGCACGTCGAGAGCGGCCATGACGCGCGTGACGGCATCGGTCGACCCGGCGCCCTCGACGGCCAGCGTGCGGGCCGCTCGGGCGACCTCGGCGGCGGCCGGACGGTCGTCGGGTGCTCGCGCGGTCATGCGCGTCAACAGTTCCGCCCACCCCGAGCCGATCGAGGCCGGGATCTCGGGGTCGCGGGTGAGACGGGCCATGACCGACTCGACGACCGACCCCGTGAAGACGCGCCGCCCGGTCAGCGCCTCGACCAGCACCAACCCGAGCGAATAGACGTCGGACGCGGGGGCCGGCGGACGCCCCTCGGCCTGCTCCGGGCTGACGAAGGCGGCGGTGCCCATCAGGGTTCCCGTGGCCGTCACCCGCGTCGAGTCGATCAGGTAGGCGATGCCGAAGTCGGCGAGCTTGGCCCGTCGGGGGTCGCCTTCGTGGTGCGGCGCGGCGAGAAGGATGTTCGCGGGCTTGACGTCCCGGTGGACGACGCCGGCGCGGTGCACCGCCGCCAGGCCGTCCGCGACGTCGCCGAGCAACGCCGCGGCCTCGGCGTGCGACAACGGACCGTCGGCGAGCACGGTCTGCAGGGTGGGGCCGTCGACGTACTCCATCACGAGGTAGGCGTCGTCGTCGTGGCCGTCGCCCTCGACCCGGGCGTCGTAGAGCGTGACGAGCCCCGGGTGGTTGAGGGAGGCGAGGAGGCGCACCTCGCTGACCTGGCGGCTGAGGTCGTGGACGTCGTGCCCGTCCGAGGAGAAGAGCTTGACGGCGACGACCCGGCCGAGCTCGAGGTCGCTCGCCCGGTAGACGGCCCCCATGCCTCCGCGCCCGACGATCGCGTCGAGGCGATAGCGACCGCCGACGGTCGTGCCGAGGCGGGGATCGGCCTGCTCGCGGGGGCTCATGCGCCCGCTCCCGTCGACGCGCCGGGGAGCACGGGAGGAGTGCCGCCACCCGACCCCCGACCCGCGACCCGACGGGACACCACGGCGTCGAGCACCGTCTCGGCCACGGCGGTCTTCGACCCCTCGGCCTCGGACACCACGTCACCGTCGGCGTCGATCACGACGACGGCCGTGTCGTCGCTGCCGAAGCCGGTCGTCCAGCCCACCGTGTTGAGGACGAGCAGGTCCGCTCCCTTCCGCCGCTGCTTGGCGCGCCCGAGCGAGAGCAGTTCGTCCCGGTCGGCGGCCGTCTCGGCCGCGAAGCCGACGACCACCTGCCCCACGGCCCGACGGGCGACGAGCCCGGCCAGGACGTCCGGGGTCCGGACGAGACGGACGGTCAGCTCGTCGCCCGAGTCGTCCTTCCGGATCTTCCCGTCGGCCACCGACGACGGCCGGTAGTCCGCCACCGCGGCCGCCATGATCACGACGTCCGCCGCCGGGGCGTGCTCGCCCATCGCGGCGTCGAGCTCGAGGGCGGTGCCGACCTCGACGACGTCGATCGTCCCCTCCGTCTCGAGCGTCTGCCGCACGGCTCCGTCGAGTGCGGCCGCGACGACGGTGACGTGGGCACCGCGGCGGGCCGCCCCGAGGGCGAGCGCCGCCCCCTGCGTACCGCTCGACCGGTTGCCGACGAACCGCACGGGGTCCAGGGGCTCACGGGTGCCGCCGGCCGAGACGACCAACCGGAGGCCGTCCAGGTCGCCGACCCGCGCCTCCTGGTCCCGAGCACCCGGGGCGACGGCTCGCGGGGCGTCGGGGGAGCCCGGGCCGGTCACGAGGGCGAGTGCCGCGGCGACGATCTCGTCGGGTTCGCTCAGCCGGCCGGGCCCCACGTCGCCCCCGGTCAGCGGCCCGTCGTCCGGCCCGACGACGGTCACCCCGCGCGACCTCAGCAGATCGACGTTCGCGACCGTCGCCGGGTTCCGCCACATCTCGGTGTGCATGGCGGGCGCGACGACGAGCGGCGCGGTGCTCGCGAGGATCGTCGTGCCGAGCAGGTCGTCGGACAGGCCGTGGGCGATCTTCGCCAGGGTGTGGGCGGTCGCGGGGGCCACGACGATCAGGTCGGCGCGCTGCCCCAGGGCCACGTGCCGCACCTCCGCGACGTCGTCGAAGACGGACGTGTGAACCGGGTTGCGGCTCGTGGCCTCCCAGGTGGGCGCCCCGACGAAGCGCAGGGCGGCCTCGGTCGGTACGACGTGGACGTCGTGCCCCCGCAGCACGAGGCCGCGGACGACCCCGACGGCCTTGTACGCCGCGATGCCGCCCGAGACGCCGACGACGACGGACAGGCGACGCGGGGCGTCGGCGGGGGAGGAGCGGGGGTGGTCGTGCGTCACGGTGGGCCTCGTCGATCGATGCGTCGGTCGGCCGACCCGGTGCCGGGTCGGTAGCGTTGCCCACCACGATGCCGCATCCCGCGGTCGAGCGTCGGCACCCGTCCCGACGAGCCCCCACCCTGAGGACCCCATGTGCACCGTCGTCGTCGCCGTCCAGCCGGGCACGCCCTGGCCCGTCGTCTTCCTCGGGCTCCGGGACGAGTCGCCCGACCGCCCCTGGGACGAGCCGGGCGCCTGGTGGCCCGACCTCGGTGAGCGGGTGACCGGGGTGCACGACCGCGAGGCGGGCGGGGCCTGGTTGGCGACCGCCCGGGGCCCGAGCCGGGCGAGCGTCGTGCTCAACCGTCACGAGGCGCCCGCGTCGCCGCCCGGCGGATGGACCACCCGCGGTGCCCTGCCCCTCCGGGCGGCCGCCGACGGCGTCCTGCCCGAGGGGCCGCAGACGACCCGCACCTTCAACCTGCTCACCGCGGACGCAGGAGGCGCGGTGCACTCCGTCTGGGACGGCACCGCCACCGAGACGGCCCGCCTCGCCCCCGGGGTGCATCTGCTCACGCACGCCGCCCCCGACGACCGGTCCGTGCCGCGCGTCGACCGCTGGCTGCCTCGGTTCCGTGACGTCGCGCCTCCGACCGGTCCGCTGCCGACGGCGGAAGGAGGCGAGGGCAGCTGGACGCCGTGGCTCGACCTGCTGCGCGAGAGCAGCGCACTGCCGACCGACGACGACGACGCGCTCGTGCGGGCCGACCTGGTCGACGGGCACCTCTTCCACTCGCTCTCGCTGAGCACCGTCGCCGTCTCGGCCGACGACGTGGCCCACCTTCACGTGCGGCTCGACGGCGCCCCCTCGGTGGCGGAGGCGATCGCGCGACGCTGACGGGCGCGTGGCGACGCCGACGGGTGTGCGACGACGCCCGGCCTCCGTGGCCGCAAGGTCATGCGGAGTCATCGGGAATCACGCCCGCCCTCGCGGCGTTAGTGTCGGGAGGCTCGTCCGACCCCCGAGCCGCAGCAAAGGAACCCTCGTGAAGATCACCGCCGTCCGCACCGTCCGTCGCCTCGCCTCCGTCGGCGTCGTCGCCGCCGCCGCCGTCGCCCTGGCCGCCTGCGCGCCCGCCTCCACCGACGGGGTCGTCCAGTCCACCGGCAGCGCGACCGCCGACACGAGCGCGGCGAAGAGCCTGTCCGACATCCAGGCGGCCGGCGAGCTCGTCATCGGCACCGAGGGCACCTACCAGCCCTTCACCTACCACGAGGGCGGGGCCGGCGCGCTGACCGGCTACGACGTCGACGTCGCCACGGCCGTCGCCGAGAAGCTCGGCGTCACCCCGGCCTTCGAGGAGACGCAGTTCGACGCCCTGCTCGCCGGACTCACCGCCGGCCGCTTCGACCTCGTGGCCAACCAGATCTCGATCACCGACGAGCGTGAGGCCACGTACGACTTCTCGACGCCCTACACGGTCAGCCGCGGTGTCGTGATCACGGCCGCCGACAACACCGACATCACCTCGCTCTCCGACCTCGAGGGCAAGACGACGGCCCAGTCGCAGTCGAGCAACTTCTACACGACCGCCAAGGACGCGGGCGCGGACGTGCAGGTCGTCGACGGCTGGGCCCAGTCGGTCGCGCTCCTCGAGCAGGGTCGCATCGACGCGACCGTCAACGACGAACTGACCTTCCTCGACTACGTCAAGACCAACCCCGACCAGGCCGCCGGCATCAAGATCGCGGCGACCACGGACGACGTCTCGCGCTCGGCCCTGGTCACCACGAAGGGCAGCGACGACCTCGTGTCGGCCATCGACGACGCCCTCGCCGAGCTGAAGACCGACGGCACGCTGGCGACCATCAGCGAGAAGTACTTCGGCCAGGACGTCAGCGAGTAGGCGTGCAGTCCTCCCTCGACCTCTTCTGGCGGTCGCTCTGGCCGATCGTGTCGGGGGCGCTCGTCGCGTCGATCCCGCTCGCCTTCGCATCGATGGCGATCGGGCTGGTCATCGCCGTCGTCATCGCGCTGATGCGCCTGTCGGGCAAGGCGGCGCTCGCGGGCATCGCCCGGGTCTACATTTCGATCATCCGGGGCACGCCGCTGCTCGTGCAGCTCTTCGTCGTCTTCTACGGCCTCCCGTCGATCGGCGTCAAGCTCGATCCGTGGCCCAGCGCCATCATCGCGTTCTCCTTGAACGTCGGCGGGTACGCGGCCGAGGTCATCCGCGCGGCCATCCTCTCGGTGCCCAAGGGCCAGTGGGAGGCCGCCCACACGATCGGCATGTCGCGGGGGCTCGCCCTCCGGCGGATCATCCTGCCGCAGGCGGCGCGCGTCTCGGTGCCCCCGCTGTCGAACACCTTCATCAGCCTGGTCAAGGACACCTCGTTGGCGAGCGTCATCCTCGTCGTCGAGTTGTTCCGTCAGGCCGAGCAGATCGCCACCGTCTCGAACCAGTTCCTGCTGATCTACCTCGAGGCCGCCCTGGTCTACTGGGTGATCTGCCTGATCCTGTCGTTCGGGCAGGACGCCCTCGAGAAGAGATTGGACCGCCACGTTGCCCGCTGACGTCACCCCGCCCCGGCCGGCCGACGAGACCGGCGCCCCCGTGCTGACCGTCCGGGGGCTGCACAAGGCGTTCGGCACGAACGAGGTGCTGCGCGGCATCGACCTCGAGGTGCGCCGCGGACGCGTCGTCGCCATCATCGGGCCCTCGGGCTCGGGCAAGACGACCGTGCTGCGGTCGCTCAACAGCCTCGAGGTGCCCGACGGGGGAGTCGTCACGCTCTCCGACGGCCGCTCGATCGACTTCGGCACCACGGTCGGCAAGCGCGACCTGCTCGCCCTCCGCGACCGCTCGTCGATGGTGTTCCAGCACTTCAACCTGTTCCCGCACCTCACGGTGCTGCAGAACGTCGTCGAGGGACCGGTGCGCGTCCAGGGACGCGATCCGAAGGAGGCGCGGGCCGAGGCCGAGGCACGCCTCGCGCGCGTCGGCCTCGCCGAGAAGGCCGACGCCTACCCGGCCGAGCTCTCGGGCGGCCAGCAGCAGCGCGTGGGCATCGTGCGCGCGCTCGCCCTGCGGCCCGAACTCCTGCTCTTCGACGAGCCGACCTCGGCCCTCGACCCCGAACTGGTCGGGGACGTGCTCACCGTCGTGAAGGAACTCGCCGACGAGGGCTGGACGATGATCGTCGTCACCCACGAGCTCGAGTTCGCCCGACGCGTGGCCGACGAGCTGCTCTTCATGGACGCCGGCGTCGTCGTCGAGCGGGGCCGTCCCGCCGACGTGCTGTCCCGCCCCCGCGAGGCCCGCACGCAGCAGTTCCTGCAACGGGTGCTCAAGCCGCTCGACGACTGACGGGACGCTCGCGCGACGATCGACCCGCGCCTCCTCGATCGGGGACCAGGAGGCGCGGGTCGACTCCGCCGCGGACGCTCAGCCGAACAGGCGGTGCGAGGCGATGCGCGCGCCCTCGCCGAGCGCGGCCAGCTTGGCCACCGCGATCTGCGGGTGGATGCGACCGCCCAGGCCGCAGTCGGTCGAGGCGACGACGTTCTCGGGGCCGACCAGCGAGGCGAACCGTTCGATGCGGTCGGCCACGAGTTCGGGGTGCTCGACGACGTTCGTGGCGTGGCTGACGACGCCCGGCACGATCGTCTTGCCGGTCGGCAGCTCGACGTCGCGCCAGAGCTTCCACTCGTGCTCGTGACGGACGTTGGCCGCCTCGAACGAGTACGAGCCGGCCTCGATCTCGAGCACGAGGTCGACGATGTGACGGAACTCGACGTCGGTCGTGTGGGGACCGTGCCACGAGCCCCAACAGAGGTGGAAGCGCACCTGCTCCGGCGGCAGGCCGCGGAGGGCGTGGTTGAGCGCGTCGACGCGGATGCGGGTGAACGCCCGGTAGTCCTCGACGCTCGGCTCCGGGTTGATCTGGTCCCAGTTCTCGGCGATCGAGGGGTCGTCGATCTGGACGGTCAGGCCGGCCTCGACGATCGCCGTGTACTCCTCGCGCAGCACCTCGGCCCAGGCCCAGATGTGCTCCTCCTCGGTGGCGTAGAAGTCGTTGGCGATGCGGGCACCGCTGCCCGGGGACAACGACGTGAGGAAGCCCGAGGTCGAACCGCTCGCCTCGAGCCCGGCCTTCAGGTTGGCGATGTCCGAGGCGATGGCGGCGTGTCCGACGTAGGCCAGGGGTCCCGTCGTGCTCGGGAACGGCGTGGCACCCGAGCCCGTGCCGATGCCCGAGGTCGGGTCGGTGTAGGCGTCGTGGAAGGACCGCCAGTCCCGGCGGTCGGGGAACGACGTCAGTCGCACGTCGCCGGGCGAGGACCGCACGGCCGGCTGGCTGAAGATGTCCGACCCGGTCAGCGACAGCCCGCCGACCCGCTGGAACGAGTACGACCACCAGGCGCCGTAGTCGACCGCGCTCGTCATGGCCTTGCCGTACTCGCCGTCGCCGACGATGGTGATGCCGAGATCGTTCTGGCGCCGGACGAGATCGACGACGGCGTCGGTCAGCAGGGCGTCGAACTCGGGGGTGCGCTCGAGGGTGAAGCCGTCCTCGCCGAGGGCGCGTGCGTCGTTCGCGGCGATCAGCTCGGGCGTGCGCGGCAGGCTTCCCGCGTGGGTGGTCTCGATGCGGCCGGGGGTGGTCGTCATGGGGTGCTCCGTTCGTCGCCACCACTCTGGCCCCCGACCCCGGACGAGTGCGACGGGCACGACACGGGACGTCACAGCCGTGCGCTCGGGAACACCGGGCGGCCGTCGACCGTTGCGTCCCGTGTCGGCCGGAGCCGGGCCCCCCGGGGTGCCTCGGTACGATCGACGGGAAGGGACACCGTGACCACCACCTCCTCCGCACCATCCACCCACCGTCCGGGGCTGTCCGACGACGACGCCCGCCGTCTGCGCGCCGACTTCCCGCTCCTCGGGCAGGACGTCAACGGCGAGCCGCTCGCCTACCTCGACTCGGGGGCGACCGCCCAACGGCCCGCGTCCGTGCTCGACGCCGAGCGGCGCTTCCTCGAGACGACGAACTCGGCCGTGCACCGGGGCGCCCACACGCTCGCCGCCCTGTCGACCGAGGCCTACGAAGAGGCGCGCGAGACGGTCGCCCGCTTCGTCGGTGCCGACGTCGACGAGATCGTCTGGACCTCCAACGCCACCGACGCCCTCAACCTCGTCGCGTACGGCGTCGCGAACGCGACGCACGGGCGGGGTGGTGAGGCCGCGCGACGCTTCGCCCTCGCGCCCGGCGACGAGATCGTCGTCACCGAGGCCGAACACCACGCGAACCTCGTCCCGTGGCAAGAACTCGCCGCGACGACCGGTGCCAGCCTGCGATACGTGCCGGTCCGCGACGACGGCACCTGGACCACCGCCGACGCGGCCGCCGTGGTCGGACCCCGCACGCGCCTCCTCGCCTTCGCCCACGTCTCGAACGTCACCGGCCTCGTCGCGCCCGTCGCCGAGCTGGTGGCGCTGGCGCACGACGTCGGCGCCCTCGTCGTCCTCGACGCCTGCCAGTCGGTCCCGCACCGCCCCGTCGACCTCCACGACCTCGACGTCGACTTCGCCGCCTTCTCGGGCCACAAGATGCTGGGGCCCACGGGCATCGGCGTGCTCTACGGGCGGGCCGAGCTGCTGAACGCCCTGCCGCCGTTCCGGACCGGCGGCTCGATGATCACGACGGTGACGATGGAGGGCTCCGAGTACCTCCCCGCTCCGCAGCGCTTCGAGGCCGGCACGCAGCCCGTGTCCCAGGCCGTCGCCCTGGCCGAGGCCGTGCGCTACCTCGACGCCCTCGGCATGGACCGGGTGCGCGCCCACGAGGAGGCCCTCGCCGACCTGCTCGTCCGCGGCCTCGAGGCCGTCGACGGCGTGACGGTCGTGGGCCCGCCCGCCGGCGTGCCGCGATCGGGACTCGCCAGCTTCGTCGTCGACGGGGTGCACGCCCACGACGTCGGCCAGTTCCTCGACGCGCGCGGCATCGCCGTGCGGGTCGGCCACCACTGCGCCCAGCCACTGCACCGGCGTCTCGGGGCGACGGCCACGACGCGGGCCAGCACCTACCTGTACTCGTCGAGCGACGAGGTCGACCGGCTGGTCGCCGGGGTCGCCGAGGTCCGCGGCTACTTCGGCGTCGTCGGCCCGGAGCCCGTCGACGAGAAGGCCGAGGAGGCGCGGTGAGCGCCGCCCTCGACGGCCTGTACCAGCAGGTCATCCTCGACCACGCCAGGGCGCGGCACGGCGACGGCGAGCTGCCCGGGGCCGACGCGCAGCACCACGAACGCAACCCGACCTGCGGTGACGAGATCACCGTCCGCGTCGCCCTCGAGCCCGGGACCGACCGCATCGCCGACCTCCGCTGGCAGGGCGCCGGCTGCAGCATCTCGATGGCCTCCGCCTCGGTGCTGGCGCAGCTGGCTCCGGGTCGCACGCTGACCGGGCTCGACGCACTCGTCGGGGAGTTCCGCGAGATGATGCGGTCCCGGGGCGCCGGGGAGCCCGACGACGAGGTCCTCGGCGACGCGGTCGTGTTCCACGGGGTCTCGAAGTTCGTCATGAGGGTGAAGTGCGGCATGCTCGCGTGGGTCGCGGCGGAGGCCTGTTCCACCGAACTGCGCGCCGTCTGAGCCGACCCGGGCCTCGTCGCCCGTCGAGGCCCCGGTCGACCGGTCGGCGGTCGGTCGGCGACTAAAGTGGTCCCCGCCCCTCGACGATAGGAACCACCGCCGTGTCCGACCAGACCGACATCGACCCGACCGCCTCCTCAGCCGCCCACGGCCTCTCGGCCGTCGAGGCCACCGCGACGACGACCGGCTCCGAGCTGTTCACCGACAAGTCGGTCGTGGCCGTCCGCGTGTCCGGCGAGCTCCGCGACCTCGCGACCGAAGTGCACGCGGGCGACGTGGCCGAGCCGGTCACGATCGACTCGCCCGACGGCCTGGCCATCCTCCGACACTCGGCTGCGCACGTGATGGCCCAGGCGGTGCAGCAGATCAACCCCGAGGCCAGGCTCGGCATCGGACCGCCCGTCACCGACGGCTTCTACTACGACTTCGACGTCGCGGAGCCCTTCACCCCCGACGACCTCAAGGCCATCGAGAAGGGCATGGAGCGCATCATCCGTCAGGGTCAGCGCTTCCGTCGTCGCGTCGTGACCGACGACGAGGCCCGCGAGCTGCTCGCCCACGAACCGTTCAAGCTCGAGCTCATCGGGCTCAAGGGCGGGTCGGCCGACGACCTCGGCGCCGACGGCGAGTCGGTCGAGGTGGGCGGGGCCGAGCTCACGGTCTACGACAACCTCGACCCGAAGACCGGCGAGGTCGTCTGGTTCGACCTCTGCCGCGGTCCCCACGTGCCCAGCACGCGCCTCCTCGGCAACGCCACGAAGCTGATGCGCGTGGCGGCCGCCTACTGGCGCGGGTCCGAGAAGAACCCCCAGCTGCAGCGCATCTACGGCACGGCGTGGCCCACTAAGGACGACCTGCGCGCCTACCAGGCCCGACTCGAGGAGGCCGCCAAGCGCGACCACCGCAAGCTCGGCGCCGAGCTCGACCTCTTCTCGTTCCCCGACGAGATCGGTTCGGGTCTCGCGATCTTCCACCCGAAGGGCGGCATCATCCGTCGCCAGATGGAGGACTACTCGCGCGAGCGCCACGAGAAGGCCGGGTACGAGTTCGTCTACACGCCGCACATCACCAAGGCGGCCCTGTTCGAGACCTCGGGCCACCTGGGGTGGTACAAGGACGGCATGTTCCCGGCGATGCACCTCGACGAGGCACGCAACGACGAGGGCGAGATCACCCGTCAGGGTGCGGACTACTACCTCAAGCCGATGAACTGCCCGATGCACATCCTGGCGTACCGTTCGTCGGCCAAGTCCTACCGTGACCTGCCACAGCGCCTGTTCGAGTTCGGCACCGTGTACCGCAACGAGAAGTCCGGCGTCATCCACGGGCTCACCCGCGTGCGCGGCATGACCCAGGACGACGCGCACATCTTCACCACCCGTGACGACATGGCGGCCGAGCTCAAGGGCACGCTCGACTTCGTCCTCAGCCTGCTGCGCGACTACGGCCTCGACGACTTCTACCTCGAGCTGTCCACCAAGGACCCCGAGAAGTACGTGGGCGACGACGCCACCTGGGACGAGGCGACGGCGACGCTGAGGCAGGTCGCAGAAGAGACCGGCCTCAAACTCGTACCCGACCCGGCCGGCGCGGCGTTCTACGGGCCGAAGATCTCGGTCCAGGCACGTGACGCGATCGGACGCACCTGGCAGATGTCGACGGTGCAGCTCGACTTCAACCTGCCCGAGCGCTTCGACCTCGAGTACACGGCTGCCGACGGGTCGCGTCAGCGTCCGGTCATGATCCACCGGGCGTTGTTCGGTTCGATCGAGCGCTTCTTCGGCGTGCTCACCGAGCACTACGCCGGGGCCTTCCCGGTCTGGCTGGCGCCCGTCCAGGTCGTGGCGATCCCCGTCGCCGACGAGTACGGCGACTACCTCGACGGCGTCGTGGCACGTCTGCGCGAGGTCGGCGTCCGGGCGCAGGTCGACCACAGCGACGACCGCATGCCGAAGAAGATCCGCACGCACACCAAGGCCAAGGTGCCGTTCCAGTTGATCGCCGGCGAGGACGACCGCGCGGCCGGGGCCGTCAGCTTCCGCTACCGGGACGGCTCACAGGAGAACGGCGTGCCGCTCGACGAGGCGATCGGCAAGATCGTCGCCGCCATCGAGACCAAGGCCCAGGTCTGAGCGTGGTCGCCGACGGGTCCGCGGCCGAGTCCTCCGCCGACTTCGCCGCGGTCCCCGACGCGTTCCAGCGACTGTGGACGCCGCACCGCGCCGTCTACGTCGAGGCGGGCCAGGGCGCGCACGACGACTCCTGTCCGTTCTGCAGCGCCCCCTCGAGGTCGGACGACGAGGCGCTCATCGTGGCTCGGGGCGAACACGCCTACGTGTTGCTCAACCTCTACCCCTACAACCCTGGGCACCTGCTGGTCTGCCCGTACCGGCACGTCTCCACGTACGACCTCGCCACCTCCGACGAGGTGGCCGAGATCGCGTCCCTGACCCAGACCGCCATGCGGGTCCTCACACAGGTGTCCCACGCGCAGGGCTTCAACATCGGCATGAACCAGGGGCAGGTCGGCGGAGCCGGCATCGCGGCCCACCTGCACCAACACGTGGTGCCGCGCTACGGCGGCGACTCGAACTTCTTCCCGATCATCGCTCAGACGAAGGCCGTCACGCAGCTGCTCGGCGACGTCCGCGTCGTGGTCTCCGAGGCCTGGCCGCGGGACGGCGACGGCACGACGCCGACGGCGGCGTCGGCGGTCTGATCGGGCCTAAGATAGGGGCCATCATGAGCGACACGACCCCTGCCTCCCACCAGTCCTCCACCACCGGTTCGAGCCGCGTCAAGCGCGGTCTCGCCGAGATGCTCAAGGGCGGCGTCATCATGGACGTCGTCAACGTCGAGCAGGCGAAGATCGCCGAAGACGCCGGGGCCGTGGCCGTCATGGCCCTCGAGCGCGTTCCCGCCGACATCCGGTCCCAGGGCGGTGTCGCCCGCATGAGCGACCCCGACATGATCGACGAGATCGTGGCGGCGGTCTCGATCCCCGTCATGGCGAAGGCCCGCATCGGCCACTTCGTCGAGGCCCAGATCCTCCAGACCCTCGGCGTGGACTACATCGACGAGTCCGAGGTGCTGAGCCCGGCCGACTACGTCAACCACATCGACAAGTGGAACTTCACCGTCCCCTTCGTCTGCGGGGCCACCAACCTGGGCGAGGCGCTGCGTCGCATCACCGAGGGCGCGGCCATGATCCGCTCCAAGGGCGAGGCCGGCACCGGTGACGTGTCCGAGGCCACCAAGCACATCCGCACGATCTCGAAAGAGATCGCCCAGCTCCGTGGGCTCAAGTCCGACGAGCTCTACGTCGCCGCGAAAGAGCTGCAGGCTCCCTTCGAGCTCGTGAAAGAGATCGCCGAGACCGGCAAGCTCCCCGTCGTCCTCTTCACCGCGGGCGGCGTCGCGACACCCGCCGACGCGGCGCTCATGATGCAGCTCGGTGCCGACGGCGTCTTCGTCGGTTCGGGCATCTTCAAGTCGGGCAACCCGGCCGACCGTGCCAAGGCGATCGTCAAGGCCACCACTTTCTTCGACGACCCCCAGGTCGTGGCCGACGCGTCGCGCGGTCTCGGCGAGGCGATGGTCGGCATCAACGTGCCCGACCTCCCCGCACCGCACCGCCTCGCCGAGCGCGGCTGGTGACCTCGGGGGTCGATCGTCGGTGATGCCCGAACGAACGCCCCGGGTCGGCGTCCTGGCCCTGCAAGGCGATTTCCGTGAACACCTGGCCGTCCTGACCTCGTTGGGGGCCGAGGCCGTCCCCGTACGCCGAGCCACCGAGCTCGACGAGATCGACGGTCTGGTGATCCCGGGTGGCGAGTCCAGCGTCATGGACAAGCTGTCCCGGACGTTCGACCTGGACGGGCCGCTTCGACGGGCGATCGGGTCGGGGTTGCCCGTCTACGGCACCTGCGCCGGCCTCATCATGCTCGCGGACCGCATCGTCGACGGCATCCCCGGCCAGCAGAGCATCGGGGGCCTCGACGTCTCGGTCCGGCGCAACGCTTTCGGCTCCCAGACCGACTCGTTCGAGACCGATGTCCACGTCCCCGTGCTCCACGGTCCACCCGTGCACGCGGTCTTCATCCGCGCCCCGGTGGTCGACGCGGTCGGGCCGGCCGCGACGGCGATCGGCGTCCTCGAGGACGGCCGGGTCGTCGCCGTCGAGCAAGGTCCTCTGATGGGCACCTCGTTCCACCCGGAGGTCACCGACGACCTGCGGTTCCACTCGCGGTTCCTCGACAAGGCCCGCGCGCGGGCGTCGCGGTAGACTCGTCGCGATCCACGTCAGCAGTCTGAAGGAGCACCGTGTCCGGGCATTCCAAGTGGGCAACGACCAAGCACAAGAAGGCCGTCATCGACAGTCGACGTGCCAAGTCGTTCGCCAAGCTCATCAAGAACATCGAGGTCGCGGCCAAGCAGGGCGGGGCCGACATGTCCGGCAACCCCACGCTGGTCGACGCCGTCCAGAAGGCCAAGAAGACCTCGGTCCCGAACGACAACATCGACCGGGCCGTCAAGCGCGGTGCCGGTCTCAGCGGCGAGAGCGTCGACTACCAGACGATCATGTACGAGGGGTACGGCCCCAACGGCGTCGCGTTGTTGATCGAGTGCCTCACCGACAACAAGAACCGTGCGGCCGCCAACGTCCGTACGGTGATGTCGCGCAACGGCGGCACCATGGCCGACCCCGGCAGCGTGGCCTACAACTTCAGCCGCAAGGGCGTCATCGCCGTCATGAAGACGGACGACCTCACTGAAGACGACGTCCTCGCCGCGGTCCTCGACGCCGGAGCCGAAGAGGTCACCGATCGTGGTGAGGGCTTCGAGATCGTCACCGAGGCCTCCGACCTGGTCCCGGCCCGCTCGGCGCTCCAGGACGCCGGCATCGACTACGACTCGGCCGACATCGAGTTCGTGCCCGGGCTCAAGATCGAGGTCGATCTCGAGACGGCACGCAAGGTCTTCCGACTCATCGACGCCCTCGACGACGACGACGACGTGCAGAACGTCTACGCGAACCACGACGTCCCCGCCGACGTGCAGGCCGCGCTCGACGACGAAGAATAGGCCGCCGCGGTGACGCTCCGGGTGCTCGGCATCGACCCCGGGCTCACCCGATGCGGGGTCGGGGTGGTCGAGGTCGACGCCCAGCGGCGTGCGACCTTGGTCGACGTGCAGGTCATCCGCACCGCCCCCGACCTCGCCCTCGAGTTGCGTCTCCTCAACCTGGGTCGCGGTCTCGAGGCGCTCATCGACGAGCACCGGCCGGATGCCATGGCGATCGAGCGGGTCTTCGCCCAACAGAACGTCCGCAGCGTCATGGGGGTGGCACAGGTCAGCGGCCTCGCCCTGCGTGCCGCAGCCGAACGCGAGATCCCCGTCACGCTGCACACGCCGTCCGAGGTGAAGGCTGCCGTGACCGGGTACGGGTCGGCCGACAAGAAGCAGGTCGGCACGATGGTCGCCCGGTTGCTCGGGCTCGCCGAGGCGCCCCGGCCGGCGGACGCCGCCGACGCCCTGGCGCTGGCCATCTGCCATGCCTGGCGGGGTGCGCCCGTCGCTGCCCGCGCCTCCTCGGGTTCCCTCACGCCGGCCCAGCGAGCGTGGCGCGACGCCGAGAAGTCGGTGCGCACTCCTAGGCTGGGGGCATGATCTCGAGTGTCCGCGGTACCGTCCTGTCCGCGTCCGGCACATCGGTCGTGGTCGAGGTCGGCGGGGTGGGCCTCCGTGTCTCGGTCACCCCACAGCTCGCACTGACGGTCCGCGTCGGCGAGCAGGCGCTCGTCCACACGGCGTTGATCGTCCGAGAAGACGACCTCTCGCTCTTCGGCTTCGCCGACCGCGAAGAACTCGAGGTCTTCGACCTGCTCCGCAGCGTCACCGGCGTCGGTCCGAAGTCGGCCCAGGGCGTCTTGTCGACGCTCACGCCCCATCAGGTCGCCACCGCCGTCGCCGACGACGACGACGCCGCGTTCCGACGCGTCTCGGGCATCGGGCCGAAGACGGCCAAGCTCATCGTCCTCTCGCTGACCGGCAAGCTCGACGTGGCACCGACCGCGCCGACCGTCACGGCGGCGTCGACGACGGCTGCCGACGTGCTCGTCGCGTTGGTCGGGCTCGGGTGGTCCGACCGTGAGGCGCAGGCCGCCATCGACGCCGTCGTGGCGGACCGTGGCGACGCCGTCGCGGTGGCCGTGCCACAGTTGCTGCGTGCCGCACTCGGTCACCTCGGTCCGCAGAAGTCCGCCGGGGCCCGAGCGTGAGCGACGACGACCTGACCCGTCCCACGCTCGAGTCCGAGGCCGAGCTGGCCTTCGAAGGGGCGCTGCGGCCCACCTCGCTCGGCGAGTTCGTCGGGCAGTCCAAGGTGCGGGGCCAGCTCGAGCTGCTGCTCAAGGCCGCGACGATGCAGGGCCGCACCCCCGACCACATCCTGCTCGCCGGACCGCCCGGGCTCGGCAAGACGACCCTGGCCATGATCGTGGCCCACGAAGGGGCTCGGCCGTTGCGGATGTCGTCGGGTCCCGCGATCCAGCACGCGGGCGACCTGGCCGCGGTCCTCTCTGCGCTCGTGCCGGGGGAGGTGCTCTTCATCGACGAGATCCATCGCATGGCGCGGCCGGCCGAAGAGATGCTGTACCTCGCGATGGAGGACTACCGGATCGACATCATGGTGGGCAAGGGGGCAGGAGCGACGAGCATCCCCCTCGAGTTGTCGCCCTTCACGCTCGTCGGTGCGACCACCCGCAGCGGACTGCTGCCCAACCCCCTGCGCGACCGGTTCGGCTTCACGGCGCACCTCGAGTTCTACGACGAGGCCGAGCTGACCGAGGTCCTCCGCCGGGCGGCGTCCCTCCTCGGCATCGTCATCGACGGTGCCGCCCTGGCCGAGATCGCCGGACGGTGCCGGGGCACGCCTCGCATCGCGAACCGCCTGCTCCGACGCGTCCGCGACTACGCGCTCGTCCACGGGCGGGATGCCGACCTGACGACCGTGCGCGAAGCGCTCGATCTCTACGACGTCGATTCGCTGGGGCTCGACCGGCTCGACCGTGAGGTCGTCCGCACGGTGCTGACCCGGTTCGGCGGCGGACCCGTCGGCCTCAACACCCTTGCGGTCTCGGTGGGAGAAGAGGCCGACACGATCGAGTCGGTCGTCGAGCCGTTCCTCGTCCGGGTAGGCCTGCTCACCCGCACGCCGCGGGGACGCATCGCCACTCCCGAGGCCTGGCGGCACTTCGGTCTGGCGCACGCCTCAGGGGCGCTCTTCGGCGATGACCTATAATTCCTGCAGGTCCGAGGCCTTCGCTCGCTGAAGCGAGTCCCGCTCGGCCCACACCCCCAACAGCGAAAGGGAGTTCCGCATGGATCCCGCAACCCTCATCATGGTCCTCCTCCTGGTGGTCCTCGTCGTCTTCATGTTCCGCAACAAGAAAAAGCGCGACCGTCAGCAGGCAGAACTGCAGAACAAGCTCGTCCCCGGCGTCGAGGTCATGCTCTCGTTCGGCGTCTACGGCACCGTCGTCTCCATCGACGACGAGAACAACGTCGCCGAGGTCGAGGTCTCGCCCGGCACCGTCCTCAAGGTCCACCGTCAGACCCTGGGTCGCGTCGTCGAACCGGTCATCGACGAGCCCGTCACCGACGACGCCGACTCGCTGGCCGACGGCTCCACCGAGCACGACCGCGTCATCGACGACGCTCCCGAGTTCGGTGAACGCGCCACGTCCGCCCCGGTCGACTCGACGGTCGCCAAGGACTCCGACACCAAGGCCTGACCCGACGACCGCCTCGGCCGCCTGGCGCGGCCGGGTCCGATCCACGGCGCGCGCTCCACGTGAGCGCGCGCTCCCATGAGAAAGCAGAGTTCCTCCGTGGCACGCTCGACGCCGGTGAAGAAAGCAATACGATCCCTGACCTGGTTGTTGGTCATCATCGCCGGCCTCACGGCCCTGAACGGCACGGCCACGTTCCTGAACGATTCCGGTCGTGACGGGTGGTGGAACGGAGCGAGTTGGGTGCCCGAACTGGCCCTCGACCTGCAGGGCGGTACGCAGATCACCCTGGCGGCCCAGCTCCAGAGTGGCGAGACGGTGTCGTCGGAGCAGCTGGACCAGGCGGTCACGATCATCCGGCAGCGCATCGACTCGGCCGGCGTCTCGGAATCCGAGATCACCAAGCAGGGCACGCAGAACATCGTCGTGTCCATCCCGGGACGACCCGACAACGCGACCCTCGAACGCATCGAGGCGTCGGCCAAGCTGACCTTCCGCCCCGTGCTCTACACCGAGGCGGTCTCGAACGCCGCGGTCGGCGGAGAAGGCGACGGCGCCACGGCCAGCCCGAGCGCCACGCCCTACACCCCCAACCCCGAGCTCGAGAGCACGCCGACCGCGTCCCCGACGAACGCGTCCGACCTGGCCTGGATCACCCCCCAGCTCGCCGACCTCTACCAGAACTACGACTGCGCGGCCGAGAACGACCTGGCCACGGCCCGTGACGACGAGCCACTGGTCACCTGCTCCACCGACGGCACGGCCAAGTACATCCTCGGCCCGGTCGAGGTGCAGGGTTCCGACATCAGCGACGCCACGAACGGCCTCGCCGCCGACTCGCAGGGCAACTCGACGAACACCTGGGCCGTGAACCTCGAGTTCAACGGCCAGGGCACCGACCGGTTCTCCCAGGTCACCTCGCGCCTCGTCTCGTTGCAGGCGCCGCAGAACCAGTTCGCCGTGACCCTCGACAACCAGGTCATCACGGCGCCGTCCGCGAACGCCGCCATCACCGACGGCCGGGCCCAGATCACGGGCCAGTTCACGCAGGACTCCTCGAAGACCCTCGCCGACCAGCTGAAGTTCGGTGCCCTCCCGCTCAGCTTCTCGGTCCAGAGCAACGAGACGATCACCGCGACCCTAGGACAGACCCAGCTGATCAGCGGTCTGATCGCCGGCCTCATCGGCCTGATCCTGGTGGTCATCTACTCGCTGATCCAGTACCGGGCCCTCGCCTTCGTGACCGTCCTGTCGCTGGTCATCGCCGCCGTGCTCACCTACCTCGTGATCGCCATCCTGTCCTGGCGAGAGGGCTACCGCCTCTCGCTGGCGGGGGTGACCGGTCTGATCGTGGCCATCGGCATCACGGCCGACTCATTCATCGTCTACTTCGAACGCATCCGGGACGAACTACGCGACGGTCGCATCCTCGAGAGCGCCGTCGAATCGGGCTGGAAGCGCGCCATCCGCACGATCATCGCGTCCGACACGGTGAACTTCCTGGCGGCCATCACGCTCTTCATCCTCGCGGTCGGCAACGTCAAGGGCTTCGCGCTCACCTTGGGCATCACCACGGTGATCGACCTGATCGTGGTCTCGCTGTTCACCCACCCCATGCTCCAGCTCATCGCCCGGACGCGGTTCTTCGGCGAAGGCCACTCGTTCAGCGGGCTCAACCCACGCGCCCTCGGCGCCGTCTACCGGGGGCGGGCGCAGTTCCGAACCCCGGCCGTCGTCGGCCGCAAGCAAGCGGGCGGTCGCGAGGCCGTCAAGCGTCAGACCATCGCCGAGCGCAAAGCCGCCGAGAAGAACACCGAGCGCGTCGACTCGTCGACCGCCGGTGAAGGGAAGAAGGACTCCTGATGGCCAGTTTCTCGAAATTCGGCAACGACCTTTACACGGGTGCCCGGTCGTACGACATCGTGGGTCACCGCCGCCGCTGGTACTGGATCGCCGCCCTGGTCATCCTCATCTCGGTCACCGTCCCGTTCCTCCGCGGCGGCTTCCACTTCGGCATCGAGTTCACGGGCGGGTCGGAGTTCCAGGTCGCCCAGCCGGCCGAACTCGACCAGGACGTCGCCACGACGACCGTCGACGAGGTCGTACCCGGTTCGAACCCGCGGGTCACCCAGGTCGGCACCGACACGATCCGCGTGCAGACCTCGCAGCTGGAAGCCGCTCAGACGAACGACGTGGCGGCGGCGTTGGCCACCGCGTACGACGTCCCCGATGATCGAGTGACCTCGTCCTTCATCGGTGCCTCATGGGGTGCCGACATCACGAGCCAGGCCATCAAGGGTCTCGTGATCTTCCTGATCCTCGCCGCGATCGGCATGACGCTGTACTTCCGAACCTGGAAGATGTCGTTGGCCGCCATGGCAGCCCTGCTGCACGACCTCGTGCTGACCGCGGGCATCTACGGCATCGTCGGCTTCGAGGTCACCCCGGCGGCGGTCATCGGCTTCCTGACGATCCTCGGCTACTCGCTCTACGACACCGTGGTGGTGTTCGACAAGATCCGCGAGAACACCGCCGACGACGGCGAGGGCTCACGACGCACGTTCGGACAGTCCGTGAACCTGGCCGTCAACCAGACGTTGGTCCGGTCGATCAACACGTCCGTCGTGGCGCTCCTCCCCGTCGCGGCGATCCTCTTCATCGGGGCATTCGTCCTGGGGGCGGGCACCCTCCGCGACATCTCCCTGGCGCTCTTCATCGGCATCCTGGTCGGTACCTACTCGACGATCTTCATCGCCTCACCGCTCTACGCCACGCTCCGCCTCCGTGAGCCGGACATCGCGAAACGCGATGCCCGCAAGCTCGAGGCACAGAAGACCGAGCCCCTCACCGTCGACGAGACGGTGGGCGCATGATCGGCGACCACCGTCGACCCGAGATCGGGGCCGACGCCGCCATCGACGCCCTGTCCGACGGCACCTACGTGCTCGACGTCCGAGAACCGCACGAATGGGATGAAGGTCATGCGCCCGGCGCGACGTCCATCCCACTGTCCGAGCTGAACAAACGGGTCGGGGAGGTCCCCACCGACCGCCCCGTCCTCGTCGTCTGCCACTCCGGCATGCGGTCGGCTCGCGCAACGGACGCCCTCCGAGGCGTCGGCGTGGACGCCCGCAACGTCGTCGGTGGGATGCTCGCCTGGCGGGACGCGGGGGGCACGGTCGTGGCAGACGGCGGCCACCCCGGGGCGTCGGTCGACTGACGGCCGACGGGTACCCTTGACCCCACGGAGTCCACGTCCGACCACGACGGCCGGCGGTGGCGCTCCGACCCGAGAGAACGAGGTGCAGCCGTGACCGAGATCACCACACGGAACAACTCCGCACCGCCCGAGACGCCCGGCGGTCAGAACACGGCCTCGTTGCGGACGCTCCTGCCTCGACTCTTCTCGCGCAGCCAACCGGCGGGCGCCGTCGACCGCTTGATCAAGACCGTGCGCATGCACCATCCCAAGGCCGACATCGTCATCATCGAGCGGGCCTACTCGGTGGCCGAGAAGGCGCACACGGGGCAACTGCGCAAGAGCGGCGAACCGTACATCACCCATCCCGTCGCGGTGGCGCAGATCCTCGCCGACCTGGGCATCGGCGCCAAGACCGTCGCGGCTGCACTGCTGCACGACACCGTCGAGGACACCGACTACACGCTGGCGATGCTCCAGCGCGACTTCGGGGACGAGATCGCGATGCTCGTCGACGGGGTCACCAAACTCGACAAGCTGAAGTACGGCGACAGCGCTCAGGCCGAGACCGTCCGGAAGATGGTCGTGGCCATGTCGAAAGACATCCGGGTCCTCGTCATCAAGCTCGCCGACCGGCTGCACAACGCCCGGACCTGGGGTTTCGTCGAGTCGGCGTCAGCGACCCGCAAGGCCACCGAGACCCTCGAGATCTACGCCCCCCTGGCGCACCGGCTCGGCATCCAGACCATCAAATGGGAGCTCGAGGATCTCTCGTTCGCGGTGCTCCACCCCAAGCTCTACGTCGAGATCGACAACCTGGTCAAACAGCGCACGCCGCAACGCGAGCAGTTCGTGCAGAACGTCATCAACGCCGTCAAGTCCGATCTGAAGTCGACGAAGATCCGCGGCGACGTCATGGGTCGACCCAAGCAGTACTACTCGATTTACCAGAAGATGATCGTCCGGGGTCGGGAGTTCGACGAGATCTACGACCTCGTCGGCATCCGCATCCTCGTCAACTCGCTCCGCGACTGCTACGCCGTGTTGGGATCGATCCACGCCCGCTGGAACCCGATCCCCGGCCGCTTCAAGGACTACATCGCCACGCCGAAGTTCAACCTCTACCAGTCGCTGCACACGACCGTCATCGGTCCCAAGGGGCGACCCGTCGAGATCCAGATCCGCACGCACGAGATGCACCAGCGGGCCGAGTTCGGCGTGGCCGCCCACTGGAAGTACAAGCAGCGCATGAACGGCGGGCGCGACGACCAGGGCGGAGCGAAGACCGAGACGGACATGGCCTGGCTCGCCCACATCTCGGACTGGCAGGCCGAGACGGCGGACCCCAGTGAGTTCCTGGACAGCCTCCGTTTCGAGATCGGCGCGAAGGAGGTCTACGTCTTCACGCCCCAGGGCAAGGTCATCGGCCTGCCGTCGGGAGCGACCCCGGTCGACTTCGCCTACGCCGTGCACACCGAGGTCGGACACCGCACGATGGGCGCCAAGGTCAACGGTCGCCTCGTGCCCCTCGAGAGCGTCCTGTCGAGTGGCGACGTCGTCGAGGTCTTCACCTCGAAGAATCCCGACTCGGGGCCGAGCCAGGACTGGCTCGCCTTCGTCAAGAGCCCCCGCGCCCGGAACAAGATCAGGCAGTGGTTCACGAAAGAACGCCGCGACGAGGCCATGGAGCAGGGCAAGGACGCCATCGCCCGTGCCATGCGGAAGCAGAACCTGCCGCTCCAAAAGCTGATGACACAGGACAGCATCGCCGAAGTCGCCGCCACGATGCGGTACGACGACGTGTCGAGTCTCTACGCGGCCGTCGGCGAGGGCCACATCTCGACCCAGTCCGTCATCGAGAAGATCCTCGCCGCGGTCCACACGCAGACCGAGGTCGACGAAGGCGAGTTCGAGTTCCCCAGCCAAGGTCGAGCACGGCCGTTGCGCAACAGCGACTCGGGCGTGCTGGTCCGAGGGGCCCCGGACATCCTGGTGAAACTCGCCAAGTGCTGCACGCCCGTGCCGGGCGACCAGATCGTCGGATTCGTGACCCGCGGCCAGGGCGTCAGCGTCCACCAGGCGAACTGCCACAACGTCCAGGGTCTGTTGAAAGAGCCCGAGCGGATGATCGAGGTCGAGTGGGCTCCGTCGTCCAAGAGCGTGTTCATGGTGCAGATCCAGATCGAGGCCCTCGATCGCAGCGGATTGCTGTCGGACGTCACCCGGGTCCTGAGCGAGCACCACGTCAACATCCTGTCGGCGAGCGTCTCGACCTCTGACGAACGCCTGGCCCTCAGCCGCTTCGTGTTCGAGATGGGTGACACCACCCACCTCGATCGCGTCCTGAACGCGGTCCGACGCATCGACGCCGTGTACGACGTCTACCGGGTCAGCGCCGGCTGAGACGCTGCCTCCTCCGACGGACCGGGTGGGCCTGCGTCTCGTCGCACCTCGTCGTCGGCGCGGGCCGCGTCGGTGACGACTGGACAGACTCGACCGAGTCGCTCCAGGGTTCGCGTTCGATAGGGGAGCCGTCCACGTCGATCGAGGACGGCGATCGCGTCGGCGTAGGTCACGGCCTGCTGGGAGGCGACGTCCCGGGCGGCCGTCTCGTCCTCAGACGCCCAGCCCTCACAGCGAGCGAGGTCGACGACGGTCCGGGCCGGTGTGGTGACGGCCACACCATGGACGGTGACGATCTCGCCCTCGTCGATGACGACCTGTCGGACGATCGAACCCCGACCACGATGTTTCACCCGCGCCGGCGACACCACCAGCCCGGAGTGGGGGAGTGGTGCCGGGCCTCGGGCACCCCAGACCCAGGCGGCACTCCGTTCGGCCGCGACGACTCCGGCGCCGAGGGCGATCCCGATCGCGATCGCCCGGCCCCCGGCGTCGTCGATCTCGGCCACGCTGCGCCACGAGCCACCGACTGCGTAGACCTGCCCGTCCAGTGCAGCCGCACGCAGTTCAGGCTCGGGCAGGTCGTCGTCGGTCAGGACCAGGGGGAGACGAGCAGGCATGCGCCCAGCCTGGCCGACCCTGCCGACGACGACGAACCGCCCGGCCCTCCCTGTGGAGAATCGGACGGTTCGCGACGTCGGTGGGCGGTCGGCCCCTGACGGTCAGCCCAGGGCGTCGAGCCAGACCTTCCGGGCGTCCAGAGCTTCACGAGCCTCTCTGACACGACGAGCGTCGCCGCTGGCCTCGGCCGTCGCGACTTCGTCCTCGAGCTTGCTGATGGCGTCGTGCAGTTGGCTCGCGAGCCCCTGGGATCGTGCCTGGCGTTCGGGGTTGTTCTTCTCCCAGAACTGCTCGTCGAGCTGACGCACGTAGGACTCGACCTTGCGGAGGCGATCCTCGACCACCCGGACCTGCTCGCGAGGAACGCGACCGATCTCGTCCCATCGCAGCTGGATCGAGGTGAGGGCCTCGCGCGCCGGGACCCGGTCCGTGACCGTCAGGATCTTCTCGGCCTCGGTGAGCAGCTCGAGTTTCTGTTCGAGGTTGCCCTCGTACTCGGCGGTGTCCTGCGCGACGACCTCGGACTTGGCTGCGTAGAGGACGTCGCCTGCACGCTTGAACTTCGCCCAGAGGGCGTCGTCGTACTTCTTCCCGGCACGGCCGGCGCGCTTCCAGTCGTCGAGCAGCCCCCGGTAGGCCGAGATGCCGTCGACACCCTTCGGCGCCAGGGCCTCGGCCGCTTCGACGAGGGCTTGCTTGCGCTGACGAGCGTCACGGTGGGTCGCGTCGAGTTCGGCGTAGAAGGCCTTGCGGTGCTGGTCGATGGTGGTGCGCGCAGCACGGAATCGTTTCCAGAGGTCGTTGCCCTCGCCCTTCGGGATGCGAGGACCGTCCTGTTGATGCTTCTGCCACCGGGCGAAGATGTCGTCGAGGGTGGCCGTGACCTGCTTCCACTGGACGCGGGCGGGGTCCTGGGCCGCCAGGGCCTCGGCCTCCGTGACGAGAGCGGTGCGGTAGGCGACCGCTTCGGTGAGAGCCTTCTGTGCCTCGGCGCTCTGCTGTTGCGTCAGCTCGTCGACCGTGGAGTCGAGTGCCGACACCCGAAGGCGCAGGGCCTCGAGATCCCCGACCGCGCTCGGTTCGACGAGCTGCTCGCGCAGGTGGGTGACCGTCTTGACGACGTCGCCCGCCGATGCGCCGCGCTTGATGCGCTGCTCGAGCAACGTCACCTGCCCGGCGAGTTCGATGAACTTGCGTTCGTAGTACGCGAGAGCCTCGGCGGGCGTCGCGTCGGGGTACTGCCCCACGGCGCGTTCGCCGTCGCCCTCGCGGACGTAGACCGTGCCGTCGTCGGCGACGCGGCCCCAGGGTGCCTGATCGTCAGTAGCCACTTTTATCCCTTGCTGAACGTGCTCGTCGCGGGACCAGGACAGGCCACCACGATGGGTGCTCAGCCTATTGCACAGCGGACCGCGGCGGACTACTCGATGGTCGCGCCCGTGATCGTCGTCGGCACCACGGGAGCGCCGTCGGTCTCGCTCGTACCGGGAGTCAGGCCCGCGTCCGTGATCTGCGCCTCGAGCTGGTCGAGTCCGCTCGTGACGCGTCCGACCACGGTGTAACCACCGGTCGAGCCGTCGAGGGTGGTGTCGCCGTAGGTGATGAAGAACTGCGTCGACTGCGAGTACGGGTCGGTGCTCCGAGCCATGGCGATCGTCCCCGTCGGGTACACGCCGTCCGACGGGACGTTCTCCAGTGGGCCGAAGGTGAACCCGGCGTCGCCCGTCCCGTCGCCGTTGGCGGACCCGCACTGGATGAACTTCGCCGTCGCGGCGTCGCTCATGCGGTGGCAGGTCGTCCCCTCGTAGAAACCCTTCTGGATGAGGTCGATGACGACGCTCGACGCCTGCGGGGCCTTCGCCCCGTCCAGTTCGATCCCGAGCTCGACGCCGTCGTTGAGCGTGAGGCCGCCCGTCCAGGAGCGGCCGTCGGCGATCGCCTCGCTGGGCACGTCCCCGACGTTCTCGCCGGCGGCGGGCGTCGAGGAGGCGCTGGGCGCGTCAGACGGAGCCGCCGCGGGGGCACCGGGACCGCTGGTCGACCAGAACACCTGGGACACGGCCGCGAGTCCGACCACGACCACGACGGCGGTCACGGCGAGGACGTTGTCCCGACGGCGCCGGGCGACCTGCGTCGCGTGCACCTGTTGACGAGCGGTGTACCTGCGGAGCCGGTCCCGGCTCTCACGGTCCGGGTTCTTGCTCGGTGCCACGGGTCCTCCAGCTCGGTGATGTCCAGCCTGCACTGTATCGGAGGGCCGGTCTAGCATGGGTCACCATGAGCCCGCTCCCGCAGAGCTCGACCCCTCTCGCGGTCCGCATGCGTCCCACCACCCTCGACGAGGTCGCCGGTCAACGGCACCTCTTGCGGCCCGGCTCGCCTCTGGTCACCCTGGCGTCCGACACGGGTGCCGACCAGGGGGCCGTCTCCGTCATCCTCTGGGGTCCGCCGGGTACGGGGAAGACCACCCTCGCCCAGGCCATCGCCCGCAGCTCCGGCCGACAGTTCATCGAGCTATCAGCCGTGACCGCGGGAGTCAAGGACGTCCGACAGGTGATGGAGAAGGCCCTGTCGAACCGTGACCTCTACGGCACGACGACCGTGCTCTTCCTCGACGAGATCCATCGCTTCACCAAGGCGCAGCAGGACGCCCTGCTGCCCGGCGTCGAGAACGGCTGGGTCATCCTCATCGCCGCCACCACCGAGAACCCGTCCTTCTCGGTCATCACGCCTCTGCTGTCCCGTTCGCTCCTGCTGACGCTCGAACAGCTGAGCGACGACGACCTGGCCCAGTTGGTCCAGCGAGCGGTCGGCGACCCCCGCGGTCTCGACGGATCCGTGCGCCTCGACGACGAAGCCCTGGCCACCATCGTCCGACTGGCCTCCGGTGACGCCCGACGTGCGCTCACGGCCCTCGAGGCGTCCGCCCAGTCGGCGTGGGCCACGAAGCTCGAGGCCGACGCGGTGCCGACGGCCTCGGCCGACGACGCGTCCGACGCCGACTTCGACCCCGACGCCGAGTACGACGAGAACGATCCCGACGACGACCGTCCGACGATCACGTCCGAGATCGTCGCCCAGTCGGTCGACCGGGCGTTGCTGCGGTACGACCGCAACGGCGACGAGCACTACGACGTCATCAGCGCCTTCATCAAGTCCATCCGGGGGTCCGACGTCGATGCGTCGCTCCATTACCTCGCCCGCATGATCGAGGCGGGTGAGGACCCCCGCTTCATCTGCCGTCGGATCATCGTGTCGGCCGGTGAGGACATCGGCATGGCCGATCCGAACGCACTCACCGTCGCGGTCTCGGCCGCGACCGCCGTGCAGATGATCGGCATGCCCGAGGGACGCATCCCGATGGCCGAGGCCGTCGTCTACCTGGCGACCGCACCCAAGTCGAACCGGTCCTACTCCGCCCTCGACGCCGCGATCGCGGACGTCCGGGCCGGCAAGGCGGGCCGCGTGCCCAAGCACCTGCGCGACGCCCATTACCCCGGGGCACGACGCCTCGGGCACGGGAAGGGCTATCGCTACGCCCACGACTCCGAGTTCGGGGTGGTCGAGCAGCAGTACCTCCCCGACGAACTCGTCGGCCACGAGTACTACGATCCCACCGCCAACGGCAACGAACGCGACGTGGCGGCCCGTCTCGAGAAGCTGCGCCGGATCACCCGGGGGCACTGACGGCACGACCGACCGGCTGCTCGCGTCGGCGCCCGGGCTCCTGTATGCTCGGGGGGTTGCCTGTTCTCGGGCGTCGACGCGCGGCTGCTGACGATGACCCGATCAAGGTGCGACGACCTGTAGCCGGTCGCCACCGCGGCACTCACCCCTCTTGTTACGCCGCCCGGCGCTCGCGCGCTGGGGCGGTCCCTGACGAACCACCGACAAGAAAAAGGAACAAGTGTCCACCAAGTCACGTACCCGCAGCAAGACCCGTCTCTCGCGTGCCCTCGGCATCGCCCTGACCCCGAAGGCTGCTCGTTACCTCGAGAAGCGCCCCTACGCTCCCGGCGAGCACGGCCGCACCAAGCGCAAGACCGACAGCGACTACGCCGTCCGTCTGCGTGAGAAGCAGCGCCTGCGCGCCCAGTACGGCATCCGCGAGGCCCAGCTCAAGATCGTCTTCAACGAGGCCCGCAAGGCTTCGGGCCTGACTGGTGAGAACCTGGTCGAGCTCCTCGAGACCCGTCTCGACGCCCTCGTCCTCCGTGCCGGCTTCGCCCGCACGACGGCCCAGGCCCGTCAGATGGTCGTCCACCGCCACATCCTGGTGGACGGCAAGCTCGTCGACCGCCCCTCGTTCCGCGTCAAGCCGGGTCAGATGATCCACGTCAAGGAGCGCAGCGAGAAGACCGAGCCCTTCCAGGTCGCCGCGGCCGGCGGTCACGTCGACCTGCTGCCCAAGGTGCCCGGTTACCTCGAGGTCGAGATCGACAAGCTGCAGGCCCGCCTCGTGCGTCGCCCGAAGCGCGTCGAGGTCCCGGTGACCTGCGAGGTCCAGCTCGTCGTCGAGTACTACGCCGCGCGCTAGAACTCGTCACCCTGTCAGGAGCGGGCCACGGTCGTGGCCCGCTCCTTTCGCGTTCCCGGGGCCGGGTAAGCTGTCGAGTCGTCGCGCTCGCACGTCGCGGCACCAGCCCCAAGAGGAGTCCCCGTGAAGAGCCTGTTCCTGCTCGCCGTCGGTGTCGTCGGCGGCTTCGCCGTCGCCCACCAGTTCAACAAGACATCTCGGGGTCAGCAGTTCTTCGGCGACCTCGACGGCAACGTGAAGTCGTTCCGTGCCGCCGTGGTCGACGGTTACAAGGCCCGCGAAGCCGAACTGCGTTCCGACCGCGACGAGTCCTGAGTGCGCCGCCGCGCCTCCTCGTCCTGACACACGACCAACCCACCCTCGGGAGAACCATGCAGACCGCCGAAATCCGCCGCCGTTGGCTCGACTACTTCGGCGATCGGGGCCACACCGTCGTCCCGTCCGCGTCCCTGGTCAGCGACGATCCCAGCCTGCTCTTCACCGTCGCGGGCATGGTCCCGTTCATCCCGTACCTCACGGGGCTCGTCCCGACGCCGTACCCGCGTGCCACCAGCGTCCAGAAGTGCATCCGCACCAACGACATCGAAGAGGTCGGCAAGACGCCGCGGCACGGCACGTTCTTCCAGATGAACGGCAACTTCTCGTTCGGCGACTACTTCAAGGAAGAGGCGATCGGTTACGCCTGGGAGCTCCTGACCTCGAGCGAGGCCGACGGAGGACTCGCGTTCTCGCCCGACGACCTCTGGGTGACGGTGTACGAGGAGGACGACGAGGCCATCGCCCTCTGGAAGAAGGTCGCCGGTCTGCCCGACGAGCGCATCCAGCGACTCGGCAAGGACTCCAACTACTGGCACACCGGCCAGCCGGGGCCCGCAGGTCCGTGCTCGGAGATCTTCTTCGACCGTGGTCCCGCCTACGGTGCCGACGGCGGCCCGGCGACGGACGACGACCGTTACGTCGAGATCTGGAACCTCGTGTTCATGCAGTACCAGATCGAGAACGTGCGCTCGAAGGTCGACTTCGACATCGTCCGCGAGCTGCCGAACAAGAACATCGACACCGGCATGGGTCTCGAGCGCGTGGCGTTCCTCAAGCAGGGCGTCGACAACATGTACGAGATCGACCAGGTGCGCCCCGTCCTCGACAAGGCCGCCGAGCTGTCGGGACGGCGCTACGGAGCCGTCCACGACGACGACGTGCGGATGCGGGTCATCGCCGACCACGTCCGCAGCTCGCTCATGTTGATGTCCGACGGGGTCCGCCCGTCCAACGAGGGCCGGGGCTACATCCTCCGCCGCCTCCTGCGCCGCACGGTCCGGTCGATGCGCTTGCTCGGCGTCGACGGCCCCACGTTCCCCTCGCTCTTCCCCGAGTCCCGCGACGCGATGAAGGCCGCCTACCCCGAGGTCGAGACCGACTTCGAGCGCATCTCGCGCCTGGCCTACGCCGAGGAGGAGACCTTCCTCCGCACCCTGGCCGCCGGGACGAACATCCTCGACATCGCCGTCGACGACACGAAGCAGCGTGCCTCGGCGGGCACGACCCCGCAGCTGCAGGGCGACACGGCGTTCCTCCTGCACGACACCTTCGGGTTCCCCATCGACCTGACGCTCGAGATCGCGGAAGAGAGCGGTCTGACGGTCGATCGCGAGGCATTCGACCGACTAATGTCCGAGCAGCGTGCCCGGGCGAAGGCCGATGCCAAGTCCCGGAAGGTGGCCCTGGCCGACCTGAGCGTCTACAGCGCGTTCCGGGCCCAGGGCGAGACGGTCTTCACCGGCTACGACGAGCTCGACACCCAGACGCGCGTGCTGGGCCTGATCGTCGACGGGGCCGACGTCGACCGGGCCGTGGCGGGTGACATCGCCGAGGTGATCCTCGCCGAGACCTCCCTGTACGCCGAGTCCGGCGGTCAGGAAGCCGACTCGGGCCGCATCGTCGGCGTGGGCTTCGACCTCGAGGTCCTCGACGTGCAGAAGCCCGTCAAGGGGCTGATCAGCCACCGGGTCCAGGTGACGTCCGGCGAGGTGGGGGTCGGCGACACGGCGACCAGCGTGGTCGACCCGGCCTACCGCCGCGGCGCGACGCAGGCGCATTCGGCGACGCACCTGATCCACGCCGCCCTCCGGGAGGTGCTCGGCCCGGAGGCGCACCAGGCGGGGTCGTACAACAAGGCCGGATACATGCGGCTCGACTTCAACTGGAACCAGGCGCTGAGCCCGCAGACACGCTCCGAGATCGAGGAGATCGCGAACAACGCCATCCGCGACGACCTGCAGGTCGTCACCCGCGAGATGCCCCTCGACGACGCCCGCGCGCTGGGCGCCATGGCGCTGTTCGGTGAGAAGTACGGCGAGACGGTCCGCATGGTCGACATCGGTGGTCCCTGGTCGCGCGAGCTCTGCGCGGGCACCCATGTCTCGACCAGCTCGCAGGTCGGCCTCATCAACCTCGTCAGCGAGAGCTCGGTGGGGTCGACCAACCGCCGCGTCGAGTCCCTCGTCGGCATGGACGCATTCCGTGACTTCGCCGCCGAGCGGGCTCTCGTGTCCCAACTGACCTCGTCGCTCAAGACTCCCCGTGATCAGCTGGCCGACCGCATCGGCGACCTGGTCACGAGCCTCCGGACGGCAGAGAAGAAGATCGCCGAGTTCGAGTCCGCCCGCCTCGCCACCCGCGTCCCGGCGCTGGCCGAGACGGCGAGTCGGATCGGCGACCTCACGGTCGTCGCCGAATCGGTCGGGTCGCTCGCTTCGACCGACGACCTGCGGTCGCTCGCCCTGTCGGTCCGCGAACGCCTGGGCGCGTCCAGCGCCTCCGTCGTCGCCCTGGCAGCCGACGTCGCGGGCAAGCCCGCCGTGATCGTGGCCACCACGGACGGCGCGCGCCAGGCCGGCGTCAAGGCCGGCCGTCTCGCCAAGGGCGCCGCCGCAGCTCTCGGTGGCGGGGGCGGCGGCAAGGACGACCTCGCCCAGGGCGGCGGATCCGACGTCTCGGCCATCCCCACCGCGCTGGCCGGCATCGTCGCCGAGCTCGGGTCCTGAGGACGCTCGTGCGGCGCGGAGTCCGGATCGGCATCGACGTGGGCAAGGCCCGGGTCGGTGTCGCCCGCACCGATCCCGACGGTCTGCTCGCCACCCCGGTCGAGACGCTGGCGCGTTCGACCGACGGCGTGGCCGACATCGGTGCCGTCCGCGACCTGGTCGTCGGACTCGACGCGCTCGAGGTGATCGTCGGGCTGCCCATCGCCCTCTCGGGTCGCGACACGGCCTCCACCCAGGACGCCCGGGACTTCGCCGCGGCCGTCGCCCAGGCCGTGGCCGTGCCCGTGCGCCTCGTCGACGAGCGCCTGTCGACCGTGAGCGCCCAGGGCGCCCTCCGGGCCTCGGGCCGGAAGGGCAAGAGCCAGCGGTCCGTCATCGACCAAGTGGCCGCTGTTATCATCGTCCAGCACGCGCTCGACCTCGAGCGCTCGAGCGGTCGACCGCCCGGGCGGATGGTCGACGTGACCCGAGAGGCGAGCGGCGACGGTGCCGCACCCGCCACCGACGAGAGACAGTGATTCGTGGCCGACGAACCCGACTGGGACGACATCTTCGCGTCCCAACCCCAGAACGACCGCCCTGCCGACACCTCCGGACGACGACGGGGTGATCCGGGTGATGGTCGACCGGGCGACGCCGACGGTGCACCCCTCCGCCGCAGCACCCACGTCGACGCCCCCGCCATGTCCCGCCGCGAACAGCGTGAGCGCGAGCGACAGGCCGAACCCGCCGTCGTTCCCCCCTCCGACGGTGGGGGGGACCGCCCCCGCGGACGCACGACGCGCGAACCGCGCGAACGGCGTTCCAAGAAGGGCCCGATCGTCCTCGCGTCCATCCTCGTGCTCGTCCTGGCCGGCGGAACCGCCGGCGTCGCCGCCGCCTGGGGGCAGGTGCAGCCCCTGATCGCCAAGTTCACGGGTAACGACGAACCGGCCGACTACGCCGGCAGCGGCAACGGCACGCCCGTCGAGTTCGCCATCGTCTCGGGTCAGGTCGGCTCCGACATCGCGCAGAACCTCGCGGACGCGGGCGTCACGCAGAGCTACGAGTCGGCCTACTCGCTCCTCCTGTCCAACCCGTCGATGACCTTCCAACCGGGCACCTACACCCTGCAGCAGCAGATGAGCGCCCAGTCGGCCCTCGATGCACTGCAGGACAGCGCCAACCGCATCACCAACAAGGTCGTCATCCCCGAGGGGACCGTGGCGGCGGACGTCTACGAACTCCTGGCCACCGCGACGTCGATCCCCATCGCCGACGTCCAGGCCGCCGCTGCGGACTACACGACGTTCGGGCTGCCCGCCGAGGCCACGAGCCTCGAGGGATGGCTCTTCCCGGCGACCTACGAACTCGACCCGGGCAAGACCGCCCACGACTACCTGCAGGACATGGTGACGACCATGACCCAGCACCTGCAGTCCGCCGGCGCACAGCCCGCCGACTACCAGAAGACCATCGTCTTCGCGTCGCTCGTCCAGAAAGAGGCCGGTCTGGCCGACGACTACCCGAAGGTCGCGCGGGTCTTCCAGAACCGTCTCGACCAGGGCATGCTCCTCCAGTCCGACGCGACGGTGGCCTACGGCACCGGCAACACCCACCGGGTCACGACGACCGACGAAGAGCGCGGTGACGCGAACAACGCCTACAACACCTACGTCCACGAGGGTCTGCCGGTCGGGCCGATCTCGAACCCCGGTGATCTCGCCCTGAACGCCGCCCTCAAGCCGGCCGACGGGACCTGGCTCTACTTCGTCACGGTCGATCTCGACTCGGGCGAGACGGCGTTCTCGACCACGTTCGCGGAGCACCAGGCCGCGGTCAAGCAGTGGCAGGCCTGGATGCGGGAGCACCCCGAGTACCAGTGACCGACCCAAGGTCGACCCCTGGGCAGACCCACCGGTCCCGAGGGGCCGATCGGCCGTCACACGGTCGGTCGGCCCCTCTCTCTGTGGGAAGATCGACACCATGCTTCGTTGGTTGACCGCTGGAGAATCTCACGGGCCCGAGCTCGTCGCCGTCCTCGAAGGGCTGCCGGCCGGCGTGCCGGTGTCGCTCGACGCGATCCGTGCCGACCTCGCCCGACGCAAACTTGGCTACGGCCGCGGTTCCCGCATGAAGTTCGAGCAGGACGAACTCAACATCTCGGGCGGCGTCCGTCACGGTCTGACGATGGGCAGCCCCGTGGCCCTGCGGATCGGCAACACCGAATGGCCGAAGTGGGTCGAGGTGATGAACCCCGAGCCCGTCGAGGTGAGTGAGGCCTCCCGGGGGCGGAGCGCGCCCCTCACCCGACCCCGTCCCGGCCACGCCGACCTCGTCGGCATGCAGAAGTACGACTTCGACGAGGCCCGTCCCATCCTCGAGCGGGCGAGCGCACGCGAGACGGCAGCGCGCGTCGCGCTCGGAGCCGTCGCCCGGTCGTTCCTCGCCGAGCTCGGCATCGAGCTCGTCAGCCACACCCTGTCGATCGGGCCCGTGCGCGTGCCCGACGGCAGCCCGGCGCCCGTCCCGACGGACGTGGACCGTCTCGACGACGACCCGTTGCGCTGCTTCGACCAGGCGACCAGCGCCCTCATGGTCGACGAGGTCGAGGCCGCCAAGAAAGACGGCGACACCCTGGGCGGCGTCGTCGAGGTGCTCGCCTACGGGGTGCCGCCCGGGCTCGGTTCGCACGTCCAGTGGGACCGTCGTCTCGACTCGCAGCTGGCCGCCGCGTTGATGGGCATCCAGGCGATCAAGGGAGTCGAGGTCGGCGACGGCTTCGAGACCACCCGGAGGCGCGGTTCCGTCGCCCACGACGAGCTCCACCGCACGGGAGGGGTCATCTCGCGTGACACCGACCGAGCCGGCGGCACCGAGGGGGGCATGAGCACCGGCACGGTCCTCCGCGTGCGTGCCGGCATGAAGCCCATCGCGACCGTGCCCCGGGCGCTGGCCACCGTCGACGTCACGAGCGGCGAAGAGAGCAAGGCGCACCACCAGCGATCGGACGTCTGCGCGGTCCCGGCCGCCGGCGTCGTCGCCGAATCGATGGTCGCCCTCGTCCTCGCGAACTCGATCCTGGAGAAGTTCGGCGGCGACTCGCTGGGCGAGACGGCGCGCAACCTGCGGGGCTACCTCGACGCCATCCCCGAGAACCTGCGGACTCAGCCGGCGTCCGCCACCGAGTGACGGTCGCGCGGCCGGTCGTCCTGATCGGGCCCATGGGGGCGGGCAAGACGAGCATCGGCAAGAAGCTCTCCCGTCGTCTCGGCGTCCCGTTCGTCGACAGCGACCGTCTCGTCGTCCGGCGGCACGGGCCCATCGCCGACCTGTTCGACCGTCACGGCGAGGCCCACTTCCGGGCACTCGAACACGAGGCCGTGGTCGAAGCCCTGACCGGCGACGGGGTGGTGTCGCTGGGCGGGGGAGCCGTCCTCGACGAACGCACGCGCGCCTCCTTGTCCGGGTTGCCCGTCGTCCTGCTGACCGTGACGGCGGAGGCCGTCGAGTCGAGGCTGGCCGGGAGCACCCGGCCGCTGCTGCAGAGGGGCGGGATCGAGGCCTGGCGAGCCATCGCCGCCGAGCGCGATCCGGTCTACCGGGCACTGGCGTCCGCCGTGTTCGACACGTCCCACCGACCCGTCTCGACCGTCGTCGACGACATCGAGACCTGGCTCGACTCCGAGAGAGGCACCGCATGACCGACGCGACCGACACCACCACCATCCACGTCGGGGGAGACGCCCCGTACGACGTCCTGATCGGTCGGGGCCTCACCGGCCACCTGCCTGCGGTCCTGCACCCGCAGACCAAGAAGGTGCTGATCGTGCACGCCCCCACCTTGGGCCGCAAGGCCATAGAGGTCCGCGACGCGCTCGTGGCGGCCGGCTACGAGGCCCTCATCGCCGAGGTGCCCGACGCCGAGGACGCCAAGCGCGTCGAGGTCGCCGCCTTCTGCTGGCAGGTGCTGGGCCAGGCCGACTTCACCCGCACCGACGCCGTCATCGGTCTCGGCGGCGGGGCGATCACCGACCTGGCCGGCTTCGTCGCAGGCACCTGGCTCCGAGGCGTCCCGCTGGTCCAGATGCCGACCAGCGTGCTGGGGCTCGTCGACGCGAGCGTCGGCGGCAAGACCGGAGTGAACACGGCCGAGGGCAAGAACCTCGTCGGTGTCTTCCACCCGCCGGTGGCGGTGCTGGCCGACCTCGACCACCTCGACACGCTCTCGAAGAACGAGATCCTCGCCGGCTTCGCCGAGGTCGTGAAGGTCGGGTTCATCGCCGAACCCGAGATCCTCGACATCGTCGAGGCGGACGTCGACCGGGCGACCGACCCAACCACGCCGGAGTTCCGGCGGGTGGTCGAACTGGCGATCGGGTTGAAGGCCCGCGTCGTGGGCGAAGACCTCACCGAGCAGGGCCTGCGCGAGATCCTGAACTACGGCCACACCCTCGGCCACGCCGTCGAGCACGCCGAGCGTTACCAGTGGCGCCACGGGGCCGCGGTGTCGGTGGGCATGGTGTTCGCCGCAGAGCTCGCCCGCCTGACCGGCCGACTGTCCGACGAGGCGGTCGACCGTCATCGCCGCATCCTCGAGTCGCTGACCCTTCCCGTGTCGTATCCGCTCGGGCGCTGGAACACCCTGCTCGCCACCATGCAACGGGACAAGAAGGCGCGCGCGGGCCTGTTGCGCTTCATCGTCCTGGACGAGATCGGTCGGCCCACCGTGCTGCAGGGGCCCGACCAGAGCCTGCTCTTCGCGGCGTACCAAGAGATCGGTTCGTAGCCCTTCGGCCCTTCGGGGCGTCCGCTACACTCGACGATGGCCGATTCCGGCCGACCTCCCACCACCCCGAACGGATCATCCGCGCATGGCGACTACCAACGACATCAAGAACGGTGCCGTCCTCAACCTCGACGGTCAACTCTGGAACGTCATCGAGTTCCAGCACGTCAAGCCGGGCAAGGGTGGCGCGTTCGTCCGTACCAAGATGAAGAACGTGATGTCGGGCAAGGTCGTCGACAAGACGTTCAACGCCGGCACCAAGATCGATTTCGCCAACGTGGACCGTCGCGAGTACACGTACCTCTACGCCGAGGCCGACGGCTACGTGTTCATGGACACGAGCGACTACGACCAGATCAACGTGCCCGCCACGATCGTCGGCGACGCGAAGAACTTCATGCTCGAGAACCAGAACGTGCAGATGGCCCTGCACGACGGCGACCCGCTGTACATCGAGTTGCCCGCCTCGGTCATCCTCGAGGTCACGTACACCGAGCCCGGCCTCCAGGGCGACCGCTCGACCGGCGGGACGAAGCCCGCCACCGTCGAGACCGGCTACGAGATCCAGGTGCCGCTGTTCCTCGAGACCGGCACCAAGGTCAAGGTCGACACCCGCGACGGCGGCTACCTCGGCCGCGTCAACGACTAGTCGGTGAGCGCACGCACCAAGGCGCGCAAGCGCGCCCTCGACGTCCTGTACGTCGCCGACATCCGACAGATCAGCATGCCCGACGCGCTCGTCGCCGAGACCCAGCGGGCCCTCGACCAGCCCGAGCGGGGTTCGAGCTGGGGCTATGCGCGCGACATCGTGCAGGGCGTCATCGACCACCGCGACGAGATCGACGAACTGATCGAGACGTACTCCCAGGGCTGGACCCTCGCGCGCATGCCCACCCTCGACCGCGGCATCATCCGGATCGGCATCTGGGAGCTGCGTCACAACGACGAGATCCCCGACGCCGTGGCGATCAGCGAGGCCGTCGAACTCGCCCAGACCCTCAGCACCGACGACTCCGCCTCGTTCGTCAACGGACTGCTCGGTCGGATCGCGACCGCGGACTGACCGCCGACCGGCCGCCGTCGTCGCCGGCCGGCTCGTCGGGCGTCCGACGAACCGCTAGGGTTGAGCGACCCATACCGACATCCTTTAAATTCCGTCCCGAGAGGCGGGGAAGGAGGTCCGATTGAGCACCCGTACCGTGCTGAGTCAGGCTGACATCGCGCGTGCCCTCACGCGCATCTCGCACGAGATCCTCGAGTCGAACAAAGGTCCCGACGACCTGGTCGTCCTGGGCATCCCGACGCGGGGGGTCGTGCTCGCCGACCGGCTCGCCGCGATCCTCTCGTCCATCTCGGGCAGCACCGTTCCCGTGGGGTCGGTCGACGTGACGATGTACCGGGACGACCTCCGGCGCCAGCCCACCCGGTCGCCCCGACCCACCTCGGTGCCCTCCGGCGGCATCGACGGGAAGACCGTCGTCCTCGTCGACGACGTCCTCTACTCGGGCCGTACCATCCGTGCCGCGTTGGACGCCCTGAGCTCGATCGGCCGACCCCGGGCCGTCCGCCTCGCGGTCCTCGTCGATCGAGGCCACCGAGAACTGCCCATCCGTGCCGACTTCGTGGGCAAGAACCTGCCGACCTCGACCGTCGAGCGCATCTTCGTGCGGCTGCACGGCGTCGACGACGACGAACTCGTCGCCATCGACGACGCCACGACCGCAGGAGGCGCGGGGGCCGCCTCCGCGCCCGTCACCACCCCGGGGGCGAACCGATGAGGCACCTGCTCAGCACCGCCGACCTCTCGCGCGACGAGTCGATCCACGTCCTCGACGTCGCGGAGGACATGGCGGACGTCGCCACCCGCGAGGTGCGCAAGCTGCCGACGCTCCGCGGCATCACGGTCGTCAACCTGTTCTACGAGGACAGCACCCGCACGCGCATCTCGTTCGAGGCCGCGGCCAAGCGGCTCAGTGCGGACGTCATCAACTTCGCCGCCAAGGGGTCGAGCGTCTCCAAGGGCGAGTCCCTGAAGGACACGGCCCAGACCCTCGCCGCCATGGGGGCCGACGGCATCGTGATCCGCCACCCGTCGAGCGGCGCACCTCGTGTGCTGGCCGACAGCGGCTGGGTGGACGCCGGCATCGTCAACGCCGGCGACGGCACCCACGAACACCCCACGCAGGCCCTGCTCGACGCGTTCACGATCCGCCGGCGCGTCCACGGCGCGGCGAGCCGGGGGCGCGACCTCGACGGCGTCGAGGTGATGATCGTCGGTGACATCCTGCACTCGCGGGTGGCCCGTTCCAACGCGTGGTTGTTGCGGACGCTCGGGGCGCACGTCACGGTGGTCGCGCCTCCCACGCTGATCCCGGTGGACGTCAGCCGCTTCGGCGTCTCCGTCCGCTACGACCTCGACGAGGCCCTGGCCGAGGTGCGACCGGACGTCGTCATGATGCTGCGCATCCAACAGGAGCGCATGAACGACGCGTTCTTCCCCAATCCCCGCGAGTACGCCCGGTCCTGGGGGCTGGGTGCGATGCGGTTCCGGGCTCTGCCCGAGTCCACGCTCGTCATGCACCCCGGCCCGATGAACCGCGGCCTCGAGATCAGCGACGAGGCCGCCGACTCGCCGCGGTCCACCGTCCGTGAGCAGGTCACGAACGGCGTGGCCGTCCGCATGGCCGTGCTCTACCTCACCCTCGCCGGCGACCGGGAGGACGCATCGTGACCACCACCCACCTCATCCGGGGCGCCGAGACCGTCGACGGCACCCGCACCGACGTCGTCGTCCGTGACGGCGTCGTCGCCGAACTCGGCACCGGCCTGACCGCCGCCGGTGCGACGGTCACCGACGCCGACGGCCTGCTCCTGCTCCCCGGCCTCGTCGACCTCCACACCCACCTGCGCGAGCCGGGGGGCGAGGGCAGCGAGACCGTCCTGACCGGATCGCGCGCAGCGGCCGCCGGCGGGTACACCGCGGTCAACGCCATGGCGAACTCGTCACCCGTGGCCGACACCGCGGGGGTCGTCGAACAGGTGCAGGCGCTGGGGGAGCGGGCCGGCTTCGTGACCGTCCGCCCGATCGGTGCCGTGAGCCAGGGGCTGAAGGGGACCCACCTCTCCGAGATCGGTGCCATGGCCCGCTCGCGGGCCGCCGTCCGGGTCTTCTCCGACGACGGTTCCTGCGTCGCCGACCCGTTGCTGATGCGTCGGGCCCTCGAGTACATCAAGGGGTTCGGGGGAGTCCTCGCCCAGCACGCCCAGGAGCCGAGGCTCACGGAGGGCGCCCAGATGAACGAGGGCGCGCTGTCGGCCGAACTGGGCCTGGGTGGCTGGCCCGCGGTCGCCGAAGAGGCGATCATCGCCCGCGACGTCCTGCTCGCCGACCACGTCGGCGCCCGACTGCACGTCTGCCACGTGTCGACGGCGGGCAGCGTCGAGGTCATCCGCTGGGCCAAGTCACGCGGCATCGAGGTCACGGCCGAGGTGACGCCGCACCACCTCCTGCTGACGGAGGACCTCGTGTCGGGTTACGACTCACGGTTCAAGGTCAATCCGCCGCTGCGTCGCTCGGAAGACGTCGAGGCGTTGCGTGCCGCCCTGGCCGACGGCACGATCGACATCGTGGCCACCGACCACGCCCCGCACACGTCCGAGGCCAAGTGCTGCGAGTGGGACGCCGCCGCGAACGGCATGGTCGGCCTCGAGTCGGCCCTGTCGGTCGTCCACCACACGATGGTCGACACCGGGCTCGTCGGCTGGGCCGACGTCGCCCGCGTCATGTCGATCGCCCCGGCCGAGATCGGGCAGGTCGCGGGCCACGGTCGTCCCCTCGCCGTGGGCGAGCCCGCCGAGCTCACGCTCTACGATCGTGGGGTGACCCGCACGTTCTCGACCGAGCACCTCGCGGGCAAGAGCCGCAACTCGCCCTACCTCGGTCGCGTCCTGCCCGGACAGGTGCGGGCGACCTTCCACCAGGGCTACGCGACGGTGGTCGACGGGAACGTCGTCGAGAGCGAGGTCGTCGCCCACGCGGCTCGACTCGTCGACAGCGCCGCCGCCCTCGCCGCCTCCGAGGGGACGCCCGCCCGATGAGCCAGTGGATCATCGCCGCGCTCATCCTCGTCGGCGTCGGACTGCTGATCGGTCTGATGGCCCGCTCCTGGCGCGCCAGGGGGCGGCGTCAGTCCGACATCCCCGCGCCCGACCGGGCGCCCGACGACCTCTCGGCCCCCGTCCTCGCCGTCGACGCCCTCTACGTCGCCACGTCACGGGGCGGTGACCCGCTCGACCGCGTCGTCGTCCACGGCCTCGGGTTCCGCGGTCGGGCGATCGTGTCCGTCCACGCCGAGGGCGTGCGCCTCGAGATAGCGGGCGAACCGGCCGTGCTGATCCGTGCCTCCTCGTTGCGGGGTGTCGACCGTGCGACCTGGACCATCGACCGCGTCGTCGAGCGGGACGGCCTCGTCCTCGTCGGCTGGCGCCTCGGCGACGTCGACCTCGACACCTACCTGCGCATCACCGACGACCCGGCACCCGTCGTCGCCGCGATCCGCCCCCTCGTCCCCACGGCCCCCGGGGCCGGCACCACCAAGGAGAAGACCATTGACTGACGCCTCCACCACCGAGAGGGCCGTGCTGGTCCTCGCCGACGGCACCCGCTACACGGGCCGTGCCTACGGCGCCGTCGGACGCACCCTCGGCGAGGTCGTCTTCGCGACCGGCATGACCGGCTACCAGGAGACCCTCACCGACCCGTCGTACGCCGGGCAGATCGTCGTCATGACGGCACCGCACATCGGCAACACGGGCGTGAACGACACCGACCCCGAGTCACGCCGCATCTGGGTCGCCGGGTACGTCGTGCGGGACGCGAGCCGGGTGGTCTCGAACCACCGGGCGCAGGGCAGCCTCGACGACCAGCTCGTCGCCGACGGCATCGTCGGCATCCGCGGCATCGACACCCGCGCCGTCACGCGCCGTCTGCGCGAGGTCGGCTCGATGAAGGGCGGGGTCTTCAGCGGTCCCGACGCGGAGCTCGACCCCGACGAGCAGCTGTCCCTCGTCACCGCCGGGGCGGACATGCGCGGCCTCAACCTCTCGAGCCAGGTGTCGACGGTCGAGCCGTACGTCCTGCACGCCGAGGGCGACCGCATCGGCTCCGTCGCGGTGCTCGACCTGGGCGTGAAGACCTCGACGCTCCGCTACCTGGCGCAGCGCGGCTTCGAGGTGCACGTGCTGCCGCAGTCCACGACCCTGGACGAGCTCCGTGCCCTCGCCCCCGACGCCCTCTTCTACTCGAACGGCCCGGGCGACCCGGCGGCGAGCGACTCCCAGGTCGAACTGCTGCAGGGTGCCCTGCGGGACGGGCTGCCCTACTTCGGCATCTGCTTCGGCAACCAGCTGTTCGGCCGGGCCCTGGGATTCGGCACGTACAAGCTGCCCTTCGGCCACCGCGGCATCAACCAACCCGTGCTCGACAAGACGACGAACAAGGTCGAGATCACCAGCCAGAACCACGGCTTCGCGGTCGACGCACCCATCGACGGCGTCCTCGACTCCCCGGCCGGCTTCGGCCGGGTGGAGGTCAGCCACTACAGCCTGAACGACCAGGTCGTCGAGGGCCTCCGTGCCCTCGACATCCCCGCGTTCTCGGTGCAGTACCACCCCGAGGCCGCCGCGGGCCCCCACGACAGCAACCACCTCTTCGACCGCTTCCGCGAGGCGGTCGTCGCCCGCACGAACGGCCAGGCCGTCGACTTCGGCTCCGACATCGAAAGCAGCAACTGATGCCCAAGCGTGACGACATCAACTCCGTCCTCGTGATCGGCTCCGGGCCGATCGTCATCGGCCAGGCGGCCGAGTTCGACTACTCGGGCACCCAGGCGTGCCGCGTGCTGCGTGAAGAAGGGGTGCGGGTCATCCTCGTCAACCCGAACCCGGCCACGATCATGACCGACCCCGACTTCGCCGACGCGACGTACATCGAGCCCATCACGTCCGAGGTGCTCGAGGCGATCATCGTGAAGGAGCGCCCCGACGCGATCCTGCCCACCCTCGGCGGGCAGACGGCCCTGAACGCCGCCATCGCCCTCGACGAAGAAGGCATCCTCGCCAAGCACGGCGTCGAGTTGATCGGCGCCAAGGTCGAGGCCATCCAGAAGGGCGAGGACCGCCAGCTCTTCAAGAAGCTCGTGCTGGAGTCCGGTGCCGACGTCGCCAAGTCGTACATCGCCACGACGGTCGACCAGGCCGTCGAGTACGCCGAAGACCTCGGGTACCCGCTGGTCATCCGGCCCTCGTTCACCATGGGCGGGCTCGGGTCGGGCTTCGCCTACACCCGTGACGAGCTCGTCCGCATGGTCACGGACGGCCTGCACCAGAGCCCGACCACCGAGGTGCTCCTCGAGGAGAGCATCCTCGGCTGGAAGGAGTACGAGCTCGAGATGATGCGGGACACGGCCGACAACACGGTCGTGGTCTGCTCGATCGAGAACGTCGACCCCGTCGGCGTCCACACCGGCGACTCGATCACCGTCGCCCCGGCGCTCACCCTCACCGACCGCGAGTACCAGAACCTGCGCGACATCAGCATCGACATCATCCGTCGCGTGGGCGTCGACACGGGCGGCTGCAACATCCAGTTCGCGGTGGACCCCGCGGACGGCCGCGTCATCGTCATCGAGATGAACCCCCGCGTGTCGCGCTCGAGCGCCCTGGCGTCGAAGGCGACCGGATTCCCGATCGCCAAGATCGCGGCGAAGCTCGCCCTCGGGTACCGTCTCGACGAGATCCCGAACGACATCACGAAGGTGACCCCCGCCTCCTTCGAGCCGACGCTCGACTACGTGGTCGTCAAGGTGCCGAGGTTCGCCTTCGAGAAGTTCCCGGCGGCCGACACGACGCTGACCACGACGATGAAGAGCGTGGGCGAGGCCATGGCCCTCGGCCGCAACTTCACGCAGGCGCTGCAGAAGTCGCTCCGGTCGCTCGAGAAGCGTGGCTCGAGCTTCCACTGGCAGGGCGAGCCCGGAGACGAGGAGGCGCTGCTCGCGTTGTCGTCGACGCCCACGGACGGCCGCATCGTCACCGTCCAGCAGGCCCTGCGGGCCGGCGCCACCGCCGAGCAGGTCTTCGACGCCACGAAGATCGACCCCTGGTTCATCGACCAGGTCGTGTTGATCAACGAGGTCGCCGAGCAGGTCGCCGCGGCGGCCGAACTCGACGCGGACGTGCTCGTGCTCGCGAAGGACCACGGCTTCAGCGACGACCAGATCGGCCAGTTGCGCGGTCTCTCCGAGCAGCAGGTCCGCGATCACCGGCACGCCCTCGACGTGCGTCCCGTCTTCAAGACCGTCGACACCTGCGCGGGGGAGTTCCCCGCGCTGACGCCGTACCACTACTCGAGCTACGACGCCGAGACCGAGGTGGTGGCCAGCGATCGTCGCAAGGTGATCATCCTCGGCTCCGGGCCGAACCGCATCGGGCAGGGCGTCGAGTTCGACTACTCGTGCGTCCACGCGAGCTTCGCCCTGAGCGACGCCGGGTTCGAGACGATCATGATCAACTGCAACCCCGAGACGGTCTCGACCGACTACGACACGAGCGACCGGTTGTACTTCGAGCCGCTCACCCTCGAGGACGTCCTCGAGGTGGTCCACGCCGAGAGCGCCAGCGGCGAGCTCGTCGGCGTCGTCGTGCAGCTCGGCGGCCAGACGGCCCTCGGCCTGTCGAAGGGCCTCGAGGCCGCGGGCGTGCCCATCCTCGGCACGACGCCCGACGCGATCGACTCGGCAGAAGAGCGAGGCCTCTTCCAGGGCATCCTCGACGCCGCCGGCCTGCTCGCGCCCCGCAACGGCACGGCGACCGACTACGACAGCGCCGTCGCCGTCGCCGAAGAGATCGGCTACCCGGTGCTGGTGCGTCCGTCGTACGTGCTCGGTGGCCGCGGCATGGAGATCGTCTACGACAGCCCCTCGCTCGCCGACTACTTCGAACGGGTCGCCGACCAGGCCATCATCGGACCGGAGGCACCCCTCCTGGTCGACCGGTTCCTGGACGACGCCGTCGAGATCGACGTCGACGCGCTCTACGACGGCACCGAGCTCTACGTCGGCGGCATCATGGAGCACATCGAGGAGGCCGGCATCCACTCCGGCGACTCGAGCTGCACCCTTCCGCCCGTCACGCTCGGGAAGGGCGAGATCGACCGCGTCCGCGACGCGACCCTCGCCATCGCGAAGGGCATCGGCGTGTCCGGCCTGCTCAACGTGCAGTTCGCGATCGCGGCCGGCGTGCTCTACGTCATCGAGGCCAACCCCCGGGCGAGCCGCACGGTGCCCTTCGTCTCGAAGGCCCTCGGCATCCCGTTGGCCAAGGCGGCCTCGCTCATCATGGTCGGCCACAGCGTGCGCGACCTCGTGGAGACCGGCCTGCTGCCCGAGCAGGACGGCTCGGACGTCCCCCTCGACTCGCCGATCTCGGTGAAGGAAGCCGTGCTCCCCTTCAAGCGGTTCCGCACGAAGGAGGGCCAGGTCGTCGACAGCGTCCTCAGCCCCGAGATGCGCTCCACGGGCGAGGTCATGGGCATCGACCGCGACTTCCCCCGGGCGTTCGCGAAGAGCCAGACGGCGGCGTACGGCGGCCTCCCCACCTCGGGCACCGTCTTCGTCAGCGTCGCCGATCGCGACAAGCGGGCCATCGTGTTGCCGGTGCTGCGCCTCCAGCAGCTCGGCTTCCGCATCCTGGCGACCGAGGGGACGGCCACCGTCCTCGTCCGCAACGGCATCCACGCCGACACCGTCGACAAGTTCAGCGCCGGGGGCCACTCGGTCGTCGACCTGATCAACGCCGACGAGGTCGACATCGTGATCAACACCCCGAGCGGCTCGAGCGCCCGGGCCGACGGCTACGAGATCCGTGCGGCGACGGTCGCAGCCGACAAGGCGCTCTTCACGACCATCGCCCAGCTCGGTGCGGCCGTCGCCTCGATCGAGGCCGTCCAGAGCGACCTCGAGGTGACGAGCCTGCAGGACTACGGCCTCGCCCGGGCGGCCCGACGGTGAGCTCGTCGTTCGGCGACCGGCTCGCGGCGGCCTTCGCCGCGACCGGTCCGCTCTGCGTCGGCATCGATCCCCATCCCTACCTCCTCGACCAGTGGGGCCTGCCGTCCGACGCCTCGGGTGTCCGTGAGTTCGGCCTGCGCGTCCTCGACGGCCTGGTCGGCTCGGCGACGATCGTGAAACCGCAGGTCGCGTTCTTCGAACGGTGGGGCTCCGCGGGGTTCGCAGCCCTCGAAGACGTCCTCGAGGCCGGTCGCGAGCGGGGCCTGGTGCAGATCGGCGACGCGAAGCGGGGCGACATCGGCTCGACGATGGACGCCTACGGTGAGGCCTGGTTCGACGCGTCGTCACCGCTGCGGGTCGACGCGCTGACGGTCTCGCCCTATCTCGGCTTCGACTCCATGACCGGACTGGTCACCCGGGCACGGGCCGTCGGCGCCGGCGTCTTCGTGCTGGCCGCGACGTCCAACGTCGAGGCCCTCGCCACCCAGACGGCCGTCCGGACGGACGACCACGGCGCGGAGGGCACCGTCGCGAGCGGTATCGTCGACGACGTGCTCCATGACAACCAGACGGCGGGCGACGCTCCGTTCGGCAGCGTCGGCCTCGTGCTCGGCGCGACCGTCGACCTCGACGACTACGGCATCGACGCCGCCCGACTGACGACGACGCCGGTGCTCGCCCCGGGGTTCGGCCACCAGGGCGCGACCTATGCCGACCTGCCGCGGCTCTTCGGCCCCGCGGCCGGTGCCGTGCTGGTCTCCGCCTCCCGAGCCCTGCTCTCGGCGGGTCCGGAAGGGTTCGCCGACGCGGTCCGTCGTGATGCCGACGAGGTGCGTTCGTGCCTCGTCTGACCCCGCCTCCCGTCGACCGCGCCGCGGCGGCCCGAGCCGCCGTGGCCGCGCGTCGCGGTCGCGCCGCCGTCAAGAACGCCGTCGCCTCCCGGACCCGCAGCGCCCTCGACGTCGCCGAGTCCGCCTGGGCCGGAGAACCCACGAGCCCCGAGGGGTCGCTCAGGGTCCGCGAACTCCTCACCAGCATCCCGGGCATCGGTCCGACCCGCGTCGCCCGCATCATGACCGAGCTCGGCATCGCCGAGTCGAAGCGGGTCGGTGGCCTCGGGGTCAGGCAACGCCGCATCCTCGGCGACTGGCTGGCCGTCCGCGAGTCGAAGGGGCGCCTCCGGTCCCGGCTGGTCGTCCTGGCGGGCCCCACGGCCGTGGGCAAGGGCACGGTCTCGACCTACATCCGCGAGAACTACCCCGACGTGCACCTCAGCGTGTCGGCGACGACCCGTGCCCCGCGACCCGGCGAGGTCGACGGGGTCCACTACTACTTCGTGGACGACGCGGAGTTCGACCGCATGATCCGCGACCGCGAACTGCTCGAGTACGCCACGGTGCACAACTCGTACCGCTACGGCACGCCCCGCCCTCCGTTGGACGCCGCGTTGAACGAGGGGCGCAGCGTACTGCTCGAGATCGACCTGCAGGGGGCTCGACTCGTCCGGGCCGCGATGCCCGAGGCCGTGCTCGTGTTCCTGCTGCCCCCGACCTGGGACGAACTCGTCCGTCGACTCATCGGTCGGGGTACCGAGGACGCCGCCGAACAGCAACGCCGACTCGAGACCGCGAAGGTCGAACTGGCCGCCCAGGACGAGTTCGACGCGCGTGTCGTGAACCACGACGTGGCCGAAGCGGCCCGAGAGGTCGTAGAATTGATGACTGCGCCCGAACCGGGCCGCACCCGCGCGTGACCCGCGCCCCCATCTTGGTGCCCACGCTCGTCCCGAGCGGAGCCGGCACCGTCCCCCATCGACACGAGGAGCAACCAATGGCCGACAAGAACCAGGGCATCATCGATCCCCCCATCGACGAGCTGCTGTCGAAGGTCGAGTCGAAGTACGCACTCGTCATCTTCGCCTCCAAGCGCGCGCGTCAGATCAACGACTACTACGCCGACCTCCACGAGGGCAGCCTGTTCGACAACGTCGGCCCCCTGGTCGACAGCTCCATCGACGACAAGCCCCTGTCGGTCGCGATGCACGAGATCAACGAGGACAAGCTCGAGGTGAAGCCGCTCGCCGTCCCCTCCGAGTAGCGGGGCGACACGACCAGCCCCTCTGACGGTGGTCGGTCCTATCATCTGACGAGGCCCCCGGGAGTCCATCCCGCGGGGCCTCATCGCGTCCCCACCCAGAACGACACCCAGAGGAACACCGTGACCCCGACCGACACGACGACCGCCCCTGCCACGACGGCATCGACCTCCCTTCGACTCTTCACCTCCGAGTCGGTCACCGAGGGCCACCCCGACAAGATCTGCGACCAGATCTCGGACGGCATCCTCGACGCGCTGCTGGCTGTCGACCCCGCCAGCCGGGTCGCGGTCGAGACCATGGTCACCACGGGACTCGTGCACGTGGCCGGCGAGGTCACCACCAAGGGCTACGTCGACATCCCCACGATCGTGCGCGACCTCATCGTGGGCATCGGCTACGACTCGTCGGCCGTGAGCTTCGACGGCCGTACCTGCGGCGTCGAGGTGTCGATCGGGTCCCAGTCGCCCGACATCGCCCAGGGCGTCGACACCGCCCTCGAGGCGCGTGGCGGCGACGACGACCTGCTCAACCGCCAGGGTGCCGGCGACCAGGGCATCATGTTCGGCTACGCCACCAACGAGACCCCCCAGTTCATGCCGCTCCCCGTGTGGCTGGCCCACCGGCTCGCCGAGCGACTGGCGGCCGTGCGCAAGTCGGGCACCCTCGACTACCTCCGGCCCGACGGCAAGACGCAGGTGACGGTCGGCTACGACGGGGTCGTGCCCACGACCGTCGACACCGTCGTCCTGTCGACCCAGCACTCGCCTGCGGTCTCGAGCGCCCAGCTCGAGTCCGACGTCATCGAGCACGTCATCCGCCCCGTCCTCGACGAGGCAGGGCTCTCGTCCACGGACACCCGGTTCATCATCAACCCGACCGGCAGGTTCGAGATCGGCGGCCCGCAGGGCGACGCCGGACTCACCGGCCGCAAGATCATCGTCGACACCTACGGCGGGGCGAGCCGTCACGGTGGGGGCGCGTTCTCGGGCAAGGACCCCTCGAAGGTCGACCGGTCCGCCGCGTACGCCATGCGGTGGGTGGCCAAGAACGCCGTCGCCGCGGGCCTCGCCGACCGGCTCGAACTCCAGGTGGCCTACGCGATCGGGCGGGCCGCACCCGTCGGCCTCTACGTCGAGACCTTCGGCACCGGGCACGTCGGCGACGACGTCATCACGGCGGCCATCGAGAGCGTGTTCGACCTCCGCCCGGCGGCGATCATCCGCGACCTCGACCTGCTCAGGCCGATCTACGCGGCGACGTCGACCTACGGCCACTTCGGTCGCGACCTGCCCGACTTCACCTGGGAGGCGCTCGACCGCGTCGACGCCCTCCGGGCCGCCGCCGGGCTCTGACCGTGCCGGCGGTCGCCGACGTCCCCGTCGACAGCGTGCCGCGCGTCGTCCGGGTGATGGTCGAATCGCCGCTGCCGCAACTCGACCGGTTGTTCGACTACGCCGTGCCCGAGCGGCTGCGCGACCAGATCGCCCCGGGCATCCGCGTCAAGGTTCCGCTCCGCTCCGCCGGGCGCATCGCCGACGGCTTCGTCGTCGAGGTCGCGTCGTCGTCCGAGCACGGCGGCGACCTGTCCGAGATCGAGGACATCGTGTCGACCGTGTCGGTCCTGGCACCCGAGGTGTGGCGCCTCGCGCGCGCCGTGGCCGACCGGGCCGGCGGATCGGCCAGCGACGTCGTGCGGCTCGCGATCCCACCGCGTCAGGTCCGGGTCGAGAAGGCCCACCTGGCCGCCGCCGACAACTCGTCCTCACCGGCCTCCGGCCCCACCGCCCCGACCGTGGCTCCCGTGGCAGCCTCGGCTCCCGACCACGACGCCGACCCCGAACCCGTCCCGGTCGTCGTGGGCTATCGGTCGACCGACCTCGCCGGGCTCGTTGCGGCCCGCGGTCGCGCGGCGGTCGACGCCGTTCCGCTGCTGGTCGAACTGCCCGACGGGGCATGGGTGGGTCATTGGGCCCTCACGGCCGCCCAGCTCGCCGCGGTCGCCGTCGGCGCGGGCGACAACGCCGTGGTCGCCGTCCCCGACTACCGCGACGAAGAGCACGTCCTCCAGGCCCTCGCCGCCGTCCTCCCGCCCGACCGCGTCGTCCGGCTCGACTCCCGCCAGTCGAACGCCGACCGTTACCGAGCGCTCCTCCGTGCCCGAGGCGACGAACCCGTGGTCGTCGTCGGCAACCGGTCCGTCCTGCTCGCCCCCTCGGCCAGGCTCGGGGTCGTCGTGGTGTTCGACGACGGTGACCCGTCCTTCGGCGAGCCGCTCGCCCCGTACGTGCACGCGCGCGACACCGCGCTGCTCCGGCAGGCCCAACAGGACAGCGCCCTGGTGTTCCTCGGCCACTCCCGCAGCACCGACGTCCAGCGCCTGGTCGAGATCGGCTTCCTGGCCGAGGTGCGTCCCGATCCGCGCTACCAGCCCCGGGTCGTGCCGACCGTCCGTCAGGCCGCCACGGACGGATTCGCCGCGCAGGCCCGCATCCCCTCCTCGGCCTACGCCGAGGCGCGGGCCGCGGTCGAGCACGGACCGGTCCTGATCCAGGTGGCCTCGCCCGGCTACTCGCCACGCCTGGCCTGCGTCGACTGTGGCGACACGGCACGCTGCCTGCGCTGCAACGGCCCCCTCCAGCAACGCGAGCGAGGGGTGACCCCGGCCTGCGCCTGGTGTGGCGCCCTGGCCGTCTCGTGGCACTGCCGCACCTGCGAGGGAACGCGCATGCGGGCCGTCGGCACCGGCGCGTCGCGGACGGCCGACGAACTCGGCAAGGCGTTCCCCGGGGTGCGCGTCATCGTCTCGGACGGCGCGAGGGCCCTGACCCACGTCGACGCCGACCCGGCGATCGTCGTCGCGACCCGCGGGGCCGAGCCGATCGCCCCCGGCGGTTACCGAGCCGTGCTGCTGCTCGACGGTGAGCGCATGCTCGCCCGAGAGAGCCTCCGCGTCGCGGAGGACTGCCTCCGCTGGTGGGCCAACGCCACGGCCCTGGCCGCACGTCGCGCCCCGGTCGTGCTGGTCGGGGTGGGTGGCGCCATCGCCTCCGCCCTCGCGACGTGGGAGCTCGCCCGCTTCGTCTCCTCAGAGCTCGCCGACCGTCGCGTCCTGCGCTTCCCCCCGGCCGTCCGAGTGGCGACCGTGACCGGCACGGTCGACACCGTCGCGCGTGCGCTCGAGGACCTTCCCGACGAGGTCCGTGCCGAGACCCTCGGCCCGGTGGACGTCGAGTCCGCCGGCGTCCGCGCCATCGTCCGCTTCGACTACTCGCGCGGTCACGACGTGGCGCTGGCCCTCCGCTCCCAGGTCATCCGGGCGGCCACGGACCGACGCAAGGCGCTCGGTCAGAAGCGTGCGCGGGCCGTCCCTACACTCAGAGTGCGGTTCGACGACGTCGAGCCGTTCGCCGACTGACCCGCCAGGAACCCCATGCGCCTCGTCTTCGCCGGCAGCCCCGCCGCTGCCGTGCCCTCGCTCACCGCCCTCGCCGACGGTCCTCACGAGATCGTCGCCGTGCTGACCCGCGACGACACCCCGCAGGGACGCAGACGCGTCCTGACCCCCACCCCCGTCGCCGTCGAGGCCGACCGCCTCGGTCTCCGCGTCGTCAAGGCCCGCCGCATCACGCCGGAGGTCACGGCCGAGCTCACGGGACTCGATCCCGACCTCGGCGTCGTCGTGGCCTACGGAGCCCTGCTCCGCGAGCCCCTCCTCGGCGCCCCCCGGCTCGGCTGGGTCAACCTGCACTTCTCCCTCCTTCCCGCCTGGCGCGGCGCCGCCCCCGTCCAGCGGTCGCTCATGGCGGGCGACGCCGTGTCGGGCGCCGCGGTGTTCCAGCTCGTCCCCGAGCTCGACGCGGGGGACGTCTACGGCACCCTCGAGCGCCTCCTCGACGGCACCGAGACCGCAGGCCAGCTCCTCGCCGAGCTCGCGCGTTCCGGTGCCGACCTGCTGGTCGGCGTCGTCGACCGCCTCGCCGACGGCACGGCCACGGCGACGCCCCAGACCGGCGCGGTCACGCTCGCCCCCAAGCTGACCCTCGCCGACGGCGTCCTCGACGCCTCGCGACCGGCGACCGAGGTGATCGCCCGTTTCCGAGGCGTCACGCCGGAGCCCGGCGCCCGCGTCGACCTCGACGGCTCGGGCCTCAAGATCACGGAGGCGCGGACGACGTCGACCGACGAGGCACCTCTCGAGGCCGGTCGCCTCGAGTCCCGGGGCCGCCGTGTGCTGCTGGGCACCGCCTCCTCGCCCGTCGAGCTGGTCCGGGTGCAGCCGGCGGGCAAGAAAGAGATGTCGGCGGCCGACTGGTGGCGGGGGCTGCCCCGCGGGGTCGACCGTCGCGTGACCCCGCCCACCCCGCCCGTCCCGGCCGACACCGACATCACCACCGACACCGACCCGAAGAGCACCTCATGAGCCGAGTCCAACCCGCCCGCCAGGTCGCCCTCGACGTCCTCCGGGCCGTCGAGCAGGACGACGCCTACGCCAACCTCCTGCTGCCGCAGCGCATCGTCCGGGCCCGTCTTGGAGCCCAGGACGCGGGGCTCGCGACCGAACTGACCTACGGCACCCTGCGCCTCCGGGGCTACTACGACCGCGTCATCGCGCTGGCCGCCCGTCGGGGCACCGACGCGATCGACCCGGCACTGCTGGACGTCCTCCGCCTCGGCACGCACCAGCTCCTCTCGACGCGCGTGGCCGTCCACGCGGCCGTCGACGAGAGCGTCGAGCTCGCGCGTCAGGTGGGCAGTCGATCGGGGACCGGATTCGTCAACGGCGTCCTGCGCACCATCTCGCGGTCGACGCCCGACGAGTGGCGCGAGCGGGTCCTGGCCGGCGCGACCGGGGACGACGACCGTCTGGCCGCGGAGTGGTCGCACCCCGCCTGGGTGGTGCGGGCGTTCCGTCGTTCGCTGGCCGCCGAGGGGCGGGAGAGCGAGCTCGTCGATCTGCTGTCGGCCGACAACGACGCCCCGAAGGTCAGCCTCGTCGCCCTGCCGGGGCTCGCCGAGGTGTCCGAGCTCGGCGCCCCGAGCGGGCGCCTGTCGCCACTGGCGGCGACGAGTGGTGGGGGCGATCCGGCCCAGCAGACGGCCGTCCGCGAGGGGCGTGCCCGCGTGCAGGACGAAGGGTCGCAGCTCGCCGCACTCCTCCTCAGTCGACACCGCCCCGCCACACCCGGAGAACGGTGGCTCGACATGTGCGCCGGGCCCGGCGGCAAGGCCGCCCTGCTCGGTGCCGAGGCCGCTCGGGCGGGTGCCCACCTCGTCGCCAACGAGCTCGTCCCGGCACGGGCCGGGCTCGTCCGACAGGCGCTCGAGGCCGTCCCGGGCGACGTCGAGGTGCTCGAAGGTGACGCCACCCGCTTCGGGGCGGAACGGCCCGGAGGTTTCGACCGCATCCTGCTCGACGCCCCCTGCACCGGTCTCGGGGCCCTGCGGCGACGACCCGAGGCCCGGTGGCGCAAGCAGCCGGCCGACGTCGGTCAGCTCACGGCCCTCCAGTCGCGCCTGTTCGCCAGCGCCCTGGACGCGCTGGCTCCCGGGGGAGTCCTGGCCTACGTGACCTGCTCCCCGCACACGGCCGAGACGCGCGGAGTCGTCGAGGCCGGCCTCCGAGGCCGCGACGACGATCTCGTCCTGCTCGACGCGACGGCCGGCGTCGAGCGCATCGCCGGCCGCGCCGTCGACCTGGCGTCGGCACCGTTCGTCCAGCTCTGGCCGCACCGTCACGGAACCGACGCCATGTTCGTCGCCCTGATCGAGAAACGTGTCGGACGGTAGGCTCGTCCCGTGTCGATCCGCATCAGCCCCAGCATCCTCTCGGCCGACTTCGCGAACCTCGAGCGCGACCTCGAGCGCATCTCGACCGCCGACCTCGTTCACGTCGACGTGATGGACGGCCACTTCGTGCCCAACCTCACCCTCGGCCTCCCCGTCGTGCAGCGTCTCGGCGAGGTCAGCCCCGTACCGCTCGACCTGCACCTGATGATCGACGACGCCGACCGCTGGGCACCCCGCTACGCCGAGACGGGCGCCTTCTCCGTGACCTTCTCCGCCGAGGCGGCGTCCGATCCCGTCTCGACGGCGCAGGCCATCCGCAGCAACGGCTCCCGCGCCTCCGTCGCCGTGAAGCCGGGCACCGACCTCGAGCCCTACCTCCAGACACTCGACGCGTACGACATGATCCTCGTCATGACCGTCGAGCCGGGCTTCGGCGGGCAGTCCTTCATGCCCGAGACGATGGCCAAGCTGGCCCGTGCCCGTGAGGCCGTGCGCGCCTCCGGGCTCGACGTGTGGCTCGAGGTCGACGGCGGCATCACGACCGAGACCATCGTCACGGCCGTCGAGAACGGTGCCGACACGGTGGTCGCCGGGTCCGCCGTCTACGGCGGGTCGCCCGTCGACAACATCGCTGCACTCCGGGCGGCCGCCGCGACGGTAGCCTTGACGTCGTGAAATCCTTCGACGACCTGTACCTCGAGCTCAGCGACAAGGCCCGCGACCGGCCCGAGGGGTCGGGCACCGTGGCCGAACTCGACGCCGGAGTGCACCAGATCGGCAAGAAGATCGTCGAAGAGGCCGCCGAGGTCTGGATGGCCGCCGAGTACGAGGGCGACGTCGCGACCGCCGAAGAGATCTCCCAGCTGCTCTACCACCTGCAGGTCATGATGATCGCCAAGGGCATCACCCCGGCCGACGTCTACCGACATCTCTGAGTCGGCCTCCGTCACCCCCGTTCGTCACGCCGCTCGCGCGGCACCCCAGCAGACAGAGAACCCCATGCTCCGCGTCGCAGTGCCCAACAAGGGATCGCTCAGCGAGACCGCCTCCGCCATGCTCGCCGAGGCCGGCTACACCGGTCGCCGAGACCCCAAGACCCTCCACGTCGAGGACCCGCGCAACGGCGTCGAGTTCTTCTACCTCCGCCCGCGCGACATCGCGACCTACGTGGGGTCGGGCGCCCTCGACGTGGGCATCACGGGCCGCGACCTGCTGCTCGACTCGCACTCGCCGGCACACGAGGTCGCACCCCTCGACTTCGGCGGCTCGACCTTCCGTTTCGCGGGCCCTCCCGGCCGTTTCGCCGACCTCCGTCAGCTGCAGGGCACCCGGGTCGCCACGAGCTACGCCGGTCTCGTCGGCTCGTTCCTCGAGAGCCACGGCGTGACCGCGACCCTCGTGCCGCTCGACGGAGCGGTCGAGAGCGCCGTGCAGCTGGGCGTCGCCGACGCCGTGGCCGACGTCGTGTCGACCGGTGCGACCCTGCGTGCGGCCGGGCTCGAGATCTTCGGGCCGGTCATCCTCGAGTCGACGGCCGTCCTCATCTCGTCCGACGCCGAGGTGGACGGTCTGGCGGTCCTCCACCGTCGCCTGCAGGGCGTCCTCGTGGCCCGGCAGTACGTCCTCATGGACTACGACGTCCCGGTCGACAAGCTGGACGCCGCGACCGCCGTCGCCGGCGGCATGGAGTCGCCCACCGTCTCCCCGCTGCACGACCGCGACTGGGCAGCCGTCCGCGTGATGGTCCCACGGTCCGACACCAACCAGGTCATGGACGCCCTCTACGACCTCGGCGCCCGGGCGATCCTGGTCAGCCCGATCCACGCCGCGAGGCTGTAGCCGTGACCGCCGACGACGCGGTCGTCCCCGGCGCGGTCGCCGCCGACGCTTCCCTCGCCGTCCGGGTCATCCCGTGCCTCGACGTGGCCGCCGGTCGAGTGGTGAAGGGCGTCAACTTCCTCGACCTGCGCGACGCGGGCGACCCGGTCGAGCTGGCCCGCACGTACTACGAGCAGGGTGCCGACGAGATCACCTTCCTCGACGTCACCGCCACGGTCGACGAACGGTCGACCACCTACGACGTCGTCCGGGCCACGGCCGAGCAGGTCTTCATCCCGCTGACGGTCGGGGGCGGCGTGCGCACCACCGACGACGTCGCCCGGCTGCAGGCGGCGGGGGCCGACAAGATCGGCGTGAACAGCGCCGCCATCGCGCGGCCCGACCTGATCGGCGAGATCGCCGACCGGTTCGGAGCCCAGGCGGTCGTCCTCTCGCTCGACGTCAAGCGTTCGAGCGGCACCCCCTCCGGCTTCGTCGTCACGACCCACGGCGGTCGCACCGAGACGACCCTCGACGCGCTCGCCTGGGCGCGTGAGGCCATCGAACGCGGGGCGGGCGAGTTGCTCGTCAACTCGATCGACGCCGACGGCACCAAACAGGGCTTCGACCTCGAACTCGTCCGCGCCATGCGCGAGCTCAGCCGGGTGCCGGTCGTCGCGTCCGGAGGGGCGGGTCGGCTCGAGCACTTCGCCCCGGCCATCGAGGCGGGTGCCGACGCCGTGCTCGCGGCGTCGGTCTTCCACAACGGCGAACTCACCATCGGCCAGGTCAAGGACCAGCTGGCCCGGTCGGGGGCCGTCGTCCGCTGAGGCGGACCGTCACCGCACCGGGCCGCAGCCGACCAGCCGACATCGCATCGCATCGCATCGCATCGCATCGCATCGAGGAGCACACCATGACCGACCAGCTGACGCGTGAGACGGTCGAGCCCGTCGTCGCCCGTGCCCGGTTCGACGCGTCGGGCCTGCTGCCCGCCATCATCCAACAAGAGGGTACGAAAGACGTGCTCATGATGGGGTGGATGGACGCCGAGGCGCTCCGCCGCACCCTCACCGAGGGGCGCGTCACCTTCTGGTCCCGCTCTCGAGAGGAGTACTGGCGGAAGGGCGACACATCGGGCCACGCGCAGTTCGTCCGCGCCGCCGCCCTCGACTGCGACGACGACGTGCTGCTCGTCACGGTCGAACAGATCGGCGCCGCCTGCCACACGGGCTCGCACTCCTGTTTCGAGGTCGACCCGCTCGAGCCGGCCACCGCCTCCTCGTCCCTGCCGTCCGGCGACACCGACCCCACCGGAGGCCTCCGTGGCTGACGCCCCGATCCGCACCTCGACGACCCGGGCCCAGTTCGACGAGCGGCTGGCCGGGCATCGGGTCGTCCCGGTCGTCCGCGACCTGTTCGCCGACGGCGAGACGCCCGTGGGGGTGTACCGCAAGCTCGCCGACGGCAGGCCCGGCAGCTTCCTCCTCGAGTCGGCGGCCCAGGGAGGGATCTGGTCCCGGTGGTCCTTCGTCGGCGTCTCGTCGTTCGGCGTGCTCACGACCGACGACGGCGAGGCCCGCTGGATCGACTACGGCATCGACCGCGACCGGGCGCTGGGCGATGCCGTCGGCCGTCCCCTCGAGGTGCTCTCCGCCCTGCACCATCGGTGGGCGACCCCGCGCATCGACGGCATGCCGCCCCTCACCGGCGGCCTCGTCGGGTTCATCGGCTGGGAGGCCGTGCGCGAGCTCGAACACCTTCCCGACGCGCCGCCGGCCGAGTTCACGGTGCCCTCCCAGGCGCTCAGCTTCGTGTCCGAGCTCGTGGCCCTCGACCACCGCACGGGTGCCGTCCTGCTCGTCGCCACCGCGTTGAACGACGGAACCCACGAGCCCGACGTCCTGTGGGCCGACGCGCAGTCCCGACTCGACGACCTCCAATCCCGACTCGCGGCCCCGAGCGAGGCGTTCTTGTCCGACGTCGACCTGACGATCGAGGCCACGCCGACCCGGCGTTCGACCGACGACGAGTACGCGCAGGCGATCCGGCGGTCGAAGCAGTTCATCCATGACGGCGACGTCTTCCAGGTCGTCGTCTCCCAGCGCTTCGACCACGAGGTCACGGCCGAGCCGCTCGACGTCTACCGGGTGCTGCGGACGCTCAACCCGAGCCCGTACATGTACCTGGTGACCCTCGACGACGTGCAGGGTCGGCCGTACACCATCGTGGGCTCGTCGCCCGAGGCGCTGGTCAAGGTCGACGGGCGGCGGGCCTACACGCATCCCATCGCCGGATCGAAGCCGCGTGGAGCCTCGCCCGACGAGGACCAGCGCTTCGCCGACGAACTCGCCTCGGACGAGAAAGAACGCGCCGAGCACCTCATGCTCGTCGACCTCGCCCGCAACGACCTGCTCAAGGTGTGCACGCCGGGAACCGTCGAGGTCACCGAGTTCATGCAGGTCGAACGGTTCAGCCACATCATGCACCTCGTCTCGAGCGTCGAGGGCGACCTCGCTCCCGGCAAGGACGCCATCGACGCGTTCCGTGCCACCTTCCCGGCCGGCACGTTGTCGGGTGCTCCCAAGCCCCGGGCCCTCGAGATCATCGACGAACTCGAGCCCGCCCAGCGGGGGGTCTACGGAGGAGTGGTCGGCTACTTCGACTTCGCCGGCTCGGCCGACGTCGCGATCGCGATCCGCACCGTCCTGTTGCAGGACGGCGTGGCCCGCGTGCAGGCGGGTGCCGGTCTCGTCGCCGACAGCGACCCGGTCGCCGAGAACCAGGAGGCGCGCAACAAGGCCGCGGCCCCCTTGCGTGCCGTCGCGGTCGCGAACGCCATGGCACGGCTCCGCTGATGCCCGCTCGTCGCCTGAAGCTCACGACGATCCTCGGGGGCATCCTGCTCGCGGGACTCGCCCTGCTGTCCTGGACGCAGGACTGGTTCCACGTCGTCGTCGCCTCCCCCCAGGGCGGAGACCTCCCGCTCGACGTCGCCGGCGACGTCGCCGGTGCGCCGTTGTCCGCCCTGTCGCTGGCCAGCCTGGCGCTCTTCGGGGCGCTCACGATCGCCGGCCGCGTCTTCCGCGTCGTCCTGGGGGTTCTCCAGGTGGCACTGGGCGTCAGCGTGGTCGTCACGACGTCGACCGCCCTGGCCGACCCCGTGCGCGCCTCGGGGAGCGCCGTGACGACCGCCACGGGCGTCGACGGCACCGACTCGATCCGGGCCATCGTCTCCTCGGTCGAGCCCACGGCCTGGCCCTGGCTCGGGCTCGTGGCCGGCGTCCTCGCCGCGCTCCTCGGAGTCGCCACCGTGCTCCTCGCGGGCGCCTGGCCCCAGGCCACCCGCAAGTACTCCGCCACGCGACTGGTCGCCGCGGATCCCTCGGCCGATCCGGCGGCCGCCTGGGACGCGCTGTCGGGCGGCGACGATCCCACCGACGACCCGGCGCACCTCGACGGGGGCGGGTCGGGCCCCACCGAGCCGGGTCGTACCCGGTAGACTCAGCCCTCGTACCGACCTGATCCAAGGAGCACTGTGAGCACGAACACGACGAGCACCCCGTCCGGTGGCGACGCGCCCCTCGCGAACGCCCCCGCGAAGGTCGACTCCGGCTCGAAGGGCCGCGACACCGAGACGGCCGACGACCTCGGGCACGGCAACTCGCCCGCCGCCTGGACCGCCGTCGTCATCATGCTGGTCGGCTTCGCCATCGGCACGCTGGCCTTCTTCCTCGACGTCCCGTGGATCGTCTGGGCGTCGGCCGGCCTGGTCGTCGTCGGACTGATCGTCGGTCTCGTGCTCAAGAAGGCCGGTTACGGCGTCGGTGGTCACCGCTACGTGCCGAAGGCCCACAACTAGGTGCTCGACGACCTCTACGCGGGTGCCGTGGCCGACGCCGCAGCACGCCGCGAGTCCCTCCCGTTCGCCGCCGTCGAGGCAGCGGCGCTCTCTCGTGAGCCCGCACTCGACGCCCGCACCGCCCTCGCCCCCGGCGACCGTGTCAAGGTCATCGCCGAGGTGAAGCGCGCCAGCCCGTCACGGGGCCACCTCTCGACCATCGCCGACCCGGCGTCTCTGGCCCGCTCCTACGCGGCCGGGGGAGCGAGCGCGATCAGCGTCCTCACCGAGGGCCGGAAGTTCAAGGGCTCCCTCGCCGACCTCGAGGCCGTCCGCACCGCAGTCGACGTGCCCGTCCTCCGCAAGGACTTCATCGCCGACCCGTACCAGGTGTTCGAGGCCCGGGCGGCCGGTGCCGATCTCGTGCTGCTGATCGTCGCCGGGCTCGAACAGCCTCGCCTCCTCGAATTGCACGACCTCGTGAGGCAACTGGGCATGACCGCCCTCATCGAGGCGCACTCCGCCGACGAGGTGTCGCGCGGCCTCGACGCCGGTGCCACCGTCCTCGGCGTCAACGCCCGCGACCTCACGACCTTCGAACTCGACAGGGACCTCTTCGGTCGCCTGTCGCACTCGATCCCGACGGGCGTCACCCGCGTCGCCGAGTCGGCGGTCTCGTCGCCCGACGACGTCGCCCACTACCGTCGCTCCGGTGCCGACGTCGTGCTCGTGGGCGAAGCCCTCGTGACCCACGGCGACCCCGCCGACGCCATCACCCGCTTCCTGGAGGTCTGACCATGGCACTGCGCGACGAGACAGGTCCGTATTTCGGTTCGTTCGGGGGTCGCTTCGTCCCCGAGTCCCTGGTGGCCGCCCTCGACGAGCTCGACGCGGCCTACAAGGCCGCGGCCGTCGACCCCGAGTTCGCCGCCGAGCTGACGGCTCTCCACGCCACCTACACGGGCCGGCCGTCGATCATCACCGAGGTGCCGCGGTTCGCCCAGCACGCCGGTGGTGCCCGCATCATCCTCAAGCGTGAAGACCTCAACCACACGGGGTCCCACAAGATCAACAACGTGCTCGGACAGGCGTTGCTGGCCCGGAAGCTCGGCAAGACCCGTCTGATCGCCGAGACCGGAGCCGGTCAGCACGGCGTCGCGACGGCCACCGCCGCCGCCCTCTTCGGCATGGAGTGCGTCGTGTACATGGGGCAGGTCGACACCGAGCGCCAGGCGCTCAACGTCGCGCGGATGCGCCTGCTCGGAGCCGAGGTCGTCTCGGTCACGACGGGCTCCCGCACCCTCAAGGACGCCATCAACGACGCCATGCGCGACTGGGTCTCCAGCGTCGACACCACGCACTACGTGCTGGGCACGGTCGCCGGTCCGCACCCGTTCCCGGCCATGGTGCGCGACTTCCACAAGATCATCGGCGAAGAGGCCCGCCAGCAGGTCCTCGACCTGACCGGAGCACTGCCCGACGCCGTGACGGCCTGCGTCGGCGGCGGCTCAAACGCCATGGGCATCTTCCACGCGTTCCTCGACGACCCCTCGGTGCGGTTGTTCGGCTTCGAGGCCGGCGGGGACGGCGTCGAGACGGGCCGTCACGCGGCGTCGATCACCCTCGGCCGCATCGGCAACCTCCAGGGCACCAAGTCGTACCTCATGCAGGACGAAGACGGTCAGACGCTCGAGAGCCACTCCATCTCCGCGGGCCTCGACTACCCGAGCGTCGGCCCGGAGCACGCCTGGTTGTCCGAGTCGGGCCGGGCCGAGTACCAGCCGATCACCGACGACGAGGCGATGCAGGCCTTCCGACTGCTCTCGCAGACCGAGGGCATCATGCCCGCGATCGAGTCGGCACACGCCCTGGCGGGCACGATCAAGCTCGGTCTGGAGCACCCCGACTGGACGATCCTGGTCTCGCTCAGCGGCCGTGGCGACAAGGACGTCTCGACCGCGAGCCGGTACTTCGGCGTCCTCGACGAGAAGGCACAGCAGCTGTGACCGCCGCAGTCTCCGCCGGGACGAGCAAGGTCGGCGACGCGATCCGGGCCCGGCGAGACGCCGGGAGCGGTGCCGTCGTCGGATACCTGCCGGTCGGGTTCCCCGATCTCGACACCAGCATCGAGGCCGCGGTGGCGATGGCCGAGAACGGCATCGACGTCATCGAACTCGGCATCCCGTACTCCGACCCCGTGATGGACGGCCCGGTCATCCAGGCAGCCACACAGCGGTCCCTCGCCGAGGGGTTCCGCGTGCGCGACGTCTTCACGGCAATCCGTGAGATCACCTCCCGGGTCGACGCTCCCGTCATCCCGATGACCTATTGGAACCCGGTCGAGCAGTACGGCGTCCAGCGGTTCGCCGACGACCTCGCGGCCGCGGGCGGTGCCGGGCTCATCACCCCCGACCTCATCCCCGACGAGGCCGACGCGTGGATGTCCGCGGCCGAGGCCGCCGACCTCGACCGGGTGTTCCTGGCCGCTCCGTCGTCCAGCGACTCGCGCCTCCGGCAGGCCGTGGCCAGTAGTCGCGGCTTCGTCTACACCGTCTCGACGATGGGCATCACAGGAGCCCGAACCGACGTCGACGCGGCGGCGAGCACCCTCGTCGCCCGACTCCGCGAGGTGGGCGTCGAGAACGCCTGCGTCGGTCTCGGCATCTCGACGGCCCAGCAGGTCCGCGAGGTGCTCGACTACGCCGACGGTGCCATCATCGGTTCGGCCTTCGTCCGTGCCCTCGCCGACGGCGGGGTCGAACGCCTCGCCGAGGTCTCCGCCGACCTGTCGTCCGGCGCGGCCCCCTCCGCCTCCTGACCCCCTCGGGTCCGACGCCCTCGCGCTAGAGTCGTCACCCGTCGGGTGACCGACGCTCCGCACCCCCTCCGAAAGGCACCACGCCCGTGTTCGTTCCCCTGAGCATCCCGAGCCCGTCGGCCGCCTGGCAGTACTTCGACGTCACCGCCTGGTTGAACTCGACCTTCGGGGCGTCGTTGCCCGGCTCGCTGCGGATCCACGCCTACGCGATCTGCATCCTCGTCGGCATCGTCGCAGCGGTGGTCATCACGAACCACCGTCTGAACCGGCAGGGGGCGGAGAAGGGCATCGTCATCGACGTGGCCATCTGGGCCGTGGTGTTCGGCATCGCGGGGGGACGCCTGTTCCACGTCATCACCCACCCGGCGGACTACTTCTCCTCGCCCGACCAGTACATCCACGTCCTCTTCGTGTGGGAGGGCGGCCTCGCCATCTACGGCGCCCTGCTGTTGGGTGCCGTCGGCGTCTGGCTCGGTTGCCGCTTCACCGGTCTCCGGTTCACGGTCTTCGCCGACGCCCTCGCCCCCGGTCTGCTCGTCGCGCAGGCCTTCGGACGTCTCGGCAACTGGTTCAACCACGAGCTCTTCGGCATGCCGACCGACCTGCCCTGGGGCCTCGAGATCGAGTCCACGAACGCCGCCTACCCCACCGGCCTGCCCGAGGGCACGCTCTTCCACCCCACCTTCCTCTACGAGATCGTCTGGATGCTCGCCGGCGTCGCGATCCTCGTGCTCCTCGAGAAGAAGGCCCCCATGCAGTGGGGTCGGTCGTTGGCCTTCTACCTGGTCTGGTACGGCATCGGACGGGCCTGGTTCGAGTCGATCCGCACCGATCCCAGCCTGCTCTTCTTCGGCATCCGCACCAACGTCTGGATGAGCTTCTTCGCCATCGTCCTCGGGATCGTCCTCTTCGTCCTCGCCTCCCGCCGCCACACCGGCACGGTCCCCGGCCCCTACGTGCCCGGCCGTGCGCCGAGCGAGCGGGCGGCTGCTGTAGACTCCGACGGCACGTACACGGAGAACGACGAACCCGAGTTGGTCACCGTCGGCGCATCGGACGACAACACCGATCGCTCACCGCGTCCCTAGGTCGTCCACTCCACGACGACCGCGGGCCCGGCGCCCCACCGTCGTGGCGCCCGATCCTCTCCACCTCATCCCGGTGCGAACGATCCGCCCGCGACACGGTCCCGTGCACGCACCCGCGCCTCGTAAGATCGAGCGCAGTCGGCCCCTCCCGCCGGCGTGCACGCCCACGGTCGCCACGAGCCGACCTCTCCCGCCGAGTCGGGGCCGACCACAGAAGCCGGCCCCGTCAGGCACCTCGGGCCGACGTCGTCCCGCCCCCTGTCGGATCTCTTCGTGAGGACGGATTCCATGGCTCTCACGCCAGCACACCAGCAGTTCAGCACGGTCCCCGAGGCCAGCGGCCTCTACGACCCGCGCAACGAGAAGGACGCGTGTGGCCTCGCCATGGTGGCGACCCTCCGTGGAACCCCCGGTCACGACATCGTCGACACCGCCCTGCGGGCCCTCCGGAACCTCGAGCACCGAGGTGCCGTGGGTTCCGACGCCGGCACCGGGGACGGTGCGGGCATCCTCTGCCAGGTGCCCGACGAGTTCCTGCGCAACGAGGTCGACTTCGACCTGCCGCCGGCCGGTCAGTACGCGGTGGGCATCGCCTACCTGCCCCTCGACGAGCAGGAGCGCTCCGAGCTGAAGACGGGCATCGAGCGCATCGCCGACCTCGAGCACCTCGACGTCCTCGGCTGGCGCGAGGTCCCCGTGCGCCCCGAAGAACTCGGCACGTTGGCGCGCAACGCGATGCCCGCCTTCGAGCAGCTCTTCGTCGCCAGCAGGCACCACGACGCCGACGGCGTCCCGCTCGCCGGTGTCGCGCTCGACCGCCAGGCGTTCCGGCTGCGCAAGCGTGCCGAGCGCAAGCTCTCGGCCTACTTCACCTCTCTGGGCAGCCGGACCATGGTCTACAAAGGCATGGTCACCACACTTCAGCTCGAGCCGTTCTACCCCGACCTGAGCGACGAGCGCTTCGCCTCGAAACTCGCGATCGTGCACTCGCGCTACTCCACGAACACGTTCCCGTCGTGGCCGCTGGCACAGCCGTTCCGCATGATCGCCCACAACGGCGAGATCAACACCGTCCGGGGCAACCGCAACTGGATGCGCGCCCGGCAGTCCCAGCTCGAGAACGAGCTCATCGGCGACCTGAAGCCCATCCTCCCCATCGTCAGCCCCGGGGCGAGCGACTCGGCGTCGTTCGACGAGGTCGTCGAGTTGCTCAGCCTGACCGGCCGGTCCCTGCCGCACGCGGTCATGATGATGGTCCCCGAGGCGTGGGAGAACCAGGTCGACATCGACCCCACCCTGCGCGACTTCTACGAGTACCACTCGATGCTCATGGAGGCGTGGGACGGCCCCGCGGCCATCACGTTCACCGACGGCACGCACGTCGGCGCCACCCTCGACCGCAACGGCCTGCGACCGGGCCGCTACCTCGTCACCGACGACGGCCTCGTGGTCCTCGCGAGCGAGATCGGCGTCATCGACGTCGACCCCGCCAAGGTGGTCCGCAAGGGACGGCTCCGCCCCGGCAAGATGTTCCTGGTCGACACCGAGGCCGGCCGCATCATCGAGGACGACGAGATCAAACGCGACCTCGCCACGGCCGCGCCCTACGGCGAGTGGCTCGCCGAGGGGCGCATCCACCTCTCGGAGCTGCCCGAGCGCGAGCACATCGTGCACACCCCGGCGTCGGTCACCCGCCGTCAGCGCACCTTCGGGTACACCGAAGAAGAGGTCCGCATCCTGTTGACGCCGATGGCGAAGACCGGCGCTGAGCCCCTGGGCGCCATGGGAAGCGACACGCCGATCGCCGTCCTGTCCGAGCGCCCGCGCCTCCTGTTCGACTACTTCACGCAGCAGTTCGCCCAGGTGACGAACCCGCCACTCGACTCCATCCGCGAGTCGGTGGTCACGTCGCTCAAGCTGGGTCTCGGTCCCGAGCGCAACCTGCTCGCCGCGACCCCCGAGCACGCCCGCCAGGTGATCCTGGACTTCCCGGTCATCGACAACGACGAGCTCGCCAAGATCCAGCACATCGACCCGAGCCCCGGGTCCCGCAAGACGTCGACCATCCGCGGGTTGTACCGCGCCGACAAGGGCCCGCGGGCACTCGAGAAGCGCATCGCCGCCATGTGCAACGAGGTGGACGACGCGATCGAGGCCGGTGCCGAGTTCATCGTCCTCTCCGACCGCGACTCGAACGCCGACTTCGCCCCGGTGCCGTCGCTGCTCATGATCGCTGCGGTGCACCACCACCTGATCCGCACCGAGAACCGCATGAAGGTCGGCCTGATCGTCGAGGCCGGTGACGTGCGCGAGGTGCACCACGTGGCCACGCTGATCGGCTACGGCGCCTCCGCGGTCAACCCGTACCTCGCGATGGAGACCTGCGAGAACCTCGTGAGGGCCGGGATGATCACCGGGCTGAGCCCCGAGGACGCCGTGCACAACCTGATCAAGGCTCTCGGCAAGGGCGTTCTCAAGATCATGTCGAAGATGGGCATCTCGACGGTGTCGAGCTACGCCGCGGCGCAGGCGTTCGAGGCCGTGGGCCTCAGCCAGGAGTTCGTCGACACGTACTTCACCGGTACCTCGTCGATGCTCGGAGGCGTGGGGATCGACGTCATCGCGGCCGAGAACAAGCAGCGACACACGAGCGCCTACCCCAGCGACGGCTCCGTCATCGCGCACGAGCGGCTGGCCACCGGCGGCGAGTACCAGTGGCGCCGCGAGGGTCCCCGGCACCTCTTCAACCCCGACACCGTGTTCCGGCTGCAGCACGCCACGCGCACCCGCCGCTACGACATCTTCCGCGAGTACACCAAACTCGTCGACGACCAGGCCGAGCAGCTGATGACGCTGCGCGGGCTGTTCCGGCTCAAGCACGGCGTCCGCCCGGCCGTCCCGCTCGACGAGGTCGAGCCCATCGAGTCGATCGTGAAGCGGTTCTCGACGGGGGCGATGAGCTACGGCTCGATCTCGCAGGAGGCGCACGAGACCCTCGCCATCGCGATGAACCGCCTCGGCGGCAAATCCAACACCGGCGAGGGCGGAGAGGACGTCGACCGCCTCCTCGACCCCGAGCGCCGCAGCGCCGTGAAACAGGTGGCCTCCGGGCGCTTCGGGGTTACCAGCATGTACCTGACGCACGCCACCGACATCCAGCTCAAGATGGCCCAGGGCGCCAAGCCGGGCGAGGGCGGTCAGCTCCCGCCGACGAAGGTCTACCCCTGGGTGGCACGAACGCGTCACGCGACGGCCGGCGTCGGTCTCATCTCGCCGCCGCCGCACCACGACATCTACTCGATCGAGGACCTCAAGCAGCTGATCTTCGACGTCAAGCGCGCCAACCCCAAGGCCCGCGTCCACGTCAAGCTCGTGAGCCAGTCCGGCATCGGCGCGGTCGCGGCAGGGGTCACGAAGGCCCTGGCCGACGTCGTGCTCGTGTCCGGCCACGACGGGGGCACCGGTGCGAGCCCACTGAACTCGCTCAAGCACGCGGGCACGCCCTGGGAGATCGGCCTCGCCGAGACCCAGCAGACCCTCATGCTGAACGGGATGCGCGAGCGTGTCGTCGTCCAGGTCGACGGTCAGATGAAGACCGGCCGCGACGTCCTCATCGCCGCCCTGCTCGGGGGCGAGGAGTTCGGCTTCGCCACGGCGCCGTTGATCGTCGAGGGCTGCATCATGATGAGGGTCTGCCACCTCGACACCTGCCCGGTCGGTGTGGCGACCCAGAATCCCGAGCTCCGTGCCCGCTTCTCCGGCAAGCCGGAGTTCGTCGTCAACTTCTTCGAGTTCCTGGCGCAGGAGGTGCGCGAGTACCTCGCCGCGCTGGGCTTCCGCAGTCTCGACGAGGCCATCGGCCGGACGGACGTCCTCGACGTCGACCGCGCCGTCGACCACTGGAAGGCCTCGGGTCTCGACCTCGCCCCGGTGCTGGTCGGTCCGACGTTCTCCGACGACGAGCCCCGACGCAACCGCACCTCGCAGGACCACGGTCTCGACGAGCACTTCGACGTGCAGCTGATCGAGCGCAGTGCCGACGTGCTGGAGAACGGTGGGCACGTCGAGATCACCCTCCCGATCCGCAACACCGAGCGGGCGGTCGGCACCATGCTCGGGCACGAGGTCACCCTGCGACACGGTGAGCACGGCCTGCCCGACGGCAGCATCGAGATCAACCTCAGTGGTTCGGCCGGTCAGTCGCTCGGTGCGTTCCTGCCCGCCGGCATCACCCTGCGCCTCGAGGGCGACAGCAACGACTACGTGGGCAAGGGCCTCTCCGGCGGCAACGTCGTGGTGCGTCCGCCCCGCGGCAGCGCCTTCGCCGCCGAGGAGAACGTCGTCGCCGGCAACGTCATCGGCTACGGCGCGACCCAGGGCAGCATGTTCCTGCGGGGCATCGTGGGGGAGCGCTTCCTGGTCCGCAACTCGGGGGCCAGCGCGGTCGCGGAGGGCGTGGGCGACCACGCGCTCGAGTACATGACGGGCGGTCTCGCCGTCATCCTCGGCGACACGGGCCGCAACCTCGGAGCAGGCATGTCCGGAGGGACGGCCTACGTGCACCGGCTCAAGCCCGAACGGGTCAACGCCGAGGCGCTTGCTTCGGGTGAACTCGAACTCCACCCCCTCGGCAGCGCCGACGTCGAGATCCTGACCGACCTGTTGCGCCGGCACCTCGCCGAGACCGGGTCACCCGTGGCGGAGCACATGCTCGACGACCTCGACGCCACGGTGGCCGAGTTCGTGAAGGTGCTGCCCCGCGACTACGCCGCCGTCCTCGCCACCCGGCAGACGGCCGTCGACGAGGGTCTCGACCCCGATGGCGACGAAGCATGGAAGAGAATCCTGGAGGTGACCGGTGGCTGACCCCAAAGGCTTCCTGAAGACGCAGACCCGCGAGCTGCCCAAGCGCCGACCCGTGTCGGTCCGGCTCATGGACTGGAAAGAGGTCTACGAGCAGCAGGAGAGCGGCGAGCTCCGACGTCAGGCGGGCCGTTGCATGGACTGCGGCGTCCCGTTCTGCCACCAGGGCTGCCCGCTCGGCAACCTGATCCCCGAGTGGAACGACCTCATGTGGCGTGGAGAGGGCCGTCAGGCCGTCGAGCGCCTGCACGCGACCAACAACTTCCCGGAGTTCACCGGTCGTCTCTGCCCCGCGCCGTGCGAGTCCTCCTGCGTCCTGGGCATCAACCAGCCCCCGGTGACGATCAAGCAGGTCGAGGTCTCGATCATCGACCAGGCGTTCGCCGCCGGATGGGTCACCCCGCACCCGCCCGAGCGCCTGACGGGCAAGACGGTCGCCGTCGTCGGTTCCGGCCCCGCCGGGCTGGCCGCCGCCCAGCAGCTCACGCGTGCCGGCCACACGGTCGCCGTCTACGAGCGCGAGGACCGCATCGGTGGCCTGCTGCGTTACGGCATCCCCGACTTCAAGATGGAGAAGAAGCAGATCGAGCAGCGCATCGCCCAGATGCAGGCCGAGGGCACGCGTTTCCGCGCCCGGGTCGAGATCGGTCGGGACATCTCGTGGGACGACCTCCGGGCCCGCTACGACGCCGTGGTCGTCGCGACGGGCGCGACGGTTCCCCGTGATCTGCCGATCCCGGGACGCGACCTGTCCGGCATCCACTTCGCCATGGACTACCTCGTGCAGCAGAACAGGGCCGGAGCGGGCGACACGGTGGCCGACCAGATCACGGCCGAGGGCAAGCACGTCGTCGTGCTGGGCGGCGGCGACACCGGTGCGGACTGCATCGGTACCGCCCACCGGCAGGGTGCCCTCTCGGTGACCAACCTCGCGATCGGCCAGCAGCCCCCGGAAGAACGCCCCGAGGCACAGCCGTGGCCGATGTTCCCCACGCTGTTCGAGGTGTCGAGTGCCCACGAAGAAGGCGGCGAGCGGGTCTACCTCGCGTCGACGGTCGAGTTCCTGACGAACGAGGTCGGCGAGGTGCGGGCCATCCGCGTCGCCGAGACCGAGTACGTCGACGGTCGACGGGTCCCCAAGGCGGGCACCGAGCGCGAGGTCCCCGCCGACCTCGTCCTGCTCGCGCTCGGCTTCACCGGACCCGAGCGCGACACCATCGAGGAGCAGCTGCGGCTCACCTTCGACGGTGGCGGCTCCCTCGAGCGCGGTGCCACCTACGAGACGGGCGAACCAGGCGTCTTCGTGACCGGTGACGCCGGGCGCGGGCAGTCGCTCATCGTCTGGGCGATCGCCGAGGGCCGCGCCACGGCCTCCGCCGTAGACGCCTACCTCGAGGGCCAGACCGTGCTGCCCTTCCCGGTGAAGCCCACCGATCGGTCCATCTCGGTCTGATCCGGCCATCCGACGGGAATAGGGTGGGAGTCGGGCTGTAGTCGTCCCACCCCCTTTCCCCCCACACGAACGGAACACATGAGACGCGCAAAGATCGTCGCCACCCTCGGGCCGGCGACGTCGAGCTACGACGACATCCGGGCGATCATCGACGCCGGCGTCGACGTCGCCCGCATGAACCTCAGCCACGGCAGCTACGACGTCCACGAAGGCGTCTACGCGAACGTCCGCCAGGCGTCGGCCGACTCGGGCCGCGCCGTCGCGGTCCTCGTCGACCTGCAGGGCCCCAAGATCCGCCTCGGCAAGTTCGCCGACGGTCCGCACGACCTCGAGGTCGGCGACGTGTTCAAGATCACCACGGACGACATCCTGGGTTCCAAGGAGATCTGCGGCACGACGTTCAAGGGCCTCCCCGACGACGTCACGGCGGGAGACCCGCTCCTGATCGACGACGGCCGCGTCAAGCTCCGCGTCCTCGAGACCGACGGCACCGTCGTCACGACCGAGGTCGTCGTCGCCGGCACGGTGTCGAACAACAAGGGCATCAACCTCCCCGGCGTGGCGGTCAACGTGCCCGCCCTCTCCGACAAGGACGAGGCCGACCTCCGCTGGGGTCTCCGACTCGGCGCCGACCTGATCGCCCTGTCGTTCGTGCGCGACGCGGACGACGTCGTGCGCGTGCACGAGATCATGGCCGAAGAGGGCCGCAAGGTCCCCGTCTACGCGAAGATCGAGAAGCCCCAGGCCGTCGACAACCTCGAGGCCATCATCGACGCGTTCGACGGCATCATGGTCGCCCGTGGCGACCTGGGCGTCGAGTTGCCCCTCGAGGCCGTGCCCATCGTGCAGAAGCACGCGGTCGAGCTCTCGCGTCGCATGGCGAAGCCGGTCATCGTCGCCACCCAGATGCTCGAGTCCATGATCTCGAGCCCGATCCCGACCCGCGCCGAGACCTCGGACGTCGCCAACGCCGTCCTCGACGGCACCGACGCGGTCATGCTCTCGGGCGAGACGAGCGTCGGCGAGTACCCGGTCATCACGGTGCAGACCATGGCGCGCATCGTGGCCTCCACCGAAGAGCACGGGCTCGAGCGCATCCCTCCGCTCGGCACGCGTCCGCGCACGCAGGGCGGCGCCATCACCCTGGCAGCGGCCGACGTCGCCGACTTCGTCCAGGCGAAGTTCCTCTGCGTCTTCACCGAATCGGGTGACTCGGTGCGTCGCATGTCGCGCCTGCGTCACTCGATCCCCATCCTGGCCTTCACGCCCAACGAGGCGATCCGTCGCCGCATGGCGATCAGCTGGGGCGTCCAGTCCTACCTGGTCGAGACCGTCACGCACACCGACGCCATGTTCGCGCAGGTGGACGACATCCTGCTCGGCAACGACCTCGCCGAGTCGGGCGACAAGGTCATCGTGATCGCCGGGTCCCCTCCCGGGATCGCGGGCTCGACGAACGATCTCCGGGTGCACCGCGTGGGTGACGCCCACGGGGAGGCCGCTCCGGCCTACGCTTCGCAGCCCTGACGCACCGCGACACCCCTGGCGAAGCCGGGTCGATCCCCTCGGATCGTCCCGGCTTCGTCGTGTCGGCGGGGCGTACGCTCACGGCATGTCCGTGGACGCCCGTCATCCCTCGTGCTTCGAGTTCGAGGCCCGCTTGTACGTGGTGCCGTCCTGGAGCGGTCACGGTGTGGTCGAGACTCGTCGCAGCCTCGGCCCCGAGATCCGAGAGACCAGCCGAGGAGGCGCGGGGGTGGGCCGGTGGGCAGCTCTCGGTGCCCTCGTGGGCGGCTCGTTCCTCGGGGGAGTGGCGGCGACGGTGTGGCGGGTCGACGGCCTCTGGGCCCTCTCGCTGATCTTCGTCCTCGGCGCTGCGGTCGGGGCCGTGCTGGCGATCGGCACCCGGACGATCTTCCAGGAGGGGCCGGGTGACCAAGCTCGTGGGACCGCGGCGCCGAGTCCACCGGAAGGACCTCTGCCTGCCGTCGAGGTGCCGTGGGACGTCGCCCGGGCGGCGCCCGAGGACTCCACCGGGGACGAACTGGTCCTCTGGGCGACCTTGACCAGCCGATACCGCGAGGCGCGGGAAGCCCTCGTCGCCGGTGGCGGCGAGGACGACCGGTTCACCGACCCGAGGGAGGCCGGAGCACGGATCGCCGAATGGGAGAGCGCCTACCGGACCGCGAGCCGGGATTACGAGCCGGTGGCGCGCCTCCTCGGCTTTCCCCTGCCGTGAGATGGCCGACCCTCCCACCCGAGACGGGAACGGAGAAAGCCCCGACCCGCCGGAGCGGATCGGGGCTTTCGTTTCAGTGGCGGGCGAGCCCGCCGACTGACGGCGTCACGAGGACGCCACCGAGTCAGATGACGCGGATGTTCTCGGCCTGGAGGCCCTTGTTGCCCTGAGCCGTGTCGAACTCGACCTTCTGGTTCTCTTCCAGGTTGCGGTAGCCGTCGCCGGCGATCGCGGAGAAGTGCGCGAAGACGTCAGTGGTTCCGTCGTCGGGGGTGATGAAGCCGAAGCCCTTTTCGGAGTTGAACCACTTAACGGTGCCTGTTGCCATTTTTCTTGTTCCTTCAATCAGAGTTGTCGATCTCGATTTCGAGATCGCTCGTCGCGGTGCCTTTTTGTCCGCTCCCTCTGAGAACGACGCCACCGTCGGAACCCCTCTCGGTGAGAGGAGGCCTTCGGCACGTCGCGAGATACAAATGCGTAACACAACAACCAGTTCCATCAGCGTAGTGCACGGATGCCCACGAACACACCCTCTGAGCAGAACTCGTGTCGGTGTGTCGGCCCGATGACCGGACGAGGCAAGGAGAGCCACATCTCGTCGGTCGGCTTCGCGCCGGGGCTGGTGCCGGATGTGGGACTCGAACCCACACGCCCTCACGGACAGAGCATTTTGAGTGCTCCGCGTCTGCCATTCCGCCAATCCGGCGCACAACAACCAGGTCGACAATACCGTAGGCTTCACGTCGTGAGTGACCAGGAAGCAACCCCAGCAGCACCCCGTCGCGTCGTCGTGGCCGAAGATGAGTCCCTCATCCGCCTCGACATCGTCGAGATCCTCCGCGACAACGGTTTCGAGGTGGTGGGAGAGGCCGGGGACGGCGAGACCGCCGTCGCCCTCGCCACCGAGTTGCGCCCCGACCTCGTCATCATGGACGTCAAGATGCCCCAACTGGACGGCATCTCCGCCGCCGAGCGGCTCTCGAAGGCGCACATCGCGCCGGTCGTCCTCCTGACCGCGTTCAGCCAGAAAGAGCTTGTCGAGCGGGCGAGCGAGGCAGGCGCCCTCGCCTACGTCGTGAAACCCTTCACCCCCAACGACCTGCTGCCCGCGATCGAGATCGCCCTCTCGCGGTACGCACAGATCATCACCCTCGAGGCCGAGGTCGCCGACCTGGTCGAGCGCTTCGAGACCCGCAAGCTCGTCGACCGGGCGAAGGGGCTCCTCAACGAGAAGATGGGGCTCACCGAACCCGAGGCCTTCCGCTGGATCCAGAAGGCGTCCATGGACCGCCGCCTGACGATGCACGACGTGGCCCAGGCGATCATCGAACAGTTGAGCGCCAAGAAGTAGTCGTCCGCGACGAGAAAGGGCCCACCCCGACGATCGGGGTGGGCCTTTTCTCGTCGGCCTACCGGTCGCGGGCGTCCGTGAGGAAGTTCGTGATGCGGACCGTCGACAACAGACGACCGCGATCGTCGGTCATGACGACCTGATGCGTCGTGAGGGTGGAACCGAGATGAAGGGCCGTGCAGGTGCCCGTCACCCATCCGGTCGCCGCCGACCGGCTGTGGCTCGCGTTCAATTCGATGCCCATCGCGACGCGTCCGGCTCCCGCGTGCACGTTGGCCGCCACCGACCCGAGGGTCTCGGCCAGGACGACGTGTGCGCCGCCGTGCAGGATGCCGACGGGCTGGGTGTTTCCGTCGACGGGCATCCGACCCACGGCACGCTCGGCGCTCATCTCGTCGATCACGATGCCCATCTTCTCGGCCAGGGCACCGACACCCCGTCGGCGGAACAACTCGGCGGCGGCGTCGCTCAGGGACGCGTCCGACGAGACGGTCCTCTCGGCGTCGTTCGGGACGGCGGACGGAGTGCTCATGGTTCTCCGGTGGATCGGACCGGGGCGCCCGGCGACGGTGTCGGGGGTGCCCGCTAGGCTGACGTGGTGACGGACGACACGAAGCCTACCCTCCTGGTCATCGACGGCCATTCCCTGGCGTTCCGGGCCTTCTACGCCCTCCCGGTCGACAGTTTCGTGAACCGCGAAGGTCAGCACACCAACGCCATCCACGGCTTCATCTCGATGCTGCTCAGCCTGCTCAAGGCCGAGAAACCGACGCACCTGGCCGTGGCCTTCGACATCTCTCGCTTCTCCTTCCGCACCCGCGAGTACCCCGAGTACAAGGGCACGCGGTCCGAGACCCCGCCCGAGTTCGTGGGCCAGATACCGCTTCTCCAAGAGGCGTTGCACGCCATGGGCATCACCACGATCACCAAAGAGGACTTCGAGGCGGACGACATCCTCGCGACCCTGGCGAGCCGCGGTCGTGACGACGGGTACCGGGTCCTGGTGGTCTCCGGCGATCGCGACGCCATCCAGATGGTCAACGACGACGTCACCCTCCTCTATCCCTCGGCCCGCGGCGTGAGCGAACTCACCCGGTACGACCGCGACAAGGTCTTCGAGCGATACGGCATCGAACCCCACCAGTACCCCGAGGTCGCCGCCCTCGTCGGCGAGACGAGCGACAACCTCATCGGCATCGACAAGGTGGGGGAGAAGACCGCCGTCAAGTGGATCAACCTCTACGGGGGTCTCGACGAGATCATCGCTCGTGCGGACGAGATCAAGGGCGTCGTCGGGCAGAAGCTCCGCGAGCAGAAAGAGAACGCGATCCGCAACCGCCGGCTCAACCGCCTGGTCACCGACGTGGAGCTCCCGGTGGGGCCGGGTGACCTCGAGCGCCGGGCGATCGACGAGGCCGCCGTCCGAGAGCTCTTCGACAAACTGCAGTTCCGCACCCTGCTCGAACGCGTCCTGGCCCTGTCGGGATCGACCGAACCCTCCGCCGCGAACGCGAGTGAGCCAGCGGTGACGGCGGCCCCCGAAGGCCTGCCGGTCGTCCGGACCATCATCGACGAAGAACTTGCCTTCTGGCTGAAGAAGCACGCGTCCGACCCCGAGAAGCCCGTCGGCCTCACGGTCGAGTACGGCGCGGACGGCATCGTCGGGCTCGGCATCTCGTCCCTCGACGAGTCGGCGTACGTGCCCTGGGCCGCGGGTCGCGGCGACTACGTGGCCCTCGAGGCCTGGCTCGACGACGCCACGCCCAAGGTGGTCCACGACGCGAAGCGCGCCTACAAGGCGCTGTCGCGGGCCGGCCTCACGCTGACGGGCATCGCCGGCGACCCGCGGATCGCCGCCTGGCTGCTGCGCCCGGGCCGCACGTCGTTCGCCCTGTCCGACCTCGTCTACGAGCAACTCGGAGAAACGCTGCCCGTCGGCGACCCCAACCAGCTCGTGTCGGCGGACGACGACGTCAACGTGGCCTCCGAGGCCTGGTACGTCCTCCGATTGTCCGAGTCGTTGCTTGCCGCCCTCGACGAGGGCTCCCGTCGGGTGCTCACCGAAATCGAGCTGCCGCTGGTGCCGGTGCTCGGAGACATGGAACTCACCGGTGTCGCCGCCGACCGCGACACGCTCAAGGCGCTCTCGCTCCGTCTGGGTGAACAGGCCGGCGAGCTGGCCACGGCGGCGTTCGCCGAGATCGGACGCGAGGTCAACCTCGGCTCACCCAAGCAGCTGCAAGAGGTGCTGTTCGAGCAACTCGAGATGCCCAAGACCCGAGCGACCAAGACGGGCTTCTCGACCGACGCCGCCTCCCTGGCCGATCTGCAGGAGAAGCACCCGCACCCCTTCCTCGACCTCCTCCTGAAGCACCGCGACGCGACGAAGCTGCGCCAGATCATCGAGACCCTCGAGAAGTCGATCGCCGACGACGCGCGCATCCACACGACGTACGACCAGACGGGCACGACGACCGGGCGCATCTCGTCCGTCGACCCCAACCTCCAGAACATCCCGGTCAAGGCCGCCGTCGGTCGCGAGATCCGCGCCGCGTTCGTGCACGGGCCCGATTACGAGACGCTCCTCACGGCCGACTACTCGCAGATCGAGATGCGCATCATGGCGCACCTCTCGGGCGACGAGGGGCTGATCCAGGCGTTCAACGAGGGCGAAGACCTGCACCGGTTCGTCGGTGCCCGCATCTTCGGGGTCGAACCCGCCGACGTCAGCCCGGCCATGCGCACGAAGGTCAAGGCCATGTCCTACGGCCTCGCCTACGGGCTCAGCGCCTTCGGCCTGTCGAAGCAGCTGCGCATCGAGACCGCCGAGGCACGCCAGCTCATGACCGACTACTTCGCCCGGTTCGGTGCCGTACGCGAGTACCTCCGCAACGTCGTCGAGCAGGCGCGCGAAGACGGCTACACCGAGACCATCTACGGTCGGCGCCGCCCCTTCGCCGACCTCAAGTCCCCGAACCGCGTCCTGCGCGAGAACGCCGAGCGGGCTGCCCTGAACGCGCCGATCCAGGGCTCGGCTGCCGACATCATGAAGATCGCGATGCTCGGTGTCCGATCCGAACTCGACGAGCGAGAGATGGGGTCGCGCCTGCTGCTGCAGGTGCACGACGAACTCATCGTCGAGGTCGCACCGGGCGAGGTCGACGACGTGCGCGAGATCGTGCGTCGGCGCATGAGCGGGGCGGCCGACCTGCGCGTGCCGCTCGACGTCAGCGTCGGCCTCGGCGAGAGCTGGGACGCAGCGGCCCACTGAGCCCCGGGCACCGCGGCGCCGAACGGCCACGATCACCGAGGTCCGTCTCGGCACGATGCACGATGCACGTCGCACGTCGTACGTCGTACGTCGCACGTCGTACGTCGTACGTCGCCGAGACGGTCCGTCCTGCCCTTCTGCGCGCGCCTCCTGTCCCCGGGGTCCTACGACCCGGCCCGAGCGGCCCTGCTCGGGCATGTGCTGCCCGTTCATCGGGCATCGGTTGCCCATCGGGCAGCCAATCGTCCCCCCACTCGGGCACAAACGGACACGACACGCGGTACAGACTTGACCGGGCCACACAAACGGACTTATATAAGCGCAGATCAACAACAGTTGAACTCTTTCCGCACTTCCGCACCACCGGTCAGCCCCCGAGGCGGCCGTGCAGTCCGACGACGAGGTCTCCCATGTACGCACCGGAGCGTCACCAGCAGATCCTCGACACGGCCCTGTCCCGGGGCCGAGTCGAGGTGGCCGGTCTCGCACGAGAGCTCTCGGTCGCGCCCGAGACCGTGCGCCGCGACCTGACCGCCCTTGAGCGCCGGGGCGTCCTCCGCCGCGTCCACGGAGGCGCCATCGCCGTCGAGCGCCTCGGCATCGAGCCTCCCGTGGTCGACCGGGAGGGAACGGCCGCGTCCGAGAAGGAGCGCATCGCCCGGGCCGCCCTCGACGAGTTGCCCGACGGCGGCTCGATCATCGTCGACGCCGGCACCTCGACCATCCGTCTGGCCGAACTCCTGCCCCTCGACCGCGAGCTGACCGTGGTCACCCACTCGCTCGCCGTCGCCACCATCCTGATCAGCCGACCGAACGTCACCCTCCACCTGCTCGGCGGCCTCATCCGCACCCGCACGTACTCCGCGGTGGGGGACTGGACGCGGGCCCAGATCGCCGACGTCTTCGCCGACGTCGCCTTCATCGGGACGAACGGCGTCTCGGTGGAGCGCGGCATCAGCACCCCCGACCTGGCGGAGGCGCGGGTCAAGCGCGCGCTCATCGCCGCGTCACGACGCACCGTCGTCCTCGCCGACCACACCAAGTTCGGTCGCGAGGACTTCGCCAAGGTCGCACCGCTCACCGACGTCGACACCGTCATCACCGACTCCGGCGTGGACGCCGAGCTGGCCGACGACGTCGAACAGGCCGGCCCCCGGGTCGTGATCGCATGACGCGACCCCGACCGGCCCCCCTCGTTCCCTCCCGACGCACCACAGCACCTCGCACCACCTCCATCACCCCACACCCCTCTCGTCGCTGAGAGAAACAAGGAGAAGTCGTCACCATGTCCGAATTCACCCCCACCGTCACCGGTACGGGAGCCCGAGCGCGCGTCCAGCGCTTCGGTGGCTTCCTGGCCGGCATGATCATGCCGAACATCGGCGCCTTCATCGCCTGGGGCCTCATCACGGCCCTGTTCATCCAGACCGGTTGGACGCCGGTGCCCCAGCTCGGCGGCTTCGGCGAGATGTCCGACGGCACCCCGTGGCCCGGCCTCGTCGGTCCCATCATCAAGTACCTGCTGCCGATCCTGATCGCCTACACGGGTGGTCGCATGGTCCACGGTCAGCGCGGTGCCGTCATCGGCGCCGTCGCCGTCATGGGCGTCATCGTCGCGACCGACGTGCCGCAGTTCCTCGGCGCGATGATCGTCGGCCCGCTCGCCGCCTGGGTCCTCAAGCAGTTCGACAAGCTCGTCGACGGCCGCATCAAGTCCGGCTTCGAGATGCTCGTCAACAACTTCTCGCTCGGCATCATCGGTGGCGCCATGGGCGTGCTCGCCTTCTTCGGCCTGGCCCCGGTCACCACCGCGATCACGAACGTCTTCGGCGGCGCCGTCGGCTTCCTCGTCGACCGTGGCCTGCTGCCCCTGGCGTCGATCATCATCGAGCCGGCCAAGGTCCTGTTCCTCAACAACGCCATCAACCAGGGCATCCTCACCCCCCTCGGTGGCACGCAGGTGCAGGAGGCCGGCAAGTCGATCCTCTTCATGCTCGAGTCGAACCCCGGCCCGGGTCTCGGCATCCTCCTCGCGTACCTCTTCTTCGGTCCGCGCGCCATCCGCCCCTCGGCCCCGGCCGCGATCATCGTGCACTTCTTCGGTGGCATCCACGAGATCTACTTCCCGTACGTGCTGATGAAGCCGATCCTGCTCGTCGCCGCCGTCCTCGGTGGAGCGACCGGCATCGCGACCTTCGCCCTGTTCAACGTCGGGCTCGTCGGCCCTGCCTCGCCCGGCAGCATCATCGCCTACACGCTCGTCGCCGCCCGCGGGGACCTTCTCCCGATCTACCTGGGTATCCTGCTCTCGGCGGCCGTCTCGTTCGTCGTCTCGTCCCTCCTCATGGGCTTCGGTCGCAAGGAGAACCGCGAGGCCCGTGCCGAGGACTCCGCCGCACAGGAGCAGGCTCTCGCCGACGCCCAGGCCGCCACCGCGGCCAACAAGGCCACCAGCAAGGGCACCGCGGCACCCACCGCCTAGCCCGCCCGCACCACCAGTCAGCACCACCACCACACAAGGAGAAGGTCATGGCAACCCTCGACGGTTCCAGCATCAAGAAACTCATCGTCGCGTGCGACGCGGGCATGGGCAGCAGCGTCATGCTGGCGTCCACGCTCAAGAAGCAGCTGAAGAAGAGCGGTGTCACCGTCGAGCACTCGCCCGTCGCGTCGATCCCGTCGGACGCCGACGTCGTCGTCACCCAGAACAACCTGGCCGAGCGCGCCCGCGGCGTCGTGCCGAACGTGCCCGTCGTGCCGTTCCAGCTGTTCATGGGAGACCCCAACGTCGCCAAGGTCGTCAAGGCGATCCAGGACGGCTCGACGGTCGAGGTCTGACGATGACCGACCAGCAGGCACCCGAGCTCTCGGCGCTCCTCGCGGAGTCGTCCATCCGACTCGACGAGGTCGCCGCCTCGCGTGACGAGGCCATCCGCAAGACGGGTCGGGCCCTGATCGACGCGGGTGCGATCGACGAGTCGTACGTCGATGCCATGTTCGAGCGCGAGAACTCGGTGTCCACCTACGTCGGCGAGGGTGTGGCGATCCCGCACGGCACCCTCGCCGGCAAGGACTCGGTCAAAGAGGACGCCCTCGTCGTGCTGCGGTTCCCGACCCCGGTCGACTGGGACGGCAACGAGGTCTCGGTCACGGTCGGCATCGCCGCCAAGGGCAACGGCCACATCGCCATCCTCAGCCAGCTCGCCAGCATCCTGATGGACCCCGACAAGGCCGCCGCCCTGCGCGGGTCGACCACGACCGCCGAGGTCTACGAGTTGCTCGCGTCGACCGACGACGACGACTGATCCCCACCCCCTCCAGAGGAGAAGACATGCCAGAACGTTCCGTCACCATCGCCTCGAGCGTCGGGCTGCACGCCCGCCCCGCCTCGTTGTTCAGCCAGGCCGCCGGCAAGACCGGCGCCAAGGTCACGCTGACCTCCGCGGCCGGCAAGAGCGTCAACGCCGCCAGCATCCTCGGCGTGCTCTCGCTGGGCATCGGCCACGGTGAAGAGGTCGTCGTCGCGACCGAGGGCGACAACGCCGAGGCCGCCCTCGACGAACTCGTCGCGCTCCTGGCGACCGACCTCGACAAAGAGTAGGCACCGACACCAGAACGGGACGCCCGCCGACGAGAGTCGGCGGGCGTCCCGTTCGTCGTGGGAGCCGAGGAGGCGCGGTGCGGGGCCCCCTGCACCGCGCCTCCTGCGTCACTAGGCTCGTCGGCATGACCGATGCCGCGACGACGCCGACCCCTCGCACGCCCACCCCCGTCGACGGGGTCGCCGAACGCTGGGTGGACACCCTCTGCGAGCTCGACCCCACGACCGCGACCTGGATCGGCCGTGAGGGCCGGACGGGCGAGTACGGCGACTACTCGCCCGACGGTCATGCCCGACGCGTCGAGGCCGTCCGGGCCACGCTGGCCGAGCTGCGGGCCACCACCCCCGTCGACGACGTCGACCGGGTCACCCGGGACGACCTGACGAGCGAGCTCGAGCTCGAGCTGCTCTACGCCGAACAGAGGCTCGAGTTGCGCGACCTCAGCGTGATCGCGTCACCGGCCCAGGGCATCCGCGACGTGTTCGACCTCATGCCCACCGCCTCCGAGGGCGACTGGGTCGACGTCGCGACCCGCCTCGGCCGGGTACGGACCGCCGTCGACCAGTACGTCGAGACGTTGCGCGCGGGCATCGCCGGGGGAGTCACCCCCGCCCGGCGCCAGGTCGAGAAGGTGGCCGAGCAGTGTGCCCGCATCGGTGCCGACGACGGCTTCTTCGCCGAGTTCGTGCGGGGCGCCCGGCTCGGTGACGGCGCCGAACCCGGAACGGCGCTCGGCCGGGACCTCACCTCGGGCGCCTCGTCGGCGGCGGAGGCCTACGTCGACCTCCGACGCTTCCTGCTCGACGAGTTGCTCCCCGCGGCGACCGCCGACGACGCCGTCGGGCGCGACGCCTACGCCCTGCACTCGCGACGGTTCCTCGGAGCGACGGTCGACCTCGACGAGACCTACGAGTGGGGGATCGACGAGCTCGCCCGGATGACGGCCGAACAAGAAGAGGTCGCCCGGCGGATCGAACCCGGGGCGTCGGTCTCCCGGGCCATCGAGCTGCTCGATGCCGACCCCGCACGCCAGCTCGACGGCACCGACGCCCTCCGCGCCTGGATGCAGGAGCTCAGCGACCGCGCGGTCGCCGAGCTGGGTCGGGACCAGTTCGACATCCCCGAGCCGGTCCGCCGGCTCGAGTGCCGCATCGCACCGACCAAGGACGGTGGCATCTACTACACGAGCCCCAGCGACGACTTCTCGCGTCCCGGCCGCATGTGGTGGTCCGTGCCCGAGGGGGTCACCCGTTTCGGGACGTGGCGTGAGACGACGACGGTCTTCCACGAGGGGGTCCCCGGTCACCACCTCCAACTCGGTCAGGCCGTCCACAACCGGGCCACGCTCAACACGTGGCGTCGCCAGCTGGCCGGCACCTCGGGGCATGCCGAAGGTTGGGCCCTGTACGCGGAACGGCTGATGGACGAGCTCGGTTGGCTCGGCGACCCGGGCGACCGGCTGGGCATGCTCGACGGTCAGCGCATGCGTGCCGCGCGTGTGGTGCTCGACATCGGGGTCCACCTCGGCAAGCCGTTCCCCGGCGGTGGCGGGCGGTGGGACGCGACGAACGCCTTCGCCTTCATGTCGGACAACGTCAACATGGACACCGAGTTCGTGCGCTTCGAGGTCGACCGGTACCTCGGCTGGCCGGGGCAGGCGCCGTCGTACAAGGTCGGTCAGCGCATCTGGGAAGACCTCCGCGCCGAACGCGCCCGTCGAGACGGCGCCACCTTCGACGTCAAGGCCTTCCACCGCGACGCCCTTCAGCTGGGCGGGGTCGGGCTCGACACGCTCCGGCGGGCACTGCTCGCGTGAGTCACCCCGACCCACGACACGCCGTTGCCCACACCTGCGGCGCCGCGCTAAGATGACCGAGCGCTATCTGCGTCGACATTTCCGCACGCCGCGTTCGACACACCCTCCCGGACACCGTTCGAGGGACGAGCACGGCCCGATTCATGCCCGTACTGGAGCACTAACTACATGACAACCGTAACGACCAAGGCACCCAAGCAGGTCGCCATCAACGACATCGGATCCGCTGATGACTTCCTGGCCGCGGTCGAGAAGACCCTGAAGTTCTTCAACGACGGCGACCTCATCGAGGGCACCGTCGTGAAGATCGACCGCGACGAGGTCCTCCTCGACGTCGGCTACAAGACCGAGGGCGTCATCCCCTCGCGCGAACTCTCGATCAAGCACGACGTCGACCCCACCGAGGTCGTCGAGGTCGGCGACACGGTCGAGGCCCTCGTCCTCCAGAAGGAAGACAAAGAAGGCCGTCTGATCCTGTCCAAGAAGCGCGCTCAGTACGAGCGTGCCTGGGGCGACGTGGAGAAGATCAAGGACGCCGACGGCGTCGTCACCGGTACGGTCATCGAGGTCGTCAAGGGTGGCCTCATCGTCGACATCGGCCTCCGTGGCTTCCTCCCCGCATCGCTCATCGAGCTGCGCCGCGTCCGCGACCTCACGCCCTACCTGGGCCAGGAGATCGAGGCCAAGATCCTCGAGCTCGACAAGAACCGCAACAACGTGGTCCTGTCGCGCCGCGCCCTGCTCGAGCAGACGCAGTCCGAGAGCCGCACGACCTTCCTCAACAACCTCCACAAGGGCCAGGTCCGCAAGGGCGTCGTCTCGTCGATCGTCAACTTCGGTGCGTTCGTCGACCTGGGCGGCGTGGACGGCCTCGTGCACGTCTCGGAGCTCAGCTGGAAGCACATCGAGCACGCCAGCGAGGTCGTCGAGGTGGGCCAGGAGGTCACCGTCGAGATCCTCGAGGTCGACCTCGACCGTGAGCGCGTGTCGCTCTCGCTCAAGGCCACCCAGGAAGACCCGTGGCAGGTGTTCGCCCGCACGCACGCGATCGGTCAGGTCGCTCCGGGCAAGGTCACCAAGCTCGTCCCCTTCGGTGCGTTCGTCCGCGTGGCCGACGGCATCGAGGGTCTCGTGCACATCTCCGAGCTGTCGGCGAAGCACGTCGAGCTGGCCGAGCAGGTCGTCGCCGTCGGCGACGAGGTGTTCGTCAAGGTCATCGACATCGACCTCGACCGCCGTCGCATCTCGCTGAGCCTCAAGCAGGCCAACGAGGGCGTCGACCCCGAGGGCACCGAGTTCGACCCGGCGCTCTACGGCATGCTCACCGAGTACGACGACCAGGGCAACTACAAGTACCCCGAGGGCTTCGACCCCGAGACGAACGAGTGGCGCGAGGGCTTCGACTCGCAGCGCGAGAAGTGGGAGCAGGACTACGCTGCCGCCCAGGCGCGCTGGGAAGCCCACAAGAAGCAGGTCGCTGCCTCGCTCGTCGAAGAGACGACGTTCGACGCTCCCACGGGTTCGTCGTTCTCGGCCGAGTCCGCTTCGGGCGCCGGCACCCTCGCCGACGACGAGTCGCTCGCCGCTCTGCGCGAGAAGCTGTCGAACAACAACTGAGTCCCTCCGGTCTCGACCAGAAGGCGGTTCCCCCTCGGGGGAGCCGCCTTCCGGCGTTTCCGGCGTAGTCTCGACGTCGTGTTCGTCTGTGGATTGACCGGTGGCATCGCTGCCGGCAAGTCGGTCGTGGCCCGTCGACTCGCAGAACGGGGCGCGGCGCACATCGACGCCGACGCCCTCGCCCGCGAGGTGGTCGAGCCCGGATCCGCCGGACTCGAGGCGGTCGTCGCGCGCTTCGGGTCCGACGTCCTGCAGCCCGACGGTTCCCTCGACCGAGCCGCCCTGGGGGCGATCGTCTTCGCCGATGCCGCTGCACGCCGCGACCTCGAGGGGATCACCCACCCGGCCGTGCACGAGCTCTCGGTCCGGCGCATGTCCGACGCCGTCGCGGACGACGCGGGTCGCGTCGTCGTCTACGACGTGCCGTTGCTCGTCGAGTCGCGGGGGACCGACGGCTTCGACGTGGTCGTCGTCGTGCACGCCCCGCGCGAGGTCCGCCTGAGGCGACTCGTCGAGCTCCGCGGGATGGACGACGAGGAGGCGCGGCGTCGCGTGGACGCGCAGGCGGACGACCGGACGCGGCTCGCCGTGGCGGACCTCGTCGTCGACTCCTCCGGTTCGCTCGAGAGCACGCTGGAACAGGCGGACGACCTCTACGACCGTCTGCGTTCGCTGTCAGCGGCGAAGCAGGCGGCCTCCCACGACACGAGTGTCGGTGGTCCCTCCTAAGCTGGAATCCATGGAACCGACCCGCAGTGTGCGCCCGTTCGAAGTCATCAGCGAATTCGAACCCAGTGGCGACCAGCCGGCCGCCATCGCCGAACTGGCGGGGCGCATCAACGCCGGCGAGACCGACGTCGTCCTGCTCGGCGCCACCGGAACGGGCAAGTCGGCGACCACCGCCTGGCTCGTCGAGCAGGTGCAACGGCCCACGCTCGTGCTCGCCCACAACAAGACGCTCGCGGCCCAGTTGGCGAACGAGTTCCGATCGCTCTTCCCGAACAACGCCGTCGAGTACTTCGTCTCGTACTACGACTACTACCAGCCCGAGGCCTACGTCCCGCAGACCGACACCTTCATCGAGAAGGACAGCTCGGTGAACGCCGAGGTCGAGCGGTTGCGGCACTCGACGACGAACTCGCTGCTGAGCCGACGCGACGTCATCGTCGTCTCGACGGTCTCCTGCATCTACGGTCTCGGTACCCCCGAGGGCTACATGGAGGCCATGATCGCCCTCCAGGTCGGCATGCGGATCGATCGTGAGACGCTCATCCGACGGTTCGTCTCGATGCAGTACCAGCGCAACGACATCGACTTCTCCCGCGGCAACTTCCGCGTGAGGGGAGACACGATCGAGATCATCCCGATGTACGAAGAACTGGCCATCCGCATCGAGATGTTCGGCGACGAGGTGGAGGCGCTGTACGCCCTCCACCCGCTCACGGGCGACGTCGTCAAGACGATGGACGCCGTCTCGGTCTTCCCCGGTTCGCATTACGTCGCGGGCACGGACGTCATGCACCGCGCCATCGGCACCATCAAGGACGAACTCGCCACCCGCCTCGACGAGCTCGACAAGCAGGGAAAGCTCCTCGAGTCCCAGCGCCTGCGCATGCGCACGACCTTCGACCTCGAGATGATGGAACAGATCGGCTTCTGCAACGGCATCGAGAACTACTCCGCGCACATCGACGGTCGGTCGCCCGGCGAGGCACCCCACTGCCTGCTCGACTACTTCCCGGACGACCTGCTCGTGGTGATCGACGAGTCGCACGTCACCGTGCCCCAGATCGGCGCCATGTACGAAGGCGACGCCTCGCGCAAGCGCACCCTCGTCGACCACGGCTTCCGGCTTCCCAGCGCCCTCGACAACAGACCCCTCAAGTTCGAGGAGTTCCTCGACCGGGTCGGCCAGAAGGTCTACCTCTCGGCGACGCCCGGCAAGTACGAGTTGGGCATCACCGACAGCGTGGTCGAGCAGATCATCCGACCCACCGGCCTCATCGATCCCGAGATCGTGGTCAAGCCGTCCGCGGGCCAGATCGACGACCTGCTCGAAGAGATCCGCACACGGGTCGAGATCGACGAACGCGTCCTGGTCACCACCCTGACCAAGAAGATGGCCGAAGAACTCACCGACTTCCTCACCGAGGCCGGAGTGCGAGTCCGCTACCTGCACTCCGACGTCGACACGCTCCGGCGGGTCGAACTGCTCACCGAACTGCGGCAGGGTGTCTACGACGTGCTCGTCGGCATCAACCTGCTCCGTGAGGGCCTCGACCTCCCCGAGGTGTCGCTCGTCGCGATCCTCGACGCCGACAAAGAGGGCTTCCTCCGTTCGTCCACGTCGCTCATCCAGACAATCGGCCGTGCGGCACGAAACGTCTCGGGTCAGGTCCACATGTACGCCGACGTGATGACCGACTCGATGAAGCAGGCTCTCGAAGAGACCGATCGTCGTCGAGAGAAGCAGGTCGCCTACAACCTCGAGCGAGGGATCGACCCCCAACCGCTCCGCAAGAAGATCGCCGACATCACCGAGGTCCTGGCCCGGGAAGGTGCCGACACCGCACGTCTCCTCGCGGATCGCCAGGGTGGCAAGCGCGCCCCCACGCCGAACCTCCGCCGCGAGGGCAAGGCCGCCAGCGCCGCGAACGGACTCGAAGCGATCATCGCCGACCTCAACGAGCAGATGCTGCAGGCCTCGGCCGAGCTCAAGTTCGAGTTGGCCGGTCGGCTCCGCGACGAGGTCGCCGACCTGAAGAAAGACCTGCGACAGATGGAGGCGGCCGGTCATGCCCGGTGATCGTCGACGCGTCGTCGTCACGGGTGCGACCGCGGGGCTCGGCTACTACTCCGCCGAGCGGCTCGTCGCGGCGGGTCACCAGGTCGTCCTCGCGGCCCGCGACGCCGAGAGGGCCGTGCGGGCCGCCGATCTCCTCCGCAGCCGCGTGCCCGGGGCGGACGTCGACACGGTCGCCCTCGACCTGGCCGACCTCGCGTCGGTCCGCACGGGTGCATCCGCCATCGCCGCCGGCGGACCGGTCGACGGCCTCCTGGCCAACGCCGGCGTCGTCGGCTCCCGTCGGCGTCAGACGACGACCGACGGGTTCGAGCTCCAGTTCGGCACCAATCATCTCGGCCACTTCGCCCTGGTCTCGCACCTCATGCCGGCCCTCGAGTCGGCAGGGCGGGCTCGAGTCGTGCACCTCGGAAGCATCAGCCATCGGTGGGTGCGACTCGACCTGGACGATCCCATGATGGTCTCGAGCTACTCCGGCGCGGTCGCCTACGCACGCTCCAAGCTCGCGGTCATGACCTTCGGCTTCGACCTCGACCGTCGCCTCCGGGCCGCCGGATCCTCGGTCTCCAGCGTCGTCGCCCACCCCGGGTTCTCGTGGGACTCGCTCAGCGACCCGCGCCCGCCCGTCGTCGAGCCCCGCCGCCCTCCCGCCGTCCTCACCTCGATGATGCACGTCTTCTCCCAGGGCAAGGAGGTCGGAGCAGAGCCTCTCGTCCACGCCCTCGTGGGCGAAGACGTCCACGGCGGGGAATACTGGGGTCCGGCCGGATGGTTCCAGTTGACCGGCGCTCCGGCCCGCGTGCCCGCGAAACGTCACAGCCGTGACGAGTCGGTGGCATCGCGTCTGTGGCAGGTGTCCGCCGGCCTGACGGGCGTCCAACCGACCGTCTCGTCCCCGGCCCCCTGACCCCGCGCCGCCGGCTGCACCTCCCGCGGGCCCGCCCGCCACGACGACGAGTGTCGTCCACATCGACAGAATGGTAAGAGTGTCCATCTCACCTGTAGAAGGTTCCTCCACGCTGAGCGTCCGGGGTGCCCGAGTGCACAACCTGAACAACGTCGACCTCGAGATCCCACGTGACTCGTTGGTCGTCTTCACCGGGTTGTCCGGCTCGGGCAAATCGTCCCTGGCGTTCGACACGATCTTCGCCGAGGGGCAACGTCGGTACGTCGAGTCCCTGTCGGCCTACGCGCGGCAGTTCCTGGGTCAGGTCGACCGTCCCGACGTCGATTTCATCGAGGGCCTGAGCCCGGCCGTCTCCATCGACCAGAAGTCCACGAACCGCAACCCGCGGTCCACGGTCGGCACGATCACCGAGATCTACGACTACATGCGCCTCCTCTGGGCACGCATCGGCGTTCCGCACTGCGCCGTCTGCGGCGAGAAGATCAGCAAGCAGAGCGTGCAGCAGATCGCCGACCAGCTCATGACCCTCGAGTCGGGCGTCCGGTACCAGGTGCTGAGCCCCGTGGTCTCGCAGAAGAAGGGCGAGTTCGTCGACCTGTTCGCCGAGCTCGCGTCCACGGGGTACTCCCGGGCCATCGTCGACGGCGAGCAGATCCAGCTCAGTTCGCCGCCCAAGCTGAAGAAGCAGATCAAGCACGACATCTCGGTCGTGGTCGATCGCCTCGTCGCCTCCGACCAGGCGCTGACCCGTCTGACCGACTCGCTCGAGACCGCCCTGCGCCTGACGGACGGCCTGGTCACGATCGACTTCGTCGACACCGACGAGGGCGCGGCCGGCAAGTACCGGACGTTCTCCGAGAAGCTCTCGTGCCCGAACAACCACCCGGTCCAGCTCACCGAGATCGAACCCCGCACGTTCTCGTTCAACGCCCCCTTCGGCGCCTGCCCCGAGTGCTCCGGTCTCGGCACGAAGATGTCGGTGGACTCCGACCTGCTGCTCGGCGACCCCGAGCTCAGCCTCGCCGACGGCGTCATCCTCCCCTGGACCCAATCCGGCAAGGGGCTCTACAACTACTTCCAGAAGCTCCTCGAGGGCCTGGCCGGCGATCTGGGCTTCAGCCTCAAGACGCCCTGGCACGAGCTGCCCGAGAAGGTCCGACAGGCCGTCCTGCAGGGCAACGACTTCGAGGTCACCGTGAAGTGGCGCAACCGCTTCGGCCGAGAGATGACCTACTCGACGGGCTTCGAGGGCGTCATGCCCTACATCGAGCGCAAGTACGCCGAGGCCGAGACCGACACGCAGCGCCAGCGCTACGCGTCCTACCTCCGCGAGATCCCATGCGTCGTCTGCAAGGGCAAGCGGCTCAAGCCCGAGGTCCTCGCCGTCCTGGTCGACGGGCACGACATCGCGAGCGTGTCCGAACTCAGCCTCGCCGACGCGTTCGGGTTCATGAACAGCCTCACCCTCACGACCCGTGAGGCGCGCATCGCGGCCCAGGTGCTGCGTGAGATCCGGGTCCGACTCGAGTTCCTGCTCGAAGTGGGTCTCACGTACCTCTCCCTGGCCCGCGCCGCCGGGTCCCTCTCCGGTGGAGAAGCCCAGCGCATCCGCCTCGCGACCCAGATCGGGTCGGGTCTCACCGGAGTCCTCTACGTCCTCGACGAGCCGAGCATCGGCCTCCACCAGCGTGACAACCGCCGACTCATCGACACGCTGGTCAAACTCAAGAACCTCGGCAACACGTTGATCGTCGTCGAACACGATGAAGACACCATCAAGACGGCCGACTGGGTCGTCGACATCGGCCCGGGTGCCGGCGTCAACGGCGGCACGGTCGTGCACTCGGGCAGTTACGAGGACCTCGTCGCGAACACCGACTCGTACACCGGCGACTACCTCGCCGGGCGGCGCTCCATCGAGACCCCGACCAGCCGGCGCCCCGTCGACAAGAAGCGCATGATCTCGGTCGTGGGCGCCAAGGCCAACAACCTGCGCGACGTCACCGTCGACTTCCCGTTGGGCACCTTCGTCGCGGTGACGGGCGTCAGCGGCTCGGGCAAATCCTCGCTCGTCAACGACATCCTGTACAAGGTCCTGGCCAACCAGCTCAACGGAGCCCGTCAGATCCCCGGCAAGCACACGAGGGTCACGGGCCTCGACGCCCTCGACAAGGTCGTCCACGTCGACCAGGCGCCGATCGGTCGCACCCCGCGCTCGAACCCGGCGACCTACACGGGTGTCTTCGATCGCATCCGTACCCTCTTCGCCGAGACGACCGACGCGAAGGCCCGCGGCTACCTGCCGGGCCGGTTCAGCTTCAACGTCAAGGGCGGCCGCTGCGAGAACTGCGCAGGTGACGGCACGATCAAGATCGAGATGAACTTCCTTCCCGACGTCTACGTCGCCTGCGAGGTGTGCGGTGGTGCGCGGTACAACCGCGACACCCTGGCGGTGCGGTATAAGGGCAAGAACATCTCCGAGGTCCTCGAGATGCCGATCAGCGAGGCCGCCGAGTTCTTCGCCCCCATCTCGGCGATCTCCCGGTTCATGTCGACGCTGGTCGACGTCGGCCTGGGCTACGTGCGACTCGGCCAGAGCGCCACCACGCTGAGCGGGGGCGAAGCCCAGCGCGTGAAGCTCGCGACCGAGCTGCAGAAGCGCTCCAACGGGCGCAGCGTCTACGTGCTCGACGAACCGACGACCGGCCTGCACTTCGAGGACGTCCGCAAGCTCCTCCTCGTGCTGAACGGTCTGGTCGAGAAGGGCAACACCGTCATCACGATCGAGCACAACCTCGACGTCATCAAGTCCGCCGACTGGCTGATCGACATGGGCCCTGAAGGAGGCGCGGGTGGCGGCACCGTCATCGCCACCGGAACCCCCGAGCACCTCGCGACCGTGCCCGAGAGCCACACGGGCGTCTTCCTGAAGGAGATCCTCGAGTCGGGTCACACCGTGCCTCGGGTGCAGAAGAAGAAGGCCACGTCGACGCGACGCCGGGAGGCCGTCGAAGCACGATGAGCAACACCGTCTCCTGGCGTCCGAAAGCGGGCGAGATCCCCACCGACCCCGGCGTCTACCGCTGGCGTGACGAGCGGGGGAGGGTGCTCTACGTCGGCAAGGCCAAGAACCTCCGGGCCCGGCTGAGCAACTACTTCGCACCGCTTCCGTCGCTCCACGAACGCACCCGACGAATGGTCCTCACCGCTCGATCCGTCGAATGGACCGTGGTGGGCAGCGACATCGAGGCCCTACAGCTCGAGTACACGTGGATCAAAGAGTTCGACCCGCCCTTCAACGTCAAGTTCCGCGACGACAAGACCTATCCGTTCATGGCCGTCACATTGGCCGACGAGGCACCTCGGGTGATGGTCACGCGCAACCCGCGCATCAAGGGGGCCAAGTACTTCGGGCCGTACCCGAAGATCTGGGCCGTCCACGACACCATCGACCTGATGATCAAGGTCTTCCCGATCAGGACCTGTTCCGACAGCAGCTACAAGAAGGCCATGCAGACGGGCAAGCCCTGCTTCCCGGGGCAGATCGGTCGTTGTGGGGGGCCGTGTTCGCACAAGGTGTCGATCGACGAACACCGGGCGATCGTCGACGAGTTCGTCAAGTTCATGGGCAGCTACGACAAGAGGGTGATCGCCGACCTGCAGCGCTCCATGAAGACGGCCGCCGTCGAGCAGCGCTTCGAGGACGCGGCCACGTACCGCGACCAGGTGCAGGCCCTCGAGGCCGTGCTCGACAAGTCGGCGGTCGTCCTCCGCGACAGCGTCGATCTCGACCTCTACGCCCTCGCCGAGGACGAGCTGGCGGCCGCCGTCCAGCTCTTCACGGTGAGGGGCGGGCGCATCCGTGGCTCCCGCGGCTGGGTCGTCGACAAAGAGATCGACATCTCGACCGGCGACCTCGTCGAGCAGGTCCTGCAGGGCATCTACACCGCCGGCGCCGAGCTTCCCCGCGAGATCGTCGTGACCGAGACGCCGGACGACAACGATGCCCTCGAGAGCGTGCTCAGCACCCTCCGCGGTCGGGGACGGGTCCAGATCCACACGGCACAGCGCGGCGAGAAGGCCAACCTGATGCAGACGGCGACCCTCAACGCGCAGCAGTCGCTCATGCTCTACAAGACCCGTCGCAGCGCCGACTTCGCCACCCGGTCGACCGCCCTGGCCGACATCCAGGAGGCCCTCGGCATGAGCGACGCGCCCTTGCGCATGGAGTGCTACGACGTGTCCCACCTCTCGGGCACGAACATCGTCGCCTCGATGGTGGTCTTCGAAGACGGCCTGCCGCGGAAGGACCAGTACCGGCGTTTCAACATCCCCCGGTCGACCGACGACACCGAGTCGATCTACCAGACGCTCAGCCGCCGTCTCTCTCGCCTCGACGACGAACTCGCTCCCGTCGAGGAGGTGGGTGAGCAACGCAAACGGTTCGCCTACCGCCCCAACCTCCTCATCGTCGACGGCGGACAACCCCAGGTGGCGGCGGCCCGACGAGCACTCGACGACGCCGGCGTCACGGACATCGCGCTCTGCGGGATCGCGAAACGGCTCGAGGAGATCTGGTTGCCCGACGACGACTTCCCGGTCATCCTCCCTCGCAACAGCGACGCGCTGTTCCTCATCCAACGCATCCGCGACGAAGCGCACCGGTTCGCGATCACACACCAGCGACAGCGTCGCAAGCGCGACATCTCGACGCAGCTCGCGGAGATCCCGGGGTTGGGGCCCTCCCGGGTGGCCGTGCTCCTGAAGCACTTCGGCTCGGTCAAGCGGTTGAAGGATGCCGAGGCAGCGGACATCTCGGCCATCCGCGGCATCGGCCCGACGCTCGCCGCCGCAGTCGTCGAGCGGCTTCGCGGAGCCGAGGACGTGGCGGCCGACGACGTGGCGGCCGACGACGTCGTGCCCCCCACGAGCCCCGCCTAGACTCGATGCACCGCACGCCGACCCGGAGGACACCACCGACATGAGCGACGTCAGCGAACAGCAAGAGGTCCTGATCGTGACGGGGATGTCCGGCGCCGGACGGTCGACCGTCGGCAACGCCCTCGAGGACCTCGACTGGTACGTGGTCGACAACCTGCCGGCGCAGATGTTGCGACCGCTGCTCGACCTGGCCGAACGTGCGGGGGACTCGCTCCCCAAGATCGCTGCCGTGGTCGACGTCCGCGGGGGACGCCTCTTCAGTGAGGCCCAAGAGGCCGTGCGCACCTTGCGGGCGAGCATGCCCAGCAAGGTGCGGGTGCTGTTCCTCGACGCGACCGACGCGGCGCTGGTCCGACGTTTCGAGCAGGTCCGGCGGCCGCACCCGTTGCAGGGTGACGGCACGTTGCTCGACGGCATCCTCGCCGAACGTGCGCGCATGGAAGAGCTCCGCGAGACCAGCGACGTGATCATCGACACGTCAGAACTCAACATCCACCAACTGGCCACGACGATCTCCGAGAAGTTCGCCGAGTCCGACCGCGCCGGGGTCCAGGTGACCGTCCTCAGTTTCGGGTTCAAGTACGGCCTGCCCACCGACGCCGACATGGTGGGCGACGCGAGGTTCCTCCCCAACCCGTTCTGGGTGCCCTCGCTCCGGCAGCAGTCCGGGCTCGACGAGCCGGTCACGACGTACGTCATGCAGCAGGACGGGGCCCGGGAGTTCGTCGACGCCTTCGCCGCCTCGCTCGTCCCCGTCCTGTCGGGCTATCAGCGTGAGAACAAGAGACACGCTACGATCGCCATTGGCTGCACCGGGGGCAAACATCGATCGGTCACCCTCGTGGGTGAATTGGCGGCGCGTCTGCGTGGACTCCCCGGCGTGGCCGTCAGCGTGAAACACCGCGACCTCGGCCGAGAATGACCCACCGGGGTCCGTCAGCACGCCCGTGTACCGACGACACCTCGACCTGACGAAAAGGAACAACCGGAGTGGCCCAGACTGCCGACGTCAAAGAAGAACTCGCCCGCGTCGAGGTGAGCAGGACGACGATCCGGGCCGCTGAGCTCGCCACCGTCCTCCGTTTCGCCGGGGGACTGCACCTCATCTCCGGTCGGATCGCCGTCGAGGCGGAACTCGATTCCGCGCTCATCGCCCGACGGGTCCGGAAGGACCTGGCCGAGCTGTACGGAGCCAGGAGCGACGTCGCGATGACGGCTCCTTCCGGCTCGCGCCGCACCCCCGGGTTCCTCGTCCGGGTCCACGAGGCCGGTGAGACGCTGGCCCGTCAGACCGGGCTCATGGACGCCCGCCGACGACCCGTCCGTGGCCTGCCGAACCGGCTCACGACCGGCTCGCGCGACGATCTCGCCGCCATCTGGCGAGGGGCGTTCCTCGCGCAGGGCTCGTTGACCGATCCCGGTCGGTCCGCCTCGCTCGAGGTCGTGTGCCCCGGCAACGAGACCGCCATGGCGCTCGTCGGGGCCGCTGGCCGACTGGGCGTCGCGGCGAAGGCCCGAGAGGTCCGCGGCGTGCACCGGGTCATCATCCGCGACGGCGAGGCCATCGGCACCATGCTCAAGGTGATGGGCGCCGAGAAGAGCGTCACCGACTGGGAAGAGATGCGCCAGCGCCGCGAGGTGCGCGCGACGGCGAACCGACTCGTCAACTTCGACGACGCCAACCTGCGACGGTCGGCCCAGGCCGCCGTGGCCGCGTGCGCCCGCGTCGACCGGGCGATGGAACTGCTCGGCGACGACATCCCCGAGCACCTCAAGTACGCGGGCGAGCTGCGACTGGCCCATCGCGACGCCAGCTTGGACGAACTCGGCCACCACGCCGACCCCCCGATGACCAAGGACGCCGTCGCGGGTCGGATCCGTCGCCTGCTCGCCATGGCCGACAAGAAGGCCGGCGACCTGGGGTTGCCGGGTACGGACGCCAACCTGCCGCACGACCTCGACCTCGACTGAGGGGCGGCGGAGGGTCTTCACGACGTCACCGGAGGACGAATTCCGGAGGGCTGCTGCTACTGTCGTAAGCGGTGTCCGACCCGAGGTCATCGAGAGTTCGGGCGTCGCCACGGGCCTGGTCGCCCACACCCTCCACGCGTCCCCACGACGCCTGATCATCAGGAGTTTCATTGACCGTCAAGATCGGCATCAACGGCTTCGGTCGCATCGGCCGTAACTACTTCCGCGCGGCGCTCGCCAAGGGAACCGACATCGAGATCGTCGCCGTCAACGACCTGACCGACAACGCCGCCCTCGCGCACCTCCTCAAGTTCGACTCGATCACGGGACGTCTCGACGCGACCGTCGAGCTGGACGGCGACTCGATCGTCGTCGACGGCAAGCCGATCAAGGTCCTCGCCGAGCGCGACCCCGCCAACCTGCCCTGGGGCGAGCTGGGCGTCGACATCGTCGTCGAGTCGACCGGTTTCTTCACGAAGGCCGAGGACGCACGCAAGCACATCACCGCCGGCGCGAAGAAGGTCCTCATCTCGGCTCCGGCCACGGGTGACGACGCCACCATCGTGCTGGGTGTGAACGAGGGCATCTACGACCCCGCCAACCACCACATCATCTCGAACGCGTCCTGCACGACGAACAGCCTGGCCCCCCTGATGAAGGTGTTCCTGGACAACTTCGGCGTCGAGCGCGGTCTCATGACGACGGTCCACGCGTACACGGCCGACCAGAACCTGCAGGACGGTCCGCACAAGGACCCCCGCCGTGCCCGTGCCGCCGCGCTCAACATCGTCCCGACGTCGACCGGTGCCGCCAAGGCCATCGGCCTCGTGATCCCCGAGCTCGCCGGCAAGCTCGACGGTTACGCCCTGCGCGTGCCCGTGCCCACGGGCTCGATCACCGACGTGACCCTCGAGACCAGCACGCCGGTGACGGTCGAGCAGATCAACGCCGCCTACAAGGCCGCCGCCGAGGGTGAGCTCAAGGGCATCCTGGCCTACTCCGAAGACCCTCTGGTGTCGACCGACATCACGACCGACCCGCACTCGTCGATCTACGACTCGGGCCTGACCAAGGTCATCGGCAACCTCGTCAAGATCACCTCGTGGTACGACAACGAGTGGGGCTACTCGAACCGTCTCGTCGACCTGACGAAGTACGTGGCCGACCGCCTCTAGTCCGACCTCGGTGCCCCGGCCCTCGCGGGCCGGGGCACCGTCCTCCGAACCCGAAACGAACCCATGAGCCTGCGTACCCTCGATTCCCTCGGTCCCCTGTCGGGCAGACGCGTCATCGTCAGATGCGACCTCAACGTCCCTCTGAAGGACGGCGAGATCACCGACGACGGCCGCATCCGTGCCTCCCTCGAGACCCTCGACCTGCTGATCAACCAGGGGGCCAGGGTCGTCGTCATCTCGCACCTCGGCCGTCCTGACGGCGAGGCGAAGCCCGAGTACAGCCTCCGACCGGTCGCCCAACGCCTGAGCGAACTCCTCGGGAAGAGCGTCGGCTTCGCCGCACACACCGTGGGTGACGAGACCGCCGCAGCGGTGGCCGACCTCACCGACGGCCAGATCGTCGTCCTCGAGAACCTCCGCTTCAACGCCGCCGAGACGTCGAAGGACGAGTCCGAGCGTCAGGAGTTCGCCGCACGCCTGGCCGAGCTCGGTGACGTGTTCGTCTCTGACGGCTTCGGGGTGGTGCACCGCAAGCAGGCGAGTGTGTACGAGTTGCCCGCGCTCCTCCCGAGTGCGGCCGGGACGCTCATCTCGCGCGAACTCGAGGTCCTCGACAAGCTGACCGAGAACCCCACGCGTCCCTACAGCGTCGTCCTCGGCGGCTCGAAGGTCTCCGACAAGCTCGGCGTCATCGAGCACCTCCTTCCCCGGGTCGACAACCTGCTCATCGGTGGAGGGATGCTCTTCACGTTCCTAGCCGCCCAGGGACTCCCCGTCGGCAAGAGCCTGCTCGAGAAGGACCAGCTCGACCGGGTCCGCGGGTACGTCGACGAGGCCGCGCGCCGCGGCGTCAACCTCGTGCTCCCCGTCGACGTGGTGGTCGCCTCGTCCTTCAGCGCCGACGCCGAGCACACGGTGGTCGCCTCGGACGGAATCGAATCCTCTGCTCTGGGCTCCGAGGCCCTGGGCCTGGACATCGGCCCCGAGACGGCCGCGCGCTTCGCGGAGACCGTCCAGACGTCGTCCACGGTCTTCTGGAACGGTCCGATGGGAGTCTTCGAATTTCCTGCGTTCGCACACGGCACCCAGAAGGTCGCGGACGCGTTGACCCGCGTCTCCGGTCTCGGCGTCGTGGGCGGCGGCGACTCGGCAGCGGCCGTCCGTGCCCTGGGGTTCTCCGACGACCAGTTCGGCCACATCTCCACCGGTGGTGGAGCCAGCCTCGAGTTCCTCGAGGGCAAACGACTCCCCGGACTGGAGGTCCTCGGATGGTGACCACACGCACGCCCCTCATCGCCGGCAACTGGAAGATGAACCTCGATCACCTGCAGGCGATCGCGTTCGTCCAGAAGCTCGCATGGTCCCTCAAGGACGCCAAGCACGACTTCGACGCGGTCGAGACCGCGGTGTTCCCGCCGTTCACCGACCTCCGAAGCGTGCAGACCCTGCTCGACGCCGACAAGCTCGAGTTGGCTCTCGGAGCCCAAGACCTGTCCGCTCACGACTCGGGCGCCTACACGGGCGAGATCTCGGGGCAGTTCCTCGCCAAATTGGACGTGCGCTACGTCCTGGTCGGGCACTCTGAGCGTCGGACGCTCCATGCCGAGGACGACGAGGTCGTGGCGACGAAGGTCGCCGCCGCGCACCGCTCGGGCCTCGTCCCCGTCGTCTGCGTCGGTGAGACGGCCGACGATCTCGAGCAGCACGGCCCCAGCGCGGTGCCGGTCGCCCAGCTCCGTGCGGCGCTCGCCCAGGTGCCGGCCTCTGCCGAGATCGTCGTCGCCTACGAGCCCGTCTGGGCCATCGGCTCCGGACAGGCCGCCACGGCCGAGCAGGCCGAGCAGGTCTGCGCGGCCCTGCGGGGGGCCCTGGTCGAGATCGTCGGGCCGGACGCCGCGGCCACCACCCGCGTCCTCTACGGCGGCTCGGTCAAGTCCACGAACATCGCATCGTTCATGCGAGAGCCCAACGTCGACGGAGCCCTCGTCGGTGGGGCGAGCCTCGACGTGTCCGAGTTCGCCAACATCGTCCGTTTCCAGGCGCACGTCGGCGTCTGACGGGCCGGGTGCGTCGCTCGTCGGCGCCCCTCCGACTCGGCCTGCCGGGGCGACGGCCTCTCGCGGTTATACTGTTCAGCGGTCTCACCGCATCGAAAGGTCCTACGTGGAAATTCTCCAGGTCATCCTGCAGGTGTTGCTCGGCATCACGAGCCTCCTGTTGACCCTCCTCATCCTGCTCCACCGCGGCCGTGGTGGCGGTCTGTCCGACATGTTCGGCGGTGGTGTCACGAGCAACCTCGGGGCGTCCGGCGTCGCCGAGCGCAACCTCAACCGCATCACGGTCTTCTTGGGTCTCGTCTGGATCACCTGCATCGTGGTCCTTGGCCTCATCACCAAGTTCGCGGCGGTCAGCTGATGGCCTCGGGCGGTAGCGCAATCCGCGGCTCGCGCGTCGGCGCAGGTCCCATGGGTGAGCAAGATCGCGGCTTCCACGCCGAGCGGATCACCATCTCGTACTGGGATGCCCTCGGCAACGAGGTCGTGCGTCACTTCGCGGCCAACGTGCCCGACGAAGAGATCCCCGAGACCGTCGACTCACCCTCGAGTGGATTGCCGGCAGGGCGCGACAAGGCGAACCCGCCGACGGTCGCGAAGCTCGAGCCGTACAAGACGCACCTCGCGTACGTCAAAGAGCGACGGACCGAAGAAGAAGCCGAGCAGTTGCTCGAAGAGGCTCTGCAGCAGCTGCGAGTCCGACGCGGCAAGGCCTGACCCAGCCGATCGCGCCTCCCGGTTTCTCGACACCGGACATGACGAAGGGCCCCGCAGCCGTGAGCTGCGGGGCCCTTCGTCATGCCGGCGTCGGTGCGCCCGCGGCCGGACTCAGTAAATGGAGGCGATCAGGTTCTCGGGGACCTCAGCCGCCGCGTCCTGGTCGACGAAGAAGACCGTCCGCTTGCGTCCCTTGACTCCAGCCACCGGCACCTGGTCCGCGCCGGCACCCGCCAGGGCGAGCCCCAACGACGAAGCCTTCTCGGCTCCGGCGAGGATCATCCAGACGCGCTGGGAGTTGTTGATGACCGGCAGGCTCAACGTGAGGCGTACGGGCGGAGGCTTGGGGGAGTCGTCGATCGTGAGCACGGTCGGCTTGAGCTGACGGATCTGTGCCTTGTCGGGGAACAACGAGGCGACGTGACCGTCGGGACCGACGCCGAGGAGCGTGATGTCGAAGCGGGGGGCCGCGTCGTCGGCCTGTGCGTGCTGCAGCAACTCGTTCCGGTAAGCGTCGGCTGCCGCCTCGACGTCGTCGAAGTCGCCGACCGCACCGAAACGGTGGACGTTCTCGGGCAGCAACCCGATGTGGTCGAGCAGGTCGATGCCGGCCTGGGTGTCGTTTCGGTCTGCGTCCCCTGCGGGGACCCAACGCTCGTCGGCCCACCAGATCGAGACCTTCGACCAGTCGACGCTGTCACGGGCCGGCGACGCGTTGATGGCCGCCAGCACGAGCGTGCTCACCGAGCCGCCGCTGACGACGACCGACGCGTAGTTCTGCTCTTCGAGCACGTCGATGATCTTGGTGATGAAGCGGGCGGCCACGGAGGCACCCAGCGATTCTTTGTCGGGGTGGACCAGCACCCGGCGTTCGTTCGTCACGGTTCTCTATCTGCTCTAGTTGCTCTGGACGGGTTCGCTCAGTTGGCCGACCCCGTGTCTCACGACGTTCCCGAACAGGTCGTCGGGGTCGAGTCTACGGAGTTCCTCGGCCAGGCAGTCGCGCAGCGAGCGGCGTGGCAGCGCGAGGTCGTGCGTGGGTTGACCCGGTTGGGTGAGCGTCGCCACGTCGTCCAGGGAGCGTTCGAGGACGATGGCCCCGGAGGCGCGGACCAGTTGGACACCGTGGATGCCGCTCGATCCCGTCGCCCGGGTGGTCAGCTCACCGTCGACGGGTACCTGGAGTTGCAGACGCAACCAGGCGGCCAAGAGCAAAGTCGACGGAGAATCGGGTGCGCCGGAGACACCGACCTCGGTGACCGATTCGTAAGGCGGTTGGTCGAGCACGGCAGCCAGTTGCGCCCGCCAGAGGGTGAGCCGGGTCCAGGCGAAGTCGGTGTCGCCGGGAGCGTAGCTCCGGGCGAGGTCGATGATCGACTGGCGTGGGTTGGACTGGCTCGCCGCATCCGTGATCCGCCGTTGCGCGATGCGCCCGAGGGGAGACTCGGAGACGACGGCGGGAGCGGTCTTCGGCCACCAGGCGACGACGGGAGCGTCGGGCAGCAGGAGCCCGGTCACGAGCCCCTCCTCGTCGCTCGCGGTCTCTCCGTAGGCCCGGAGCAGGATGACCTCGCTGGCACCGGCGTCGCCGCCGACCCGGATCTGCGCGTCCAGTCGCCCGTCGACCTCGTCGAGATCGAGGTCGGTCGACGTGGAGACGACGATGACCCTCATGGGGTGCTCTCGCGAGGCGTCGTTCGCGGCCTCGATGGCTTCCTCCTCGTCACCGAGACGGGTGGAGATGATCAGGGTGAGGACTCGGCCCAGCGCGACCGCGCCTCCTTCTTCCCGGATCTTGACCAGCGTCTTCTGGACGCGGCTGATGGTGCTGTCGGGCAGGTCGACGATCACGGACGCCTCCAGGTACGGCCGTCACGGGCCATGAGTTCGTCGGCAGAGGCGGGTCCCCACGTGCCGGGTCGGTACTGTTCGGGCTGACCCTGAGTCGCCCAGAACTCCTCGATCGGGTCGAGGATCTTCCAGGAGAGCTCGACCTCCTCGTGCCGGGGGAACAGGGGCGGGTCGCCCAGGAGGACGTCGAGGATGAGACGCTCGTAGGCCTCCGGGCTCGCCTCGGTGAAGGCGTGCCCGTATCCGAAGTCCATCGTGACGTCACGGACCTGCGTGCCGATCCCGGGCACCTTGGACCCGAAGCGCAGGGTCACTCCCTCGTCGGGCTGGACCCGGATCACGAGGGCGTTCTGCCCCAGCGACGTCTGCGTGCCGAAGATGTTCTCGGGCACCTGCTTGAAGACGACGGCGATCTCGGTCACGCGACGGCCGAGACGCTTTCCGGCCCGGAGGTAGAAGGGGACTCCCGCCCACCGCCGGGTCGCGATCTCGAGCTTGATGGCGGCGAACGTCTCGGTCGTGCTCTCGGGATTCATGCCTTCTTCGTCCAGGAATCCGAGCACCTTCTCTCCGCCCTGCCACCCCCCGGCGTACTGACCCCGCGCGGTTCCCGCGGCGAGGTCGGCGGGGAGGCGGACGGCCGAGAGGATCTTCTCCTTCTCGGCCCGGAGGTCACGGGCGGCGAAGGTGACCGGTTCTTCCATCGCCGTCAGGGCGAGGAGCTGGAGGAGGTGGTTCTGGATGACGTCACGAGCGGCGCCGATGCCGTCGTAGTAACCGGCGCGGCCGCCGACGCCGATGTCCTCGGCCATGGTGATCTGCACGTGGTCGACGTAGTTGGAGTTCCAGAGAGGTTCGTACATCTGGTTGGCGAACCGCAGCGTGAGGAGGTTCTGCACCGTCTCTTTGCCGAGGTAGTGGTCGATTCGGAACACGCTGTCGGGCTCGAAGACGGTCTCGACGACGGCGTTGAGCTCGCGGGCCGTCGTGAGGTCGCTGCCGAAGGGCTTCTCGATGACGACGCGTCTCCACGCACCGTCCTTCTCCTCGGCGAGGCCCGAGTTGCGCAACTGCTCGGTGACCATGGGGAACGCCTTGGGCGGGATCGAGAGGTAGAAGGCGTGGTTGCCCATCGTCCCGCGCTCACGATCGAGCTCTTCGATGGTGTCCTTGAGCCGAGCGAACGCGTCGGCGTCGTCGAAGACCCCCTGGACGAAACGGAAGCCTTCTTTGAGTTGACGCCAGACGTCTTCGTCGAAAGGCGTGCGAGCGTGCTCCTTGACGGCCTGGTACACGACCTGTTCGAAGTCCTGGCCCTCGAATTCACGACGGGCGAAGCCGACGAGCGCGAAGCCGGGGGGCAGCAGGCCACGGTTGGCCAGGTCGTACACGGCGGGCATGAGCTTCTTGCGGGAGAGATCACCCGTCACACCGAAGATGATGAGACCGCTGGGCCCCGCGATGCGGTTGAGACGTCGGTCGGAGGGCAACCGGAGCGGGTTGGACTCCGGCGTGATCGGCACCGGTGACATGATGTTCCGTTCTGTGGTTCGAAGGTGTTCCGGTCGGGACGGGCGGAGACGGCCGGGAACACCGGTGGCAAGGCGAAAGGGCCGGCGCCCCTGGGGACGCCGGCCCTTTCGGCTCAGCGGAGTGCGGCGGTGATGACCGGCAGCGCGGCCGCCACGTCGGTCACCGTCAGCGTGAGCACGGGACGACCGTGCTCGGCCAGGACCTTGGCGTCACCGGCGGCCTGGGCCTGCACGAGCTGCCCGAACGTGAACGGGCTGTCCGGGATCTCGAGGTCGGTCGCGGGGACCTGCGTGATCTGCAGGAACACCCCGTTGGCCGGCCCACCCTTGTGGTATTGACCCGTCGAGTGCAAGAAGCGCGGACCCCATCCGAAGGTGACGGGACGCTGCGTGCGCATCGCGAGGAGGTCGCGGACCTCTTCGAGCTGCGGGTTCGCCACGCGGTCGACGTAGGCCTGGATCGAGACGTAGCCGTCATCGCTCAGGTGCGAGAGGAGCGCGGCCACGGCGGACTCGAGAGAGTCGCCCAGCTCGATTCCCCCGACCTCGCGGACCTCGACACCCTCGGCCGTGAAGGCCGGGGGAGTGGGCTCGGGACGGTCGTCGAGCAACGCCCGCGTCGCGACCTTGGCCGACTCGACGTCGGGCTGGTCGAACGGGTTGATGTCGAGCAGACGCCCGGCCACGGCGACGGCGTACTCCCAGACCATGATCTGGCCACCGAGCGAACCCGAGATCTCGACCTCGCCGGGCGCGACCTCACGGGTCTCGTCGGCGTTCGCCACGAGACGGACGACCTGCACGTCGTGCAGCCCCGCCGTGATCTCGGGGGCGGAGGTGCCGATGACGACGGGGAGCAGGCCGCGACCCTGCTTGCCGGTCGACTCGGCGATGAGCTGTTCGGCCCAGTCCGGGAACCCCACGATGTGGGTGCCGTCGGCGACGATGGCGATCTTGTCGCGCAGGGGCGAGGTGCCTGCCAAGACGGCACCCAACACGAGACCCGGGTTGTCGGCGCGGTCCTGGGCCAGCTCGACCGTGACGGCGTCGGCCTCGGCGAGCAGCTCGCGGATGTCGGCGCCGGCCAGGCCGGACGGCACGAGGCCGAACGCCGACAGGGCCGAGTAGCGCCCGCCGATGTTGGGGTCGGCGTTGAAGACGCGGTAACCGGCCTCACGGGCCTGCCCGTCGAGGGGCGATCCGGGATCGGTGACCACGACGATGCGCTCGACGGGGTCGATGCCGGCGTCGGTGAACGCCTTCTCGAAGGTCTTGCGCTGGCTGGCGGTCTCGACGGTGGAACCCGACTTCGACGAGACCACGAGCACGGTGCGCTCGAGACGGTCGGCGAGGGCCGTGAGGACCTGACCGGGCTCCGTGGCGTCGAGCACGGTGAGCTCGACGCCGTAGGTGCGGGTGATGACCTCGGGCGCGAGCGACGATCCACCCATGCCCGCGAGCACGACGTGGTCGACGCCCTTGGCGGCGAGCTCGTCCCGGAGCGAGTCGATCTCGTCGAGCAGCGGAGTCGAGACCACGACGGCCTCGGTCCAGCCGAGACGCTTGGCGGACTCGTCCTCGGCGTCAGGGCCCCACAGGGTGGGGTTCTGAGCCGTGATGCCCGAGGCGACGAGGTCGCTCACGAGCTGCGGGACGACCGTCTCGACCGCCTGTGCGGCGTCGCCGCTGGCAGCGATGGTGATGGTCACTTGGACTCCCCGGCGGGCTTGGCGGCCTCGAGGGCAGCGGTGACCGTGTCGAGCAGTTCGTTCCACGAGACGACGAACTTCTCGACGCCCTCTTTCTCGAGGGCCTCGGTCACGTCGTCGTACGAGACGCCCTGCGCCGCGATCGCGTCCATGGTCTCGTTGGCCGAGGCGTAGGAGGCGCTGATCGTGTCGCCACGGACGTCACCGTGGTCGAAGGTCGCCTCGAGCGTCTTCTCGGGCATCGTGTTGACGACGTCCTGGGCGACGAGCTCGACCACGTACGTGGTGTCGAGGACGGCGGGGTCCTTGACACCGGTGGAAGCCCAGAGGGGACGCTGCTTGTTGGCACCGGCGGCGAGGAGGCCCTTGGCCCGCTCGGTGTCGAAGGCCTGCTGGTAGACCTCGTAGGCGAGCTGGGCGTTGGCCACGCCGGCCTTGCCCTTCAGGGCCTTGGCCTCGTCGGTCCCGACCGCGTCGAGACGCTTGTCGATCTCGGTGTCGACGCGCGACACGAAGAACGAGGCGACGGAGTGGATCTCGGTGATGTCGATGCCGGCGGCCTTGGCCTGCTCGAGACCCGTGAGGTACGCGTTGATGACGGCGCGGTAGCGCTCGAGGCTGAAGATCAGGGTCACGTTGACGCTGATGCCCTGGGCGATGACGGCGGTGATGGCCTCGAGGCCCTCGACGGTCGCGGGGATCTTGATCAGGGCGTTCGGGCGACCGACCTTGGCGGCGAGCTTGACCGCCTGGTCGATGGTGCCCTGCGCGTCGTGCGCGAGACCGGGCTCGACCTCGATCGACACGCGGCCGTCGAAGCCGTCCGTCGTGTCGTAGAGCTCGCGGAAGATGTCGCAGGCGCGGGTGACGTCGTCGGTCGTGATCTCGAAGACGGCGTCCGTGACGCTGACACCGGTCTTCGCGAGCAGGGCGACCTGGTCGTCGTAGGCCTCGCCCTTGGCGAGAGCCGACGCAAAGATCGTGGGGTTGGTGGTGACGCCGACGACGTTGCGCTCGGCGATCAGCTTCTGGAGGCCGCCCGCGTTGATGCGCTCACGCGAGAGGTCGTCGAGCCAGATGCTGACGCCTGCGGCGGACAGCTGTGCGGTGTTGGAATCGGTCATGGTGTTCTTCTCTTTCCTTCGTCGTCGCTCAGAGAGCGGCGATCGAGTCCTTGGCGGCGGCGACGGCGGCTTCGGTCGTCATGCCGAACTGCTTGAACAGCGTCTTGTAGTCGGCCGAAGCACCGAAGTGCTCGATCGACACGCTGCGACCGGCGTCACCGACGATGCCGCGCCACGGCATGGCCACACCGGCCTCGATCGAGACGCGGGCCTTGACGGCGGCCGGGAGGACCGCCTCCTTGTACTCGTCGCTCTGCTCGTCGAACCACTCGATGCTCGGTGCCGAGACGACGCGGGCGTTGATGCCCTCGCCGCGCAGGACCTCACGGGCCTCGACGGCGATCTGCACCTCGGAACCCGTGGCGACGAAGATCACGTCGGGCGTTCCGCCCGGTGCCTCGGCCAGGACGTAGGCGCCCTTCGCCACGTTCTTCGCCGACGCGAAGGTGTCACCCTCGGCGTCACCGGTGCCGCGCTCGAAGACGGGCAGGTTCTGACGGCTGAGCGCGATGCCGGCGGGGCCGTGGTGGCGCTCGAGGATCGTCGCCCAGGCCCAGGCCGTCTCGTTGGCGTCGGCGGGACGCACGACGTCGAGGTCGGGGATCGCGCGGAGCGACGCGAGCTGCTCGATCGGCTGGTGCGTCGGACCGTCCTCACCCAGGGCCACGGAGTCGTGGGTCCAGACGTAGATCGCAGGGGACTTCATCAGTGCCGCGAGGCGGACCGCCGGGCGCATGTAGTCGCTGAAGATCAGGAACGTGCCACCGAACGGGCGCGTGTTGCCGTGCAGCGTGATGCCGTTGAGGATGGCGCCCATCGCGTGCTCGCGGATGCCGAAGTGCAGAACGCGACCGTAGGGGTCTCCGCTCCATTCGTCGGTCGACCACTCGGTGGGGACGAACGACTTCGAGCCCGTGATCGTCGTCAGGTTCGACTCGGCCAGGTCGGCCGACCCGCCCCAGAGCTCGGGGACCACGCCGGCGAGGGCGTTGATGACCTTGCCGGAGGCGGCGCGGGTGGAGACGTCCTTGCCGGCCTCGAAGACGGGGAGCGCTTCTTCGACGCCCTCGGGCAGCTCGTTCGCGAGGATGCGGTCGAGCATGACCTTTTTGTCGGGGTTGGCCGACGCCCAGGCGGCGAGCTTCTCGTCCCACTCGGCGTGCTGGGCCTGACCGCGCTCGACGGCCTTGCGGGTGTGCTCGAGGACGGCGGGGTCGACGTCGAAAGACTTCTCGGGGTCGAACCCGAGGACCGACTTGAGGCCGGCGACCTCGTCGGCGCCGAGGGCCGAACCGTGGATCTTGCCGGAGTTCTGCTTCTTGGGCGAGGGCCAGCCGATGATCGTCTTGAGGATGATCAGGGAGGGCTTGTCGGTGACGGCCTTGGCCTTCTCGATGGCGTCGTGCAGCTCGGCGACGTCCTCGACGTACTCGCCGGTCTTCTTCCAGTCGACGACCTGGACGTCCCAGTCGTAGGACTCGAAGCGCTTGTGGACGTCCTCGGTGAAGGCGATGTTGGTGTCGTCCTCGATCGAGATCTGGTTCGAGTCGTAGATGGCGACGAGGTTGCCGAGCTTCTGGTGCCCGGCCAGCGACGCGGCCTCGCTCGTGACGCCCTCTTGCATGTCGCCGTCACCGGCGATGACGTACACGAAGTGGTCGAAGGGGCTCGTGCCGGGGGCGGCGTCGGGGTCGAACAGGCCGCGCTCGAAACGGGCGGCGTAGGCGAAGCCCACCGAGCTGGCGAAGCCCTGGCCCAGCGGACCGGTGGTGATCTCGATGCCGTCCGTGTGGCCGTACTCGGGGTGGCCGGGGGTCTTCGAGCCCCAGGTGCGCAGGGCCTCGAGGTCGTCGAGCTCGAGACCGTAGCCGCCCAGGTAGAACTGAATGTACTGCGTCAGCGAGCTGTGGCCGACGGACAGGATGAACCGGTCGCGACCGATCCAGGTGCTGTCGCTCGGGTCACGACGCATGACCTTCTGGAAGAGCAGGTACGCGGCGGGCGCCAGGCTCATCGCGGTGCCGGGGTGACCGTTGCCGACCTTCTCGACCGCGTCGGCCGCGAGGACGCGGACCGTGTCTACTGCTTTGTTGTCAATGGATTCCCATTGCAGATCTGCCACTGGAAGTTGACCCTTCTTGATGCGAACTGCGCGGGGTCGATTCGCTCCCGCGCTGACGTGCGCCTGCCGAGACGTCGTCGGCTGGGTCGCACACACGCCGGGGCGGAGATCGGGACGGTTCGTCCGGTGATTCGGGACCGAGAGGGCGTACGACTGGCAAGCACCTGTAAGTATAGGGACGAACCCCCTTCTCCCGTCCGCATCGGCCGAGGGTTCGCCGTCAGCGTCGACGTTCATCGCCTAGACTCCTTGGGCAAACCGTTCGTCTCGTTAGAGGACTCATGACCGCAGCCGTTGACATCCGCCCCGACACGTCACCCCGGGGCTTCCGTCGCAAGGCTCGGGCGTACGTCGCCCTCACGAAGCCCCGCGTGATGGAGCTCCTGCTCGTCACCACGGCGCCGACGATGTTCCTGGCCCAGGGCGGCATCCCCAACCTGTGGCTCGTCGCCGCGACGCTGATCGGTGGTGCGCTCAGCGCCGGTTCGGCCTCGGCCTTCAACTGCTACATCGATCGCGACATCGACCGCATCATGAAGCGGACGCAGGGCCGACCGCTCGTGACCGGCGAGGTCAGCGACCGCGAGGCGTTGATCTTCTCGTACGTGGTCGGCGTCGCGTCGATCGTCTGGCTCGGCCTGACGGTCAACCTGCTCTCGGCGGCGCTGTCGCTCGGGGCGATCCTCTTCTACGTCGTCGTGTACACGCTCTGGCTGAAGCGCCGCACGCCGCAGAACATCGTGTGGGGCGGCATCGCCGGGTGCATGCCGGTGCTCATCGGCTGGGCCGCCGTCACGAACGACCTGTCCTGGTCGGCCGTCATCCTCTTCATGGTCATCTTCCTCTGGACGCCGCCGCACTACTGGCCGCTGTCGATGAAGTACCGCGACGACTACGCCGCGGCCGACGTCCCCATGCTCGCCGTGGTGCGCGGCCGGTCGATCGTCGGCCTGCAGGTGATCCTCTACGCCTGGGCCACCGTGGTCTGCTCGCTGATCCTCGTCCCCGTCGCAGGCATGGGCGTGCTCTACACCGTCGTGGCACTCGCGAGCGGGGCCTGGTTCGTCTGGGAGTCGCACCGGCTCTACAGCCGGGCCATCCAGCACGTCGCCGAGGTCCGTCCGATGCGCGTCTTCCACAGCTCCATCACGTACCTCACGCTCCTGTTCGTCGCCGTCGGGGTCGACCCCCTGCTGCCGTTCTGATCCCGTGAGGCCGTCCGACTGGACCGTCCGTCCGGCGCGCCCGGACGACCTCGAACAGCTGACCGCTCTCAAGCTCGTGGTGCTGCGACCCGAGTTCGCGAGGCTCGGCATCTGGAACCCGGCCCGCCACCGGGCTCGATTCGTCCGCGAGTACGTGGCCGACGAGACACGAGTCGTCGAAGGCGACCAGCGCCTCCTCGGCTGCATCGCCCTTCACCCGGACGGCGACACGACCTGGCTCCGTCACTTCTACCTGGTCGAGGAGGCGCGGGGTCATGGGATCGGGACGACCCTCCTCGCGCAGGCGATCGACTCGGTCACCACGGGGTCGGTCACCCTCGACGTGCTCACGGGAAGCCGAGCCGTGTCGCTCTACGAGCGGACGGGCTTCGTCGTCGTCGAGCAGGACGACGTCGACACCGTGATGCGCCGGGGCTAGACCCCCGGTCGCCCCGGTCAGACGCGGACGGCAGCCGCCTCGACGATCGGCTCGACCTCGTCGGGAGCCTGGTCGTTGCGCAGCGACAGCACCACGGCCGTCGTCGCGGCCACCAGCAGCGCGGCCAGGACCATGTGGCTCCCCACGAGTAGGGGCGGCAGTCCGGTGCGCGCCTGGGTGATGCCGACGGCGATCTGGACGAGTTCGACGCCCAGCAGGGCCACGGGGAACCGACGGGGGAGGCCCGCCTGGAGGGTCCGGACGAGGACCGCCAGGGTGAGAGCGAGGGTCGCGTAGGCCGGCCAGCTGTGGACGTGGTCCATGATCGCCGGGTCGAGGCCGTTGCGGGGGGTCGCCGCATCGCCGGCGTGCGGGCCGGAGCCGGTCGTCAGGACGCCGACGATCACGGTGACGCCGACCACGGCGGCCGTCACGTGGACGAGTCGTGCATAACCACGCGGAGTGGCGGCGTGGTGCCCACGGGGCCCGCGGTACACGCGCCAGAGCAGGGTGGTGGTGAGGGCGACGAGGACGATCGAGACGACGAAGTGTGCCCCGACGATGTACGGGTTCAGACCGGTGAGGACCGTGATCCCCCCGAGCACGGCCTGGAAGGGGATGCTCAGGCCCTGGACGAGGGTGAGCCAGAAGAAGTCGCGCCGGACCTTCCGCATCCGCAGCACGAAGAGGAAGGCGAGGATGACGACGAGCGTGAGCACGAAGGTCAGGAGGCGGTTGCCGAACTCGATGACCCCGTGGATGCCCATCTCGGGCGTGCTGACGAAGGAGTCGGCGGTGCAGCGTGGCCAGGTGGGGCAGCCGAGCCCCGATCCCGTGAGCCGCACCGCACCTCCCGTGCCGATCAGCAGCACCTGGCACACGAACGACGCCCACGCGACGAAACGGACCCGGCGATCGTCGGTCGTGGGGAGCCACGACCAGGCTCGGGTCAGGACTCCGGTGGCGCCCACCTGTGCGTTGCTCACGACTTGCTGCCTTTCGTCACTTTCGGCGGTCGGCCCTGTAGAATCAACGGGTTCAGGAACACGACCCGGCAGGGTGTCGACGGAGACATCCGAAGGACGTGAGATCCGCAGAAGCGGGACGCGGCCTTCATCAACAGTCTAAGCAACGCCACCTGACGTCTCGATCATGTCGAGCGTCGGCGGACGGAGCGGCGGCAGCCGACGTGTTCGACTCGCAGCGCGAGCAGCTGGGCCGCTCCACCACCCGGGGAATGCCGTTCGGCCGACCCGTGTTCGGTCCGGCAGAGAAAGAGGTAGTCATGTCAGACGTGTTGATCGATCGACCCGAGCTCGAGAGCCTGGGGCAGTACGAGTTCGGCTGGTCCGACTCCGACACCGCGGGCGCCTCGGCGCGCCGTGGGGTGTCACCCGAGGTCGTCACCGACATCTCGAACTTGAAGAGCGAACCCGAGTGGATGCTCAAGAACAGGCTCAAGGGCTTGACGCTGTTCGAACGCAAGCCCATGCCGACGTGGGGTGCCGACCTGTCGGGCATCGACTTCGACAACATCAAGTACTTCGTCCGGTCGACCGAGAAGCAGGCGACGACCTGGGACGAGCTGCCGGACGACATCAAGAACACCTACGAGAAGCTCGGCATCCCCGAGGCCGAGCGCAACCGCCTCGTCGCCGGCGTCGCCGCCCAGTACGAGTCCGAGGTGGTCTACCACCAGATCCGTGAGGACCTCGAGCAGCAGGGTGTCATCTTCATGGACACCGACACCGCGCTGCGCGAGCACCCCGAACTCTTCCAGGAGTACTTCGGCACGGTCATCCCGGCCGGTGACAACAAGTTCGCCGCACTGAACACCGCCGTGTGGTCGGGCGGCTCGTTCGTGTACGTGCCCAAGGGCGTCCACGTCGAGATCCCGCTCCAGGCGTACTTCCGCATCAACACCGAGAACATGGGTCAGTTCGAGCGGACGCTGATCATCGCCGACGAGGGCAGCTACGTCCACTACATCGAGGGCTGCACGGCCCCGATCTACAAGTCGGACTCCCTGCACTCGGCCGTGGTCGAGATCATCGTGAAGAAGAACGCCCGAGTGCGGTACACGACGATCCAGAACTGGTCGAACAACGTGTACAACCTGGTCACCAAGCGGGCGATCGCGCACGAGGGCGCCACCATGGAGTGGATCGACGGCAACATCGGCTCGAAGGTGACGATGAAGTACCCATCCATCTACCTGGTCGGTGAGCACGCCAAGGGCGAGACCCTGTCCGTGGCCTTCGCGGGCCCCGGTCAGCACCAGGACGCCGGCGCGAAGATGATCCACATGGCGCCTTACACGACGTCGTCCATCGTGTCGAAGTCGATCGCGCGAGGCGGCGGTCGCGCGGGTTACCGTGGCGAGGTGCGAGTCGACGAGGCCGCCCACCACGCGGCCAACACGGTCCGCTGTGACGCCCTGCTCGTCGACACGGTCTCCCGTTCCGACACCTACCCCGCGATCGACATCCGCGTCGACGACGTCCAGCTCGGTCACGAGGCGACGGTGTCGCGGGTCAGCGAAGAGCAGCTCTTCTACCTCATGTCACGCGGCATGGCCGAAGACGAGGCCATGGCGATGATCGTCCGTGGCTTCATCGAGCCCATCGCCCGCGAACTCCCGATGGAGTACGCGCTCGAACTCAACAAGCTCATCGAGATGAGCATGGAAGGATCAGTCGGCTAGATGTCCGCCGCAGCACCCACCACCACACCAGAGTCCACCACCACGCCGGGCGTCCAGCACGGCGCGGGTGCCCACAGTGACGGCGGCTGGGGCCTCGTGCCCGTCCAGACGCGTTCCGAGCGGTTCACCTCGGTCGACCCCACGGCGTTCCCCGACGTGACCGGTCGCGAGGTGGACTGGAAGCTCAGTCCGGTGTCCCGCCTCCGTCCGTTGATCGACGGAGACCTCGACGGCTTGCCCTACGCCTACCTGGCCCGCGAGACGCCCGGCGCGACCGTCGAATGGGTCGACCGGTCCGACTCCCGTGTCGGCACGGCGGGCACTCCCGAGGACAAGGCCGCCGCCAACGCGTGGTCGAGCGTCGAGAAGGTGCTCGTCGTGACCCTCGACGGCGACGAACCGTCGGCCATCACCATCGGCCGCTCGGGACTCGACCGTGCACCACGGGCGGGTCACACCCTGATCCACGCCAAGGCCAACAGCCAGTCCATGGTCGTCCTCCGCAACACCGGATCGGCCCAGCTGGTCGAGAACGTCGAGATCGTCGTGGACGAGGGCGCGCACCTCACCGTCGTCACGCTCCAGGAGTGGGACGACGACGCCGTGCACCTCGCGAGCCACCACGCCCGGATCGGGCGCGACGCCCAGCTGAAGCACTTCGTCGTCAGCCTGGGCGGCTCGGTCGTCCGAGTCAACCCGTCGGCCCACCTGGCCGAGCAGGGCGCGGACGCCGAGCTCTACGGCGTGTACTTCGCGGACGCCGGTCAGCACCTCGAACAGCAGGTGTACGTGAACCACGACGCCCCCAAGACGCGGAGCCGGGTGAACTACAAGGGCGCCCTGCAGGGCGCCGGTGCCCGCACGGTGTGGATCGGCGACGTCCTGATCGGTCGGACGGCTCCCGGCACCGACAGCTACGAGCAGAACCGCAACCTGGTGTTGAGCGAGGGCACGCGTGCCGACTCGATCCCAAACCTCGAGATCGAGACCGGCGACATCGAAGGCGCCGGTCACGCCAGCGCGACGGGTCGCTTCGACGACGAGCACCTCTTCTACCTCCAGTCGCGCGGCATCTCCGAGCACGAGGCGCGTCGCCTCGTCGTCCTCGGATTCCTCGTCGAGGTCATCCAGAAGATCGGGGACGCCGACCTGCAGGCCCGCCTCGTGGACGCCATCGAGGTCGAACTGGCCGCGGGCGAGGCGACCTCGACCGAGACGATCGCCTGATGGCGACGAAGGTCTGCGGCGTCGACGACGTCAGCCCCTCCCAGGCCCACCGCGTCGTCGTCGACGGCGTCGCGATCGCCGTCGTGAAGGACAGCGCCGGCACGATCCACGCCATCGGCGACACCTGCACCCACGGCGACATCTCGCTCTCCGAGGGCTTCGTCGAGGACGACACCCTCGAATGCTGGGCCCACGGCTCGAAGTTCGAGCTCACCACCGGCAAGCCGCTCACGCTGCCCGCCTACGAACCCGTACCGGTCTTCTCGGTCTCCGTCATCGACGGCGAGGTGTACGTCGACACCACCTCGACCTCCACCGACGCCGCACAGTAAAGGAACAGAACGCATGTCCACTCTCGAGATCCGTGACCTCAAGGTCAGCATCGACACCGACGCCGGCCCCAAGCCCATCCTCAAGGGCGTCGACCTCACCATCAACGAGGGCGAGATCCACGCCGTCATGGGCCCCAACGGCTCGGGCAAGTCGACGCTCGCCTACACGATCGCCGGCCACCCCCGCTACAACGTCGACGGCGGATCGATCCTGCTCGACGGTCGCGAGGTGCTCGAGATGAGCGTCGACGAGCGTGCCAAGGCGGGCCTCTTCCTCGCCATGCAGTACCCCGTCGAGATCCCCGGCGTCACGGTCTCGAACTTCCTCCGGACGGCCAAGACGGCCCTGGACGGCGAGGCCCCCGCGATCCGCGGCTGGATCAAGGACCTCCGCGAGTCGATGACCGCCCTCAAGATGGACTCGGCCTTCGCCGAGCGCAACGTCAACGAGGGCTTCTCGGGTGGCGAGAAGAAGCGCCACGAGATCATGCAACTCGAACTGCTGAAGCCGAAGTTCGCCGTCCTCGACGAGACCGACTCCGGTCTGGACGTCGACGCTCTCAAGATCGTGTCCGAGGGTGTCAACCGCGCGAAGGCCAACACCGGCCTCGGTCTGTTGCTCATCACGCACTACACGCGCATCCTCCGCTACATCAAGCCCGACTTCGTCCACGTCTTCGTCGACGGCCACGTCGCCGACGAGGGCGGCCCCGAGCTGGCCGACCGTCTCGAGAACGAGGGCTACGACCGGTACGTGACGGCAGCCGCCGCCGAGGCCGCCGCGACCTCGGCGGTCTGACCATGGCCGTCGCACTCAGCCCCGAGAAGTTCGACCAGACCATCGAGGCCCTGAAAGAGGTCGTCGACCCCGAGCTGGGCGTCAACATCGTCGACCTCGGTCTCATCTACGACCTGGCGATGGACGAAGAGCACGAGAACGCCCTCATCATCAGCATGACGCTCACGAGTGCAGGCTGCCCGTTGACGGACGTCATCGAGGGCGACACGGCGAACGCCCTGGACGGGGTCGTGGACGCGTTCCGCATCAACTGGGTGTGGATGCCGCCGTGGGGCCCCGACCGCATCACGGACGACGGACGCGACATGATGCGAGCCATCGGGTTCTCCATCTGAGAGTCGCCCGACGACGCGACACGACGAAGCCCCGCCCCTCCGAGAGGGGCGGGGCTTCGTCGTCGCGTCCCTCGCCGGGCACGCCGAGGGAGCGGCAGGCAGCTAGTCGCCGATGCGCTTCAGCGCACGCCAGGAGAGGGGCAGGGCCGCCGCCGCGATCAGCCACTTGGCGATCCCGCCCACGATGAACGGGTACAGACCGGCGGCGAGGACGCTCGGCAGGTCGTTCGGCAGGCCCAGTGATCCGAGCACGACGGCCAGGTAGGGGAGGCCCACGGCGAAGGGGATCAGGCTCGCGAGGAAGAACGCGGCGGCAGAACGCCACCATTGCTTGTCCCACTCGCGCTCGGAGAGCCAGCCGATGACGGCAGCCGCCACGACGAATCCGATGACGAAGCCGAAGCTCGGCTTGAGGACGCTGAGGGGACCGCCCGAGAACTCGGCGAAGATCGGCAGGCCGGCGACTCCCAGCACGAGGTAGGTGGCCAACGACAGCGCCCCTCGACGGGCCCCGAGGGAGGCGCCGACGAGCATGACGCCGAGCGTCTGTCCCGTGACGGGCACCGGCCAGAGCGGCACCTGGACCTGCGCGAGCGCCGAGACGACGGCGACTCCACCGAGGACGAGGGCCACGTCGGCGGCGGCGCCCCGGGCCACCAGACGGTCGGCGAGGACCGGCCGTGAGGTCGATGCGGCAGTGTTCGTCATGGGGACTCCTAGAATGGGTAGGTTGATCGGCCGAGCGGCTGGTCGGCAGCGCAGTGCTGCGACCCTCTCCACACGACGTCCCCATCTTATGGGCGGCCCCCTTCCGGGCCCCGTTGTGGACTCCTCACCAATCGATTGGACATCTGCTGTGCTCTCCGTGCACGATCTCGAGATCCGCGTCGGCGCGCGCCTCCTCATGGCCGACGTCTCGTTCCGGGTCGACCGGGGCGACAAGATCGGCCTCGTCGGCCGCAACGGCGCCGGCAAGACGACCATGACCAAGACGCTGGCCGGCGAGACCCTCCCGACGGGCGGCAAGATCGAGCGCTCCGGCGAGATCGGCTACCTGCCGCAGGACCCCCGCAGCGGCAACCCCGAGGACCTCGCCCGGACGCGCATCCTCGACGCCCGAGGTCTCGGCCAGTTGCTGCTCGGCATCCAGGAAGCGACCCTGGCCATGGGCGACCCCGACCCCGCCGTCGCCGCCCGCGCCATGAAGCGCTACGGCGACCTCGACGACCAGTTCAACGCGCTCGGCGGGTACGCGGCCGAGGCCGAGGCGGCGTCCATCGCGAGCAACCTCAGCCTGCCCGACCGCATCCTCGACCAGCCCCTGTCGACGTTGTCGGGTGGTCAGCGCCGGCGCATCGAGCTGGCCCGCATCCTCTTCTCGGCCGCCGACACGATGATCCTCGACGAGCCGACGAACCACCTCGACGCCGATTCGGTCGTCTGGCTGCGCGAGTACCTGAAGACCTACCAGGGCGGCGTCATCGTGATCAGCCACGACATCGAACTCGTCGAGGAGGTCGTCAACCGCGTCTTCTACCTGGACGCCAATCGACAGGCGATCGACGTCTACAACATGGGTTGGCGGAACTACCAGCGACAGCGCGCCGCCGACGAGGAGCGCCGCAAGAAAGAGCGCTCGAACGCCGAGAAGCAGGCCTCGGCCCTGCAGAAGCAGGCGGCCCGGTTCGGCGCCAAGGCGTCCAAGGCCGCTGCGGCCCACCAGATGGTGGCACGGGCCGAGAAGCTCCTCTCCGGCCTCGACGAGGTCCGCGCGGTCGACCGCGTGGCGAAGCTGCGCTTCCCGACGCCGGTCGCGTGTGGCAAGACGCCGCTGATGGCCTCGAACCTCTCGAAGAGCTACGGTTCCCTCGAGATCTTCACGGCCGTGGACCTCGCCATCGACCGCGGCTCGAAGGTCGTCATCCTGGGCCTGAACGGTGCGGGCAAGACGACGCTGCTCCGCATCCTCGCCGGGGTCGACGCTCCCGACACCGGGCAGCTCGAACCGGGCCACGGGTTGCGGGTCGGCTACTACGCCCAGGAGCACGAGACGATCGACGTCAAGCGCAGCGTCCTCGAGAACATGGTGTCCTCCTCTCCGAACATCACCGAGATGGAGGCGCGACGCGTGTTGGGCTCGTTCCTCTTCACGGGCGACGACTCGGCGAAGCCGGCCGGCGTGCTGTCCGGAGGCGAGAAGACCCGACTGGCGCTGGCCATGATCGTCGTCTCGGGGGCGAACGTCCTGCTGCTCGACGAGCCCACCAACAACCTCGACCCCGCGAGCCGACTCGAGATCCTCGACGCCCTGAGCAACTACGAGGGGGCCGTCGTCCTGGTGAGCCACGACGAGGGTGCCGTCGAGGCCCTGAACCCCGAGCGAGTGCTGATCATGCCCGAGGGCACCGAGGACCACTGGACCCCGGACTACTCCGACCTGATCAACCTCGCCTGACCCGGGCACCGGCCCAAGCCCCAGGCCCCAGGCCCCGGGTGCCGTAGGGCCCCGGTCCACCCGGGCCCGGCCGGCGGTCCGGTCAGCGGTGGGCGCCGTCCAGGATCTCGTCCTCGACGTCGTTGTCGTGGCGGGGTCGGGCGTCACGACGGCGCTGGCGTTCTGCCTCGCGTTCGACGAGTTCGTCGTCGTCCGCGTTCTGGTTGCGGTACTCCTGGCGGAACACGTAGAACAGGAACCCGAAGGCACCGACCGCGAACATGAGCCACTGGACGAAGTACGACAGGTTCAGACCGGTGTCGATCTCGGGCTTCGAGGACGGCACGGGTGCCGTGGCCGGCGCGGGGCTCTCGCTGACGACCAGACCGTAGGCGCTCGAGTAGACGGGCTGCCCGACTCGCGATTCGACCTCGCTGAGTTGGATGGTCGCGATCTGGTTCGTCCCGGGGACGCCCGTGCGGTCGCCCAGTGCCGGCTCGCCCGGCTTCAGGCGTGCGACCACGGTGACGTCGCCCGAAGGAGGCGCGGGCACGACGTCGGGGGAGTCCTGGGCGTTGCCGGTGGGTACCCAACCGCGGTCCACCACGAAGACGTCGCCCTGGGTGGTGCGGAACGGGACGAGGACCTCGAAGCCGGGTTGGCCGTTGAGCGGACGGTTGCGGACCAGCAACTCGTCGTCGGTGAGGTAGCGCCCCGTCATCTCGACCGGTTGCCACTCCTGGGCCGCGTCGTAGGACGACAGTTCGGGCAGGGCCTGGTGGAGGGGGACCGGGTCGGCGTCGTAGGTCTGCTCGAGCTGGTGCACGACCGCGAGCTTCTCGTCGTGTCGGGACCACTGCCAGTGCGCGAGGAACACGCAGATGATCGCGAACGCGACGGCGACGGCGAGGTAGCCCAGCCATCTGCGTGAGAGGGCGAAACGGATGTTCGTCACCGCGCCTCCGTTCCGACCTGTTCGACGACCTCTGACACCCCCGTCACGACGACCGGGAAGTCACGTGCCGCGAGGAACTCGCGCAGGAAGTCGACGTGCTCGTCGCATGCCGACCACACCTTGACCCGGTCGATGCCGTGGATCTTGGGGTTGCGCCAGTGGACATTATGCCGTGCCTCGGCTCGACAGGAGGCGCGAGAACACTGGACGCCGACGGGATCGAGACCGAGCATCAGGCGGTGGGCCGATCGTGGTCGGGCTCGCCGGGGACGTCGTCGGACGGGTCGGCGGGGCCCGCAGGACCGGCGTCGCCGTCGACCACCGTCGGTCGGAACGGCGCCTGGGGCTCGCGGTACAGCTCGATGCCACCGGGGCTCTCGACCGCGTCGCCGGACTCGTGACCGACGTTGGCGAACACCACGGCGATGTACGGGATGACGACGGCACCGATGACGGGCAACAACGTCCACCACCCGAGGGGGAAGACGAAGCACAGGGCGATGCAGACCAACCTGATGCCCATCGCCACCAGGTACTTGACCATGCGGGAGTGCCGGTCGTCGGTGGGGGAGGGGGGCAGGGACGTGATCGTGTTCGAGGCCTTCACGGGGCACACCTCGATGTCGGGAGGAGGGTGGACGCACCACGGACGGGTGCCGGATCGATCTCGGGGACCAGACGTCCATGGGACCGCCTCGATCCTAAGACCCGGGTCCGACAGTAGGCTGGTCGGCGGCCTGCCGATCACAGGTTCGCCGTGAGTCCGCCGCACCGAGCGGTGGCCGTCGAGATCGCCCCCGAGGAGACCACCCATGACCACGCCCCGCACCGTCCTCGTCACCGGCGGCAACCGAGGCATCGGCTTCGCCATCGCGGAGGAGTTCGTCGCCCAGGGACACCGCGTCGCCGTCACCGCCCGGAGCGGTCAGGGCCCCGAGGGCACGCTGACCGTCGTCGCCGACGTCACCGACGCCGCCTCGATCGACGCGGCCTTCAGCACCGTCGAGGCCGAGCTCGGCCCGGTCGAGGTCGTCGTGGCCAACGCCGGGATCACGAAGGACGGTCTGCTCATGCGCATGACCGAGGACGACTTCACCTCGGTCGTCGACACGAACCTCGGTGGGGCCTTCCGCGTCGTGAAGCGGGCGTCCAAGGGCATGCTCAAGGCCCGGTTCGGCCGCATCGTGCTCGTGTCGAGCGTGGTCGGCCTCTACGGCGGACCGGGTCAGGCCAACTACGCGGCCTCGAAGGCGGGCCTCGTCGGCTTCGCCCGCTCCCTGACCCGCGAGCTCGGTGCCCGCGGCATCACCGCCAACGTGGTGGCCCCCGGCTTCGTCGAGACCGACATGACCGCCGTCCTGCCCGAGGCTCAGCAGGCCGAGTACAAGAAGAGCATCCCCGCCGGCCGGTACGGCACGACGGCCGAGGTCGCGAAGACGATCACGTGGCTCGCGGGCGACGACGCCGCCTACATCTCGGGTGCCGTGATCCCCGTCGACGGCGGCCTCGGCATGGGCCACTAGGCCCACCGGGCAGGAGGCGCGGGTCGACCACCGACGGGCGCCCGCCCCGTCCGGTGGCTCAGCCCCGGAGCCCGAGCAGGGGCAGCACCTGGGACAGGTCGTTCGTCCCGACGACCACGTCGGCTCGCTCCCGGACCCGCGGCTTGGCGTTGAACGCCACCGAGAGCCCTGCCACGGCCATCATCTCGAGGTCGTTGGCCCCGTCGCCGACCGCGACGGTGTGCGCGAGGTCGACCCGCGCCTCCTCGGCCCATCCGCGCAGCGCGGCGGCCTTGGCGTGCGCGTCGATCACGGGACCGGAGACCCGTCCGGTCAGCCTGCCCCCACGGAGCTCGAGGCGGTTGGCCCGGCGGAAGTCGAGCCCCAGGTCGTCCGCGAGCGGGTCGAGGGTCTCGTGGAACCCACCGGACACGACGCCCACCAGACCGTCGGCGGCATGGACGCCGTCGACGAGTTCACGGACGCCGCGGGTCGGCGTGAGGTGCGCTCGGACCTCGGCGAGGACCGACTCGGGCAGACCCTCGAGGGTCGCGACGCGCTCGGCGAGACTCGCGGCGAAGTCCAGCTCGCCGGCCATGGCCCGGGAGGTCACGTCCTCGACGTGCGCCCGGGAGCCGGCCGCGTCGGCGAGGAGTTCGATGACCTCGTCCTCGATGAGGGTGGAGTCGACGTCGAGGACGATGAGGAAACGCGGCACGCCGACAGCCTAGGGCCGCCGACGCACCGCGCCGCTCGTGTGACTCCGGGCGTCTACTGGTCGACCCGGACGCCCTTGCCGACCACCGTGATGCCGGAGGGCGTGACCGTGAACCCGCGGGCCCGGTCGGCCTCGGGATCGACGCCGACGGACGCGCCAGCCGCGATGACGACGTCCTTGTCGAGGATCGCCCGGTTGACGACGGCGTTCGGGCCGACGTGGGCCCGCTCGAAGACCACGGAGTCGACGACCCGCGAGCCGCTGTCGAGGGTGCACCATGGCCCCAGGACGCTGCGCTCCACGTGCGCTCCCGAGAGCAACGAGCCGAGCGACACGATCGAGTCGATCGTCGTGCCGAGGTTGCCGTGGCCGTCGCGGACGAACTTCGCGGGGGGCGAGTTGAGCTGCTGGCTGAAGATCGGCCAGGCGGTGTTGTAGAGGTTGAAGATCGGCAGGGCCGAGATCAGGTCGCGGTGCGCGTCGTAGAACGAGTCGATGGTGCCGACGTCGCGCCAGTAGTAGCGGTCGCGCTCGGTCGACCCGGGCACCTCGTTGCGGTTGAGGTCGTACACCGCCGCGTCGCCCCGGGAGACGAAGTCGGGGACGATGTCCCCGCCCATGTCGTGGTTGGAGTCGGGCTTCTCGCCGTCGCGCAGCACGGCGTCGATCAGGACGTCCGCGTCGAAGACGTAGTTGCCCATCGACGCGAGGATCTCGTCGGGGGAGTCCGGCAGGCCCGTGGCGTCGGTCGGCTTCTCGAGGAACCGGCCGATGCGGGTCGGGTCGTCCGAGTCGACCTCGATCACGCCGAACTGGTCGGCCAGCGAGATGGGCTGACGGATGGCGGCGACGGTGACCCCGGCGCCCGAGGCGATGTGCGCCTCGATCATCTGCGAGAAGTCCATGCGGTAGACGTGGTCGGCACCCACCACGACGACGATGTCGGGCTTCTCGTCACGCAGGAGGTTCAGGCTCTGCAGGATCGCGTCGGCGCTGCCGGCGAACCATCGCTTGCCGAGCCGCTGCTGGGCCGGGACCGAGGCGACGTAGGCACCCAGCAGGCCCTCGATGCTCCAGGTCTGCGACACGTGGCGGTCGAGGCTGTGCGACTTGTACTGGGTCAGGACGACGATCTGCCGGAGACCCGAGTTGATCAGGTTCGACAGGGCGAAGTCGATGAGACGGTAGTTGCCACCGAACGGGACAGCGGGTTTCGCGCGGTCGGCGGTCAGCGGCATCAGGCGTTTGCCCTCGCCACCAGCCAGGACGATGCCGAAGATCTTCTTTGATGCCATGGGGCCAGAATGGCACGATTCGCGGTCGCACGACTACGGTGAACCACGTGCGAGTCGATGTCATCACCAAGGAATACCCGCCCAACGTCTACGGGGGAGCGGGCGTCCACGTCGTCGAACTCGTCAAGGCCCTGCGTCAGGGCGTCGAGGTGCAGGTCCGGGCCTTCGGCGAGGTCGACCCCGAACCCGACACGACCGGGTACCCCGACCTGCCCCAGCTCGACCAGGCCAACGCCACGCTGCGCACCCTCGGCGTGGACGTCAGCATGGCCCAGGACGTGGCCGGAGCCGACGTCGTCCACAGCCACACCTGGTACGCGAACGCGGCCGGCCAGTTGGCCCAGATGTTGCACGGGGTCCCGCACGTCCTGACGGCCCACAGCCTCGAACCGCTCCGACCCTGGAAGGCCGAACAGCTCGGAGGCGGTTACCGCGTCTCGAGCTGGATCGAGCGTCAGGCCTACGAGACCGCCGACCGCGTCATCGCGGTCAGCGACGGGATGCGCCGCGACATCCTGCGCTCCTACCCGTCGATCGACGAGTCGAAGGTCCAGGTCGTCTACAACGGGATCGACCTCGAGGGCTGGAAGCGCGTCGACGACGCCGAGCTGGTCCGCAGCCTGGGCATCGATCCCGACCGCCCCTCCGTCGTCTTCGTCGGTCGCATCACCCGCCAGAAGGGCCTGCCGTACCTGCTGCGCGCGGCCAAGCTGCTGCCGGCCGACGTGCAGCTCGTGCTCTGCGCCGGCGCGCCGGACACCCCCGAGATCATGGCCGAGGTCACGGGTCTCGTCCGAGAGCTGCAAGAGGAGCGCACCGGTGTCGTGTGGATCGACACCGTACTGCCCCGTCACCAGCTCAGTGCGGTGCTGAGCGCCGCCACCACCTTCGTCTGCCCCTCGGTGTACGAACCCCTCGGCATCGTCAACCTCGAGGCGATGGCCTGCGGCGTTCCCGTCGTCGGGTCCGACACGGGCGGCATCCCCGAGGTCGTCGCGGACGGTCTGACGGGCCGGATCGTGCCCCTCGACCAGGTGCAGGACGGCACCGGCACCCCGGTCGACCCCGACCGCTTCGTGGCCGACCTGGCGGCCACCCTCACCGAGGTCGTCTCCGACCCGGCACTCGCCCGCCTCATGGGACGAGCCGGCCGCATGAGGGCCGAAGAAGAGTTCTCGTGGTCGCGGATCGCCGAGCAGACGCTGGGGATCTACGAGGGCCTGCTCAACTAGGCTGAGGACCATGCCTACCGTCCTGCAGCTCACCGATGTCTCGATCGTCCGAGGCGGCACAGCCGTCGTCGACAAACTGACCTGGACGGTCGACTCCGACGAGCGCTGGGTCGTGCTCGGCCCGAACGGTGCCGGCAAGACGAGCCTGCTGCAGGTCGCCGCCGCTCAGAGCCACCCGTCCTCGGGCGAGGCCAGCATCCTCGGCTCCGACCTCGGCTCCGTCGACCTGTTCGACCTGCGGCCACGCATCGGCTTCGCCTCGACGGCCATCGCCCGGCGCATCCCGGCGAAGGAGAAGGTCGTCGACGTCGTCCTGACGGCCGCCTACTCGGTCACCGGCCGCTGGAACGAAGAGTACGAGGGCGTCGACGTCCGTCGGGCGCACCGCGTGCTCGACGAGTGGAAGCTCGACCACCTCTCGGACCGTACCTTCGGCGAGCTGAGCGACGGCGAGCAGAAGCGCGTCCAGATCGCCCGCTCGGTCATGACCGACCCCGAGTTGCTGCTGCTCGACGAGCCGGCCGCGAGCCTCGACCTCGGCGCCCGCGAAGAGCTGCTGCAGATGCTCTCGGGCTACGCCTCGTCCGAGGGCGCTCCGGCCATCGTCATGGTGACCCATCACGTCGAGGAGATCCCCAAGGGATTCACGCACGCCCTGCTGCTCGACCACGGCTCCGTCGTGGCCGCCGGTCCGCTCGACGAGGTCATCACGGCCGAGACCCTCGGCGCCACGTTCGGCGTCGAACTGCGGGTCGAGTCCGACGGGGGCCGGTACTCGGCCCGCGCCGCCGGCTGAGCCGCGCCTCCTACGATCCGGGCCGCCGGTCTGGTATCGTTGACAGCTGGCCCGCAGCGATGCTGCACGTGCCTCCTGAACTCACCATCATCACTCGTTCGCTAGACCTAGGACAATCATGAAGACCGACATCCACCCCGAGTACAAGCAGATCGTCTTCCGGGACCTCGCGTCGGGCGCCACGTTCCTCACGCGCTCCACGACGACCAGCGACAAGACCATCGAGCTCGACGGTGAGACCTACCCGGTCATCGACGTCGAGATCTCGTCCGAGTCGCACCCGTTCTACACGGGCAAGCAGCGCATCCTCGACTCGGCCGGTCGCGTCGAGAAGTTCAACTCGCGCTACAAGAACTTCGGCAAGTAGGCAACAGCCCACACGCACGAAAGAGGCGGTCCACTTCGGCGGGCCGCCTCTTTCGTGCGCCCGGGTGAGGGTGCCCGACCGAGAGGGTGGACGCTGACATGACACCGCACCGCAGGAGGCCCGGGCGAGCCCAGGAGGCGCGGTGAGCCCAGGAGGCGCGGTGGGGCGTTCGTGCTCAGGCGAACGGCAGGGGGCGGTGCGGCCAGTCACCGTGAGCGGTGAAGGTGGGGTCTTTCGCACGGCGCATGTACTGCTGGAAGCTCTCGGCCTGGGTCGAGCACCACCCGACCTGGAGGTCGTGCAACTCGGTCACGGGCACGTCGAGGCGATCGGGATACCGCTTGGCCATCGCCTGGGCGACACGGCCGGCGGCGATCGCGTCGGCTCCGGCGTCGTGGGCGTCGTCGAGCGAGACGCCGTAGACGGCCGCGGCGGCCTCGAGGGTGCGTTTGCCCTTGCGGTAGGTGTCGACGGCCTTGTCGATGACGAGCGGATCGACGACGCAGCCGATCTCGCCCACCTCGCCGAGAGGTTCGACACCGTGGCGGCGGGCCTCACGGTCGAGCAGCGTGAGGTCGTAGGGCGCGTTGTAGACGACCAACGGCACGCCGCGAGCGAAGACGGCACGGATGGCCGCGACGATCTCGGCCACGACCTCGGCGGCCGGTCGCCCCTCGGCTCGGGCCCGCTCGGTCGAGATGCCGTGGACGGCGCTGGCCTGTTCGGGGATCTCGACGCCCGGATCGGCCAACCACTCGCCGTGCGCGACCGTCGCACCGGTGGCGTCGATCAGGCCGACGTGCGCGGTGACGATGCGGGCCGTCTCGACGTCGATGCCCGTCGTCTCGAGGTCGAAGACGCCGAGGGCCTGCCACCAGGCGGCCGGCGGCTCGCCCACGGCCGCGAGGTCGGGGGCGGTGCCGGTCGTGTCGGTGTCAGTCACTCTGTGAGCTTAGGAGGCGCCACCGACAGCGGGTGCCGCCGCCACGGGGACGTCGCCGACGTGCAGCCAGAAGAACGCCTGCGTGCCGAGGGTCAGGGTGACCTTGCCCTCGTCGTCGAACGAGGGGAACTGCGCTCCGCCGAAGAGGTCGACCAACGTGCGCCCGGCGAACTGCGGGGCCACGATGTCGACCGAGGTCGGGTTGTGACCGAACGAGAAGACGCAGAGGATGTCCTCGGCCGAGTCGCCGAACTGCGTGCCGGCCCCCTCGTAGGACCGGACGAACGACAGGACGGACTCCTGGTTCGTCTCGAGCACCTCGAGGGTGCCGAGGCCGAAGGTCGGGTGGGCCTTGCGCACGTGGATGACGTTGCGGACCCAGTGCAGCAGCGACCGCGACTGCGCCAGCTGGCTCTCGACGTTGACCAGGTTGTAGTTGTAGACGAGCGACTGGACGACGGGCAGGAAGAGCTTGCCCGGGTCGGCGGTCGAGAAGCCGGCGTTGCGGTCGGGCGTCCACTGCATCGGCGTGCGGGACGAGTCGCGGTCCGGCAGCCAGATGTTGTCGCCCATGCCGATCTCGTCGCCGTAGTACAGGAACGGACTGCCCGGCAGCGAGAAGAGCAGCGCGTGGACGAGTTCGAGTTCGGCGCGCGAGTTGTCGAGCAGAGGAGCGAGGCGACGACGGATGCCGATGTTCGAGCGCATGCGGGGGTCGTACGCGTACCAGCCGTACATCGCCTGCCGGTACTCCTCGCTGACCATCTCGAGGGTGAGCTCGTCGTGGTTGCGGAGGAAGACGGCCCAGGCCGCGCCCGGGGGCACTTCGGTCGTCTCGGAGAGGATGCGCTTGAGCTCGTCGGCGCTCTGGGCGCGCAGCGAGTAGAAGATGCGGGGCATGACCGGGAAGTCGAAGGCCATGTGGCACTCCGGCTCGTCCTCGGTGCCGAAGAACGCCGCCGTCTCGGCGGGCCACTGGTTCGCCTCGGCGATGAGCACGCGACCCGGGAACTCCTCGTCGACCATGGCGCGCAGACGCTTGATGAACTCGTGCGTGGCCGGTTCGCCCTCGCCGTTGCCCTCTTCGGTCTCGAAGAGGTACGGGATCGCGTCGAGGCGGAGCCCGTCGACACCCATCGCCAGCCAGTGACGGACGACGTCGAAGACCGCTTCCTGGACGGCGGGGTTCTCGAAGTTGAGGTCGGGCTGGTGCGAGAAGAAGCGGTGGAAGAAGAACTGACGACGCACCGGGTCGAACGTCCAGTTCGACTCTTCGGTGTCGACGAAGATGACGCGGATGTTCGAGTACTCGTCGTCGGTGTCGCGCCAGACGTAGAAGTCGCCGTAGGGGCCCTCGGGGTCTTCGCGGCTCTGCTGGAACCACTCGTGCTGGTCGCTGGTGTGGTTCAGCACCATGTCGATGACGATGCGCATGTTGCGCTCGTGCGACTTCGTGACCAGGTCGCGGAACTCGTCGAGTGTGCCGAACTCGGGCAGGATCGCCTTGTAGTCCTGGATGTCGTACCCGCCGTCGCGCAGGGGCGACTGGAAGAACGGCGGCAGCCAGAGGGCGTCGACGCCGAGCCACTGCAGGTAGTCGAGGCGGGTGAGCAGACCCTGGAGGTCGCCCGCCCCGTCCCCGTTGCTGTCGACGAACGACCGCACCATCACCTCGTAGAACACCGCGCGGCGGTGCCAGTTGGGGTCGAGGGTCAGTCCGGGCTGCTGGATCGGGGCAGTGAAGCTCACCCGCCCACCCTACGGGCGCGCGCCCCGGGACGCGCACTCCGACCAGCGCGTCGCTCGTAGACTCGGGCTCGTGATCGTCCGACCCCCGCGCGTGAAGTCGCCCTACCGTGCCCGCCTCGACGCCCGACCGGTGCGCGACGACGCCGTCGAGGTCGCCGGCAGCCTCACCCGCTACTGGACGTACGAGCCGCCCGAGGGGCAGGAGGCGCGGGTCACCGTCGTCGCGGTGCACGGCTTCCGGGGCGATCACCACGGTCTCGAACCGGTCGTGGCGCACCTCGACCACGTGAGGGTGGTCATGCCCGACCTGCCGGGCTTCGGCGAGTCGACCCCGCTCGACGGCGAGCACAGCGTCGCGGCGTACGCGCGCTGGCTGACCGCGTTCGTGGCGACCCTCTCGCTCGGTGACGACGTCGTGGTGCTGGGGCACTCGTTCGGCTCGATCGTCACGGCGGCCGCGGTGGCCGACGGGCTCCGCGCCTCCCGGTTGCTCCTGGTCAACCCGATCGCCGCCCCCGCCCTGCAGGGCCCTCGCGGCGTGGTCACGCGCCTGGCCGTCTTCTACTACTGGGCCGGCGCGGCCCTGCCCGAACGCGCCGGTCAGCAGGTGCTGCAGAACGCGGCCGTGACGAGGTTCACCAGCCTCGCCATGGTCAAGACCCACGACCGGGCCCTGCGCCGGTGGATCCACGACCAGCACGACAGCTACTTCTCGAGGTTCTCGGACCGTCGCGTGGTGCTCGACGCGTTCCGAGCATCGGTCTCGAGCGACGTGAGCACGTACGCCGCCCGCGTCACCGTCCCCACCCTGCTCGTAGCCGCCGACCGCGACGACATCACCGCCCTGCCCGCCCAGCACCGACTGCAGGCGCTCTTCCCCGACGCCACGCTCGACGTGATCGAGGGCGTGGGCCACCTGATCCACTACGAGAAGCCGCGCCAGGCCGCCGCCGCGATCGAGGCCTTCGTCCGATGAAGATCGTCGTCGACTGCCGCTACGTCCGCGTCGGACGCCACGACGGCATCAGCCGCTTCAGCGCCGGCGTGGTGTCGGCGCTGGCCGAGCGCCACGAGGTGACGATGCTGGTCAGCGACCCCCGCCAGCTCCACGCGTTGCCCGACGCACCCCACCTGCTCGTCAGCGCGCCCACGAGCGTCCTCGAGCCGCTCGTGGCCCGGCAGGTGAACGCGCTGCGCCCCGACGTCGTCTGGTCGCCCATGCAGACCATGGGTTCCGCCGGACGCCGGTACCCGCTCGTCCTGACCCTGCACGACCTGATCTACTACACGAACCGCACGCCGCCACCCGAGTTCGCCTGGCCGATCAAGCTGCTCTGGCGGCTGTACCACCTGGCCTGGTGGCCGCAGCGGGTGCTCCTGAACCGGGCCGACGCCGTCGTCACCGTGAGCCGCACGACGCGGGACGAGATGCGTCGCCACCGTCTGACCCGGCGTCCCGTGACGGTGGTGTACAACGCGGCCGACCCGGTCGACCCCGTCGATCCCCGCACCGCGCCGGTGAGCCGCGACCTCGTCTACATGGGGTCGTTCATGCCGTACAAGAACGTGGCCGCGCTGGCCAGGGCACTGCCGTTGCTCGACGGGTACCGACTGCACCTGATGAGCCGGGTGTCCGGGGCCGAGCGCGCCTCCTTGACGGCCCTGGCACCCGCCGGGTCGTTGGTCTTCCACGACGGGGCGAGCGACGACGAGTACCGCGAGACCCTGCTGGGGGCGACGGCCGTCGTGACGGCCTCGCGTGCCGAGGGCTTCGGCATCCCGCTCGTCGAGGGCATGGCCCTCGGCACGCCGGCCGTGGTCAGCGACATCCCGATCTTCCGCGAGATCGGCGGAGACGCGGCGCTCTACTTCGACCCGTCGTCGCCCGCGTCGATCGCCGCCGCCGTCCGACGACTCGAGGGCGAGTGGGAGGCGCGCTCGGCCGCGTCGGTCGAGCAGGCCGCCCGGTTCAGCTGGCGTGATTCGGCCGACGTGCTGCTGCGCCTGCTGGCCGACGTCGCCGCAGCGGGCGGCCACCGGCGTCGACGCCCGGGACGCTGACCCACCGGCGGCCGGGACGCTGACCCGTCGGCGGCCGGGGCCGGCGGCTCAGGCCGGTTCGGCCGCGTCGCGCTCGAGGGGGTTCTGGTACTCGAACGAGTAGGTGCCGGCACGTTCGGACTCGACCTCGATCGGGTCGTCGAACTCCCGCAGCGTCAGGGCGTCGCCCGTGAACTCGAACGAGTGGACGGACCCGTTGCGGATGGGCACGCCCAGGTGCGCGTCGGTGTCGGGGGAGACGTGGTTCACGACCGCCCTGATGACCGCGCCGTGCGTCGCGACGACCACGGACGAGCCGTCGCCGTGCCGTGCCGCGATCGCGGCGAGGGCGGGCAGCACCCGTGCGACGAGGGCCCCGCGGCTCTCACGACCGGGCACCGGGGTGCCGTGGGGGAACCGTGCCTCGACCTGCTCGCCGGTCAGTCCTTCGGCGTCGCCGTAGCGACGCTCGGCGACCTCGGGGACGAGCTCGGGCGCGGCCAGGCCCAGGCGCTCGGCGATGATGGACCCGGTCTCGGCCGCGCGCGACAGAGGGCTGGCGACGACGGCGTCGAACCGACGCCGGGCGAGCAGGTCGCCGGTCTCTCGGGCCTGCGACCGACCGAGGTCGTTCAGGGGGATGTCGGTGGAGCCCTGGATGCGCCGGGCGCGGTTCCAGTCGGTCTCGCCGTGGCGGACCAGGTACAAGAGCGTCATCGTTCCTCCGGTGGGCACGGCCCGGGGGTCAGGCGCCCAGGTGCTCGGCCAGGGCCGCCAGGGTCTCCGACGTGCCGGCGTCCAGCTTAACCGTGGCCCGCGAGTCGCCCTTGGTGACGCCGCGGTTCAGGACGACCACGGGCAGCTTGCGGCGCGTCGCCTGGTCGAGCAGGCGGATGCCGCTGTTGACGACGAGCGAGGAGCCGGCGACGAGCAGCGCCTCGGCGCCGACGACCATCGAGCGCGCCTCGGCGAACCGCTCGGTGGGCACGAACTCGCCGAAGAACACGACGTCGGGTTTGAGCAGGCCGCCGCACACCGTGCAGGTCGGCACGACGAACGCGTCGATGTCGTGCACCTCGACGTCGCCGTCCGGGGCGAGCCGCACCTGGTCGGGCTCGTCGATCCAGGGGTTCTCGGCGGCGAGGCGGGCCGCCACCATGTCGCGGGCGAACGCCTGCCCGCAGGTGAGGCAGACGACGCGGTCGACGGTGCCGTGCAGGTCGACGACCCGGCGCGACCCGGCGCGGACGTGCAGGTTGTCGACGTTCTGGGTGATGACGCCGTTCGTGACGCCGGCGGCCTCGAGCCGGGCCAGCGCCCGGTGCCCCTCGTTGGGCCCGGCGGCACGGAAGGACTTCCAGCCGAGGTGGCTGCCGGCCCAGTAGCGCTTGCGGTAGCTCTCGCTCGAGAGGAACTGCTGGAAGGTCATGGGGTTGCGGGGCGGAGCGCCCTCGCCCCGGTAGTCGGGGATGCCCGAGTCGGTGCTGACCCCCGCCCCGGTGAGCACGGCCACGCGGCGCCCGCGGAGGGCCTCGACCGCGGCCTCGAGGGCCTGCTCGTCGGTGGGGGCCGCGGGGGCGTTCGACACGGGTGGGGCTCCTTCGGGTGCGGTGACGCTAGCCTAAACGCGTCCCCCTCCGATTCGATTCCAGCGGTCGCCCGTCCGCCGGGGCCGTCCCCCGTGGAGCACCGTGCACGTCACCCGCATCACCGACCTCGACCACGAGGCACTCGCCGACTACAACCGGCTCACCGACGTCGCCCTGCGGCGCGTGTCCGAGCCGGAGGGCGGCCTCTACATCGCCGAGTCGACCAAGGTCATCGAGCGGGCGCTGCGGGCGGGCCACGTGCCCCGGTCGGTGCTGATGACCGACCGGTGGTTGCCCGACATCGAACCCCTCGTGGCCGACCACGAGGGCGAGATCTTCGTCGGCGACGCGGCCCTGCTCGAGACGCTGACCGGCTACCACCTGCACCGGGGGGCCCTCGCCGCCATGCACCGTCCCGAGCTGCCGACGGTCGAGTCGGTGCTCGACGGCGCGCGGCGCGTCGTCGTGCTCGAGGACATCGTCGACCACACGAACGTGGGCGCGATCTTCCGGGCCGTCGCCGGCCTGGGGGCGGACGCCGTCCTGATCACCCCGCGCTGCGCCGACCCGCTCTACCGGCGCAGCGTCCGCGTCAGCATGGGCACCGTGCTGCAGGTCCCGTGGACGCGCCTCCCCGAGTGGCCGGCCGGTGCCGGGCTGCTCCGCGAGGCGGGGTTCGAGGTGGCCGCCCTGGCGCTGAGCGACGACGCGGTGACCCTCGACGCCTACGCGACCGCGCCTCCGGACCGCGTCGCCCTGCTGCTCGGCACCGAGGGCGACGGGCTCAGCCGGGCCGCCCTGCGGGCCGCCGACACGGTGGTGACCATCCCGATGCTGCACGGCGTCGACAGCCTCAACGTGGCCGCCGCCTCGGCCGTGGCCCTCTGGGCCCTGCGTCTGCCGGCGGACGGGTCGGCGGCGGTCGCGTGACCGGTCGCGTGACCGGAGTCGACGGGCGTCGTCGACCCGGCGTGGTCCGGAGGCGCGTGGGCGTGGTCGCGCTGCTCGCCCTGGTCGTCGCGGTCGGCGGCTACGTCCCCCTGGCACTGCTCAGCCCGCTGGCGCCCGCCGCGGCGGACGTCGCCTCGTACGCCGCACCGGCCGAGGAGGCTCCCGACCTGACCTTCCCCGCCTACGGCGCGACGGCGGTCGAGGCGATCGGCTGGGACGACAGCCTGACGACGAGCGGCGACGAACGACCCCGTCCGATCGCGAGCATCAGCAAGGTGGTCACGGCCCTCGTCGTCCTCGACGAGAAACCCCTCGACGGCGGTGACGGCCCGTCCCTCACCTTCGGCCCGGCCGAGGCGGCCCTGGTCGACGCGTACCGCGCACGGAACGGCAAGGTGGCACCGATGGCGGCCGGGCAGGTCCTCACCGAGCGGCAGGTGCTCGAGGTCATGCTGATCGAGTCCGCCAACAACTACGCCGAGGTGCTGGCCAGGTGGGCGTTCGGCAGCGACCAGGCCTTCGTCGACGCGGCGCGGTCCTGGCTCGACGGCCACGGCCTCTCGTCGACCACGCTCGTCGAACCCACCGGGTTGTCGCCGCAGAACACGAGCACCTCGACCGACCTGATCGCACTCGGCCGACTGGCCCTGGCCGACCCCGACGTCGCCCGCACGGTCGGCACGGCGACGACGTCCGTGCCCGGCATCGGCGAGATCAGCAACAGCAACGAACTGCTCGGGCTGGACGGCGTCGTCGGCATCAAGACGGGGACGCTCGACGAGGCCGGCGCCTGCCTGCTGTTCGCGGCGGACTACACGATCGGCGGGCGACGGGTCACGGTCGTGGGCGCCATGCTCGGCGGCGTCGACCACGACCAGCTGGACCGCGACGTGCAGGCCCTGCTCGCGAGCGTCGCGGAGGGCTTCCGGACCATCACGCTGACCAGCCGCGGCGACGCCTTCGCCGACTATGAACTGCCCTGGGGCGACGAGGCCCGAGCGGTGGCCGCGGAGGACGCCACCGTCCTCGTCTGGGGCGACGAGACCGTGCAGGCGTCGGTCGAGACCGACGACGTGGGCGCGGCCCCGGTCGGGACGCGCGTGGGCGACGTCACCTTCACCGTCGACGGAGAACGGCACGTCGTGCCCCTCGAACTCGACGCGGGCATCGGCGAGCCGGGCGCCTGGTGGCGCTTGACGCATCCCGACGAGGTGTTCTGACCCGAGCGTCAGTCGTCGGTGCGGTGGACCACGGTGACGGCGTCCGGTCGCTTGGCCCGGACCAGGTCGCCCGACGACTGGTGCCGGATGCGCCGTACCACCCAGGGCACGAGGTACTCGCGGGCCCAGCCCATGTCGTCGGCCCGTGCGCTGCGCCAGGGGCGACGCTCGAGCGGCTCGGGCTCGTAGGGCGCGAGGTCGTTCTCGACCGCGAGGGCCTGCAGGACCATCCGCGCGATCGTGTGGTGGCCGAGAGGACTGAAGTGCAACCGGTCGGGCGCCCACATCCGTGGGTCGACGAGCTGACGCAACGCCCACATGTCCGCGACCACCGCGTCGTGTCTCAGCGCGATGGCATGGACGTGCTCGTTGTAGATCGCGACCTTTCCGCGGAGACGACCGAGGACCGGGGTGAGGCCGATGTCGGGCCCGGTGAAGACCACGACCGTGGCACCGTCGGACCGCAGTCGTGCGACCAACCCCTCGAAGCCCGCGGCGACCTCGTCGGGGTCGGTGCCGGGACGGATGATGTCGTTGCCCCCGGCCGACACCGAGATGAGGTCGGGCCGCAGGGCGAGCGCGGCCTCGGACTGCTCGTCGATGATCTGCTTCAGCAGGCGGCCCCGCACGGCGAGGTTGGCGTACGCGAAGTCCTCGGTCGAGGAGCCCAGCACCTCGGCGACGCGGTCGGCCCAGCCCCGGTGCCCCCCGGGGGAGCGCTCCTCGGGGTCGCCGATCCCCTCGGTGAACGAGTCGCCGAGGGCGACGTAACGGGACCACGGGTGTTGCTGACTCATGCCACCAAACTACTCTCGACGCGTGCCCGCACCGAAGCCCGCCCCTCCGTCCGACCCGACCCGCGCCTCCTGGTCGCCCGGCGAGCTGCTGCCCGACGAGCTGCTCGAGCGCTTCCGCGGGCGGGCCGCCGACCACGACCGCGAGAACACGTTCCCCCACGACGACCTCGCCGAGCTGCGCGAGCGCGGCTACCTGAGGGCGTTCGTCCCGGAGCACCGAGGAGGCGCGGGTCTCGGACTCGAGCAGGTCGCGTCCCTGCAGTCACGCCTCGCGGCGGCGGCCCCGGCCACGGCGCTGGCGGTCAACATGCACCTGGTCTGGACCGGGTGCGCGGCCGTTCTGCACGCGCGGGGCGACGACTCGCTCGACCTCGTCCTCGAGGACGCCGCGCACGACGAGGTCTTCGCCTTCGGGGTGAGCGAGCCCGGCAACGACCTCGTCCTGTCCGACTCGGTGACGTCGGCCGAACCCACGGGCGACGGCGGCTACCGGTTCACCGGCACCAAGGTCTCCACGTCGCTCTCGCCGGTCTGGACGCGCCTCGGCGTCTTCGGACGGGACGACTCCGACCCGGAGGTGCCGGCCCTCGTCCACGGGTTCGTGCGCCGCGAGCAGCCGGGCCACGCCTCGCTCGAGGACTGGGACACCATCGGCATGCGCGCGACGCAGAGCCACACGACCCGGCTGACCGGGGTCGAGGTGCCCGCCTCACGCATCGTCCGTCGACTGCCCGTCGGCCCGAGCGCCGACCCGTTCGTCTTCGCGGTCTTCGCCGTCTTCGAGACGACCGTGGCCGCCGTGTACCGGGGCATCGCCCGCCGGGCCCTCGAGCTCGCCGTCGAGTCGGCACTCGGGACCACCTCGCGGCGTGCCGGGGGAGCGGCCAGGGCGCTCGACCCCGTCGTCCGCTGGCGCGTCGCCGACGCCGGACTGGCGGTCGACGGACTCGAGCCGCAGGTCGACCGGGTGGCCCGCGACGTCGACGAACTCGTCGACCACGGGGCCGACTGGCCGCGGCTCGTCGTCGGGCTCAAGACGCGCGCCACCGGGACGGCCCGCGCGGTGGTCGAGCAGGCGGTCACGGTGGCCGGGGGGTCCTCGTACAAGTCGTCCTCCGAGCTCGGGCGCCTGCAACGGGACGTCCTCGCCGGACGCTTCCACCCGTCGAACACCGACTCGGCGCACGCGACGATCGCGGCGGCGCTCCTCGGACCGGGTTCCTGACGGGTCGACGCACGCGGCCGCACCGGGGGCTTCACCCCGGGCGACGACGATGTCGGTGGCGCGTGTGAGGATGCTCCGGTGAGCAAACAAGACGGCAGCGGGCGGATCGTCACGACGGTGCCGACCGACGACGCGACCGCGCCGATCTTCCACGTCGACATGGACGCCTTCTTCGCGTCCGTCGAGTTGCTCGACCACCCCGAGCTCCGGGGCCGACCCGTGGTCATCGGGCACCGCTCCGACCGGTCGGTCGTCACGGCCGCCACCTACGAGGCCCGCAAGTACGGCGTCAACTCGGCGATGCCCATGGCGATCGCACTGCGTCGCTGCCCGCAGGCCGTCGTGCTCGAACCGCACTTCGAGAAGTACCAGCACTGGTCCTCACGAGTCATGTCGATGTTCGACGACGTCACGCCGCTGGTCGAACGCCTCGGCATCGACGAGGCGTTCCTCGACGTCAGCGGGTCGATCCGCCTGATGGGTTCGCCGTTCGAGATCGCCACGGCACTGCGTCGTCGGGTCCACGCCGAGACCGGGCTGCACTGCAGCATCGGGGCCGCGTCGACCAAGTTCGTCGCCAAACTCGCGTCGAGCGTCGCCAAGCCCGACGGGCTCCTGCTCGTACCGCACCGCCACACCCTGGCCTTCTTGCACCCGCGGCCGATCAGCGCGCTCTGGGGCGTGGGCGGCAAGACCGAACAGGTGCTGCTCGACCGCGGCCTGCGAACGGTCGGCGACGTCGCCTCGGCCCCTCTCGACATGCTCGTCCGCGCGGTCGGGCCGGCCGCGGGCGCGAAGCTGCACGACCTGGCGTGGGGTCGCGATCCCCGCAGCGTCCACACCGAGACGGCCGAGAAGAGCGTCGGCAACGAGAACACGTTCGGCACCGACGTCGTCGACCCCGTCGTCGTCCGACGTGAACTCCTCCGCCTGAGCGACAAGGTCGGCACCCGTCTGCGGGCCGCAGGCGTGAGCGGTCGCACGGTCGTGCTCAAGTTGCGGACGACCGACTTCGTGACGATCACGCGGTCCCGGACGCTCGCCGACCCGACCGACCTCGGGCGACGCATCTACGACGAGGTCGTGTCCCTCTACGAGGCCACGGGCAAGCAGCACGAACGAATCCGGCTCGTCGGCGTGCGCGTCGAGCAGCTCAGCGAGGGGACGGGCGGTGACTCGCTCGGCCTGTGGGACGACGACGCCGATTGGCGCGAGGCGGAGTCGACCATGGACGCCCTCCGGGCCAAGTTCGGCTCGGCCATGCTGACGCCGGCCTCGCTGCTCGGCACCTCGCGGCGTCGACCCGGCACCTCCGGTCGAGATGCGGGTGCCGCGTCCGTCGACGACGCCGGTCGAGGGTAAACTCGGTTCGAGTGAGCACCGCCAACGCATCCGACCCCGCCGGGGGTGAGCAGCACCTCGACGGCCTCTCGTCCGACCCTCTCGACGTCGGCGTCTCGGCAGGCAACTCGGCCGCCGAACACCTCTCGCCCGCGTTCCCCGAGCGGGCCGCCTGGGGCACCGCCAGCAAGTTGCGCGCGTGGCAGGCCGACGCCCTCGAGCTCTACTTCTCGACGATGCCGAGGGACTTCCTCGCGGCGGCCACACCGGGCGCCGGCAAGACGACGTTCGCCCTCCGCCTCGCCACCGAACTCCTGTCCCGCGGCGAGGTCGACCGCGTCGTGGTCGTCGCCCCCACCGAGCACCTGAAGCGCCAGTGGGCCGACGCCGCCGACCGGGTCAACCTCCGCCTCGATCCGATGTTCAAGAACGCCGACGGCACCTTCGGACGGCACTACCACGGCATCGCCGTCACCTACGCCCAGGTCGGCATGAAGCCCGAGGTGCACAAGGCCATCACGACGGCCGGTCGAACCCTCGTCATCCTCGACGAGGTGCACCACGGCGGCGACGCGCTCAGTTGGGGCGACGGCATCCGGGAGGCCTACACCGGGGCCACCCGCCGTCTTTCGCTGACGGGCACCCCGTTCCGGTCCGACACGGCTCCGATCCCGTTCGTGCAGTACGCCCCGGACGAGCACGGCATCCGCACCTCGAGGGCCGACTACTCCTACGGCTACGGCCGTGCCCTCGCCGACGGGGTGGTGCGACCCGTCCTCTTCATGGCGTACGCCGGTCAGATGCGCTGGCGCACCCGGATGGGCGACGAGATGAGCGCGTCCCTCGGCGAAGCCGTGACGAAGGACATCACGGCCCAGGCCTGGCGTACGGCGCTGTCGCCGCAGGGCGATTGGATCCCAGCCGTGCTCTCGGCGGCCGACAAGCGCCTCACCGAGGTGCGCCGGGGCGTGCCCGACGCGGGCGGTCTCGTCATCGCCACCGACCACACCGCGGCTCGGCAGTACGCAGCCGTGTTGCAGAAGCTCACGGGTGAACGCCCCACCGTCGTCCTGAGCGACGAGAAGGCCGCCTCCGACCGCATCCAGGCCTTCTCCGACGGCGACAGCCGCTGGATGGTCGCGGTCCGGATGGTCTCCGAGGGCGTCGACGTCCCGCGTCTCGCCGTCGGCGTGTACGCCACCTCGGCTTCGACGCCGCTCTTCTTCGCCCAGGTCGTGGGACGGTTCGTCCGAGCCCGCCGACGGGGCGAGACCGCGTCGATCTTCCTGCCGAGCGTGCCCAGCCTGATGGCCCTGGCCAACCAGCTCGAACTGCAGCGCGACCACGCGCTCGACCGACCCACCGACGCCGACGACGGCCTGTTCGCCCCCGAAGAAGACATGATGGCCGCGGCCAACCGCGACGAGAAGGCGTCGAGCCTCCTCGAGCAGCAACCGTTCGAGGCCCTGGACTCGCAGGCCTCGTTCGACCGGGTGCTCTACGACGGCGGCGAGTTCGGCACCGGAGGCGAGATCGGCAGCCTCGAAGAACTCGACTTCATCGGCATCCCCGGTCTGCTCGAGCCCGACCAGGTCCGCGACCTGCTGCGGCAGCGGCAGGCCACCCAGGCGCGACGGGCTCCGAAGACCGGGTTGCCCACGACCGCTCCGGTCGACGAGGCCCGACCCCTCTACCAGACCATCAAAGAGCAGCGGCAAGAGCTCAGCCGGCTCGTGTCGATCTGGTCGCGGCACTCGAACGAACCGCACGGGCTGATCCACGCGGACCTCAGGCGCATCAGCGGGGGCCCGTCCGTCGCTCAGGCCAGCACCGAACAGATCCAGAAGCGAATCGACGTGTTGCGCGGCCGCCTCGGCCAGCGCGCCTGACCCGGGTACGATCGACCGATGCTCGACGAGAACGTCCCCGACCGGTGGACCGTGCGCGCCGACCCCGAGGGGGCACCCGAGGCGGTCGTCGAGCGCTTCGGCGGCGGCTACCGACTGAGCCGGTGGAGCCCGACCGACGCCGAGCCGGCCCGCCTGGGCGTCTACACGTCCCCCGAGCTCGCCGAGACCGCCTGGTGGCGACTCGTCGACCGCGAGCGGGGTCAGGGCAGGCGGACGATGTCGACCAGGCGGACGGGCCTCGAGGACGCCTGAGGGACGCCGTCCGGGGCCGGGCGCACCCTAGTGCCCCCGCTCGGGACGAGCGCCGAGACACCCTCGTCGCCGCACAGCAGCACCGGTCGGACCTCGAAGGGCCGTCCTCGCCCGAGCGCCCGGAGGCCGTCACCCCACCGGCGGTCCGAGGGACGGGGCGACGCGGCGCCGACCCTCTCGAGGACGAACACCACGGTCGCGGCGCCGAACTCGGTGGCGACGGCGGCCAGGGCATCGCCGTAGTGGTCGAGGGCGGCGGTGTCGGGCACCTCGGGGATGCCCTCGAGGGGCACCATGAGAGGGAGGGGGACGTCGTCGTCGTCGAAGAACAACGTCCAGAGCTGGCGACGCACCGCCGACGGGACGATGGCCTCGACGTGGCGGACGAGGTCGTCGACGTCCTGGACGGGCGCGTGCGGATCGGGGACGCGTCCGGGATCGGACGTGGTGAAGGCTGCGACCGGGTCGGCGGGAGGGCGGTCGAGGGTGGTGTCGAGGACCGAGGTGAGTGTCATGGGTCGAGCATCTCGGGCCGCCACCGCTCCCGGACGGTTCTCCCCAGCCGCATCGATCGACGAGGATCGACGCGGGGCTGGGGAGGACGGATCAGCCCTGGAGTCGCACGGAGTCGCCGACGGCGACCGTCTCGCCGCCCTGGCCCGGCGCCCCGGACAGTGCCCGGAGCGCCCTGCGGAGCACCGTGCTGGACGTGCTCATGGTGTACGGGAAGTAGACGACCTCGACCCCGACCGCCCCGAACTCTCGCTCGAGCCGGAGGCCCTTCTCGGTGCCCCGCCAGTCGTCGCCCTTGAAGAAGACGTCGAAGCGGAGCTCGCGCCAGACGTCCATCTTGTCGGGCACGGTCTCGGCGTGGACGCCGTCCACGACGTCGATGTGGCGGACGATCTCGAGCCGTTCGGCGAGCGGGACGACGGGGGAGATGCCCTTGGTCACCTGCAACATCTCGTCGGACACGACGCCGGCGATGAGGTGGTCGCACTGCGCGGACGCGTGCCGCAGCAGGTTCAGGTGACCGATGTGGAACAGGTCGAAGGCGCCGGCCGCGTAGCCGACCCGGCCCGCGCCTCCTCGTCCGCTCCCGCCGTCGACGGGGTCGAGGGCGAGGCCGGTGGCGGGGGTGGGGATGACGTCCACGGGTGTGGTCCTCTCGTCGGGGTGGTGCTCGGAGGTGCTCACGACAGGGCACCGGGCCGGCGTCGGAGGCGGGGGAGGTCCTGCAGCGGGCGGGTGGCGCCCGCGTGGTCCACGAGGTCGGCGATGCTGAACGAGGGCGCGGGTTCCTCGACGGGGTGACGGACGTCGTCGTCGAGCCAGGTGGCACGAACCAGGACCCGGCGCCACGGGGGCACCCCCGTCAGCACGACGCCCACGGGTTGCACGTCCAGGCTGACGAGCTCGGCGCTCAGGCTCCGGAGGGACTCGACCGTCGTGACCCCGGACCGGACGACCAGCAGCACGCCGTCCACCTCGTCGGTCACGCTGCGCAACGCGAGCGGGTGTGAGTCGCTGGAGGCCTGGACGACGGAGACGTCGTAGTCCTCGCGCAGGGCGGCGAAGAAGGCGTGGGTTCCCGAACGGACCAGGTGACGGGACGACGCGACGACCCCGTCGGACACCGGCACGCGGTCGTAGCCGTGCCGATCGGCCTCGACCTCCTCGGGCACGGCGCCCACGGGCACCGTCGAGGGACGGGAGAGCGTGCGGGTGTCGAAGTCGGACTGGACCAGGGCGCACGTGGCACCGAGCTCGACGACGGCGCGCGCGAGGCCACCGTCGACGCCGACCGCCTCGCGGACCGAGTCCGTCCGGGCCAGCAGGAGCGTGGCGGGCAGCGAGCCACCCCGGAGGGCCCTCGTGTTCTGGACGACCTCGCGCAGGGCCGTGCGGGTCCGGGCGGACGAGGCTCCGGTCACCGGGTCGTCGCCCTGCCGGAGGGCCCCCGGGAGCTGGCCCACGACCGGCAGCCCCGTGATGCGGCGCACGTCGTCGACCGTGTCGACCGTGGGCCGGGCACGGGCCAGGACGAGCGCGCCGGCGAGACCGACCGCCAGGCCGGCGAGGAGACCCGAGAGGACCGTCAGCGCGAGGCCCGGTTCGTCGGGCGTCGTCGGCACGGCCGCGGGGGAGGTGAGGTCGAGAGCGACGGTCTGACCGTCCGACCCGGCGTCCGATTCGGCGCGATCCACGACCGCCGAGAGGCTCTCGGCGACGTCGTCGGCGAGCGAGGCCGCCCCGTCGGGCGTTCCGGCCGTCGTCTGCACGCGGAGGACCGCGGTGCCGTCCGGGTTGACCACCGAGACCCGCTCGGCGAGCTCGTCGACAGGGAGTCCGAGGTCGGCCGCGACCGGTCCGAGGACTTCCGGGCTCGTGCCGAGCTCGGCGTAGGACGCCACGCGCTGCTGGGCGAACTGCCCGCGGGCCGCGAGGCCCGACCCCGGGGACTCGACCCGGACGAGGAGCGTCGCCTCGGCGCGCCAGCCGGCCGGAGCGAGCTGCGAGGCGCCGACGCCGGCGGCCACCCCGAGGAGCGCCGCCACGCCGATGAGCGCGGCATGGCGCGAGACGGCTCGACCGAGACCCCTCGAGACGGCCCGACGGACCGGGGCGACCTCGTGGCTCACGACCTCGAACCGATCGACGGGGGAGTCAGGGACTTCAGCTCGCGGAACCACTTCGGCAGGGCGAGGACGAGGTAGCCGGCGTTCGCGACGAGGAGCGCCAGGTAGACCACCGTGAACGCCGGCGGCCAGGCCAGCAGGACGAACGCGAGGCACATCAGGCCGTAGTCCGTCGGGACGACCGCCAGCGAGTAGAGCAGTCCCGTGCGACGTCCGACGGGCGCGGCGACGCCGGTCCGGGCCGCCTCCGCCCGGCGGAGCTGATCGGTCAGGACGATGGCGAAGAACGCCACCGTCGCCACGACCTGGTAGACGAGCGGCGCGGCCAGCAGGGCTTCGCGACCCTCCGGTTCACGGAGCCACGACGCGAAGACCGCCAGGTGCAGCACCGCGATCTTGGTCGCGTCGATGACGTGGTCGAGCCACTCGCCCGCGGGGCTGCCGCCGCCCCGGAGGCGCGCGACCTGTCCGTCGGCCGAGTCGAGGGCGTAACCCACGACGAGCAGCAGGACGACGGCCAGGGCCGTCCCGATGCCGGACGGCGCGAAGGCGAGGACCGCGATGCCGGCGAAGGTGCACGCGGCGCTGAGCGCCGTGACCTGGTTCGGCGTGGCACCCACGGTGTAGGCCACCGCGGCGGCCCATCGACCGAGTCGGCGGTTGACGAAGCGCGAATAGGCGGGCGCACCCGTGGACGGCTTCTGGGCGGACGCGAGCGCGGCGAGGGCAGGACGCACGGCGCGGGGCACGGCGGGCCGGGCCGAGGTCGCCTCGGTGGTCGTGGGGGCGTCGGTCACGAGGCCACCGCCAGGGAGTCGACGTCGGCCGTGTGCAGCTCGCGGGTGACGACCGCGCCGATGCGGCGTCGCATGCGCTCCGGTGTGAACCGCTGGAGGTAGGCCTCGCGGGCGTGGCGCCCGGCGACGGCCAGGGTGGAGACGTCCATCGACGCCAGGATCTCGGTCAGGCCGTCGACGTCTCGGCGGTCGAAGAGCCAGCCCGTGTGACCCTCGTCGACGACTTCTTCCGGGCCGCCGGAGCGGCTGGCGATGACGGGACGCCCCTGGCTGAACGCCTCGAGCGTGACGAGTCCGAAGCCCTCGAGGGTGTCGGTCGGCAGGATGACCGCGTCGGCGTCGCGGAGGTAGGGCGACGCGTCGTCGACCTCTCCCACGACGGTGACCGTCTCGGGTCGCGAGACGATCGCCGCGACCAGGCCGGGCACGTCGACGGAGGAGCCGACGGCCGGCGGGCCGCCCAGGATGACGAGCTGGCCGGGGCAGCCTGCCGCGTTCCAGGCCGTCAGGAGCGTCGCGTGACCCTTGTGGCCGTTCCAGCGACTCGCGACCACGTACTGGGGCGCGCGACCCTCGGCACGGTCGGTGACGGCGATCGAGCGGTCCGACACGCCGTTGTGGACCACGACGGCGCGCGAGTCCTCCGAGAGGCCGGACGAATCGAGCACCGACCGCGACACGGCGACCAACGAGGTGCAGGCGCGAGCCAGGGGACGGAGGCCTCGACGGTCTCCGTCGCTCCAGGGCTCCTGCAGGTGCCCCACGACACGGCGGACGCCCATGGCCCGGGCGACGGGCGCGACGATCAGGCAGGCGCTCGTGGCGCAGTAGACGAGGTCGAAGTGGCGCCCGGACAGCCTCAGCGCCGTGCGCGCCGCATCGCGGGCCAGGCGGACCAGTCCGAGCGGTCCGAGCCGGGTCCGGCGCAGGATCGGGAGGGGCGTGCGCTCGACGCGCGCGCCGAGCTCGCGCAGCCTCGGCCCCAGGGGCCCGACGGACACGTCGGAGGGCAGCCAGACCGTCACGTCGAGGTCGTCGCGGGCGGCGAGCTCACCGACCACCTCGAGGACGATCCGGTCCGAGCCGTACATCTCGTCGGACGAGTGCACCAGCAGCACCCGGCTGCGCCGCGATCCCCTCCGGCGGCGGGGGAGTTCGGGCAGGTCGACGCCCGTCCGGGCGTCCTCCCGCAGGATCGGTGCGGCGGTCGTCGCCGGTGCGGACTCGCGGTCCCGGTAGTGCCTGATGTCGACGGACATGCTCTCTCCCCTGTCGTCGTGAGCGTGGTCCGGGCCCGTGAACGGCCCGCGGTGGTCTCGGATGCTGCTGGTGGGGGTCAATACGCTCCCCGGTGCTCGAAGAGGACCCGGACGGTGCGCCACATGATGACGAAGTCGACCGTCAGCGACCAGTTCTCGACGTAGTAGAGGTCGAGGCGGACGCTCTCCTCCCAGCTGAGGTCGCTGCGTCCGTTCACCTGCCACATGCCCGTGAGGCCGGGCTTGATGTACAGGCGTCGGTGGACGTGGTCCTCGTACCCCTCGACCTCGCGAGGGAGGGGCGGCCGGGGCCCGACGACGCTCATGTCGCCACGGACGATGTTCCACAGTTGGGGCAGCTCGTCGAGCGACCACCGACGGAGGACGGCACCCACGCGGGTGACCCGCGGGTCGGACTTCATCTTGAAGAGCAGGCCGGCTCCCTCGTCGGCCTGCGCGAGGCTGGCGAGCCGGCTCTCGGCGTCGACGACCATGGAGCGGAACTTCAGCATCTCGAAGGTGCGCCCGTCACGGCCGACCCTGCGCTGACGGAACAGCACCGGGCCGGGACCGTCGAGCCGCACCGCGAGGGCGACGACGGCGAACACCGGCGCGAGGACGACGAGCGCGGCGGACGCCAGCGCGAGGTCGGACAGACGCTTGAGGGCGTGTCGCGGGCCGTCGAACTGCGGCAGCTCGACGTGCATCAGGGGGAGACCCTCGACCGGGCGGTAGTGGATGCGGGGCCCGGCGACGTTCGTCAGTCGCGAGGCGATGACGAGCTCCGTCGCTCGTCCTTCGAGCGACCATCCGAGGTCGCGCAGGTACTCCCGGCCACGACCCGGTTCGCCGGCGACGATCACGCTCTCGGCGCCCAGGCGCCAGACCGCACGCGGGACGCCGTCGAGGTCCGCCACCACGGGGACGGTGCGGCCTCCGACCACGATGCCCCTCGGGTCGGCGTCCGGGACGGCCGCCCCGACGACGTCGTACACGGCACCGCTCGTCTTGTCGATGCGACGGACGACGTCGGCGATGTCGTCGCGCGATCCCACGATGACGGCTCTCGACAGGTAGTGACCCTTGGCCCGCTGGCGTTCGAGCCAGCGCCGCATGGTCCACCGGCCGACGACCAGGCCGGCACCGCCGACGGGCAGCGCCACCAGGAAGTAGCCCTCGCCGCCGATGTGGCCGACCGAGGCGAACCCGATCGCCACGACGGCGAAGGCCCAGACGCTCGCCGTGAGGAGGCGCTTGTACTCGACGACGCCGCTGCCGACGACCGCGAGGTCGCGGGTGCGGTGCAGCGTGAGGCAGAAGGTCCAGACCAGCCCGACGACGACGGGGAGCACGGGAGAACCCACCGACTCGATCAGGGTGGACGCATCCGAGCCCCGACCGGCGGCGATGGCCCTCGCGGCGTCCACCACGACGGCACCGACGATGCTCAGGGTCAGGACGGCCGTGTCGACGAGGCGGAGCCGGCGCCGGTAGCGGCGAGCCCAGGCGGCGCCGGACTCGGCGTCGTGCGTCGCGGCGGGCGCCGCGAGGGGGCCGTCCGACTCGGTCAGGTCGAACGGGGGATCGATCCGTCGGGGTGACGACGGTCCGACCAGGAGTGAGCGGAGTTCGCTCTGCGTGCTGGACATCGGGTCTCGGGTTCGGGTAGGCGACGGCACGCCCACGTCGGTGGTGACGACGGGGGCGGTGGCGGGCGGTCGATCGAGGTTCGGGTTCGATCGACCGCCCAGGCGTCGCGCCGGAGCACGGACGTCACGATGGTGCGCGACGTCGGCCGGGCGGCGACGGGCGCGCCGGGCAGCGGGTCTGCTCGACGCACGATTCGGGTCGGTGCGGTGACGGGAGCAGATGCTCCCGGTGGAGAGGGTCGGGTTTCTCGGTTCCTGGCGATTTCGGGTCGACCAGGAGGATGCTGTGACTCTAGTTCGGGGGGCACCCGCCACAGGAGTCTAACAAGACCCCCCGTTCGGGGGCGATCGTGTCCCCCCTGTTGCCGACACCCGAACGGGTGACCCCCGGACCCCGCGATGTCACCCGTGCGGGGGTGACAAGAAGCCGTGAAAAGCGCGGCCACGGCGCGTCCCGTTCCAGGCGGAGGGTGGCCCGCGGCGTGAAACACGCAAAAGGCCTGTTCAGACCGGTGACACCACGTCCGGACCGACGGTCGACACGCCGCCGTCCGCGCCGTTCATCACCCCGACAGGTGTCGTTCATCTCTCGTCACCCCCGGTGTGCGCGGTGCAGGTGGGGTACAGACGGACAACGCCCCCCGGCCCTTCGGCCGGGGGGCGCATCACCCGTCACAATCACCCTCGCCCGCGTGTCACGGACGGGTGACGAATCCCTGCTCGACCATCCAGTCGAAGGCCACGTCGGCGGGCTCTTCGCCCTCGACGTCGACCGCCAGGTTGAGGCGTCGCATCTCGGAGTCCGTGAGGGCCGGCGAGATCTCGTCGTACACCTCGGCCAGCTGCGGGTACTCCTCCAGGGTGGCCGTCGAGAGGACCGGTGCCGCGTTGTAGGCGGGGAAGAAGCCCTGGTCGTCCTCCAGCACGGCGAGGTCGAGCGAGTCGATCCGACCGTCCGTCGTGAAGACCTCGCCGAAGTTGCAGCTGCCCCGGTCGGTCGCGGTGTAGACCGTGCCCGTGTCCAGGATGCTCACGTTGCTCGTCGGCACGCCGTCGGCGGCGCCGAGTTCGAGCCCGTACGCCGCGAGCATGGGGGCGAACCCGTCGGCCCTCGAGTTGAACTCGGCCTCGACGCAGAAGGTGCGCTGCTCGACGGGCAGGTCGGCGATCTGGGAGAGCGACGTGATGTCGCCGAGCTCGGGAACGGCCTCGGCCCGGACCGCCATGGCGTAGGTGTTGTTGAGGGGCGCGGGCTCGAGCCAGGTCAGGCCGTTGTCGGCGTCCGCGTCGCGGACGGCCTCGTACTGCTCCTGCTGGTCGGGGATGCCCTCCGCCTCGGCGAGGTAGGTCAGCCAGGCGGTGCCGGTGTACTCGTAGGTCATGTCGGCCGTCCCGTCGAGCATCAGCTGTCGCACCGCCACCGACCCCGGCACGTTCGTCATGTCGGTGACCTCGAAGCCCGCGGCCTGCGCGGCGAGCACGGCGATCTTCCCGAGGATCAACTGCTCGGTGAAGTTCTTCGCCGTCACGGTGATCGCCGCGTCGTCGGGCAACCCCTCGACGGCTCGGATCGAGCCGGGCGCCACCGCGGGCACGAACGCCGTCGCCGGTTGCAGGCCGCACCCGGTCAGGGCGAGCGTCGCGGCGCCGACCACGGCGAGGGACGAGGAGGCGCGACGCAGTCGTCGGGGGAGGCGGGAGACGGTCATGCGCGGAGTCCCTTCGGACGGGCGACGTACTCGACCACACGGCCCAGCCAGTCGATCAAGAGGGCGAGCAGGGCGATGAGCAGGGCCCCGGAGACGAGGACCCGCGGCAGGAACAGGTTGACCCCGGTGGTGATCAGCAGCCCCAGGCCGCCGGCACCGATGAACGTGGCGAGGGCCGCCGACCCCACGAGCAGCACGAGGGCCGTGCGGATGCCGGAGAGCATCACGGGGACGGCCAGCGGCAGCTCGACCTTCAGCAGGACGGACGACGCGCTCATCCCCATGCCCCGACCGGCCTCGACGAGGCGGGCGTCGACGCTCTGCAGTCCGATCATGGTGTTGCGCAGCACCGGAAGTGCCGCGTAGAGCACGAGGGCGACGACCGCAGCCCAGAACGTGAAGCCGAGCCAGAACGCGAGCAGCACGATGAGTCCGATGGCCGGCGCGGCCTGGCCGAAGTTCGCGAGGACCAGGACGGGACCGCTGATGCGCACGAACGGCCGCCGGGTGAGCAGCACGCCGAGGGGGATGGCGAGGACGAGGACGATCGCCGCGGAGACGAAGGTCAACGCCAGGTGCTCGCCCGTGTAGGCCAGCAGGTCGGAGGGGTTGAGGGTGGTCCGTTCGGCCGTCGTCAGGTCGGCCGTGGTCAGCCAGACGACGAATGCCGCGAACACGGCGAACACGGCCACGGGTTGCACGAGCAGTCCGAGCCACGCCGGGCGGGGCCCCTGCCGGCCGGACGAGCGTCCGTCGACCGAGGCCGGGGCGACCGAGGCGGTCACGCCGCGTCCTTCTCGTCGACGGGGGCTCCCGGCACGACGTCGAAGGAGCCCGTGTTGGTGCCCAGCGGAGCGTCGTGGTGGGCCTCGGCAGCCGACGCGCGCGCCCGGGTGATGGCCTCCATGACGACCTCGACCGTGATGACGCCGATGAAGGCGTCGCGTCGACCGGTGACCAGGGCCGCACCCGCACTCGAGACGAGCATCGTGTCCAGGGCGTCGTTGAGGGTGGCGCCGCTGCCGATGACCGGCAGGTCGGCGTCGGGTGACGAGCCCAGCACGTCGAGACGGCCGAGCTGGCGGCGCGAGGGCCACGAGACGGGGCGTTCCCGGTCGTCGACGACGACCGCGTGGCCGTGGCCGGCCGCCTCGACCCGGGCGAGGACGTCGGCGGCCGAGTCGCCCGCTCGGGCGACGACGGCTTCGGCGAGGTCGACGTCACGGACGCGCGTCAGCGTCAGCTGCTTGAGGCCGGCCCCCGACCCGATGAAGTTCTCGACGAACTCGTTCGCCGGCTCGGCGAGGATGCGCTCCGGGGTGTCGTACTGCACGATGTGCGCGCCCTCGGAGAAGATGACGATCCAGTCGCCGAGCTTCACGGCCTCGTCGAAGTCGTGGGTGACGATGACGATGGTCTTCTGCAGCTCGTGCTGGATGTTGATCAGCTCGTCCTGCAGGCGCTGGCGGGTGATGGGGTCGACGGCCCCGAAGGGTTCGTCCATCAGCAACACGGGCGGGTCCGCCGCCAGTGCCCGCGCGACGCCGACGCGCTGCTGCTGACCACCCGAGAGCTCACGCGGGTAGCGGTCGCGGTACGTGGCCGGATCGAGCGACACGAGTTCGAGCAGCTCGTCGACGCGGGCGGCGATGCGCTCCTTCGACCAACCGAGCATCTTCGGCACGATGGCGATGTTCGCCCCGACGGTCATGTGCGGGAACAATCCGCCGGCCTGGATCACGTAGCCGATGCGGCGGCGCAACTCGTCGCCGTCGATCGAGGTGACGTCGTCGCCGTCCAGGACGATCCGCCCCTCGGTGGGCTCGATCAGCCGGTTGATCATCTTCAGGGTCGTGGTCTTGCCGCACCCCGACGGTCCGACGAGCATGACGATCTTGCCGGCCGGGATCTCGAGCGTGATGCCGTCGACGGCCGGCGTGGCCTGGCCGGGGTACCGCTTGGTGACCTGGTCGAGGGTGATGCTGCGGCCCGAGACCTCGTCCGAGGGGGACGAGGAGGCGCGGGTGGGGTCAGTTCTGGACACGGATGCCTCTCGAGATGGTCAGGCGGCCGAGGCCGACGAGGAGGAGGTCGAGGACGAGGGCGAGGAGGACCACGCCCACCACGCCCGTGACCACGGAGGCGAGCGCGTTCGCGCCGCCCAGTCGGGACAGGCCCGAGAAGATGAAGCCGCCGAGGCCCGGGCCGAGCGCGTACGCCGCGACCGCGGCGATGCCCATCACCATCTGCGCGCTGACGCGCACGCCGGTGAGGATGATCGGCCAGGCGAGGGGCATCTGGACGGTCGCCAGGGTCCGGAAGCGCCCCATGCCGATGCCGCGAGCCGACTCGACGAGCGAACCGTCGACCTCGTGCAGGCCCACGACGGCGTTCCGCAGGATCGGCAGTGCGGCGAAGAACGTGACGACGATGACCGACGGCGCGACGCCGAACCCCGCGAACGGGATGAGCAGGCCGACCAGCGCGAACGACGGAAGGGTCAGCCCCACGGCCGACACCCCGTTGGCCAGGGCGTAGAGCGTCGGGTTGCGGTGCACCAGGGCGGCGAGGCCGACCGAGACGACGACCGCCAGGACGAGGCACTGCACCACGAGTGAGAAGTGCTGCCATGAGGCGAACCAGATCTGGCTCCACCGGTCCACCACGAATTCCCACGCCAAGCAGACCATCTCCTCTGAGCAACGACCATCAGTCCGAATCGTCGCTTCCCCGAGAGGCGACCGGCGTCCACACTAACCACGGCCCCCACGCCGCGTCATGTCGCCGACCACCCGTCCGGGAGCCCGGGAGTCGCCTGCCGTTATGAGATCCGACGGATGAAAGCCCCGATGGGAACGGCGTGTCGGCTTTCGCCGACACGCCGTTGTAACGATCCTCAGATCCTTGCCCCGCAGGGCCTCCGTCAGCCGACGCGGGCTCCGGTCGAGACCTTGTACCGCGCCCCGTGGTGCTCGTCCGGCAACCGGTCTCCGCGCCCGAACAGCTTCTGCCGCAGCGTGCCCGGTTCGTACTCGGTGGGATAGACGCCCCGGGCCTGGAGCACGGGGATCACGTGCTCGACGACGTCCTCGAACGTGCCCGGAGTGATGGCGTAGGCGAGGTTGAACCCGTCGACGTCGGTCTCGTCGACCCACTCCTGGAGCTGGTCGGCGATCTCCTCGCCGGACCCGACGATGCGGGGCCCGAGACCGCCGATCCCGGCCGCCTCGGCGATGTCGCGGATCGTCCACTCCGCGCCCGTGTCACCCGCCTGCGCCTGGAAGTTCGCGAGGGCCGACTGGATGGCGTTGCTCTCGACGTCACCCACCGGGTCGTCGAGCGAGTAGGTCGAGAGGTCGACGCCCATCCAGCCCGACATGAGCGTCAGGGCGCCCTCGTGCGAGGCGTAGCGCCGGTACTCGTCGTGCTTGGCCCGGGCGGCCTCGGGGGTGGCGTCGGTGATGATCGTCAGCAACGTGTAGATGCGCGCCGAGTAGCGGTCGCGGCCCGCGGCTTCGAGCGCGTCCCGGATCTTGCCGACCGTCGCGGCCAGGCGTTCCTTGGTCGGGGCCGCGACGAAGATCGACTCGGCGTTGCCGGCGGCGAAGCGGATGCCCCGCGGCGAGGCACCCGCCTGGTAGATCACGGGGGTGCGCTGAGGGCTGGGCTCGGCGATGTGGATGCCGGGCACCTTGTAGTAGGTGCCGTCGTGCCCGATCTCGTGCACCTTGGCCGGGTCGGTGAAGACGCCGGACTCACGGTCGCGGACGACCGCGTCGTCCTCCCACGACCCCTCCCACAGCTTGTACAGGACCTCGAGGTACTCGTCGGCCTGGTCGTACCGGGTGTCGTGGTCGAGCTGGTCGTCGGCCCCCATGTTGCGGGCGGCGCTCGGCAGGTAGCCGGTGACGACGTTCCAGCCGATCCGCCCCTCCGTCAGGTGGTCGAGAGTCGACATGCGCCGGGCGAACGGGTAGGGGTGCTCGTAGGCCGTGCCGGCGGTGATGCCGAAGCCCAGGTGCTCGGTCGCGGCGGCCATGGCCGAGACGAGCAGCACCGGGTCGCCGACCGGGGTCTGGGTTCCGTTGCGCAACGCCGCGTCGTGGTTGCCGCCGTAGACGTCGTACGTGCCGAGCACGTCGGCGATGAAGAGCCCGTCGAAGACGCCCTTCTCGAGGAGGCGCGCGAGGGAGGTCCAGTAGCTCAGCTTCGTGTAGTCGGCCGAGCGGTCGTCGGGGTGCCGCCAGAGACCGGGGGACTGGTGCCCCACGCAGTTCATGTCGAAGGCGTTGAACCGGATTCGTCGAGTCATGAGGCCATCATCACGACCCGGGCCCGTGCTGTCGTCCTCGCCGACACACGAGGTCACACTCCGCGCCCCGTAGCCTGTGTCGGTGCTCCCGTTCCGCCGCCACGTCACCGACGTCGACCGCCCCCGTCTCACCCGCGACGTGTACGTCCTCGGCGTGATCGCCTTCTTCGTCATGGTCGGCTTCGGGGTGGTCGTCCCGGTCCTGCCGGTCTACGCCCGCAGCTTCGGCGTCGACCACGCCCTGGTGGGTGCCGTCCTCTCGGCCTTCGCCCTCATGCGCCTCGTGGCGAGCCCGTTCGTGGGTCGACTCATCGACCTGATGGGCGAGCGGGTCGTGCTCTCGGTGGGCATCGGCATCGTGGCGCTGTCGAGCGGACTCGCCGGGCTCGCCCAGACCTATCCGCAGCTCCTCCTGCTCCGGGGGGCGGGTGGCATCGGCTCGGCCATGTTCAGCATCGCGGCGATGACGTTGCTGCTCGGCGCGACCGACCCGTCGCTCCGGGCCCGGGCCGTCGGCTTCTACCAGGGCGGGTTCCTCGTCGGCGGCATGGCGGGTCCTGCCCTCGGCGGGCTGCTCGCGACCATCTCGTTGACGGCGCCGTTCTTCTTCTACGCGGGCACGCTCGCCGTGGCCGGCCTGGTCGGCGTCGTGCTCCTGCGCCGGGCCCCGCAGCACTCCTCGACGACCGTCACCGCGCCTCCGGTGCCCCTCGGGGTCGTGCTGCGCGACGTGCGGTTCCGGACCGCGTGCGTGGCCAACTTCGCACAGGGTTGGTCGTCGCTGGGGGTGCGCAGCGCCCTCGTCCCCGTCCTCGTGGTCGAGGTCCTGCGTGGACCGACGGCCTGGACGGGGTTGCTCTTCGCCGCGTCGGCGGTGGCCCAGACCATCGCGTTGGCACCGGCTGCGCGCTTCGTCGACACGGTCGGCCGTCGACCGGCCGTGATCGGCTCGTTCGCGGTGGCGGCCGTGACCCTGTTCGCGGTGTCCCTCGCCCCGGACGTCTGGACCCTCGGCGCCCTGCTCTGCGTCTACGGCGTGGCGACGGCGTTCATGGGCACCGCGCCCGCGGCACTCGTCGGCGACGCCGCGGGGGCCCGCGGTGGTCGTCCCGTCGCGATCTTCTCGATGTGCTCGGACGTGGGGGCGATCGCCGGGCCGCTCGTCGCGGGCCTGCTCGTCGACACGGTCTCGTACCCCGCGGCGTTCGGCGTCGCGGCCGTCCTGCTGGCCGTGGCGGCCGGAGCGGCGATCCGCCTGCCCCGGACCGCCACCGGCACGCCGACCCCGGCCTGATCAGCCGAGGTGCACGGGCGCCTCGGTGGGCAGCAGGTCCTCCTTGCGGCCGCGGATGAGGAAGAACGAGATCGGCGCGGCGAGCAGCATGGCGACCGCGGCGGCGAGGAAGGCCACCGAGTAGCCGTCGACCAGCGGACCGAGCGGCCCGCCCACCGTCGACGTCGAGGACGCGACGGCCCCGGCGTAGAGGTTCGTGAAGACGGCGAGACCGATCGATCCGCCGATCTGCATCATGGCGTTCGAGGTCGCGCTGGCGGCACCGGCGTCGTGCGGGGCGACCCGGCTGAGCGCCAGGTTCTGCATGGGCACGAAGACGCCGGCGAGGCCGACGCCCATGACGAGCAGGGCCGGCAGCACCTGGACGGCGTACGAGCCGTCGGCCGTGATCTGCGTGGCGAGCCAGAGCAGCCCGGCCCCCGCGACGAGCGGCCCGACGATCATCATCGGGCGGGGGCCGACGACCGGCAGCGCCTTCGTCAGCAGGGGAGCGCAGACCATGATGACCAGCGTCATCGGCAGGCTGGCGAGCCCCGCCTCGAGCGGGCCGAAGCCGAGCACGATCTGCAGGTGGAAGGTCAGGTAGAGCAGGGCGCCGATCATGACGCTCCCGACGATCAACTGCACGAGGAAGGCTCCGCCACGGACGCGGTCGGCGAGCACGCGCATCGGCAGCAGCGGGTGGTCGCTCCGTCGCTCGACGACGACGAACAGGGCGAGCAGACCGGCCCCCAGGGCGATGAAGCCGATGACGACGGCCGAGCCCCAGCCGTCCTCGGCCCGGGTGAAGCCGTAGACGAGGCTGGCGAGGCCGGCCGCGACGACGATCGTGCCGACGACGTCGAGGCGGTTCCGCCCCTCGGCCCGGCTCTCGCTCACGACGAAGGCGGCGGCGACGATGGCGACGAGCACGATCGGCACGTTGACGAGCAGGCACCAGCGCCAGCTGACGAACTCGGTCAGCACGCCGCCGAGCACGAGCCCGACGGCCGCGCCGGCGCCCGAGATGGCGCCGAAGACGGCGAAGGCGGTGTTCCGGTCGCGACCCGACGCGAAGGTGGTGGTGAGCACGGCCAGGGCCGCGGGGGCGAGCAGGGCCGCGAACACGCCCTGCAGGCCTCGGGCGAGGATCAGCTCGCCACCGGTCTGCACGAGCCCGCCGAACGCGGAGGCGGCACCGAAGCCGACCATCCCGACGATGAAGGTGCGCTTGCGGCCCCAGAAGTCGGCGATCCGACCACCGAGCAGCAGCAGCGCGCCGAAGGCGAGCGCGTAGGCCGTCACGACCCACTGGCGGTTCTCGTCGCTGAGGCCGAGGTCGGCCTGGGCGTCGGGCAGGGCGATGTTGACGATGGTGCCGTCGAGGACGACGACGAGTTGCGCGAGGGCGACGATGACGAGCACCCACCAACGGCGCGACGAACGCGTCTCGGTGGGGGCGGGGGCGACGGTGGTCACTGCGGTACCTGTTTCTCTGGGGGACGACGAACTACCCTACCTACTAGTTGGTTGGTTCGTGAATCGGCTACGGTGATCCGATGCGAACCGATGCCGCCGAGACCCGTCGAGCCATCCTCGAGGCCGCGACCGCGGAGTTCTCGCGACACGGGTTGGCCGGGGCGCGCGTCGACCGCATCGCGGCCGAGGCCGGCTGCAGCAAGGAGCGCCTCTACGCGAACTTCGGTGACAAGAGGTCGCTCTTCACGACCGTCCTGAACGGCACCTTCGAGACCATGGGCGAGGCCGCGTCCCGCCCTGCCGCGAGCGTCGAGGAGTTCGCCCTCGCCGTCTTCGACCACATGCAGGCCCACCCCGACCACAACCGGCTGCTCGCCTGGGCCCGGCTCGAGGGCGAGCACGACTGGGAGGCCTCGGTGCCCACCCTGCGCTCGGTCCAGGACGCCGCCCTGTCGCAGCTCGACCGCCTTCGCGGCGACCCCGCCGTGACGGTGTCCTGGAGCAGCGACGACATCTTCGCCCTCGTCATGTCGCTCGCCTGCGCCTGGCAGAACCTGCCCGGTCTCGGCGAGGCGCATCCGGGCGTGGTGCTCGACCCCGCCCTGCAACGCGAGATCGTGCGCGAGGCCGTGCGGCGCCTCACCACGGCCTGAGCCGGGCCCCGGGCCGCTCCACCGCACCGACGACGAAGGAGGCGCGCCCCGGTCACCCGGGACGCGCCTCCCTCTCGAGGTCGGTCGCGACTACTTCTTCGCGTCGACCTTCGGGGTCACCTTGAGGAATCCCGCCCGCGGGTCGCCGAGACCCACCAGCGGGGTCGTGTCGCGGCCGCCGACGAAGTTCGTCACCCAGCCCGACAGGATGCGGAACTTCCGGTTCAGCGTCGGCATCGCGTACAGGTGGTAGCCACGGTGGGCCATCCAGGCCGGCACGTTCTTCAGCTGGAGGCCGAACATGCTGGCCGCGCCCTTGCCGATGCCGTAGCTCGCCACGGTGCCGAGCGACTCGTGGCGGTACTCCTTGACGGGCTCTCCCGACAGGGTCGCGATGACGTTGTCGGCCACGGTGACCGCCTGGCGCACGGCGTTCTGTGCGTTCGGCGGGTAGTACGCCGGCTGCTTCTCGGCCAGCAGGTCGGGGACCTGCGCGCCGTCGCCGAGGGCCCAGACGCCGTCGAGCTTCTGGCCGTCCTCGGTCTGGACCTGCAGGGTCGCGCTGACGTTCACGTGCCCCTTCGGGCCGAGGGGGAGGCTCATGTCGCCCAGCACCGGGTTCGGCTTGACGCCGGCCGTCCAGACGATCGTGCCGGCGGGGATGGTCTCGCCGTCGCTCAGCACGACGTCGCCGTCGACGCACGAGGGCATCGTCGTCTTGAGGCGGATGTCGATGCCTCGACCGCGCAACTGGCCCAGGGTCCACTTCGAGAGCTCGGGACCGACCTCGGGGGCGACGCGGTCCAGGGCCTCGACGAGCACGAAGCGCAGTTCGTCGCGTGACAGGTTCGGGAACGTGTCGACGGCGGAGTTCGCGGCGTCGGACAGTTCGGCGAGGGCCTCGACGCCGGTGTAGCCGCCACCGACGAAGACGACGGTGAGGAGCTTGCGGCGGACGGCCGGGTCCTTGACGCTCGCCGCCTCGGCGATGTTGCCGAGGATGCGGTCACGGACGTACTGAGCCTCTTCGACGCTCTTGAAGCCGACGCCGTTCTCGGCCAGGCCCGGGGTCGGGAAGGTCCGGGTGACGGCGCCGAGGGCGACGACCAACTGGTCGTAGGCGATGTCGCTGGACTCGCCGTCCGCACTCGTGACGGTGACCTTCTTGGCCTCGCTGTCGAGCCCGGTGACCGACGCCTCGACGACCTTGGTGCGCTTGAGGGTCTTGCGCAGCGGCACGGTGACGTCGCGGGCGGCGATGTGGCCACCGGCGACCTCGGGCAAGAACGGCTGGTAGGTGAAGTACGGGGCCTGGTCGACGAGGGTGATGCTCGCCGCCTGGGGTGGGTGTCGCTTCTGCAGTTCGAGTGCAGTGGTGAGCCCGGCGGAACCGCCGCCGAGAATTACGATTCGCTTGGTCATGTATGTGTTCCTCCCTCAGACGACCGTACCCCCGGGGCCGCCTGCCGGAACGCCACACGCCGAACGGCCCGGCACCCCTCGGGGGCCGGGCCGGGCACGGCCACGCGTCGGCCGGTGGGGTCAGCGACCGCCGTCGAGGTCGCTCTGCGTGAACGACCCGTCCGGTTCGCCGTCGTGGGGTCCGCCGTCGGCGGCCGGCTCGTCCGGGACCTGCGCGTCGACGTACGACCCGTCGGCCTCGCTCGTGTCGGCCTCTTCGGTGTAGGTGCCGTCGGCCTCGCCGTCGTGCGGCCCGCGCGTGCGGGCGCCGTCGTCGAGGTCGTCGTCGACGTACGAGCCGTCCTCGCCCGAGGTGGGTCCGCCGGTGCTCGGCCGGTCGTGCTCGTGGTGGTTGGCGTCGCTGCCCATGGGTGCTGCCCTTCGTCGAGGTCGGTCGGCGTCGTCGCCGCCCGTGCGGCTCACCCTAGACCGACGTGGTGCCGGTCGACCGGGCGGGACCGTGTCGTCAGAACCCCTCGTTCTCGCGGGTCACGTAGGGCGACTCCAGCGCGTCGAGCTCGTCGTCGGTGAGCCACAGGTCGACCGAGGCCACGGCGTCGTCGAGGTGCTGCATCTTCGTGGCGCCGACGATGGGGGACGTGACCGCGTCCTGCTGCCGCACCCAGGCCAACGCGACCTGCGCGCGAGGAACGCCCCGCGCCTCCGCGACGTCGGCGACGGCCTGCGCCACGAGGCGGTCACCGTCCTCGCGCTGCTTGTAGAGCGTCTGACCGAAGCGGTCGGTCTCGGTCCGGGCCGTGGTGGCGTCCCAGTCCCGGGTCAGCTTCCCGCGGGCCAGGGGCGACCAGGGCAGCACGCCGACCCCCTGGTCCAGGCAATAGGGGTGCATCTCGCGTTCTTCCTCGCGTTGGATCAGGCTGTACTGGTCCTGCATCGAGACGAAACGCGCCCAGCCCCCGAGGTCGGCCGCGTGCTGCATCGAGGCGAACTGCCAGGCCCACATGCTCGAGGCGCCGATGTAGCGGGCCTTGCCGGCCTTGACGACGTCGTGGAGCGCCTCCATCGTCTCCTCCACGGGCACCTCGGGGTCGAAGCGGTGGATCTGGTACAGGTCGACGTAGTCGGTGCCGAGCCGGCGCAGGCTGTCGTCGATCGCGCTCATGACGTGCCCCCGGCTGAGCCCGGCCCCGTTCGGGCCGGGACGCATGCGGCCGTGCACCTTGGTCGCCAGGACGACCTCCTCGCGGGTCGCGAAGTCCCGCAGGGCCCGCCCGACGATCTCCTCGCTGGTGCCGTCCGAGTAGACGTCGGCGGTGTCGAAGGTCGTGATGCCGAGCTCGAGCGCCCGCGAGATGAACGGGCGGCTCTCGTCCTCGGGCAGGCTCCACTCGTGCGTCCCGCGGTCGGGCACGCCGTAGCTCATGCACCCCAGGGTCACCGCCGAGACGGTCAGGCCGCTCGTGCCCAGTCGTGCGTACTCCATGTGTGGCACCTCTCGTCGTCGAGGCGGGGCACCGACGCCCGCGCCGACTGCGACCCTACGCGCGGGGCGGCGCGGTCCGGCCCGCGATCGACGCGCCCCCACGGATCACCGAGGCGGCGTGTCGGAGCGCCCGCCGCGCCTCCGGGGTCCAGGGCGCGCCGACGAAGTCGTGGAAGGCACCGCGGTACAGCCGCAGCTCGACGCGTCCACCCGCCGCGGTCACGCCGGCGGCCAGCCGCTTCACGTCGGGCGTCAGCAGGTCGCGATCGCCGGCGTAGGCGAACACGGGCGGGAGACCCGAGAGGTCGCCGCGCACCGGGCTGACGAGGGGGTCGGCCGGATCGCGGTCGCCGGCCCACCACCGACCCGCGGCGACGAGACCGTCGCGGGCGAGCATCGGGTCGAGCGGTGCGACCTCGTCGATCGCGGGGGAGTCGAGCAGGGCGTCCACCCACGGCGAGAAGAGCACGAGGGCGTCGGGTGCCGGTCGGCCGGCGTCGCGTCCCCTCATGGCCGCGACGAGGGCGAGCGCCCCGCCCGCCGAGTCGCCGGCCACGACGACGCGGGACGGGGAGGCGCGGCGCACGTCATCGAGGACGGCGTCCAGCAGCGGCAGCGCGTCGTCCACGTCGTGGGCCGGCGCGAGCCCGTAGAGGGGCACCGTGACGACGGCCCCGGAGGCGCGGACGAGACCCGCGAGCAGGTTCCAGTGCGTGGCCAGGACGGGGTGCACGTAGGCACCGCCGTGCAGGTAGACCACGTGGACGCCGCTCGGGGCCCGACGCGGACGGAGCGTGACGACGCGCTCACCACCGACCCGCGCCTCCTCGACGGTCGCGACGCGGTGCACCGCTCGCGTGACCGGCGCGGCGGAGCCCTGACGGGCGACCGAGCGGACGAGCGAGTCCTCGGACTCGGTCGAGCGGGGGCGGAAGCGGAGCCGGAGGCGCAGAAGAGCACGCGTGGCGGCCATCGAGAGCGACATGACCCGACCCTACGGGCGCCGGGGACGACCAGGGGAGGCGGGGGCTACCGGACGGGATGCGAGGGGGCTAGCTTGTCCCCCGAACGGGTCACCCGACCCCGACGTCGCCGGTGCCGTCATCTGGGAGCGCGCACCGACGGCACACCTCGCTGCACGAACACACCCGAAGGAACGACGATGTTCGACACACGCTTCATCAGCAGTGCCATCTCCCGGAGCGCCGAGACCCCGATCGATCGACGACGGCTGCTCGCCGCCGCCGGCGTCACGGGCCTCGGCACGGGGCTCGCCGCGGTCGCCGCGACGCTGCCCGCCCAGTCCGCGGCCGCCGTCTCGCCCTCCGACGAGGTCATCAGTGATGCGACGATCCTGAACTTCGCACTCAACCTCGAGTACCTCGAGGCGGAGTTCTACCTCCGGGCCGTCACCGGCTCGGGGCTGCCCGCCGACCAGATCACGGGCATCGACCCCCAGGGCGGCGTCGTCGGCGGCGCACCCGTGCCGTTCAAGACCACGATCGTCAAGCGCATCGCGCAGGAGATCGCGGCGGACGAGAAGGCGCACGTCTCCTTCTTGCGGTCGGCGCTCGGCGGCGCGAAGGTGTCGCGACCGGCGATCGACCTGCAGAGCAGCTTCACGGCGGCGGCCCTCGCGGCAGGTGTCATCACGCCGGGCCAGACCTTCGACCCGTTCGCCTCGGAGGAGAACTTCCTGCTCGGGGCGTTCATCTTCGAGGACGTCGGCGTGACCGCCTACAAGGGGGCCGCACCCCTGATCTACAACAAGACCTACCTCGGCGCGGCCGCCGGCATCCTCGCGGTCGAGGCGTACCACGCGGGCATCATCCGCACCACGCTGAACGCCAAGGGACTGCAGGTGCCCGCGACGAAGATCTCGGACGCCCGCGACTCCCTCGACGGGTCGACGGACGACGACCAGGGTCTGACCCTCGGTGGCGTCCAGAACCTCGTGCCGACCGACGCCAACGCCATCGTCTACGGACGGACCGCCGAGCGCGTGCTCAACGTCGTGTACCTGACGCCGAACCAGATCGACAAGGGCGGGTTCTTCCCGCAGGGCATCAACGGCTCGATCGTCGCCAGCGGCAACCCCGGCAGCGCGGTCTGACGACCGACGAAGGCCGGAGAACCAAGGAAGGCCCGCACACCGGGGTGTGCGGGCCTTCCGTCGCTTGCGAACAAGCATCTGTCTCAACACAGATCTGGTGAAACGCCTCTGGAGAGAGTCTGTTTCGAGTGTCCGAGGGGGGACTTGAACCCCCACGCCCTATACGGGCACTAGCACCTCAAGCTAGCGCGTCTGCCATTTCCGCCACCCGGACTGGATGGTGCCGACCGAAGCCGACACGAAAGATTAGCACGGCTCGGAGGGCCCTCGTGACCACGGCCACGTCCGTCGGCGTGAGCGGCGCGGCAGGTAGCGTGGGGCGCATGACGACGACCCCCCCGAGCACCGGCCCGACCGAGCCCGAGCTCGACGAGACGGCCCGCATCGCCCGCGACCTCATCCGGTTCGACACGTCGAACTACGGCGGTGGGCGGTCGAACGGCGAGGCGGATGCCGCCGAGTACGTCGAGGCGGCCCTCCGCGACCTCGGCCTCGAGCCGCAGCTGTTCGAGTCCGAACCCGGCCGGGTCAGCGTGATCGCCCGGGTCGAGGGCGCCGAGCCGGCGAAGCCCGGACTGGTGGTGCACGGCCACCTCGACGTCGTGCCCGCCGACCCCGCGAACTGGTCGGTCGACCCGTTCGGCGGCGTCGTCCGCGACGGCATGCTCTGGGGGCGCGGCGCCGTCGACATGAAGAACATGGACGCCATGATGCTGACGGCCGTCGGCGACATCCTGCGGGCGGGCGAACGACCGGCCCGCGACCTCGTGCTGGGCTTCCTCGCCGACGAGGAGGCCGGGGGAGTCCTCGGCTCGCACTTCCTGGTGAAGGAACACCCCGGGTTGTTCGACGGCGCCACCGAGGCGATCAGCGAGGTCGGCGGCTACTCGACCTTCATCGACGGTCGACGCTCGTACCTGCTGCAGACGGGCGAGAAGGCCCTGATCTGGATCAAGCTCCGGGCTCGGGGCACCGCCGGCCACGGCTCGCAGATGATCGAGGCGAACGCCGTGACGCGCCTGGCCGAGGCGGTGGCCGTCCTCGGCCGCCAGCAGTGGCCGATCGTGCTGACGGACACGACGACCGCCCTGCTGGGCGAGGTGGCCCGCATCCTCGACGTCGACGTGCACGAGGTCGCACCCGACGAACTGGTCCTGCGCACCGGCACCGCCAAGGGCTTCATCCGCGGCTCGCTGCGCACGACGACCAACCCCACGATGCTGACGGCGGGCTACAAGCACAACGTCGTGCCCGACACGGCCGAGGCCCTGGTCGACATCCGGTGCATGCCGGGGCAGGAGGCGGCGGTGCTCGCCGAGGTCCGGGCCCTGATCGGCGACGACGTCGAGATCGAGACGATGCACACCGACATCGGGCTCGAGACGCCCTTCTCGGGGCCCCTGGTGGACGCCATCACCGCCACCCTCGACCGGCACGACCCGGGGGCACCCGTCCTGCCCTACCTGCTCTCGGGCGGCACCGACAACAAGGCCCTCAGCCTGCTCGGCATCGCCGGGTACGGCTTCGCCCCGCTCCGGCTCGACGAGGGCATGGACTTCCCGGCCATGTTCCACGGCGTCGACGAACGGGTCCCGCTCGACGCACTATCCTTTGGCAGTCGCGTCCTGCGGGACTTGTTGTCGACGTACTAGCAACCCCCGCACCAGAAGGGTCACCCGCGTGGAGCATCTCCTCCAGGCACTCCTGCTCGGCCTCGTCCAGGGCCTCACGGAGTTCCTCCCCGTCTCGTCGAGCGCCCACCTGCGGCTCGTCGGCCTGTTCTTCAGCGATCCCGGGGCGGCGGCCGAGTTCGACCCGGGCGCCACCTTCACGGCGATCACGCAGCTCGGCACCGAGCTCGCGGTCGTCATCTACTTCCGGCGCGACATCACCCGCATCGTCTCGCGCTGGTTCGCGGGCGTGACCGGCAAGATCCCCCGCACCGACCCCGACGTCCGCATGGGCTGGCTCGTCATCATCGGCACCGTACCGATCGTGCTCGTGGGGTACGTCGCGCAGGAGTACATCCGCACGGTGTTCCGCTCGCTCTGGATCGTGGCGATCGTCCTGATCGTGTTCGGCGTCCTTCTCGGACTGGCGGATCGTCTCGGCAAGAAGACCGAGCGCTTCGAGGACATGCGCTACGGCCACGGCATCGCCGTCGGCGTCGCCCAGGTGCTGGCGCTCTTCCCCGGCGTCTCGCGGTCGGGTGCCACGACGACCACGGCACTCGCGCTCGGCTACACGCGTCCCGCCGCCGCCCGGTTCTCGTTCCTGCTCGCCGTGCCCGCCGTCTTCGGCAGCGGTCTCTACGAACTCGTCCAGAGCTTCAGCGACCCCGGGCCCTACTCGCTGGGCGAGACCCTGGCCGCCACGGTCGTCGCGTTCGTCGTCGGCTTCGTCGTCATCGCGTTCTTCATGAACTACATCTCGCGCCGCAGCTTCGCCCCGTTCGTGGCCTACCGCATCGTGCTCGGCGTCGTCCTGCTCGTCCTGCTCGGCACGGGCGTGGTGGCCGCATGAGGTCCTGGGCAGAACCCGACGTCCCGCGCCTCCCGGGCCTGGGCGACCTCCCGTCGCTCCACGACACGTCGACCGGCACGGTGCACCCGACCGAGGTCGACGGGTCGCGGGCCGGTCTCTACGTGTGCGGCATCACTCCGTACGACGCCACCCACCTGGGTCACGCGTCGACCTACCTGGCCTTCGACACCCTGCTGCGCGTCTGGCGCGACGCCGGGGTCGAGGTGGTCTACGCCCAGAACACGACCGACGTCGACGACCCGCTGCTCGAGCGGGCGACGGCCACCGGCGTCGACTGGCGAGAGCTCGCGGACGGCCAGACCGACCTCTTCCGCAGCGACATGCAGCACCTGGCCGTGGTGCCGCCGACGCACTACGTCGCGGTGACCGAGGTGGTGACCGACGTCGCCGACGCCGTGGCGCGCCTCCTCGACCGGGGTCTCGCGTACCCCGTGCCGACCGATGCCTCGACCGCCGGCGACGACCTGTACTTCGACGTCCGGGCCGCCGAGCGCGACACCGACTGGCACCTGGGGCTCGAGAGTCGCTACGACGCCGAGACGATGGCCCGGTTCTTCGCCGAGCGCGGCGGCGACCCCGATCGCGCCGGCAAGCGCGACCCCCTCGACCCGCTGCTCTGGCGCGCGGCCCGCGACGACGAGCCGTCCTGGCCCACCACCGTGGGCGCCGGCCGACCCGGTTGGCACATCGAGTGCACCGTCATCGCCCAGCAGCACCTCGACGTGCCCGTCACCGTCAACGGCGGCGGGAGCGACCTGGTGTTCCCGCACCACGAGATGAGCACGGCGCACGGCACGGCCCTCACCGGCCGCCCCTACGCCGTCCACCACACGCACACCGGGATGGTCGGCTACCAGGGCGAGAAGATGAGCAAGTCGCTCGGCAACCTCGTGAAGGTCAGCGAGCTCGTCGCCGCGGGCCGCGACCCCCGCGCCGTCCGGCTCGCCCTCCTGGCGCACCACTACCGCTCCGACTGGGAGTGGTTCGACGCCGACCTCGTCGCCGCCGAACGTCGTCTCGAGCGCTGGCTCGCCTGGGCCGCCACGAGAGCAGGAGGCGCGGTGCCGGTCCCGGCCCCCACCCCGTTGGTCGTCGGCCTGCGCTCGTCGCTCGCGGACGACCTCGACACGCCCTCGGCCCTCGACGCTGTCGACGCCGTCGTGGCCCGGGGAACGGCCCCGTCCGAGGTCGACGTCGACGCCGTGCAGGCGCTCTTGGGCATCGACCTGCGCGCCTGAACGCCGCCGACGGCGCCGAGGCGGCCGGTCCGTCCCGGCACCCGGACGAAACAGGTCGTCCAGCCTGTTCTCCATGCGCGTGCATGAGTGTTCCTCAATCAGCACGCCCGTCTGCCCTACGATGGTCGGCGTGGAGACGTCGACGACCGCCCCGGCCCCGGGCGACGCCCGTCGGCCGCTCACCCGACGCGACACGCGCGTCGACCTCTGGATCACCGCCCTCACCGCGGCGCTCGGCCTCGTCACGCTCTGGCTCAGCGCCGTCATCGTCGAGGACGCCGACGGGGCGGGTTCGCCCTCGACCCTCGAGAGCGTGCTGTGGCTCCTGGGCCTTTGCGCCCCGCTCGCCTTCCGACGGCAGGGTCCCGTGGCCGTCCTCGTCGTCGTGTCGGCCGTGTTCCTGGCCGCCCAGCTGAGGGGCTACCCCGACACCCTCACCCCGTCGATCGTCGAGTTCGTGGTCATCTTCACCGCGAACGCCTGGGCCGCCCGGCGCGCCCGTGCGCTGGTCGTCAGCGTCGTCGTGACCGCGGTCATGTTCGCCTGGCTCGGCGTGTGGCTGCACTCCGTCTACGTGTCCGACGCCGAGGCACCCGACCCCGTGACCCTCGCCACGATCGCCTACACGCTCGTGTCGAACGGCATCGTCCTCGTCACGGCCATCGCGTTCGGCCGGGCGGCCCGCGTGTCGGCCACCCGGCTCCACGCCCTCGAACGCACGGGGGTCGAGCTGCGCGCCGCCCACGAGCTCGTCGCCGATCGGGCCATCAACGAAGAACGCACCCGCCTCGCCCGCGAGCTGCACGACGTGGTCGCCCACCACGTGGCCGTCATCGGCATCCAGGCGGGCGCCGCCCGGCGGACGCTCGACCGGCCCGACATCGCACGAGGCGCCCTGTCGGCCGTCGAGGGCACGGCGCGGACGACCATCGACGAGCTCGACCGCCTGCTGTCCGTCCTCCGGTCGCGGGACGGCGAGGCCGGGTCCGGCCCCTCGGGCCTCGGCGCCCTGCCCGAACTCATGGCCGACACGCGAGCCCTCGGCCTCGAGGTCCGGTTCTCGGTGCACGGCGACGCCCGCGACGTCCCCGAGAGCATCGGGGTCACCCTGTACCGCATCACCCAGGAGGCCCTGACCAACACCCTCAAGCACGGCAACGCCTCCCTCGCCGAGGTGCACCTCCGCTACGGCGACCGGACGATCGAGGTCGAGGTCGTCGACGACGGTCGTCCCGGCCCCACGCCCTATCCCGGCGCGGGAATCCCGCAGGGATCGACGGCGACCGGCCCCGGACTGGGCCAGCGGGGCATGCGCGAGAGGGTCGACCTGCACGGGGGCGAGCTCCAGCTCGGCCCCCGCCCGCGCGGGGGCTACCGGGTGTGCGCGGTCCTGCCCGTGAACGCCTGCGCCGACGCCCGCCCCCTCGACCACGTCACCGCCGCCGACCCCTCCGAGAGACCATGACCGACACGACCGCCCCCGTCTCCGTCCTGCTCGTCGACGACCAGGACCTCGTCCGCACGGGTTTCCGCATCATCCTCGACACCGCACCCGACGTCCGCGTCGTCGGCGAGGCCTGCGACGGGCTCGAGGCCGTCGACCTCGTCCGGCGGCTCCGCCCCGACGTCGTCGTCATGGACATCGAGATGCCCGTCCTCGACGGGCTCGAGGCCACGCGTCGCATCCTCGCGCAGTCACCCGGGGGCGGCCCGGCGGTCCTCGTCCTGACCACCTTCGGCCGGGACGACTACGTCTTCCGGGCCCTGCAGGCGGGGGCGAGCGGCTTCCTGCTCAAGACGGCCACGCCCGAGGACCTGATCGAGGCGATCGCCGTCGTCCACCGCGGAGACGCCCTGCTCTCGCCCCAACTCACCCGTGCCGTGGTCGAACGCGCCGTGGGCGACCCCGCGACGACGCGCGCCGTCGTCCCCAGCCCCGCACTGGCGACCCTCACCGAACGCGAACGCGAGGTGCTCGACCGGTTGGCCTCGGGGGCCTCCAACGCCGAGATCGCCCGTCGGCTGTTCCTGGGCGAGGCCACGGTCAAGACGCACGTCTCCAACGTGCTCGGCAAGCTCGGCCTCCGCGACCGGACGGCGGCCGTGGTGTTCGCCTACGAGAACGGCGTCGCGGTCCCGGGCGGGCCCGCCACCTGACCGGGGCCGTCGTATCGGGCCCCACCCGCCCCTCCTGACGGGTCGCCGGCGGACCGGTCAGGGGACCGGCGGGTACCGCGGGTCGTCCGGTCGTCCGTCCCCGCCCTTGCCGTCGCGCCGACGCAGGTACCGTTCGAACTCCTGGGCGATGGCCTCACCGCTCGCCTCGGGGCTGTCCACCGTGTCGCGGGCCTGCTCGAGCTGCTCGATGTAACCCGCCATGTCCTCGTCGTCGGCGGCGAGGGCGTCGATGCCGGACTCCCAGGCCGTCGACTCGGCGGCGAGCTCGCCGCGGGGGATCGTCACGCCCGAGAGCTCGTCGAGCTTCTCGATGAGCGCGAGCGTCGCCTTGGGTGACGGGGCGTTGTGGACGTAGTGGGGGACGGAGGCCCAGATCGACAGGGTCGGCACGCCCGCGGCCTCGACGGCGTCGGCGAGGACCGACAAGATGCCCACCGGCCCCTCGTAGGTGCTGCGCTCGAGGGTGTACTCGTCGCGGACGGCCTCGTTCTCGCTGCTGACGAAGACCGAGATGGGCCGCGTGTGGGGGACGTCGGCGAGCATGGCTCCGAGGAACACCACGCCCGTGACGTCGTGCACGTCGATCAGGTCGACGATCTCGGCGGCGAAGCCGCGCCAGCTGCGCGAGGGTTCGGCACCGAGCAGCACGAGCACCTCGGTGGTGGGCGACGACGGGTCGCGGGGGAGGACCGTCGCGGCGTCGGCGGCCGCGTGCAGCTGGATGCGCGGCCACACGAGGGTTCGCACCCCGTCGTCGTCGAGCCCCACCTGCGGGCGGTTGAACTGGTAGTCGATGTACCGTTCGCCATCGAGTTCGGCCACCGGTTCGAGCGAGAGGGTCTCGACCAGGCTGCGCGCGACGCCGCTGGCGGCCTCGCCGGCGTCGTTCCAGCCCTCGAAGGCGACCACCAGCAGGCGTCCCGCAGCGAAATCCGACGTGTTCGTCAACCTGAGTCCTCACCGTGCCGGAAGGGCGTCCGGCGCTTGACCCTCCACGATAGACCGTGACCGCCACCAGGAGGCGCGGGCCGGGAGGCCACGTCGACCAGGCCCGGTAGACTCGTCCGCCGTGACCGAAACCCTGCCTGCCGCCGTCCTGTGGGACATGGACGGAACCCTCGTCGACACCGAACCGTACTGGTTCCTCTGCCAGGTCGAACTGGTCGAGTCGTTCGGCGGCACCTGGAGCCGCGAGGACGGCGACGCCATGATCGGGAGCGGCCTGTGGCAGTCCGCCCGGGTCCTGCAGTCCCACGGGGTCGACCTGACCGAGGACGAGATCATCGACCGCCTGACCACGGCGGTCCTCGAGCGGGCCGCGGTCGAGATCCCCTGGCGTCCCGGGGCGAAGGAACTCCTCGCCGAGCTCCGCCGAGAAGGCGTCCCGACCGCCCTGGTCACCATGTCCATCCGCCGCATGGCCCAGTTCATGGTCGACGCCATCGAGTTCGAGGCCTTCGACGCGATCGTCGCCGGCGACGACGTCGAGCACGCCAAGCCGCACCCCGAGGCCTACCTCCGGGGCGCCGCCCTGCTGGGCGTCGACCCCGCCGACTGCATCGCCATCGAGGACAGCACGCCCGGCCTGGCCTCGGCCGTCGCCGCCGGCACCGTCGCGATCGGCGTCGAGCACCACGCACCGCTCGCCGACGACGGCCCCTACATCCGCCGCGACACCCTCGTCGGCACCACGGTCGACGACCTCCGCGCGTTGCACCGGGCCGGCCGTGCCGTCCGCGACCAGGCGACCTCCGACTCCTGACCCCGGTGCGCACGCCGCGCCTCCTGCACCCCTCGGGGTGCGACCCGATCGAAAGCAGCACCCTCGCATGACCGCGTTCCGCCGCCAGTCCGGCCCCTTCGTCGAAGGCGACAAGGTCCAGCTCACGGGCCCCAAGGGCAAGATGAACACCATCGTGCTGACCCCGGGCGCCGTGTTCCACACGCACCGCGGCATGATCGCGCACGACGACGTCGTCGGCTTGCCCGACGGGTCCGTCGTCCCCAGCACGACGGGCGACGAGTACCTCGCCCTTCGTCCGCTGCTGAGCGACTTCGTGATGTCCATGCCCCGGGGCGCGGCCATCGTCTACCCGAAGGACGCCGCCCAGATCGTGGCGTTCGCCGACATCTTCCCCGGCGCGACGGTCGTCGAGGCGGGCGTGGGTTCGGGTGCGCTGTCGCTCTGGCTGCTGCGGGCCGTCGGCCCCGAGGGTCGCCTGGCGTCCTTCGAGCGCCGACGGGAGTTCGCCGACGTCGCCGAGGGCAACGTCGCGAGCTTCTTCGGTGCCGAGCCCGAGAACTGGACGGTCACGGTCGGCGACCTGGCCGACGAGTTGCCCGCGGCGATGCCCGACGGGACGGTCGACCGGGTCGTGCTCGACATGCTCGCGCCGTGGGAGAACGTCGACGTCACGGCCGACGCCCTCAAGCCGGGCGGTCTGGTGATCTGCTACGTCGCCACCGCGACACAGCTCTCGCGCACGGCCGAGGCCCTGCGCGCCTCCGGGGCCTTCACCGAGCCCGACGCGTCCGAGACGCTCGTCCGCGGCTGGCACGTCGAGGGCCTCGCCGTCCGCCCCGACCACCGCATGATCGGGCACACCGGCTTCCTCCTCACCGCCCGCCGTCTGGCACCGGGAGCGGTGCTCCCGCAGCTCAAACGACGCCCCTCGAAGTCCGACTACAGCGATGCCGACGTCGAGGCCTGGACGCCCGGCGCACTCGGCGAGCGGTCGGCCAGCGACAAGAAGCTGCGCAAGACGGCACGCCAGGCCCGGACGGCGGCCGAGGCCGCGATCGCGGCGACCGAGGCCGTCGACGGCACCACCGACGGAGCCGGCGCCGACGGCACGTCGACCGGTTCCGCCCCGGCCTGAGCATCATCGAGGGCTCCGACCACCCCCGCTAAGCTGTCCCCGCATCCGAACGACCCGACCGGTCGCCCCACCCGACCCCCCGGTCGCCTCCACGAAATGAGTCCCCGTGCGCAAGATCCCCGCCCTCGTCGTGACGGTCGGCCTGCTCGCCTCGATGACGGCCTGCTCGAGCACGGCCGGCCCCGGCTCCGCCGGTTGCCCTCCCACGGGTGACGCCGCCTCGGTCGTCACCGCGACCGGCGACTTCGGCACGAAGCCCGACGTCGACGTGCCGACGCCGATCGTGACCAAGAAGACCGAGGTCTCGACGCTCATCGAGGGCGACGGTCAACGACTCGTCGACGGCACCCCGGTCGTCATCGACTACACCCTGTTCGACGGCAGCACGGGCCAGGAACTCGAGGACAGCGGCTACGACGGCTCGACGAACGTCCCGTTGACGGTGGGCGGGCAGACGCTCGCCCCGCTCGTCGACGCGTTGGAGTGCTCCACGGTGGGTTCGCGCGTCGCGGTCGCCGTCAAGGCCAGCGACCTCTCGGCATCGATCAACGGCGCCGCGACGACCCCGAACGACGATCCCGACGCCGCCTACGTCGCCGTCGTCGACGTCAAGCGGGCGTTCCTCGCGAAGGCCGACGGGGCCCTCCAGCTCGGCGCGGACGGCCTGCCCGCGGTGGTCACCGCCCCCGACGGTGCACCCGGCATCACGATCCCCGCGGGTGACGCCCCCACCGACGAGGTCGTGCACCTCGTCCGCAAGGGGCACGGTCCGAGGTTGACCGCCGACGACTCCGCCGTGGTGCAGTTCACGGCCGTCACCTGGAGCCAGCCGTCCACGGTCGCGGGGTCGACCTGGACCAACGGCGGCTCGGCGACGCCGGTCGACCTCGGCGACGAGCAGATCCCCGACGACATCCGGTCGGCCCTCGTGGGCCAGCAGGTCGGCTCGCAGGTCATGGTCGTGCTCCCCGCGACGTCCGACAGCGGTGGCTCCGCCTACGTGTACGTGTTCGACGTGCTCGGGGCGATCCGATGACCCGGCCCTGCTGAGCCGGTCGCCGTGCCCACTGCCCGCACCCCCCGCGTCCCCGTCGAAGAGCGACTGTTCAGCCTCGTGTTGGCCCTGCTCGCGACGGACTCCGGGTTGAGCAAGACCGAGATCCTGTCGACCGTCCAGGGGTACCGCCAGAGGTACTCGCGCTCGGGTGACAACGCCGCGCTCGAGCGGCAGTTCGAGCGGGACAAGGACGACATCCGCGAACTGGGCGTCCCCCTCGAGACGATCGACGATCCCGCGGCGGCAGGCAACAACCAGACCCTCCGCTATCGCATCCCGCGGGGCGCGTACGAACTGCCCGAGGACATCTCGTTCTCGTCCGAGGAGACCGCCCTCCTCACCTTGGCGGCGATGGTGTGGCGCGAGGGGTCGCTCTCCCACGAGTCCCGACGGGCACTCCTCAAGTTGCGCTCGCTCGGCGGCGCGGCGAGCGTGCCCGAGCTCGAGTACGCCCCTCGGCTCCGTTCCCGCGACGCGGCCTTCGAGCCGCTGCGGACGGCGCTCGACCGGGGCGTCGTCGTCCGGTTCGACTACCTGAAGCCCGGTGACGAGTCCGCCCGCCGGCGCGAGGTCGCCCCGGCAGCCTTGGTGCAGCACCAGGGCCGGTGGCTGGTGTCGGCGGTCGAGGTCGGCACGGGGGCGCTCAAGACCTTCCTCCTGTCCCGTGTCGTCGGCCCCGTCCAGCTGACCACCACCCCGTACACGAGACCCGACGACGCCACGGCCGAGCGCGCGCTGGCCGACCTCGAGCAGGTCTGGCGCGATCGCACCGCGACCGTCCGCGTCGAGCCCCTGTCCGACGCCGAGACCCGACTCGGCAAGCGCCGTGGCACGACCCGTCTCGATCCCGACACGCTCCTCGTCCACTGGACCGACGACAACCTGCTCGCCGACGAGCTGGCCTCCTTCGGTCCCGAGGTCACCGTCGTCGAACCCGACGGTCTCCGTGCCCTGGTGCGCACCCGCCTCGAGGCCGTGCTCGCCGCCCACACCACCGGCCCGGTCGACGGGGGTGCCCGTGGCTGAGCCCCGCGGTGCCCTCCACGCGGCCGACAAGCTCGCCTTCCTGCTGTCGCTCGTCCCGTGGCTCATGGACCACGAGCGAGTCAGCGTGGCCGAGGCGGCCGCGCACTTCGGCGTGAGCGTGGGCGAGATCCGGCGTGCGGTCGAGCTGATCGCCGTCTCGGGCGTCCCTGGCGAGACGACGCAGTACCAGCACGGCGACCTCTTCGACATCGCGTGGGACGACTTCGAGCAGAACGACGTCATCGTGCTGACCAACCTCGTCGCCATCGACGACTCGCCACGGTTCTCCGCTCGCGAAGCGGCCGCCCTCATCGCGGGCCTGCAGTACCTCTCGTCGCTGCCCGAGAACGCGGACCGCGCGGCCATCGCCACACTGATGAGCAAGCTGTCGCGTGGGGCGTCCAGCGAACCGAGCCAGGTGGCCGTCGACCAGTCCGAGACGAACGAGGTCCTGGGGCTCGTCGGCCGGGCGGTCGAGGCGGGCGTCCAGCTCGAGTTCGACTATCGCGGCACCCGGGGGGTCGCGGAACGACGGCGGGTGGACCCGCTGCGGGTCGAGTCGGTCGACGCCGACTGGTACCTCAGGGCCTGGGACCACCTGCGCGAGGCGCCCCGGACGTTCCGACTCGACCGCATCGCCTCCCCGGCGCTCACCGCGACTCCGATCGCTCACCGGGCCGACGACGTCACCCTGCCCGAGACGCTGTTCGAGGGGTCTCCGGACGACCTGGTCGTGGTGCTCGACCTCGACGCCGCCGCGGCGCCGCTCCTCGCGGACTACGGTCCCGACGAACCCGAACCCCTCCCGCACGACCGCGTGCGCCTCCGGTTGCGCGTCAACCGACTCGGCACGCTCTGTCGCCTCGTGGCGGGACTCCCGGGTCACCCCGAGGTCGTCGGGCCGGAGTCGGCGCGCTCTGCCGTCGCCGACTGGGCGCGTCGGGCGATCGAGCGTTACGACGTCGACCCGTCCGTCGCCCCTTGAAGGTCCGGCTGTGGCACGCCCTGTGCATCGCCTGCGCCGTGCCTGCCGCAGACGAGGCCGCACGGTAGAGTGGACGTCACCCTGCCCCGCAAGGAGACCCCATCATGTTCGGAAACGCGCTCTCAGGCTGGCACCTGATCATCATCCTGGCGATCGTCCTTTTGCTCTTCGGTGCGCCGAAGCTCCCGGCCCTCGCGAAGAGCATCGCCCAGTCGATGCGCATCTTCAAGAACGAGGTCAACAGCGACAAGAAAGAGTCGGCCGTCGACGACGACCTCGACGACCGTCCCTTGCGTCGTCCGGACGACTCGTCCGCCCGGTACACCGACGGTCCGACCGCACGCCGCGTCGACGACTCGTACCCGTCGCCGGGCCGCGACGTCCCGCCGAAGTCCTGACGCGTGGCCACGACGACGACTCGTGGCGACAGCACCCAGGGGAGGGGCACGGCCCGCAGCCGAGGTCGCGACGGCAAGATGTCCCTCGGGCAACACCTGCTCGAGTTGCGCAAGCGACTCTTCATCTCCGCCCTGGCCCTCATCCTGGCAGCTGTCGCCGGTTGGTTCCTCGCGCCCTTCGTCCTCGACGCCCTGAGGTCTCCGGTCGAGGCGATCGCGGCGGCACGCACGGGTGAGACCACCCTCAACTACTCGAACATCACGGGCGCCTTCGACCTCAAGCTCCAGATCGCGGTCACCGTCGGGGTCGTCATCTCGAGTCCCGTCTGGCTTTACCAGGTCTGGGCCTTCATCGTCCCCGCCCTCGTGCGCAAAGAGAAGCTCTACGCCGTCGGCTTCATCGGCACCGCCATCCCGCTCTTCCTGGGCGGCTGCCTGGCGGGATGGTACGTGCTGCCCCACATCGTCGAGGTCATGACCGGCTTCGTCGACACCCAGGACGCGACGATCATCGAGTCGAAGGTCTACTACGACTTCGTCCTCAAGCTGGTGCTCGCCGTGGGCATCGCCTTCGTCATGCCGGTGTTCCTGGTGCTGTTGAACTTCGTGGGCGTCGTCTCGGCCGCCGCCATCGGCAAGGGCTGGCGGGTGGCCATCCTCGTCATCGTCCTGTTCACCGCGATCGCGACCCCGTCGGCCGACATCTTCTCGATGTTCCTCCTGGCCATCCCCATGATCGTGCTGTTCTTCCTCGCCGCCGGCGTCGCCTGGCTGCACGACCGCCGGGTCGCGAAGCGGGCGGCCGCGCTCGACGCCGAACTCGCGGCGGGGTGACCCGGTGAGCCCCGACCTCAGTCCCGCTGAACGTTTCGCCGCGGCGAAGACGCGAGACAAGACCCCCAAGCTCCAGGCCTTCCGGTCCCGTCTCGGCTTCGCGCTCGACCCGTTCCAGCTGGCCGCGTGCGCCGCCCTCGAAGCGGGCGACAGCGTCCTCGTCGCGGCACCGACGGGCGCCGGCAAGACCCTGGTGGCCGAGTACGCGATCCACCTCGCCATGCAGGACCCGCGGGCCAAGGTGTTCTACACCGCACCCATGAAGGCACTGAGCAACCAGAAGTTCCAAGAACTCGTGGCCGAGTACGGAGCGTCCGAGGTCGGGCTGCTCACCGGTGACACGAACGTGAACTCCCGGGCGCGCATCGTCGTGATGACGACCGAGGTGCTCCGCAACATGATTTACGCCGGGTCCGAGATGCTGACCGACCTGCGGTACGTCGTCCTCGACGAGGTCCACTTCCTGGCCGACCGGTTCCGCGGCGCGGTCTGGGAAGAAGTCATCATCCACCTGCCGCTCGACGTGCGGCTCATCTCGTTGAGCGCCACGGTGTCGAATGCCGAAGAATTCGGCGACTGGCTCCAGACGGTCCGGGGGAGCACCGAGGTCATCGTCTCCGAGGACCGTCCCGTGCCCCTCGACCAACACGTCCTGGTCGGGGGCAAGTTCCTCGACCTCTTCGACTCCTCGGGGCAGGCCGCGACGAACCGGGTCAACCCCGAGCTCCTGCGCGCGACCTCGCTCGGCCGACGCGGCGGGCGGAGCGGTGGTCGTCGAGACGGCCACTCGGCGGGTCGGACCGGCCCCCGGGGCCACGTCGTACCCCCCACGCAAGGCGGTCCCGGTCGCCTCGACCGCTGGAAGATCGTCGAGATGCTCGACGACCAGAACCTGCTTCCCGCCATCTTCTTCGTCTTCAGCCGGGTCGGCTGCGACCAGGCCGTGTCCCAGGTGCTGAGGTCGGGCATCCGTCTCACGACCGCCGACCAGCGTCGCGAGATCCGCGAGATCGTCGAGGCCCGTTGTCGCACCCTGCGCGACGAAGACCTCGCGGTCCTCGGCTACTGGCGGTGGCTCGACGGGCTCGAGCGAGGTGTGGCGGCTCACCACGCCGGCCTGTTGCCGGCCTTCAAGGAAGTCGTCGAAGAGCTCTTCCAGAAGAAGCTCGTCAAGGTCGTCTTCGCGACCGAGACGCTGGCGCTCGGCATCAACATGCCGGCCCGCACCGTCGTGCTCGAGAAGCTCGAGAAGTTCAACGGCGAGGCTCGGGTGCCCATCACGCCCGGCGAGTACACCCAGTTGACCGGTCGAGCCGGTCGCCGGGGCATCGACGTCGAGGGCCACTCGCTCATCCAGTGGCAGCAGGGTCTCGACCCGCAGGCCGTCGCCTCGTTGGCCTCGCGGCGCACCTACCCGATGAACAGCAGCTTCCGGCCGACGTACAACATGGCCGTCAACCTCATCGAGCAGTTCGGACGATCCCGCACCCGCGAGGTGCTCGAGACGTCGTTCGCCCAGTTCCAGGCCGACCGCTCGGTCGTCGACCTGGCCCGCAAGGTGCGGTCGCAGCAGCAGTCGCTCGACGGCTACGCCGCGTCGATGGCCTGCCACCTGGGCGACTTCGGCCAGTACACGATGCTGCGTCGCGAGGTCGGCGACCTCGAGAAGCAGGGGGCGGCCCGGGCCGACTCGCAGTCGCGAGCCGAGCGCGACAAGCGTCAGCGTCGCATCGGCGAACTGCGTCGGCAGGTGCGGACGCACCCCTGCCACGCCTGTCCGGAGCGCGAACAGCATGCCCGCTGGTCCGAGCGCTGGTTCAAGCTGAAGAAGCAGACCGACCAACTGTCGGCGCAGATCCGCAGTCGGACCGGCGCCGTCGCCAAGGTCTTCGACCGGGTCACCGACGTGCTGCTCGACCGCGGCTACCTCGTCCCCACGGGCACGAACGCAGGAGGGGCGGGTCGCGTCCCGCGGGACGCCGAGGTCACCGTCGCCCCGACCGGTCGCACGTTGCGGCGCATCTACGGCGATCGCGACCTGCTCGTGGCCGAGAGCCTCCGCCTCGGTGTGTGGAACATGCTCGACGTGCCGTCCATGGCGGCCATGGCTGCCACCCTCGTGTACGAGCCCCGTCGGGACGAAGGCCAGCTCTCCGAGCGATTCCTGCCTCGCGGCGAGTTCCGTGCCGCGCTCGACGCCACGCAGCTGCTCTGGGCGGAGCTCGACGACCTCGAGCACGAGCACCACCTTCCGGGGAGCCAGCCCCCGGCACCGGGTCTCGCCCTCGCGATGCACCGTTGGGCCCGCGGTGCCGCACTCGATTCGGTGCTCGACGACGCCGACCTCGCCGCCGGCGACTTCGTCCGCTGGACGAAACAGACGATCGACCTGCTCGACCAGCTGTCGGTCGTGGGTGACCTGCCGGTCGGTCCGACGGCCCGGCAGGCGCTCGACGCCGTCCGTCGCGGCATCGTGGCCTACACCGCGGTCGGCCCCTGACCCTCCTCCCCGACGAGGCCGGACGTCCGCCGAGGACGACCGGCCTCCCAGACGCCGCCACCTAGAATCACGGGGTGTCTTCCCGAGCGACCGACGTCCGACTGCCCCTCTGGCTCGCCCTGATCGTCGCCCTCGGTGCCGGCGCCGTCCTCGACGGTGGCTTCCCGGACGGCGACGTCTGGCCGCTGACCTTCGTCGGCATCGGGTTCGTGCTGGTGGCTCTCCGGGGCCGGTCGCTCGGCGGTTCCTTCCTGGTCGGCCTCGTGGCGGGCCTGTCCTTCTACCTGATCCACATCTCGTGGGCGACGCTCTTCCTCGGTGTCGTGCCCTGGGCCGCGCTGTCGACCCTCGAGGCGCTCTTCTTCGCCGCCGGGGCGATGCTCATCACCCTCGCGTACCGCTGGGTCCCGCTCATCTGGCCCGGCACCCTGGGCCGCACGGTCCTCCTGCCCGTCGTCGTCGGGGGGCTCTGGACGCTCCGTGAGTTCGTCGCCGGCAACTGGCCCTACGGCGGCTTCGCCTGGGGTCGCGTGGCCCTCAGCCAGTCCGAGAGCCCGTTCGCCGGTCTCGTCGCCTGGCTCGGCATCTCGGGGCTGTCGTTCCTCATGGTGGCGATCATCGCCGCACTGATCCAGCTCGCCCTGCAGACGACCGTCCGGGGTTCGACCCGCGTGCTCGCCGCTGCCACGGTCGTGGTCGCCGCCCTCGCGGTGCCGCACTGGCCGACGCACTCCTCGGGCACCGCCACCATCGCCGCCGTCCAGGGCGACGGCGACGCCGGCTACTTCGCCGACCGGCAGTACGGCGACCTGACCAACGCCCAGGTCCTCGCGATGAGCGACTTGCAGGCCCAGCTCGCACGGCTGCCGGAGGACCAGCGCTCCCTCGACATGATCGTGTGGCCGGAGGGAGGCAGCGACCGTGATCCCACCCGCGACGCCACCGGCCAGTACGTCTTCGACGCGATCTCCCGTGGCTACGACGCCCCCCTCGTGTCGGGTGTCATCACCGAGAGCGACGACGGTGAGACCGTCCACAACTCGTCCCTGCTCTGGTCGGGCGGTGGGGTGACGGACCAGTACGACAAGAAGCACCCGGTCCCGTTCGGGGAGTACGTCCCCGATCGCGCCTTCTGGCGGCCCTTCGCTCCCGACCTGATCGACCTCATCGGGCGGGACTACACGCCGGGCACGCGGGACGAGGTCTTCGACCTCGGCGACTTCCGTGCCGGGATCTCGATCTGCTTCGACATCGTCGACGACCAGCTCATCACCAACATGATGGACGAGGGCGCGCAGGTCATCATCGGCCAGACGAACAACGCCGACTTCGGGACCCGTCCCGGGCAGACCGACGAGAACGAGCAACAGCTCGCCATCGCACGCCTGCGGGCGATCGAGACGGCGCGTCCCCTCGTCAACGTCTCGACCGTCGCCTCGACGCGGGCCATCGACGCCTCGGGCCGTACGACGGCGAGCATCCCCGACTACGAGCCCGGAACGATGGTGGCGGTCGTCGACCTCGGCACCGGGACGACGCCCGCCGTCGTGGCGAGCCGGGCGATCGAACTCCTCGTGTCGTTCTTCGGTCTCGCGATGCTGCTGCTGTCGCGCCTCTTCATCGGGACCCGGCGTTCCACTCGTCGACGCCGGCTCGACGAGGCACCCGACCCGATCCTGCCGCGGTGGCGGGTCGTCGACTGACGGTCCGGCCCCGCCGAGACGAGAGAAGGCCCGACCACCGTGAGGTGGTCGGGCCTTCTCGTCGGATCGCTGCCGGACGGGTCGTCAGGCGCCGATCTTGTGCTGGCCCTTTCGGGCCCTGAGGAAGTCGAGTCGTTCTTGGAGGAGCTCCTCGAGCTCGTCGCGGCTGCGTCGCTCGAGCAACATGTCCCAGTGGCTCCGGGGGACCTTCACGTCTCCGGCGTCGATCTCGACGGGCTTGCCGTCGGCCGAGAGCAGACGACCCTCTTGGCCGCTCTTGGGTGACTGCCAGATGTCCGGGATCTCGGCGTCCGCAGCGAACACCATGTCGAACGTCTGACCGTCGGTCGTCTGGTAGACGGCCTTCTTGCGGGGCGAGAACTCCACGCCCTCTTCGCTCTGCAGGCTCTGGCTGCCGAGCCTCATTCCGCGCAAACTGCGATCTGCCATTGTGTGGTCTCCTCTCGCGTTGCAATCACCCGTTGTAACCCGTTCTGGACCTCCGCCGTTCCGAGCCGTGCGATTTCACAGTCCCTTCACAGTGCCCGGGCAGTCTCGGGCCAGGGTCACACGTCGCGCCGACGCACCTCGTCGAGCGCCAGCTCGGCGCGATCGGTGACGATGCCGTGCACGCCCAGGTCGAGCAGCCTCACCATGTCGGCAGGCTCGTTGACGGTCCACACGTGCGTCTCGACCCCCAGTGCCGCCCACTCGGCCACGCGCGCAGCCGTGACGATGCGGACCGGGCCCTTGCGCTCAGGGACCTGGACGGCCCCGCACCCGACGAGGGCGCGCCGCACCAGCGATCGCCGGAGGCGGGGGAGCGGGACGAGGCCTGCGGCCACCGCCGCGACGATGCCCCGGGACGAGGCCGACGTCGCGACTCCCGGCAGCGCCCGGACCGCCCGCAGACGCCTCCGGTGGTCGAACGAGGTCACCAGGACGCGATCCGTCGCCCGGACGCGGGCGATCGCTCGGACGGCCGGCGCGACGGCCTCGTCCGACTTGAGGTCGATGTTGAACCGGGTCTCGGGGAAGGCGTCGAGCGCCTCGTCGAGGGTGGGGATCTCGTGCTCACCGTCGAGCCGGACCATCTTGACCTCCGCGAGGTCGAGGTCGAGGAGGCGCTGCTCGCGTCCCGCGAGCCGCGTCAGGTCGGGATCGTGGCTGATCACCGCGATGCCGTCGCGCGTGGCGTGCACGTCGGTCTCGACGTACGTCGCCCCGGCCGACACGGCGAGGGCGAACGCCAGCCTCGTGTTCTCCGGGGCGTCGACGGCCAGGCCCCGGTGCGCCAACACCCGGGGGCCGGCCGGAGCGAACCAGCCGTCCGAGACCGGGGGAGCGGACGGCACTACGAGGTCGCCGGAGGAGTGGTCGGCCCGGCGTCCGACGCGCCCGCCCCGGGAGCCGGCCGATCGGCGCCGGCCGCACCCGCGCCTCCGGAACCGACACCGGAGCCGGTCTCACCGGGCGTGGTGACGGTCGGGAAGCCGAGGTCCGGTTCGGCCTCGAGGTCGACGGTCGATGCGAGGTCGGGCGTGACGTCCATCTCGGAGACCTTGGGGGCCTCGGTCGGGGTCCACCCCGGGGCGTTCGGGTCGCGCGGGGCGAAGAAGCCCTGCCCGATGCCCTTCAGGGCCTCGGTCAACTCGCTCGGGATGATCCACATCGTGTTGGCCGAGCCGTCCGCGATCTTCGGCAGGGTCTGGAGGTACTGGTACGCGAGCAGCTTCGGGTCGGGGTCGCCGGCGTGGATGGCGTTGAAGACCGTCGCGATGGCCTCGGCTTCGCCCTGTGCCCGCAGCACCTGGGCCTTGGCGTCGCCCTCGGCCTTGAGGATCGACGACTGTCGCGACCCCTCGGCCTCGAGGATCTGGGACTGCTTGGTGCCCTCGGCGGTGAGGATGGCGGCGCGACGGTTGCGCTCGGCACGCATCTGCTGCTCCATCGAGTCCTGGATCGACAGGGGCGGATCGATGGCCTTCAGCTCGACGCGGCCGACCCGGATGCCCCATTTGCCGGTGGCCTCGTCGAGCACGATGCGCAACTGGCCGTTGATGTTGTCGCGACTGGTGAGGGCCTGCTCGAGGTTCAACCCACCGACCACGTTGCGCAGCGTGGTCGTCGTGAGCTGTTCGACGGCCCCGAGGTAGTTGGCGATCTCGTAGGTGGCCGCCCGGGCGTCGGTCACCTGGAAGTACACGACCGTGTCGATCGAGACGACCAGGTTGTCCTCGGTGATGACGGGCTGCGGCGGGAACGAGACGACCTGCTCGCGCATGTCGATCAGCGGCCGCACGCGGTCGATGAACGGCACCAGCAGGTTGAGCCCGGGGGAGAGGGTCTTGTGGTACCGCCCCAGACGTTCGACCACGCCGGCACTCGCCTGCGGGATGATGCGGACCGAGCGGAAGAGGATGACGAGGACGAGCACGACGACGATCGCGACGACCACGATCGTGACGACGGTTCCGGCACTGATGGTGTCCATGGCTTCAGGACCTCTCTGCGGGGGCGACGAAGGCGGTCGACCCCTCGATGGCGGTCACGACGACCGGGGCCCCGGTGTCGAGTGCGAGGTCGGCGCCTGCCGACGTCGCGGGGGAGGACAGCACGCGGGCCGTCCAGGTCTCGCCGTTCGACAGCTTGACCTGGCCGGGGTCGGAGCCGATGGGCACGACGACCGTGCCGCGCAGCCCGAGCAGCGCCTCGACGTTGCTGGGGGTCGGATCGCCCCCGCGGCGGAGCGCCCGCAGCAACGGCGGCCGCACGGTGAACAGCAACAGGACCGCGAGGACGGCCGCGATGATCGCCTGCAGCCACCACGGGGCACCGAAGAGGCCGGCGAGCAGACCGCCGACGCTGCCGATGGCGAGCATGAGGAAGGTGAATTCGAGCGTCGTCACCTCGACGATGACGAACACCAGGATGAGCGCGATCCACGCGACCCATGCGTAATCGTTCAAGACGTCCACATCGACCTTCTCTCGTTCCCCTGTTATGAAAACTATCACCCGCCCCTGACGATGACGAGGGGGATTGGTAGGGTCGAGTCCGGCCCACGGGCCGATCGATCCCCGCACAGTCTGGAGCACGCCTTGTCCAACCCCCTCGCCGCAGAGTCCCTCGCCGGAGCCCGAGTCCTGGTCACCGGATCGTCCCGGGGGATCGGTGCCGACACCGTGCGCTACTTCGCCGAGGCCGGAGCCAAGGTCGTCGTGAACTACCGCAACAAGGAGAAGCGCGCACTGCAGCTCGTCTCGACCATCGAGCAGGCGGGCGGCGAGGCGATCGCCATCGGGGCCGACCTCACCGACGAGGCCAGCCTGGCGGCGATGTTCGACACGGTGCGTGACGCCTGGGGCGGCCTCGACGTGCTCGTGATGAACGCCTCGGGCGGCATGGAGACGGGCATGGCCGAGGACTACGCGCTCAAGCTCAACCGCGACGCCCAGGTGGCGCTGTTGACCGCGGCCCTGCCGCTGCTCGCCCCGGGGTCGCGCGTCGTCTTCGTCACGAGCCACCAGGCGCACTTCATCCGCACGACCGAGACGATGCCCGAGTACCTCCCCGTCGCCCTCAGCAAGCGTGCCGGCGAGGACGCCCTGCGCGAGATGCTGCCGCAGCTCGAGACCGCGGGCGTCGAGTTCGTCGTGGTCTCGGGGGACATGATCGAGGGCACGATCACGGCGACCCTGCTCGAACGCTCGAACCCCGGTGCCATCTCGTCGCGGAAAGAGAGCGCGGGCAAGCTGTACAACGTCGCCGAGTTCGCCGCCGAGGTCGCGTCGGCCGCCGTCGACCCCGTCCCGGCCGACCACACCCGCCTGGTGGGCGACACCAGCGACTTCGCCCCGATCGTCTGAGACGGGCCCCTTCGTGACCGAGCGCATCGTCCGACCGACCTCGCGCCTCCTCGTCCTCGACGACGACGACCGCGTGCTGCTGATGAAGACGGTGGCGCCCGACACGAGTCGCTTCGCTCGCTGGATCACGCCGGGTGGCGGGGTCGACCCGGGCGAGACCCATGTCGAGGCGGCGATCCGCGAGTTGCACGAAGAGACCGGTCAGGTGGTCACCGAGGTCGGTGACGTCGTGCGCGTGGACGACTTCGAGGTGTCCTGGGACGACGCCGACCACACGCACGGTCACGCCGAGTTCTACGTCGTCCGCCTTCCGCACTTCGAGGTCGTCGACGACGACTGGACCGACGACGAGCGCAGCGACATCGCCGAGTCGCGCTGGTTCACCCTCGACGAGCTGGCGACCACCGACGAGCCGGTCGAACCCGGCGACCTGGCCGAGCTGCTGCGTCGGGTGCTGGCCGAGTCGTCAGGGGCGTGAGGGCGGGGCGCCACCCGAGCCACCGTGCACCCCTCTCGGCGTCATCCGCTCGTGACTGATAATGCACATTATGTCAAGTAACGTCGAGAGGGGCGGCGGAAGCGCTCCCCGCTGACGCACGCCGCGCCTCCTCGGAGTTTCCTGGTCGCATGACGACCGACACGACCCCCACGCCGCCCGACGACGCGCATCGCCGACCCCACGGGCTCGACGACGACACCGTCGCGGCGCTCGGCGAGCTCTCCGCCGCGCTCGAGATCGTCGAGCAGGCCCGTGGATTCCTCTACGGATTCCACCGACTGACCGGCAAGGCCGACCTCGCCCTCGGCGATGCCGTGGAATCGCTTCGCCGAGCCGGGCACGACGAGATCGCCGACCTGCTGGACCGGGACCTCGTCGGTCGCAACGTCGTCGAGGGACGCTGGACGTACCAACTCGTCGAGGACTACGACGACGGCTACTACGCCGCGTTCCGCGACCATGAGAAGAACGTACGTGATTCCTTGGCGGACGGCAAGAAGCACCTCTTCGAGGCCGAGATGAAGGAGGCGCGGCGCAGCCACGGACGGCGCCACCACGAGGCGCTCCCCCGCGAGACCGCCGTCGACCTCGGGAGCAGCAGGGACGGCGCGGTCGGCCCCTCCGCCTGAGAGGATGGTGCGATGACTCCTCCGCCGATCGACGGGCCCCGCATCGAGGCCGCCGTGCTCGAACTGCTCGCCGCGATCGGTGAGGACGTCGACCGGCCCGGGCTCGAGTCGACCCCCCGACGCGTGGCCGACGCCTACGCCGAGTTCTTCTCGGGGCTCACGGTCGACGCGGCCGAACTCGTCCGCCAGGCCACCGTCCCGGCCGAAGCGCACCAGCTGGGCGAGGTCGTGATCGTTCGCGACATCTCGTTCCGGTCGGTGTGCGAGCACCACCTGCTGCCCTTCGTCGGCGTCGCTCACGTGGCCTACGTCCCGGGCGAGACGATCGTCGGCTTGGGTGCGCTCCCCCGCGTGGTCGACGCGGTCGCCTCGCGCCCCCAGCTCCAGGAGCGGCTCGGCGAGGAGATCGCCGAGGCCGTGGAGACCGGCGCCCGCCCCGACGGCGTCCTCGTGGTGCTCGACGCCTCGCACGGATGCGTCACGACCCGGGGCCCCCGTCAGACGGGCAGCACGACGGTGACGCTCGCGAGCCGGGGCGTCCTGTCCACGCCGTCGGCGCGGGCCGAGGCGGTCGCCCTGATCGGCACCTCCCGTGGCTGAGGCGGCCGCTCCCTCCCCCGCGGCCGACCCCGCCGGATTCGCCGTGCCGCCCCTCCTCGTCCCCCGCCGCCGCATCGGGTCGCGGACCTTCGACTTCTCGCACCAGGTCGCCGTGATGGCGATCGTCAACCGCACGCCCGACTCGTTCTTCGACCGTGGCGCGACCTTCGCCCTCGACCGCGCCGTGCAGGCCGCCGTGGACGCGGCCGAGGCGGGCGCCGACTGGGTCGACATCGGGGGCGTCCCCTTCGCGCCCGGGCCCGAGCTGTCCGCCTCCGACGAACTCGACCGGGTGCTGCCCGTGGTGGAGGCGCTCGCGAGCCGGTCCGACGTCGTCATCTCGGTCGATACCTTCCGCCCCGAGGTCGCCGAGCGCGTCATCGCCGCCGGGGCGCACGTCGTCAACGACACCACGGGGCTCCACGATCCGCGCCTGGCCGACGTGGTCGCCGACGGCGAGGCCACGCTCGTCGTCACCCACAGCCTGGCGGCACCACGGCGTCCGCACCCCCGTCCGCACTACGTCGACGTCGTGGCCGAGGTCGTCGAGTTCCTCGCGCGGCGGGTCGACGTCGCCCGTGCCCACGGCGTGCCCGACGACAGACTCGTCGTCGATCCGGGGCACGACCTGAACAAGACGACCCGGCACTCGCTCGAACTCACCCGGCGCCTGTCCGAGGTGGCGGCCCTGGGTCACCCGACGCTCGCCGCGGTGTCCAACAAGGACTTCGTCGGCGAGTCGCTCGGTCGCGACAAGCCCGACCGCCTGGCGGGCTCGCTCGCGGCGGCCACGGTGAGCGTGCTGCAGGGCGCACGCATCGTCCGCATGCACGACGTCCGGGCCAGCGTCGACGCCGTCCGGATGGTCGAGGCGATCCTCGGCTGGCGGGACCCCCTCGTCGAGCGCCACAACCTCGACGAGGCCGCCCTGTGACCGCGACCACCCTCGTGCAGCTGCACCCCGCTCCCCCGGTCGGCCGTGGCGCACTGACGATCGACGACCTCGTCGAGCTCCACCGGCCCCACGACCGGACGACGCCGTCCGTGCGGGCGAACTTCGTCGCCAGCGTCGACGGATCGGCGACGGCGGCCGGCAGGACGCGTGACCTGGGCGGGCCGGCCGACCTGCTCGTCTTCGACCTGCTGCGCCGACTCTGCGACGTGGTCGTGGTCGGGGCGGGCACGGTCCGCGACGAGGGCTACGGCCCGATGCGACTCGACGACGAGGCCGTCGCCTGGCGACGAGCCGCGGGCCTGTCCGACCATCCCGTCTTCGCCGTCGTCTCCAGCGGACTCGGCCTCGACCCGGCGAGCGGCGTGTTCGCGGACGCCCCGGTCCGCCCCCTGGTGCTCACCCACGACGCGGCACCTCACGCGGCTCGGGCCCGACTCGACGAGGTCGCCGACGTCGTGTCGTGCGGTCGCGACCGGGTGGACCCGCGCCTCCTCGTCCGGGTCCTGGTCGAGCGAGGGCTTCCCCAGATCCACACCGAAGGAGGCCCGGCGTTGCTCGGCGACCTCGTCGCCGCCGACGTCGTCGACGAGCTGTGCCTCACCGTGTCGCCCAACCTCGAGGGCGGAGCCGGCCCGCGCATCGTCGCGGCCCGCGACGAGATGGCCCTGCGCGGCCTCGCCCTCGACCACGTCCTGGTGTCGGGCGACATGCTCCTCACGAAATGGTCGCGACGGCGCTAGGTCGCGACGGCGCTGGGTCGCGGCCGCGCCAGGTCGCGGCCGCGCGACGCGAGGTCAGGAGGCGCGGGCTCCGCGGACGATCAGCTCGCCTGCTCGCCGAAACCGCCTTCGATCAAGGCGATGAGGTCGTCCACGGCGGCCGCGGCGTCGGGACCGGTCGCCATGACGGCCACCGTCGAACCGACGCCCACGTTCAACCCCATGATGCGGAGCAGGCTCTTGGCGTCGACACCGTTGACCGTGACGTCGGCCTGGAACCGAGACGCGTGCGTGACGAGGTCGGCGGCGGGACGGGCGTGCAGCCCCGACGCGTTGACGAGGACGGCCGAGCGCTCGACGGCGTCGCCACCTCGGAGGTCGCGCTCGTCGGCGTGCGCGTCGGCGACTCCGGTGGCCGTCCGGGCGGCCGCCGCCACGGCCTCGAGGTCTCCCCCGGTCTCGGCGGAGACGGCCGCGGCGACCGTTCCCTCGACCAATGGCGCGTCGGCGATGAGCACCCGCTGCTTGTCGGCGTCGTCGAGGAAGTCGACGGCCGTCTCGCTCGTCAGGATGGCGGAACCGAGGTCGCAGAGCACGACCGCACCGCCGTCCCGCCCGGCCTCGGCCAGGGCGGCGGAGACCTTGTCGAAGCTGGTGCCGATGGACCCGTCGTCCGTCCCTCCGGCGGCCACGAGGGTGGTCGTGGGGGCCATCTGGCGAGCGAGGTCGACCACGCCCTCGGCGATCTTGACACTGTGCGAGACGACGACGATTCCGATGGTGGGCATGCTCAGGACTCCTTGCTCGAGCCGTCCGCGGCGTCGGCCGCGGCGGCGATGATGAGGGACGACGACTGCGCGCCGGGATCGCGGTGACCCACGGCACGCTCGCCGAGGTAGCTGGCTCGGCCCTTGCGGGCGACGAGGGGTTCGGTCGAGGCGGCACCGGTCGCCGCGGCGTCCGCTGCGGCACGGAGGACGCCTGCGGGCGAGGCACCGTCCGCAGCTGCGGCGGCTGCTGCGTCGACGGCCGGGGTCCACGCGTCGATCATGGTCTTGTCGCCGACCTCGGCCTTGCCCCGCAGCACGACACCGTCGCGGGCCGCGGTCAGGAAGGCGACCAGCGCCTCCGCGTCCAGCTCCGTGGCGTCGCCCAGGGCCGCCGACCCTTTCAGGTACGCCGTGCCCAGCAGGGGGCCCGACGCGCCGCCGACCGTCGAGATGAGCGTCGTGGCGACGAGTTTGAGGGCTGCTCCGGGCGTCGCGTCGGCGGGGAGGTCGGCGAGCCGGGCGCGCACGGCGGTGAAGCCGCGGGACAGGTTCTCGCCGTGGTCGCCGTCGCCGATCTGGCGGTCGAGTTCACTGAGGGCCGTGTGGTGGGCGGCGACGACGTCGGCCGTCCGGTCGATCCAGGCCCGGGTCCAGGTGGCGTCGAGTGTCATGCGGTGGTCGTTCCTCTCATCGTGCGGTGGTTCGGTGATGCGGCGCGGCGTGCCCTGCTCTCGGCGTCCACGCGGACGCCTACCGGCCCCGGCGCAGGGCCGCGGTCTCGACCGGGGCGTCCCAGAGCTCGGCCAGCTCGTCGTCGAGGCGGGTCACCGTGATCGACATGCCCTGCATCTCGAGCGACGTGACGTACGAACCGACGAGGCTGCGGTACACCTCGACGCCTCGTGCTTCGAGGGCCTCGGCCGCACGACGGTAGGCGATGTAGAGCTCGACGAGCGGGGTGCCGCCCATGCCGTTGACGAAGAGCAGCACCCGCTCGCCGGTGGAGAGTCCCAGATCGTCGGTGACCGCGTCGAGCAGGCGGTCGACGATGGCGTCGACCGGTTCGAGCGGGATGCGCTCCCGGCCCGGTTCGCCGTGGATGCCGATCCCGATCTCGACCTCGTCGTCGGCCAGCGTGAAGCTCGGCTCTCCGGCATGGGGGACGGTGCCCGCGGTGAGGGCGACGCCCATCGACCTGGTCGCCGCGTTCGTGCGTCGAGCCACCTCGGCGACGGCGTCGAGCGAATCGCCCCGCTCGGCCGCGGCGCCGGCGGTCTTCTCGACCACGACCGTGCCGGCGACGCCCCGGCGACCGGCCGTGTAGAGGGAGTCCTTGACCGCGACGTCGTCGTCGACGACCACCGAGCGCACCTGGATGCCCTCGGCCTCCACGAGGTCGGCAGCCGTCTCGAAGTTGAGGACGTCGCCCGTGTAGTTCTTGACGATGTAGAGGACGCCCGCTCCGGCGTCCACCGCCTGCGTGGCGGCGACGATCGGATCGGGCGTGGGCGACGTGAACATCGGACCCGGCACGGCGGCCGAGAGCATGCCGAAGCCGACGAACCCCGCGTGCAACGGTTCGTGACCGCTGCCGCCGCCGCTCACGATCGCGACCTTGCCGGCCACGGGAGCCGCCGATCGGCGGACGAACGTCGGGTCGTGCGAGACGACCACGAGGTCCGCGTGAGCCGCGCCGAAGCCGGCCACGGCCTCGGCGACGACGTCGGACGGATCGTTGATGAGCTTCTTCATCGAAGTCCCTTTCTCGGCGCCGGGAACGGTGCTCTGGTGCACCAGGCTGCCGCTCAACCTACTCCCGGCACCCCCTCATGCACATATGTGCAATCACCGGATCTTTCCTTCTCATCACGTGTGATCACCGCACTAAGGTGTTGACACACGCTCACCGCGGGTGCACTGTCGCCCCGCCGTACGACAAGGAAGGTCGACGTGAACCTGGGATTGATTTTTCTTTCAGAAACGGTGGGCACCGCATTGCTGCTCACCCTCGGTGGCGGAGTCGTCGCCAACGTCGCCCTGACGAAGACGAAGGGCTTCAACGGCGGCACGCTCATGGTCAACTTCGGCTGGGGCCTCGCGGTCTTCGTCGGCATCCTGGCCTCGTACTCGTCCGGGGCGCACCTCAACCCGGCCGTCAGCATCGCCCAGCTGATCCTCGGCAACATCACGTTCGCCGCGTTCCTCGTCTACGTCGCGGCGCAGATGGTCGGTGCGATCATCGGTGCGGTCGTCGTCTGGCTGGCCTACAAGCAGCACTTCGACGAGGAGCCCGACCCGGCCACCAAGCTCGGCGTGTTCTCGACCGGCCCGGCCATCCGCAACTACGGCTGGAACCTCGTCACCGAGATCATCGGCACCTTCGTGCTGGTCTTCACGATCATCGCCATCACCAACGGCGCCTCCCCGAACGCCGCGAACCTCGGCCCGCTCGGCGGCCTGGCCGTCGCACTCCTCGTGGTCGGCATCGGCGCCTCGCTCGGTGGTCCCACGGGCTACGCCATCAACCCGGCCCGCGACCTCGGCCCGCGCATCGCCCACGCTTTCCTGCCCATCAAGGGCAAGGGCGGCAGCGACTGGTCCTACGCCTGGGTGCCGGTCGTCGGCCCCCTCGTCGGCGGTGCCCTCGCGGCACTGCTGTCCTTCCCGCTCCTCCCCCTGGCCGCCTGACCCGGCGACCCGCTGATCGGCCGAGGCCGGCTCCCCCGCGCCGTCCGACGCCCATCGATCCACCCGCTCCCCGCAGAGGCTCGGGCCCGTCCGCTCCACTGGACCGACCCGGGCCTCCGTGCGAGCCGCATCCATCAACGACGAAGGAGTTCCACCCGTGAGCGACACCGACTACATCCTGGCCATCGACCAGGGAACGACCAGCACCCGCGCCATCATCTTCGACCACTCGGGCTCGATCGTGGCCACCGGCCAGAAAGAGCACGAGCAGATCTTCCCCCGTGCCGGCTGGGTCGAGCACGACCCCGCCGAGATCTGGGAGAACACCCGCGAGGTCATCGGTCAGGCCCTCTCCCGGGCCGACATCACGCGCCACAACATCAAGGCCGTCGGCATCACCAACCAGCGCGAGACCGCCGTGGTCTGGGACAAGAACACCGGCAAGGCCGTCTACAACGCCATCGTCTGGCAGGACACCCGCACGCAGTCCATCGTCGACCGCCTGGCCGCCGACGGTGGCGTCGAGCGCTTCAAGCCGATCGTCGGCCTGCCGCTCGCGACCTACTTCTCGGGCACGAAGGTCGTCTGGATCCTCGAGAACGTCGAGGGCGCCCGCGAGAAGGCCGAGGCGGGCGACCTGCTCTTCGGCACGACCGACACCTGGGTCCTCTGGAACCTCACCGGCGGCACCGACGGCGGTGTCCACGTCACCGACGTGACGAACGCCTCGCGCACCCTCTTCATGGACCTCGAGACGCTCGAGTGGCGCGACGACATCCTCGAGGCCTTCGACGTGCCGAGGTCGATGCTCCCCGAGATCAAGAGCTCGTCCGAGGTCTACGGCACGGTCGAGGCCTCGAGCCTGCTGCGCGAGGTGCCCATCGCCGGCATCCTCGGCGACCAGCAGGCCGCCACCTTCGGCCAGGCCGCCTTCGACCAGGGCGAGTCGAAGAACACGTACGGCACCGGCAACTTCCTGATCTTCAACACGGGCGAAGAGATCGTCCACTCGAAGAACGGGTTGCTCACGACGCTCGGTTACAAGCTCGGCGACGCCGCACCCCACTACGCCCTCGAGGGGTCCATCGCGGTCACGGGTTCGCTGATCCAGTGGCTGCGCGACAACCTGGGCATGATTGGCTCCGCCCCCGAGGTCGAGGAGCTCGCCAAGACCGTCGAGGACAACGGCGGAGTGTACTTCGTGCCCGCCTTCTCGGGTCTGTTCGCGCCCTACTGGCGGTCCGACGCGCGTGGCGCCCTCGTCGGCCTCACCCGCTACGTCAACAAGGGCCACATCGCCCGCGCCGCGCTCGAGGCGACCGCGTTCCAGACCCGCGAGGTGCTCGACGCGGTCAACGCCGACTCCGGCGTCGACCTGACCGAGCTCAAGGTCGACGGTGGCATGACCGCCAACGACGCGCTCATGCAGTTCCAGGCCGACATCCTCGACGTCCCGGTCGTCCGCCCCGTGGTCGCCGAGACCACCGCGCTCGGAGCGGCCTACGCGGCCGGTCTCGCGGTCGGCTTCTGGGAAACGCTCGACGACCTCCGTGCCAACTGGCAGGAGGACAAGCGCTGGACGCCGAACATCGACGCCGACGAGCGTGACCGCACGCTGCGTCTCTGGAAGAAGGCCGTCACGAAGACCTTCGACTGGGTCGACGACGACGTCAACTGATCCTCCGCGCGAGGGGCCCGTCCGATCGGACGGGCCCTTCGTCGTCCGCCCGCCCGCCCGAGGACGAGGAGGCACGGTTGGTCTCAGGAGGCGCGGGTCGCCGCCACCCACTGGTCCAGTTTCGCGATCGCCGCCCCCGAGTCGACGGCGCGGGCCGCGACGTCCAGCTGCTCCCGGAAGCGGGCGAGGAGCGGCCGTTCGCGCTGGCCCGGGTCCGCGGCCAGCCCGTACGAGACCAGTCCGGCCGCCGCGTTGAGCAGCACGATGTCGCGGACGGGGCCGCGCTCCCCCGCCAGCACCTCGCGGGCGACGGCCGCGTTGTACGCCGCGTCGCCGCCGACGAGGTCGGAGATGCGCGCCCGCGGGATGCCCAACTCGAGCGGGTCGAGGTCGTGCTCGGTCACCGAGCCTCCGGTGACCTCCCAGATGTGGCTGTGACCGGTGGTGGTCAACTCGTCGAGGCCGTCGTCGCCGCGGAACACGAGCGCCGTCGCGCCCCGGGTCTGGAACACGCCCACGATCAGCGGCACCTTGTCGAGCGACGCGACGCCGACCGCACTCGCCTCGGGTCGTGCCGGGTTCACGAGGGGCCCCAGGAAGTTGAAGACCGTCGGGACGCCGATCTCACGCCGCACGGCGGCGGCGTTGCCGAAGCCCGGGTGGAAGGCGGCCGCGAAGGCGAAGGTCAGCCCGGCTTCGCGCAGGACCTCGGCCACACGGTCGGCGCCGATGGTCAGGTCGATGCCGAGGGCCGACAGGACGTCCGAGGAACCGGACGACGAACTCGCCGCCCGGTTGCCGTGCTTGATGACGGGCACGCCGGTGGCCGCCACGACGACGGAGGCCATGGTCGAGACGTTGACCGTCCCGAAACGGTCTCCGCCCGTGCCGACGATGTCGACGGCCATGCTGTCGACCGGCAGGGCCACGGCGTGGGCGAGGACGGCGTCGCGGAATCCCACGATCTCGTCCACCGTCTCCCCCTTGGCCCGCAGGGCCACGAGGAAGGCCCCGAGCTGGGCCGGGGTGACGTCGCCGGTCATGACCTGCTCCATCGACCAAGTCGCCTCGCTGATCGAGAGGTCGCGACCGACGAGGAGCGCGTCGATGATCAGGGGCCAGGTGAGCTCGGAGGTCATGCGCCCAGGCTACCGGCGGAGCACGGGCGGCTCCGATGTCTCGGCGTCAAGGGAAATTCCCGACCCGGGGTTTCGAGCGCAAACCCAAAGCGACTTACCAGGCATAATGGACCTCGTGACAAGTACCTCTCTCTCGAGACCTTCTGGCGGCCCCGTCGTCAATCGACCCAGCACGGTTGCCGTGGGCACCATCGTGTGGCTCGGCAGCGAGGTCATGTTCTTCGCCGGCCTCTTCGCGATCTACTTCACGCTCCGCTCGACGTCTCCGGGCCTGTGGGCCGACCAGACGGCGCTGCACAACGTGCCGTTCGCACTGACCAACACCATCACCCTGGTGCTGTCCTCGGTCGCCTGCCAGTTCGGCGTGTTCGCGGCCGAGCGCATGCAGCCGCACCGTACCGGCCGCCTGTTCCAGGTCGGCCGCTGGGGCATGGTCGAGTGGTTCTTCCTCACCTACGCCATGGGCGCGGTGTTCGTCTGCGGCCAGGTGTTCGAGTACGCGACGCTGATCTCCGAGCACGTCACCCTCAGCTCGAGCGCATACGGCTCGGCTTTCTACATGACGACCGGCTTCCACGGCGCACACGTCATCGGTGGCCTCATCGCCTTCCTGCTCACCATCGGTCGTGCCTACGCAGTCAAGAACTTCGGGCACAAAGAGGCCACGACGGCCATCGTCGTGTCGTACTACTGGCACTTCGTCGACGTCGTCTGGATCGGCCTCTTCATCGTCATCTACCTCCTCAAATAGGCATTGGATCGTCTGCACAGCATGTTCTCCAGAACCTCGTCCTCCCGACGCACCAAGAAGGCCGGCCGTCGCGGCCCCGTCGCCACCGCCTCCCTCCTGCTCGTCGGTCTGCTCACCACGGGCGGTGCCTACGCGCTCTTCTCCTCGACCGCCTCGGCAGACGAGAGCAGCGCCACCGCCACGTCGCAGCAGAGCATCGACGAGGGTCAGAAGCTCTTCGCCTCGAACTGTGCGACCTGCCACGGTCTGAGCGCCGCCGGCACCGACAGCGGTCCCAGCCTGATCGGCGTCGGGGCGGCTTCGGTCGATTTTCAGGTCGGCACCGGTCGCATGCCCATGGCCGTGAACGGTCCTCAGGCCGAGCAGAAGCCCACGCAGTTCTCCGACGAGCAGGTCGCCGCCATGGCCGCCTACGTCGCATCCCTCGCCCCGGGTCCGGCCATCCCCGACGAGTCGCTGCTCCAGGCCGACGGCGACACGACCAACGGCGCCGAGCTGTTCCGCATCAACTGCGCCATGTGCCACAACGTGGCCGGTGCGGGTGGCGCGCTCACCCAGGGCAAGTTCGCCCCCGCACTCGACGGCGTCACCGCCCACCACATCTACGAGGCCATGCAGACGGGCCCGCAGAACATGCCGGTCTTCAACGACCTCAACCTGTCGCCCCAAGACAAGGCCGACATCATCACGTACCTCAAGTACGTCGAGAACAACCCGTCGCCGGGTGGATTCGAGCTCGGGAGCCTCGGCCCCGTCGCCGAAGGTCTCTTCATCTGGATCTTCGGACTCGGTGCGATCGTCGCGATCACCATCTGGCTGACCGCCCGGTCGAACTGACCCGCGTTCTCTCCGTACTTCACGAAAGGCAGAATCAATGGCAGAGCACGACGACGAGGCCCCCACGGCGGGCTCGGCTGTCGAGAAGCGTGAGCCTCGACAGGTCTCGGCCGGCACGGCGGTCGTGACGTCCGACGTGTTCCAGAACCCGGGTGAACCGCCCCACCGCGACCGCGTCACCGACATCGACCCCAAGGTCGAGAAGCGTGCGGAGCGTCAGGTCAGCCTGTTCTTCTTCCTGTCGATCGTCGGCAGCATCGCGGCCATCGGCGCGTACGTGGCCTTCCCGATCACGTCGGGTGACTCCGGCTCGGTCCGCCTGAACAACCTGTTCCTGGGCCTCGGGATCGCCCTCGGTCTGTTGTCCGTCGGAATCGGTGCGGTGCACTGGTCCAAGACCCTCATGCCGGCGCGAGAGATCACCGAGATGCGCCACGACACGCGTGGCTCCGAGCCGACGCGTGAGAAGGCCGTCGAGGTCTTTGCACTGGGCAATCACGAGAGCGGCTTCGGTCGTCGTTCGTTGATCCGCAACAGCCTGATCGGCGCTCTCGTCGCGACGCCCCTCCCCGCCGTGGTTCTGTTCCGCGACCTCGCACCTGCGGAAGACCCCAACGCGGTCCTCCGCCACACCTTGTGGGAAGAAGGCATGCACCTCGCCGCCGACCCCTCCGGGACCCGCATCAAGGCGTCGGACGTCACCCTCGGTTCCGTGTTCCACGTCATCCCCGAGAACCTCAACGAATCAGAACACCTGCTCGAAGAGAAAGCCAAAGCGGCCGTCCTTCTCATGCGCCTGAAGCCGGAAGACCTCAACCCGGCCGAGGGACGCGAAGACTGGCAGTACGACGGAATCGTCGCCTACTCGAAGATCTGCACGCACGTCGGGTGCCCCGTGGCCCTCTACGAACAGCAGACACACCACCTGCTCTGCCCCTGCCACCAGTCCACGTTCGACGTGACGAACAACTGCGAAGTCATCTTCGGGCCCGCCAAGCGCCCCCTGCCGCAGCTGCCCATCACTGTCGACGCCGACGGGTACCTCGTCGCGCAGAGCGACTTCCACGAACCTGTGGGCCCGAGCTTCTGGGAGCGCGAAAAGTGATCACCACCACCCCGGCACACGGTGCCGAACCGGCCACGTCCGAGAACATCGGCAAGGCCCCTGCCTTCGCACCGACGAAGACCAACAAATTCCTCGGCGCGACGGCCAACTACATCGACGAGCGCACGAGCATGTCCGGCTTGGTCAAAGAGGTGGGTCGAAAGATCTTCCCTGACCACTGGTCGTTCATGTTGGGCGAGGTCGCTCTCTACTCGTTCGTCGTGATCCTGCTCTCGGGCACGTTCCTCACGTTCTTCTTCCAGCCCTCGATGGCTGAGGTCAACTACAACGGTTCGTACGTTCCGCTCAAGGGCCTCAACATGTCGGCGGCGATGGCCTCGACGCTCGACATCTCGTTCGACATCCGTGGCGGCCTCCTGTTCCGCCAGATCCACCACTGGGCCGCACTGCTGTTCGTGGCCGCGATCATGCTGCACATGCTGCGCGTCTACTTCACCGGCGCGTTCCGCAAGCCCCGCGAGATCAACTGGGTCGTGGGCTTCACGCTCTGGATCCTCGCGATGGCCGAGGGCTTCACCGGGTACTCGCTTCCCGACGACCTCCTCTCCGGCAACGGTGCCCGCATCATCGACGGCATGATCAAGGGCATCCCCGTGATCGGCGTCTGGATCTCGTACCTCGTGTTCGGTGGAGAGTTCCCGGGTACCGACATGGTCGGCCGGTTCTACTCGCTGCACATCATGCTGCTCCCCGCACTGTTGATCGCCCTCTTGGGCGTGCACCTGCTGTTGCTCATCATCAACAAGCACACGCAGTTCGCCGGCCCCGGCAAGACGAACCAGAACGTCGTGGGCGTGCCCGTCATGCCCGTGTTCGCGGCCAAGGCCGGTGGATTCTTCTTCATCGTCTTCGGCGTCATCGTGTTGATCGCCTCGCTGTTCACGATCAACCCCATCTGGAACTACGGCCCGTACGACCCCTCCCCCGTGTCGGCAGGTACGCAACCCGACTGGTACATCGGTTTCGCCGACGGTGCCCTTCGTCTCGTTCCTCCGGGCTGGGAGTTCGTCGCCTTCGGCTACACGGTCTCGATGAACATCCTCGTGCCGATCACGGTCCTGGGTCTCTTCATCGTCGTCGTGCTGCTGTACCCGTTCTTCGAGGCCTGGGTCACCGGCGACAAGCGCGAGCACCACATCCTCGATCGTCCTCGTAACGCCCCGACGCGTACCGCCATCGGCGCCGCCGGCATCGTGTTCTACGCCAGCCTCTGGGCAGCGGCGAGCTCCGACATCATGGCGACGCACTTCCACCTGTCGTTGAACTATGTGATCCATGCCTGCCAGGCAGCCCTGATCATCGGGCCGTTCATCGCCTTCTGGGTCACGAAGCGGGTCTGCCTCGCCCTTCAGAAGAAGGACCGTGAGATCGCCCTCCACGGCTACGAGTCGGGACGCATCGTTCGCCTGCCGGGTGGTGAGTACATCGAGGTGCACGAGCAGCTCGACGAGTACGAGCGCTGGCGCTTGCTCGACTTCAACGAGTACGAGCCCCTCATGGTCCGACCGAACGCCAACGGGAAGATCACGGCTCTGCAGCGGGCCCGAGCATCAGCGTCGTCGTTCTTCTTCGAGGACCGCATCGCCCCGGTGAAGCGTTCCGAGATCGAGGCATCGCACCACGACGAAGGACACTGACCTTCGTTAGCCCCTGGGCCCGGTCGCACATCGTGTGCGGCCGGGCCTTCGGCGTTCCTGGAGTGGCGAACGGCAGTTCAGTCGGCCCACGCTCGCGCAGCCGACGAGTCCAACCGTTGGGTGAGATGGGATCTCCGGCGACAACCCCTCTGGACGTCATCGAATCGAGTGTCGAGACGCCGCGACTGCTTCTCCCTCAGAGCGGTCGAGGCTGAGACATCCCGGCCGACCGCACGAGCGGGCCTCGTCCCAAGGATGCTGCGTGGTACCTGGCTATCATGACTCCTCCAGTCCTGCACGGAGTTGACACAGTGATCCCGGCCGCGGTGATCGCTACATCACCGCGGCCTGCGGCCAGGTTCTCAGCCACGACGTCACACCCTCGGTTGAGCGCATGTCACGGTCGGCAGTGGCGATCACCGCCCGGATTCTCGACCTCGTGTGCTCCCTGTGCCCACTCCACGCGAGCCCTCAGGATGACTCTGGCTCCGCCCACCACTCGCTCCGGGCTCGGAGGACCGATGTCAGCTCCCTCGAGGGGCGTGCTAACCATCCCCAGCTGACGACCGCATGAATCCGTCACGATCGACCACACACGCGCTGTCGTCCCCAGCGACAAGGCCCACGTTCCCCATCCGGACGGCACCCCGAGGAAGCCTGTATACGTCCCTGAGCCGGCTCTGACTGGCCCGGACAGCCGACGATGCATCGGTCGCTTTACGAGATCCAGAGCCACACCCGGCTCGGCGAGAACGGCAACCGTGGTTCGGGCAGCACTCCCCCAGCCTCACTCACGTCGTCCGGAGCCTCAGGGCCATGGCGCCTACCTCCCACTCCTGGCCGCGTCCCCGCGCCTCAGGACCGCGCATCGACCAGCACCAGGAGCGACCGCGACCCCGGTGGACACCGTGACGACCAAAACCCGGCCCTGCGACCGAACCCAAGGCAGCCGTGTGGAGCAAGGAATCCGGTACCGCCGGTGCCGTCGCCACCGGGACGGACGCTTGCGTAGCCAGAGTGACAGCACAGGCGCAGGCCCGGGCCAGGCCCAGGCACTGCCACGGGAAGGCTACGGCTACCGGCGCTTGTCCACCCGCGCTCGGCACCGACCAGCGGCCAGTGGCCGAAGGCAGCGGCCAGCGGCCCGTAGAGGCAGCAACCCGTGGCCCGTAGGCAGCGGCAGCGGCTCGTGGGCGGCGGCCATCGGGCGGCGGCCAGCGGACGGCGGACAGCGGACAGCGGGCGGCGGGCGGCGGGCGGCGGGCGGCGGCGGCCATCGGACGGAGGCCAGCGGACAGCGGACAGCGGACAGCGGCTGACGCATGGCTCACACGATCACCAAACTGGTCGTCTGGGCCGGCCCAGGGCGGCCTGTCCCGCACGTGGGAACGAGAGGCCCAGTGGCCACTCATCAGTTCAGATCTGCATTCCTCGCGTCTGGCCACAACACCCGTGGCGAACACGACGAAAGGCGCCGGCCCGGAGACCGACGCCCTTAACACTCGAGGGAGCAGTGATGTCAGTGTGCGAAGTTTCCGCGGTAGTACTCGTAGACCCAGCCGACCAAGGCAACGGCCGTCAGGGCCGCACCGATGTAGATGATCCACATGCCGACGGCCAGCGCCAGGAAGATCAGGCTGCAACCGGCGGCCAAGATGATGGGCCACCACGACCAGGGGCTGAAGAAGCCCATCTCGGGGTCACCGTCGTCGATGTTGGCGTCCAGACGGTCCTCGGGAAGCTCGCCTCCCTGGGTCGCGTGCGAGCGACCCATGTAGAACGCCAGGAATGCTCCGAGCATGCCGGCCAGACCGATGCCGAGCGTACCGGCCCATTCGACCTGACCGGTGTCGAGGAGGCTCCAGAGCACGTAGACCGCACACATGAGGAAGAAGAAGATCGCGAGGATCCAGAACAGCGTCGCGTTGGTCTTCATCAGGTCTACTTCACTTTCTCGCTGGACGCGTCGTACGTGGGGGCGTCAGGGGCATCCTTCACCGGCCCGATGCCGACGGGCAGTCCGGCCTCTGGGTGGTTGAGGTCGAATGCCGGCGACTCCGAACGGATGCGCGGGATCGACGTGAAGTTGTGTCGCGGCGGCGGGCACGAGGTGGCCCACTCGAGCGAGCGAGAGTAACCCCAGGGATCGTTGACCTCGACCTTGGGCGCACGCCGAGCCGTGATGTAGACGTTGTAGAGGAACGGCAGGATCGAGACACCGAGCAACATGGCACCGATGGTCGAGAGCTGGTTCATCCACGTGAAGTGGTCTTCGGGCTGGTAGGTGGCGTAGCGACGGGGCATGCCCATCACGCCGAGCCAGTGCTGCACGAGGAACGTGGTGTGGAAGCCGACGAACAGCATCCAGAAGTGGATCTTGCCGAGACGCTCGTTGAGCATCTTGCCGGTCCACTTCGGCCACCAGAAGTAGAACCCGGAGAACATCGCGAAGACGACGGTACCGAAGACCACGTAGTGGAAGTGAGCCACGACGAAGTACGTGTCGGACACGTGGAAGTCGAGCGGGGGCGAGGCCAGGATGACGCCGGTGAGACCACCGAAGGTGAACGTGATGAGGAATCCGATTGCCCACAGCATGGGAGTCTCGAACGTCACCGAACCGCGCCACATGGTGCCGATCCAGTTGAAGATCTTCACGCCGGTGGGCACCGCGATGAGCATGGTCATCAGCGAGAAGAAGGGCAGCAGGACCGAGCCGGTCACGTACATGTGGTGGGCCCACACGGTGACGGACAGGGCGGCGATCGAGATGGTGGCGTAGACGAGCGTCTTGTACCCGAAGATCGGCTTGCGGCTGAAGACCGGGAACACCTCGGACACGATGCCGAAGAACGGCAGGGCGATGATGTAGACCTCCGGGTGACCGAAGAACCAGAACAGGTGCTGCCAGAGGATGGCGCCACCGTTCGCGGGGTTGAAGACCTGGGCGTCGAAGACGCGGTCGAACCCGAGGCCGAACAGTGCGGCCGCCAGCACGGGGAACGCCATGATCACCAAGATGGAGGTGATGAGGGTGTTCCAGGTGAAGATCGGCATGCGCCACATCGTCATGCCCGGAGCACGCATCGAGACGATGGTCGTGATGAAGTTCACCGAACCGAGGATCGTGCTGAAGCCGGTGAGGCCGAGACCGAAGACCCACAGGTTGCCGCCGAGCCCTGGCGAGAACGTCGTGTCACTCAGCGGTGCGTAGGCGAACCAGCCGAACGATGCGGCACCCTGCGGGGTGAGGAAGCCGGCGACGGCGATGATCGAGCCGAACGAGTACAGCCAGAACGCGAAGCCGTTCAGACGGGGGAAGGCGACGTCCGGTGCACCGATCTGCAGCGGCATGAGCACGTTGGCGAATCCCGAGAAGAGTGGGGTCGCGAACATGAGCAACATGATCGTGCCGTGCATGGTGAAGAGCTGGTTGTACTGCTCTTTCGTGGCCACGATCTCGAGGCCCGGTGCGAAGAGTTGGGCACGGATGATGAGCGCCATCACCCCACCGAGGCAGAAGAAGAGGAACGACGTGATCAGGTACATGTACCCGATCGTCTTGTGGTCGGTCGACGTGATCCAGTTGACGACGACGTTGCCCTTGCGGCCGACCTTCGTGGCGCCGAAGTTCTGACCGGACGAGGTCCCGCCGGTGGTGGGACGGGTGGCGGTGGCTGAGCTCATCGAACCGTGCCTTACTTCTCGGAGTCTTCGGTGCCGGCGGCGTTGGCGGGAGCCTCGGTGCCGGGCTGGTTGGTGTTGGTGTTGTACTGGTCGCCCAGCAGGCCGGTGTTTCCCTCGGCATCGAGCGTCTGGATGTACTGGTCGTACTCGGACTGCGACACGACCTTGACGTTGAACAGCATCAACGAGTGGTACTCGCCGCACAGCTCGGCGCACTTGCCGCTGAACGTGCCCTCTTTCTCGGGCGTGAAGTACATCGAGTTGGTCTTGCCGGGGATCGTGTCCTTCTTGTAGAGGAAGTCGATGATCCAGAAGGAGTGAGCCACGTCGCGGGACTTGAGGTCGATCTGCACCGTCTTGCCGACGGGGAGGTAGAGCTCGGGGAGCTGGCTCTCGTCGATCGTGCCGTCACCCAGTTCTTGCGCCTGGATGCCCTGGTAGTAGACGCTCTCGTCTTCGTTCTGCTGGTCGATGTAGTTGAAGTCCCACGCCCAGCGCTTGGCGTAGACGTCGATCTTGACGTCGGGGCTCGCGGTGGGCGCCTCGATGGCGGCCTGGTCGCGGGCCGTGAAGGCGAAGAAGCCCAGCACGAGGATCAGGGGGACGACGGTGTAGAAGATCTCGATCGGCATGTTGTACCGCAGCTGGACCGGGAGGCCGGTCTGGCCCTTGCGACGTCGGTAGGCGACGCAGACCCAGATGATCAGGCCCCACACGATGACGCCGACGATCAGCAGGACGATCCACGAGGTGACCCAGAGTCCGATCACACGGTCCACGTGGTTGGTCGTGCCCGCGGTGGTGGGCAGCCACCCCTGGAGCTGGTCGGTGGTGCACCCCGCTAGCACGAGAGCCAGGACGACTGCCATGGGGGCGGCAGCCCAACGAAGACGGCGGTTAGAACGCACTGTTACCTCTCGGATGACACGACAGTGGGGGTGTTCCCAGTGTTGACGGGGACCTGCCTAGCTTACTCGCAGGTTCGCCTCCCCAACGCACGGCACGCGCCGGAAGCCTCTCGACGTCGAGCGAGAACCGTCGTGGTACGACCGAGGGGACCACCCTGTCGGATGGTCCCCTCGGTGACGCCGGCTCCCCCGCGACGGACGGCCCGGAGTCGTCCTTCGACGGCCGGAGCCGCCCCTCGACGATCAGTGGAAGCTGTCGCCGCAGGCGCAGCTGCCCTGTGCGTTGGGGTTGTCGATGGTGAATCCCTGCTTCTGGATGGTGTCCTCGAAGTCGATGGCTGCGCCGTCGAGGTAAGGGACGCTCATCTTGTCGACGATGACCTCGACGCCGTCGAAGTCGACGGTGGCGTCCCCGTCGAGCATGCGCTCGTCGAAGTAGAGCTGGTAGATGAGCCCCGAGCAGCCACCGGGCTGGACGGCCACGCGAAGGCGGAGGTCGTCTCGCCCCTCTTGCGTGAGCAGGCTCTTCACCTTGTCCGCGGCGGTGGACGTGATCGTCACGCCGTGCGCCTTCGCGTCGACGGGAGCGGTTGCGATGTCGGTCATGGTGCCTCCTTCGGGCCGGGTCGAGTGCGGGGCACTCGTCGTCGACCAGTGTAAGCAGCCGAAGCCTCGTTTTGTTCCGGACCCGCGCCTCCCCGGGTGTCGCCGGTGGTGGGGAGGCGCGGGCGGACCGGTCAGCCCCTCGCGTCGAGGCGCGCCAACAGGATCGCCTCGCTGAGGACGGCCCGGTGGAGGACTCCGAGGTGCTGGGACTCGTTCGGGCTGTGCGCTCGGGTGTCGGGGTCCTCGACGCCGGTCACGAGGATCTGGGCTTCGGGGAACGTGCGCACGAGGTCGGCGATGAACGGGATCGACCCGCCGATGCCCGTCTGGACCGGGGCCTCGCCCCACCCCTCGGTCATCGCGACGGTCGCGTCGGCGATCGCCGTGCCCGTGGTGTCCACCAGGAAGGGGTCACCCCGGTCGACGTCGTCGATCTGGACGTGGGCGCCGAACGGTGCGTGCGCGTGCAGGTGCGCCTCGAGAGCGGCGTAGGCGTCCTCGGCGGTCTGCCCGGGAGCGATGCGGGCGCTGATGCGGACGGACACTTCGGGACTCAGGGTGTTCGACGCGTTGGCGACCGACGGGGCGTCGATGCCCGTCACGGTGATCGACGGTTGCGACCACACCCGGCTCAGGATCGGTCCCCGACCGATGGGGGTCACCCCCTCGAGCAGGCCGCTCTCGTCGCGCAGCTGCTGCTCGCTCTGCTCCGGGTGGTCGGCCTCGCGGCTCGTCAGCCCGGCGACGGCGACGCTGCCGTCGTCGTCGTGCAGGGTCGCGAGGAGCTTGACCATGGCCAGCATGGCGTCGGGGACGGCGCCGCCGAGCATGCCCGAGTGGGAGGCGTGGGCCAAGGTGCGGACGGTCAGGCGGAAGGTCACGTTGCCGCGCAGGCCCACGGTGATGGCGGGGACGGTCGTGCTCCAGTTGTCGGAGTCGGCCACGACGATGACGTCGGCACGGAGCTCGTCTTCGTGCTGCACGAGGAAGTCGGCGAAGGAGCGGGAACCGAACTCCTCCTCGCCCTCGATGAACAACGAGACGCCGACACCGAGGTCGTCTCCGAGCACCTCGTGCACCGCGCGCAGCGCCGCGACGTGCGTCATCACGCCGGCCTTGTCGTCGGACGCCCCACGCCCGTACAGCCGGTCGCCCTTCACGGTCGGTTCGAACGGAGGGGTGTCCCAGTCGGCGTCGTCGCCCTGCGGCTGCACGTCGTGGTGGGCGTACAGGAGGACGGTCGGCTTGCCCTCGCGGGCCGGGCGTCGGGCGAGTACGGCGGGCTGGCCGAGGGGGCCGCCCTCGGCGATCGGCGCCCGGCTCACGGTCACCTCGTCGAAGAGGCCCGTCCCCTCGACCAGGGCGGCCACGGCCTCGGCACTACGTCTCACGTTCTCGGGGTCGAAGGCGTCCCACGAGACGGAAGGGATGCGCACGAGGGCACCCAGGTCGGCGATCGTCGCGGGTAGACCCGCGTGCACGGCCTCCGCGAGTTCGCTGACAGTACGGGGATCGGTCGGTCGGACGGGATGCTGCGAGTCGCTCATGCAGGTAATCTTAGGAACTCGGACAACCCTGAGGATCTCCCGTGGCCAAGCCAGACAGCAAGACGACCGAGACGACCACCGTCGCCGAGCCCGAGTCGACCGCGGTCGGCAAGGGTCGCCCGACGCCCACGCGACGTGAGCGCGAAGCCGCCAACCAGAGGCCCCTCGTGGCCTCGGGCAAAGAAGCCCAGAAGGCCCAGCGGGCCCGTCTCGCCGAACAGCGTGACCGCGCTCGCGTCGGCTTGGCGAACGGCGAGGAGCGCTTCCTGCCCGACCGCGACAAGGGGCCGCAGCGCCGCTTCATCCGCGACCACGTCGACGCCCGCTACAGCGTCGGCGAAGCAATGATCCCCATCATGGTCGTCGTCATCGCGATGACGCTCGTGCAGTCTGCGGCCATCCAGTCCATCACCCTGCTCGTGCTGTGGGGATTCTTCGCCCTCGCCGTCGTCGACTGCCTGATCGTCGGCCGGAGCGTCAACCGCAAGCTGGCTGCCAAGTACGGCGCGGAGAACGTCCGGAAGGGCAACCGCTGGTACGCGGCGATGCGCGCGATGCAGCTCAAGCCCATGCGCCTGCCGAAGCCGCAGGTCAAGCGCGGCGAGTACCCGACCGCGTAGCCGACGCGGCTCCCCGTACGACGAACGGCGTCACCCCCGGTGGGTGGCGCCGTTTCGCGTTCTCAACCTCGCCGACCGCGTGGTTCGTCAGGTGATGCGTCGACGCCGATCCAGGGCGACGAGCCCCCGGTTGACCTGTCGGGCCCAGAGGGGCCCGCGGTAGAGGAACGCCGTGTAGCCCTGCACGAGCGTGGCTCCGGCCCGGAGCCTCGCGTCGACGTCGGCGGCGCTCGAGACCCCACCGACCGAGATGACGCACATGCTGCTCGGGACGGACTCACGGACCAGCTCGAGGACCTCCAACGACCGGACGGCGAGCGGGGCACCCGACAGACCGCCGGCTCCGGCGGCCTCGACGACCGCCCCCTCGGTGGCGAGGCCTTCCCTCGACACCGTCGTGTTGGTCGCGATGACGCCCGCGAGGCCGAGCTCGGTGACGAGGGCACCGATCCGACGAACGCCGTCGTCGTCGAGGTCGGGAGCGATCTTGACCAACACCGGAGTGTGCCCGGCGGCGTCGCGCACGGCCTCGAGGAGTGGAGCGAGCCTCTCGAGCTCTTGCAACCCGCGGAGCCCCGGGGTGTTCGGCGAGCTGACGTTCACGGCGAGGTAGTCCGCCAGAGGAGCCAGGAGGCGAGTGCTGGCCAGGTAGTCGTCGATCGCGTCGTCGACGTCGACGACGCGGCTCTTCCCGATGTTGACGCCGATCACGGGCCGTGACGGAGCCGACCGAGCCCGGCTGAGTTCGAGGGCCGCCGCGTGGGCCCCGGAGTTGTTAAACCCCATGCGGTTCACGACCGCGAGGTCGGGAACGAGTCGGAAGAGACGAGGTCGTTCGTTGCCGGGCTGCGGTCGAGCGGTCACCGTCCCCACCTCGACGTGCCCGAACCCGAGAGCGCCGAGGCCGGCGATGCCTTTGGCGTCCTTGTCGAAACCGGCTGCGACACCGAACGGCGAGGGGAAGTGGAGTCCGAGCGCGTCGACCGCCAGGGACGGGGCCGGGGCCGTGAAGCGCCCGACGAGGCCGGCGAAGCCCAGCTTGGGGATCGCCTTGATGACCCGGAAGGCGAGGTGGTGGGCGTCCTCGGGGTCCATCTTCGCGAAGACGACGTCGAAGAGGACGCGGTACGGGGTCCTCACTCGTCGACCGATCGGGTGGAGAGCGGCCGTGAAGCGTGCTCTTCGCGCAGCTGTCCGATCGAGGCCTCGAAGTCCTCGAGCGAGTCGAAGGCCTGGTAGACGCTCGCGAACCGGAGGTAGGCCACCTCGTCGAGGTCGCGGAGCGGAGGGAGGATGGCCAGACCGATGTCGTTCGCCTCGATCTGCGACGCACCGCTCGCCCGGACGGCCTCTTCGACCTTCTGTGCCAGCACGGCGAGATCGCCATCCGTCACCGGGCGCCCTTGGCAGGCCTTGCGGACACCCGAGATGATCTTGTCGCGACTGAACGGTTCGAGGACGCCGTTGCGCTTCACGACGTTGAGGCTCGCGGTCTCGGTCGTGCTGAACCGACGACTGCAGTTGGGGCATTGCCTCCGACGTCGGATCGACGTGCCGTCGTCACTGGTCCGGGAGTCGACGACTCGTGAGTCGGGGTGGCGGCAGAAGGGGCAGAACATGGTGCGGCCAGATTATCGGACGGCGGACGCGCCGCCGGACGCCAGGGCCACCCGAGCACCGGATCGCGGAGGCCCCGCCCGGCTCACGGGCGCGACAACCGAGCCGCGACGGCCTCGCCGTGGGCGGGCAACAGCTCGGCGTTCGACAACGCCACGAGCCGCTCGGCCACGGCACCCAGGGCCTCGGCGTCGTACCGGACGATCTGCTGTGGTCGGAGGAACGTGAACGCCCCGAGCCCCGACGAGAAGCGCGACTGACCGCTGGTGGGCAGGACGTGGTTCGACCCGGCGAGGTAGTCACCCAGGCTGACGGGCGTGTCGGGCCCCACGAAGATCGCTCCGGCGTCGGTGATGTCGGCCAGGACCGCGTCGTCGTCACGGGTCTGGACCTCGAGGTGCTCGGGGCCGTAGGCGTTGCTGAAGGCAGCAGCCTGCCGGAGGTCGTCGACGAGGACCACCGCCGACTGCCGACCGGAGAGGGCCGTCCGGACCCGGGCGGCGCTGAGGGTGCGGGGCACGAGCCTGGTCAGTTCGGCGACGACGGCCTCGGCGAAGGGCGCGGAGTCCGTCACGAGGACGGCCGAGGCTTCCTCGTCGTGCTCGGCCTGGCTGATGAGGTCGACGGCGACCAACGTGGCGTCCGCCGAGTCGTCCGCGATGACGAGGATCTCGGTCGCACCGGCCACCGAATCGATGCCGACACGACCGCGCACGAGTTGCTTCGCCGCGGCGACGAAGTTGTTGCCGGGACCGGTGATGACCTGGACCGGCTCGAGCTCGAGCTCGGGAACGCCGTAGGCGAGCGCACCGATCGCGCCGGCACCCCCGATCGCATAGACCTCGTCGATGCCGAGCAGACCGGCGGCACCCAGGATGACGGGGTGGACTCCCCCGCCGTGTTCGCGCTGCGCCGGGGAGACGAGGGCGATCGACGACACCCCCGCGACCTGAGCCGGGACGACGTTCATCACCACGCTGGAGGGGTACACGGCCTTGCCGCCGGGCACGTACACGCCGGCCCGCGTGACGGGCTGCCACCGCTGCTCGATGGTCGCCCCCGCCGCCGGGCGGGTCGTGGTCGGTGCCGGGACCTGGGCGCGGCTGGCCTGGGTGACGCGCGCGATCGACTCGACCAGCGCCTCCTTGACCAGCGGGTCGAGGGCCGCGACGGCCTCGTCGATGGTCTGCGTCGTGACGCGCAGGGCGTCGGGGCGGACGCCGTCGAAGCGCGCGGCCTGGTCCCGCAGTGCGGCGGCGCCCCGCTCGCGGACGTCGTCGACGAGTCGACGCGCGGCGTCCGTCGCGGCGCCCACGTCGGCATGGGACCGGGGGACGAGGTCGAGCAGCTGGGCGTGGGTCGGCGCGAGACCGCGCAGATCTGTGGTCTGGATCATGGCCCGTCCAGCCTAGTCAGTAGGGTCGGGAGCATGACGGACGACAACGCGGCTGCTCCGCGGCCCGACGACTCTCTCGAGGTGTTCAAGGAGGCCTTTCGACGACACGCCGCCGGCGTGGCCATCGTCACGGCGCGTGACGGTGAGGGCACACCGGTCGGGTTCACGGCGACGTCGCTGGCGTCGCTGGCCGCCGTCCCGCCCCTCGCGACGTTCAACATGGCCAGGACGGCGAGCTCGTGGCCCGCCCTCTCGGAGACGGACCAGGTCATCGTGCACCTGCTCGGCCTGCGCAACCGTGACCTCGCCCGCCGCATGGCGGGTCCCGCCGCCGAACGCTTCGCGGGCGACCACTGGACCGACGGTCCGAACGGGGTACCTCTGCTCACGGGCGTGACCGCGTGGATGACCGGGACGATCGTCGAGCGGGTGCCCGTCCACGGCAACGCCGTCGTGGTCGTGCGCATCGGAACCGGCGGGGTGGGCGAGGACGACGACGCCCTGCTGTACCACGACCGTCGGTACCTGAGACCGGTCCACCTCGAGGACTGACGCCGAACGGGTGCCGGGCGCCGGAACCGGTCGGGGCACCAGGACCCGCCGGAGCACCGGCCACCTCAGACGAGGCAGCCGGGGCCCAGCAGGCTCTTCAGTTCGCCGAACAGGTCGGCCGTGACGTCGACCGGCATGGGGATCTCGAAGACCCGTGCGGCTTCGCCCTTGACGAGTCGGAGACGGACTTCGGTGCCACCGGCGTGACGCCCGAGCACCGCTGCCAGCTCGGTGACCGTGTCGTGCGTCGCCCGGTGCTCGGGCATCTGCAGGAGCAGCGGCCCGTGGTTCACGCCGACACCGAGGTCGGGCATGAACATGCTCGCGGCGTGCATGTTCATGCCGTCGTCGCGGACGCTGACCCGACCCTTGAGGACGATGATCGAGTCCCCGACGAGCGACGGCCCGAATTCTTGGTAGGTCTTGCCGAGGAACATGGCGGAGATCTCGCCCCCGAAGTCCTCGACGGTGATGATTCCGTAGGGGTTGCCCGAGTTGCGTGCGACCCGGTGCTGCACGCTGGTGATGAGCCCCGCGATCGTGACCGTCTCGCCGTCGATGGTCGCGGGGTCGCTCGCCAGGATGTCGGTGACCGTCGTCTGGGCATGCTTGGCCAAGGGGAGCTCGAGGCCCGCGAGCGGGTGGTCGGAGACGTACAGGCCCAGCATGTCGCGCTCGAAGGCCAGCTTGTCGCGCTTGGACCACTCAGGACGTTCGGGCACGTGCTGGACGTCCTGCGGCTCGTCCCACAGGGAATCGAAGTCGAAGCCGACCTGACCGTTCGCCTCGGCCCTCTTCTCGCTGACCGCCGCCTCGACGGCGGACTCGTGGATCTCGACGAGGGCACGCCGCGTCGACCCCAGGGAGTCGAATGCGCCGGCCTTGACGAGCGACTCGACGGTGCGCTTGTTCGCCACGGGGAGCGGCACCTTGCGCAGGAAGTCGTGGAACGAGGTGAACGCCCCCTCTTTCTTGCGCGCGGCGATGACGTGGTCGACGACGTTGAAGCCGACGTTGCGCACGGCACCCATGCCGAATCGGATGTCGTCGCCGACGGCCGCGAAGAAGCCGATGGATTCGTTGACGTCGGGTGGCAGCACCTTGATGCCCATGCGGCGACACTCGTTGAGGTAGAGACCCAGCTTGTCGCGGGAGTCCCCCGTGCTGGTGAGCAGGGCGGCCATGTACTCGGCCGGGTAGTGGGCCTTGAGGTAGGCCGTCCAGTACGAGACGACGCCGTACGCCGCGGAGTGCGCCTTGTTGAAGGCGTAGTCCGAGAAGGGCAGCAGGATGTCCCAGAGCATCTTGACGGCATCGGGCGAGAAGCCGTTGTCGAACATGCCCTGCTCGAACCCGGCGTACTGCTTGTCGAGCTCGGACTTCTTCTTCTTGCCCATGGCCCGCCGGAGGATGTCGGCCTGACCGAGCGAGAAGCCGGCGACCTTCTGCGCGATGGCCATGACCTGCTCTTGGTAGATGATCAGGCCGTAGCTGGTCGACAGGATCTCTTTGAGCGGCTCTTCGAGCTCGGGGTGGATCGGGGTGATGTCTTGCGCGCCGTTCTTGCGGAGCGCGTAGTTCGTGTGCGAGTTCGCGCCCATGGGCCCCGGGCGGTACAGCGCGATGACGGCCGAGATGTCTTCGAAGTTGTCGGGCTTCATCAGCCGGAGGAGCCCGCGCATGGGCCCGCCGTCGAGTTGGAACACCCCGAGCGTGTCGCCGCGACCCAGCAGCTCGTAGGCCCCCCGGTCGTCGAGCTCGAGGTCTTCGAGCACGAGGTCGAAACCGCGGTTCGTCTTGATGTTGTCGAGGGCGTCGTTGATGATCGTGAGGTTCCGCAACCCCAGGAAGTCCATCTTGATCAGGCCCAGGGACTCGCAGGCCGGATAGTCGAACTGCGTGACGATCTGCCCGTCCTGCTCACGCTTCATGATCGGGATGATGTCGATGAGCGGATCGCTGGACATGATGACGCCTGCGGCGTGCACGCCCCACTGACGTTTCAGGCCCTCGAGCCCCAACGCCGTGTCGAAGACGGTCTTGGCCTCGGGGTCGGACTCGACGACCGTCCTGATGTCGCCGGCCTCTTTGTAGCGCTCGTGCTGCTTGTCGAAGATGCCGGTGAGCGGGATGTCCTTGCCCATCACGGCGGGGGGCATGGCCTTGGTGAGCTTCTCACCCATGCCGAAGGGGAACCCGAGCACCCGTGAACTGTCTTTCAGGGCCTGCTTGGCCTTGATGGTGCCGTACGTGACGATCTGGGCGACGCGTTCGTCTCCGTACTTCTCGGTGACGTACTGGATCACCTCGCCGCGACGACGGTCGTCGAAGTCGACGTCGAAGTCGGGCATGGACACGCGATCGGGGTTGAGGAACCGCTCGAAGATCAGACCGTGGCGCAGAGGATCGAGATCGGTGATGCGCATGGCGTAGGCGGCCATCGAGCCGGCCCCCGAACCACGGCCCGGACCGACCCGGATGCCGTTCTCCTTGGACCAGTTGATGAAGTCGGCGACCACGAGGAAGTAGCCGGGGAAGCCCATGCCGGTGATGACGCCGATCTCGTATTCGGCCTGCTTGCGCACGTCGTCCGGGATGCCCGCGGGATAGCGGTACACGAGCCCCTTCTCGACCTCTTTGATGAACCAGGTCTCTTCGGTCTCGCCCTCGGGCACCGGGTAACGCGGCATGTAGTTGGCCGAGGTGTTGAACTGCACGTCGCAGCGCTCGGCGATGAGGAGCGTGTTGTCGCAGGCCTCGGGGTGGTCGCGGAAGAGATGCCGCATCTGCTGGGCGGACTTGAGGTAGAACTCGTCGGCGTCGAACTTGAACCGGTTGGGGTCGTTCAGCGTCGAGCCGGACTGGACGCAGAGGAGAGCCGCGTGGCTGGTCGCGTCGTGCTCGTGCGTGTAGTGGAGGTCGTTCGTCGCGACGAGGGGCAGGTCGAGGTCTTTCGCCAGGCGCAACAGGTCGCCCATGATCTGCCGCTCGATGCCGAGCCCGTGGTCCATGATCTCGGCGAAGTAGTTCTCACGGCCGAAGATGTCGCGGAAGTCGGAGGCCGCCTTGAGTGCTTCGTCGTACTGGCCGAGCCGCAGGCGGGTCTGGACCTCGCCGCTCGGGCAGCCGGTCGTCGCGATGAGGCCCTCGGAGTACTGCGAGAGCAGCTCGCGGTCCATGCGCGGCTTGAAGTAGTAGCCCTCGAGGGAGGCCCGGGACGAGAGCCGGAACAGGTTGTGCATGCCCGTGGTGTTCTCGGACAACAGCGTCATGTGCGTGTAGGCACCGGAGCCCGACACGTCGTCTCGTCCACCGTCGCCCCAGCGCACGCGAGTCTTGTCGCCCCGGTGCGTGCCCGGCGTGATGTAGGCCTCGGTGCCGATGATGGGTTTGACGCCCGCCTCGGTCGCCGTCTTCCAGAAGTCGTACGCACCGAACACGTTGCCGTGGTCGGTGACCGCCACCGCGGGCATGCCCTGTGCCGCGGCCTCGGTGACCAACGGTTTGACCCGGGCGGCGCCGTCGAGCATCGAGTACTCGCTGTGCACGTGCAGATGGACGAATGAGTCTTTGCTCGAGGCCACGGGGCTCCTCGTCTGGTGGTGGATCTGGCGACTAGGGGAACAGCCTAACCGTGACGGAGGACGTCGAGGGCGTGCTGCAGGTCGCTGGGGTAGGTCGAGCGGTAGACCACCGGCTCACCCGTACCGGGGTGTCGGAATCCGAGCTGGACGGCATGCAGCCACTGCCGCGTGAGACCGAGGGTCGCCGACAGCGTCGGGTCGGCTCCGTAGGTCGCGTCACCGACGCACGGGTGTCGCTGGGCGGCCATGTGGACGCGGATCTGGTGGGTCCGACCCGTCTCGAGGTGGATCTCGAGCAACGACGCCGACGGGAACGCCTCGACGGTCTCGTAGTGGGTGACCGACGGCTTGCCGTCGACGACCACGGCGAATTTCCAGTCGGACGACGGATGCCGCCCGATGGGTGCGTCGATCGTCCCGGTCAACGGGTCGGGGTGGCCCTGGACGACCGCGTTGTAGATCTTCTCGACGGTGCGTTCGCGGAAGGCCTGTTTGAGCAGGGTGTAGGCCCGCTCGGTCTTGGCGACGACCATGAGGCCGCTCGTTCCGACGTCGAGGCGGTGCACGACGCCGGCACGCTCGGACGCCCCCGAGGTCGACACGGTGAAGCCCGCGGCGGCGAGTCCGCCGAGCACCGTCGGTCCCGTCCAGCCCACCGACGGGTGTGCTGCGACTCCGACCGGCTTGTCGACGACAACGATCTCGTCGTCGTCGTGGACGACCGCCATGCCGGGCACCTCGACGGCGACCACGGCCGGTGCCTCACGCGGTGACCATGTGACGTCGAGCCACGCACCGGCCTCGAGCCGGTCCGATTTGCCGACCGTGCGCCCGTCGACCGTCACCCCGCCCGAGGCGGCGACCTCGGCCGCGAAGGTCCGGCTGAAGCCGAGCAGCTTGGCCAGGGCGGCGTCGACACGTTCGCCGGCGAGCCCGTCGGGGACCGGGAGGGCGCGGGTCTCGCTCACGAGGCGCTCCGGTGATCGGCAGGAGGCGCCGTGTCGACGGGACCGCTGGGCTGATCACCGGACGTACCCGGGTCGCCGACGGCCGTGGAGCCTGCCACCTGAGGGTCGCCGTCGCGACCGTCGCTCGCCGGTCGACCCGACTTACCGGCGCTCGGCGTGCGCGTGCCGTCGAGCCCGATGCCCAGCAGCGTGAGCAGGAGGAGCAATCCCATGCTGGACACGATGAAGACGTCGGCGACGTTGAAGATGGCCGGCAGCAGGGAAGGGAAGTAGATGAAGTCGACCACGTGCCCCTGGCCGAACGACGGCTCTCGGAGCAGGCGGTCCGTCAGGTTGCCGAGGGTGCCGCCGAGAAGCATGCCCAGCATGATCGACCAGGCCAGCGATCGGATGCGTCGGGCCACGACCAGGATCGCGACGGCGACGCCGGCGGCGGCGATCGAGAAGATCCACGTCGACCCGCTCGCGAACGAGAAGGCGGCACCGGGGTTCTTGACGAAGTGCAACTGGAAGAACTCGCCGACGACGTCGACGGAACCTCCTTCGACGAGAGTCCGGGTGACCAGCAGTTTGGTGCCCTGGTCGAGGCCGTAGGCCACGACAGCGACGAAGGCCAGCGTCGCGAGAACGCGGACGCTGGCCTTCGTGGCGGGCTTGTCGCTCGACAAGTCCTTAGTTCGAGCCGAAGCCCTGGGCGCTGGCCGGAGTGGGCCGACCGGCCTCGCCGGTGCCCTCGCCGTCGAGCTCGTGCAGCTGACCCTCGATGTAGCTCTTGAGCTTGGAGCGGTAGTCACGCTCGAACGAGCGCAGGTCGTCGATGCGACGCTCGACGCTCGAACGCTCGGTGTTGAGGCGGTCGAGGATCTCGCGCTGCTGGGTCTCGGCGGCACCGATGATGTCGCGGGACTTCGTCTCGGCCTCGGCGACGACCTCACGCTGGCGGGCCTCGCCCTCGGACACCAGACGAGCCGCGGTCGCGTGGCCTTCGGCGATGAGCTGGTCGCGCTTCTCGACGCCCTCGCGGACGTGTTCTTCGTGCAGACGGCGAGCGAGCTGCAGCAGGCTGTTGGTGCTGCTGGTCTCGTCGGCCTCGGACACCGCGGGGGCGGAGTAGGCCGGAGCGGACGCGACGGCGGCGGGGGCCGCGACGACGGGCTCGGACTCGACGACCGGCTCGGGCTCGACGGCCTCGGGCGCCGACGCGGGAGCCGGTGCCGACGCAGGAGCCGGCGCGCTGGCCACCGGAGCCGAGACGGGAGCGGCCTGCGCCACGGGGGCGGAGTCGCCGGACGAGAGGCGCTGACGCAGCTCGTCGTTCTCCTGGTTGAGACGTCGCAGCTCGGCGACGACCTCGTCGAGGAAGTCGTCGACCTCGTCTTGGTCGTATCCCTCGCGGAACTTCGTCGGCTGGAACCGCTTGTTGACTACGTCTTCCGGCGTCAAAGCCATTGCCGTCACCTCGTGCATCTGTTGGATCGTGTGATCGTGGTCTGGGTCGTTCTTCTACACCGTAGAGGAGCGGGGCCCGGTCGGGCCGGGATCGTGCCGTTCGGGCGCTGCAGTGAGCCTACCCTGTCGTCCACGGACGACGTGGTCAGCCGAAGGTGCGGAGCCCGGAGGCGACGCTCATCAGGATGATGACGGCCAGCATGATGATGCTCCAGCCGAAGTCGAGCGCGACCGATCCGAGGCGCACGGGGGGCAGGATCTTCCGCACGCGGCGGATGGGCGGGTCGGTCACCGTGTAGGCCACTTCGGCGATGACGAGCACCGGCCCCTTGGGGCGCCACCCGCGGCTGAACGACTGCGCGAGGTCGAGCACGAAGCGGGCCCACATGAGCAGGAAGAAGATCAGCAACGCGTAGTACGCGATCGTGGCGATCAGGTAAGTGATCATCGGGGGGTCATCAGCTCACACGAGTCGGCGCGAGGAGACTCGCGGACGGGCAGGTCGTCACGTCGACGCAGAGGAGCCGCGACGACGGACTCGTCACGACTGGGCGAAGAACGACGCTTCGATGTCGGATTCTACCTCAGCCTGATCACCGCTCACCGCGATGTGCGCCGGCGACAACAGGAAGACCTTGTTGGTCACGCGCTCGATCTTGCCGTACAACCCCTGCGAGAGACCGCTGGCGAAGTCGACCAGACGACGGGCGTCCGCCTCGGTCATCTGCGACAGGTTGATGATCACCGGGATGCCGTCACGGAAGCTCTCGGCGATCGCCTGGGCGTCCTTGTACTCGCGGGGGTGGACCGTCAGGATCTCGTTCATGTCGTGGGGCACCGTGTTCTTCGGGGTCGAGGAGCGACGCAGCGGCGTCACGGGGGCGCGGGTGGGCGCGGGGGCGGCGGGAGCCGAGTGGACCGGGGCGACGGGAGCCGGAGCCTGTGCGGCCGCCTGCGGTCGCGGCGACTGCTGGGGCTGCGCTCGTTCGTGAGGCTGCTCGTCGTACTCGAGCTCTTCGTCGGCGAGGCCCAGATAGACCATCGTCTTGCGCAGCGGGTTGGCCATGGTGTTCCTCCGAGTCAGTGGATCGTCAGGACCGACATTAACGAGCATCGGGGCGAGAACCCGTGATTGCCGTGCCGATCCGTAGGTGTGTCGCGCCCTCGGCGACGGCCTCGACGAAGTCGGGAGACATGCCGGCCGAGATGGCGACGGCCGTGGTCTCGAGGGACCGCACCCTCTCGGAGACCGCACGGAGGCGCGCGAAGGCCGGACGCGCCTCCTCACCCAGGGGGGCCACGGCCATGACGCCGCGCAGTCGCAGCCCCGGGGTCGAGAGCACCCGCTCGGCGAGCCGCTCGACCTCGTGCTCGGCCACTCCCCCGCGGCCGGGGTCGTCGGTCAGGTTGACCTGGACGAATCCGTCGACGAGGGACCCGGAGTCGTCCGAGAGCGCGTCGACGACCGAGTCACGGTCGAGCGAGTGGACGGCGTCCGCGTAGCGCCGGGCCTGGCGCGCCTTCTTCGACTGCAACTGGCCCACGAAGTGCCACCGGAGTCCGTCGAGGTCGTCCAATTCGACGGCCTTGGTCTGCGCCTCTTGGTGACGGTTCTCGCCGACGTCGCGGACCCCGAGGGCGTACAACGCCCTGATGAGGCCGGGCGGATGGAATTTCGTGACGACGATCGTCGTGAGCTCGCCCGGAGAGCGTCCCACAGCGGTGCAGGCGTCATCGACGGCCGCGGCGACCCGGGCGAGACGCTCGCCCAGGTCGCCGTCGACACTCGTCGGATCGGTCACTCGTCGTTACTTGAGGAAGTCCGGGACGTCGAGGTCGTCGTCACCGTCGTCGAAGGCCGGGTCGACGGCCTGGGTCGCGGGCTCTTCGGGCCGCTTCCACGCCGCGGGCTCGTGCGTCGCACCGCTGTCGGCGATGGCCGAGACACCGGCGACCGAGGTCGCCGTGGGGCCGTCGGAGTCGACGAAGCTCGACCGGCGATCCTTCACCTTCGTCGAGGGCTCACCACCGTCGAACCCCGCCGCGATGACCGTCACGCGGACCTCGTCACCGAGGGTGTCGTCGATCACGGCACCGAAGATGATGTTGGCCTCGGCGTGGACGGCCTCTTGCACCAGGCGCGCCGCGTCGTTGATCTCGAAGATGCCCAGGTTGGAACCGCCCTGGATGGACAACAAAACCCCGTGTGCGCCGTCGATGCTCGCCTCGAGGAGCGGAGACGCCACGGCCAGCTCGGCCGCCTTGATGGCGCGGTCCGCGCCCCGCGACGATCCGATGCCCATGAGGGCCGAGCCGGCACCCTGCATGACCGACTTGACGTCGGCGAAGTCGAGGTTGATGAGACCGGGCGTGGTGATCAGGTCGGTGATGCCCTGGACACCGGCGAGGAGCACCTGGTCGGCCGTGCCGAAGGCCTCCACCATGCTGATGCCGCGTTCGCTGATCTCGAGCAGGCGGTCGTTGGGGACGACGATGAGGGTGTCGACCTCGTCCTTCAGGGCGGCCACGCCGGCTTCGGCCTGGGCCTGACGGCGTTTGCCCTCGAAGCCGAAGGGCTTGGTGACGACACCGATGGTCAGTGCGCCGATCGACTTCGCGATGCGGGCGACGACCGGGGCCCCGCCCGTGCCGGTGCCACCGCCCTCGCCGGCCGTGACGAAGACCATGTCGGCACCCGCGAGGGCTTCCTCGATCTCTTCGGCGTGGTCCTCCGCCGCGCGGCGCCCGACCTCGGGGTCGGCACCGGCGCCGAGGCCCCGGGTGAGTTCGCGACCGACGTCGAGCTTGACGTCGGCATCGCTCAACAGCAGCGCCTGGGCGTCCGTGTTGATGGCGATGAACTCCACCCCGCGGAGCCCGAGTTCGATCATGCGGTTGACGGCGTTGACGCCACCGCCGCCGACACCGACGACCTTGATCACGGCTAGGTAGTTATGGTTCGTTGTCACGTCCGGGCCTCCGCTTGAACCTTAACTTTGCAGTTGAAGGTTAAAGTTGTACATGGTATGCAAGTTCTGCAGTCACAAGGTATGGGTGCGCCGCAGGCGCTGTCGCCAGGGTGGCCAGCGTGTCGCGAACACACCCTCTCATCTCGTCCTGATGATCCCGTTGTCGGGCGCGGACACGTCGTACTCGACGCTCGCGCCCGGGTCGCGCCGGGCCTGGTCGGCGATGAGTCCGGTGAGCACCTGGGCCTTCTTCGCCGACTCGTCGGCGCTGCCCCACACGACCCGCTCACCCGAGGTGAGTTGCAGGGTCACGTCGTCGGCCGTCGACGCCGTCACGGTGTCGACGGTCGAACGCAACGTGACCGGCAAGGCCAGCAGCACCTCGGCCACCGAACGGTACGCGGGGCCGTCGAGGGCTGCTCCCCCGACGTCGACCAGGGGTACTCCCTCTTGCCGGGCGTCGAGCGTCTGGACGACGACGCCGGCGGGGTCGACGAGGTCGAACCCCTCCCCCGCGGCGACCGTGGCGACGGGCTGCCGCTCCTGGATGCGCACGACGAGCGTGTGGGGCGGAGCGGTCTCGGTCACGTAGCTGGCGATCAGGGGGAACGCCCCGAGCTCGCGGGTGACCTCGTCGAAGTCGATGAGGGCGAGGGGCGTGCCGAGCTGCCCGTCGAGGGCGGTCTGCACGGCCGCGGCGTCGACGCGGTCCGTCCCCTCGACACGGATGGTCTGCAACGACAGGAGCGGCGTGAACACGGCGACCGCGACGGACGCGACGAGGAGGAGCACGACGGCCCCGAGCGACACCAGGGTCGCCCGACGGTGTCGGCTGCGACGCGTGAAGCGACGGACCTCGACGCGCTCGACGCGCCTCCGTTCGCTCGATGCCCGACGCGCCTGCCGGCGTGCCGCAACAGCCCGTGCCTTGGCCTCGGCGGCCGTGCCGTCGGGTGCCACGATGCGCGGAGGCTCGGAGCCCCGAGGTGCGACCCGCCCGGGGTGCTCGCTCGCGTCGGAGGTCGAGGGCTTCGTCAGGCGGTCACGCCAGGCCGTGGGGGCTCCGGTGATCGACCCGAGGCGGCCCTTGAGCGACGACGGGGACGACGGATCGGATGCGTCGGCGTCGGCCGCCCGCGAGTCACCGGCAGCACCTCGGGGAGGCCGCGAGGCACCGACGACGGGGACGGGCCCGGTGGCCTCCGGGTCCCGTCCCCGACGGCGTCGGTTGGGCGCCGCCGGAGGAGTCGGGGTGGGTTCTGGTTCGTCGAATCCGTCGGGCCGCTTCATCGGAGGGCCCCCGACACCACGGACCTGTCGTGACGAGTCACTCCGCGGAGTCCTCCGCGACGGCGACGACGGGTTCGTGGGCCGCGTCGAGTGAGCCGAGCAGTTGCGGCACGATGCGGTAGACGTCGCCACAGCCGAGCGTGATGACGAAGTCGCCCTCTCGAGCGACCTCGGCCGTCCGGTCCGCCGCGGCCTGCCAGTCGGACACGAAGTCGACGCGGTCGGGGTCGGCGAAGCGTTCGGACACCAGCGCGCCGGTGACGCCGGGCTCGGGGTCCTCACGCGCGCCGTACACGTCGAGCACGATGGTGTGGTCCGCGAGTCGCTCGTAGGTCTCGGCGAACTCGCCGGCCATCATCCGCGTGCGGCTGTAGAGGTGGGGTTGGTGCACGGCGATGAGGCGCCCGTCGCCGACCACGGAACGCGCCGCCTGCAGCGCGGCGGCGACCTCGGTGGGGTGATGGGCGTAGTCGTCGTACACGCTGACGCCCCGCACGACGCCGTGCAGTTCGAACCGCCGCTCGGTGCCGCCGAAGGTCTCGAGACCCGCGATGGCGGCCTCCGCGTCGACGCCCAGGCCGACGAGGACCGCGAAGGCACCGGCGGCGTTGACGGCGTTGTGCCGCCCGGGCACGCGCAACTGCACGGGCCACGAACGACCCTCGGCGTGCAGGGTGAACGAGACCGGACCGGTCGTGGCGACGTCGCTCAGACGGACGTCGGCGTCGGCGGCCTCGCCGAAGGTCACGACGCGCGGGTGGTCGAGGCGTTCGGTGACACGGACGGCACCGTCGTCGTCGCTCGAGACGACGACGAACTCCCGCGCCGCCGACGCGAACCGGACGAAGGCGTCGTCGAACGCCTCGTGCGAGCCGTAGTGGTCGAGGTGGTCGGCGTCGACGTTCGTGATCAGGGCGACCGAGGTGTCGTAGAGCAGGAACGAGCCGTCGGATTCGTCGGCCTCGACGACGAACAGATCGTCGTCACCGCCACGGGCGCTGACGCCCAACGACTGGATGACCCCGCCGTTCACGAAGCTCGGGTCGTGCCCCGCGGCGAGCAGGGCGGTGACGATCATGCCGGTGGACGTGGTCTTCCCGTGCGCCCCGGCGACCGAGACGAGCCGCTGCTGCCCGACGAGCCAGGCGAGCGCCTGCGATCGGTGCAGGACGGGCAGTCCCTTCGACAGCGCGAGCTGGTACTCGGGGTTGTCCTGCCAGAGGGCGCCGGTCACCACGAGCGTGTCGGCGTCGCCGACGTTGGCCGCGTCGTGGCCGATCGCGATCTCGGCGCCTGCCGCCCGGAGCGACTCGACGGCCGCGCTGTCGCGGGCGTCCGACCCGGTGACACGGTGGCCGGCGGCGAGGAAGACCCGGGCGATGCCGCTCATCCCCGAGCCGCCGATGCCGACGAAGTGGACGGCACCGAGTTCGGCGGGGATCGGCTGGTCGAGGTCGGGTTTGATCATGATGTCTCGCTGAGGTCGGGGTTCGGGGAGGACGAGGAGGCGCGGCCCACGGCGTCGAGGACGAGGTCGACCGTGCGGTCGGTGCCGTCGCGCACCCCGACCGAGGCGGCGCGGACGGCCATGTCCGCCACGACGGCCCGGTCGAGCAGCAGGGGGACGAGCGTGCGCTCGACCCAGGCGGGCGTGAAGTCGGCGTCGGCGACGAGCAGTGCTCCCCCGGCACCGACGACGTCGGTGGCGTTGTGTCGCTGCTCGCCGTTGCCCACCGGGTACGGGACGAGCACCGAGGGCAACCCGAGCGCGGTGAGCTCGCTCACCGTGGCCGAGCCGGCCCGGGAGACGACGAAGTCCGCCGCCGAGAGCGCGAGGTCCATGCGGTCGCAGTACCGCAGGAGGTGGTGGCCGTCGAGGTCGGTCGAGGTGAGATCGGACTTCTCACCCGTGATGTGCAGGATCTGCCAGCCGGCGCCGAGCACGCAGACGGCTGCCCTCGACATGGTCTCGTTCAGCCGCCGCGCACCGGTCGAGCCACCCGTGACGAGCAGGGTCGGCCGTGCCGGGTCGAGGCCGAAGGCCGCGACCGCCTCGTCGCGGCGGGCCCGTCGGTCGAGGGACTCGATCTCGTCGCGCAACGGCATGCCGACCTGCCGCCCGCCCCGGAGTCGGGTGGAGCGGAAGACGACGCCGACGTGGGACGAGAGGAACGAGCCGAGGACGTTCGCCATGCCGGGTTTCGCGTTGGCCTCGTGGACGACCACGGGCACCTTCGACCGCCAGGCCGCGACGTAGGCCGGGGCGGCTGCGTAGCCGCCGAATCCGACGACGACGTCGACGTCGTGCTGTGCGAGCAAGGACCGGATGCCGTCGATCGCGCCGGCGAGTCGGCCGGGGAATCGCAGCGCCGCCGCGGAGGGCTTGCGGGGGAAGGGCAGCCGCGGCACGGTGAGCAGTTCGTACCCGCGTTGCGGGACGAGCCGTGCCTCGAGCCCCTCGGCGGTGCCGAGCACGAGCACGGTCGCGTCGGGCTCGCGCCGGCGGAGCCGATCGGCCACGGCGAGGAGGGGGTTCACGTGCCCGGCGGTGCCACCGCCGGCGAGGAGATACGTCGTCACCGCAGAGACCCTACCCGCTGTCGCGGGAGCCCCTGCGGCGTCGCGGGCTCTTCGGGCACCCGGGCGAACGAGAGCACGACGCCGATGGCCACGAGCGTGACGATCAACGCCGATCCACCGGCCGAGATGAGCGGCAAAGGGACGCCCAAGACGGGCAGCAGCCCCAGGACGACCGCGATGTTGACGAGCGCCTGACCGATGATCCACGCCGTGATGGCCCCGGTCGTCACACGGACGAAGGGGTCGTTCGTCCGGCGGATGATCTTGACGAAACCGACGGCGAGGACGATGAAGAGGGCCAACACGACCATCGCTCCGATTAAGCCGAGCTCCTCGCCGATGATGGCGAAGATGAAGTCGTTGTCGGCCTCGGGCAGCCAGGACCACTTCGACTTCGAGTTGCCGAGACCGACGCCGAAGAGTCCCCCCGAGGCCAGCGCCCACGTTCCGTGAAGGGTCTGCCAGCACTCGGCCTGGTACTGGCTCGAGTCCGAGCAGCCCGACAGCCACGCGGCGATGCGCGAGTTGCGCGAACTCGACCCCTGGGCGATCAGGGGCACGACGACCGCGAGGAACGCGAGGGGCGCCAGCAGGTAGCGCAGCCGGACGCCGGCGAACCAGACGGCCGCGAAGACGAGCAGGAGCATGATCATGGTCGTCCCGAGGTCGCCACCGAGCACGACGAGGCCGATCGCGACTCCCGCCACGGGCACGAGTGGGATCGCCAGGTGCTTCCAGTCGTCGAGCAGGTCGCGCTTGACCGAGAGGATCATGCCGAGCCAGATCGCCAACGCGAGCTTGACGGCCTCGGAGGGCTGCGCCGTGAACGAGCCGAGGTCGATCCAGTTGCGGTTGCCGCCGATCTCGTAGCCGAGGGGCGAGAAGACGAGCAGTTGCAGGACGATGGTCGCCCCCAGGACGTGCCACGCCCAGCGCTTGAGGAACGACACCGGCAGCCGGGACACGATGAGCATGAGCGGGATGCCCACGGCCGCGTACGTGCCCTGTCGGATGAACGCACCGAAGAACGACGTGTGTCGTGACGAGATGTACTGCTCGACCGAGGACGACGAGAGCACCATGACCAGCCCGAGCACGACCATGAACAACGTCGTCCCGAGGATGACGAAGTACGAGCCCGTCTCGGCGGCGAAGAGCTTCTTGACGCGGACGACGGCGCCGGCGGTGCGCTTCGAGGACCCCAGGCCGCTCGAGGCGTCGTCGGTCGGTCGGACGGGCCCGCGGCGCGTGCGGCTCGACTCAGTCGGCCGACGGCGCGGGAGGCTGGACGGCGGGTTGGCCATCGACGTCACCCCTCAAGTGTTCGTGTACGGCCCGGGCGAAGGATCGCCCTCGGGCCGTGTAGTCGGTGAACTGGTCCATGGACGCCGCCGCCGGGGCGAGGAGCACGGTGTCCCCGGGACGGGCCACGCTCGCGGCGAGGCGCACGGCCGTCGGCATCACCTGCCCAGTGTCGGTGGCGTCGACCTCGAAGACGGGGATGCCGGGCGCGTGTCGGGAGAAGGCCCGGCGGAGCGGCTCACGGTCGACGCCGACGAACACGGCCGCCCGGACGGCGTCCGTGGACTCGAGGACGAGCGGCTCGACGTCGACGCCCTTGAACAGGCCTCCGACGATCCAGACGACCGACGGGAAGGACGTCAGGGAGGCGCGCGCGGCATGCGGGTTCGTCGCCTTGGAGTCGTCGATCCAGGTCACGCCGCCGGACTCGGCCACGACCTCGGTGCGGTGGTGGTCCACCGCGAAACCGGCGAGGGCGTCGCGGATCGAGACGGGAGCGACGCCCACCGCACGCACGAGCGCGGCGGCCGCGAGCACGTCCTCGACGAGGTGGTCGGCGCCGAGGCCGACGCCCTCGAGGGCCTCCCGGGTGGTCAGTTCGAGCGCTCGCGTGTGGCGCTCGGCGAGGAAGGCGCGGTCGGCCAGGACGGAGACCCCGTCGCCGGTCACGATGCCGACCTCGCTGGGCCCCGGGGCGTCGAGGCCGAAGCCCACGGCGCGGCAGCCCTCCTCGACGTCGGCTTCCTCGACCATGCGCAGGGTCGCCTCGTCCGCCTTGTTGTAGACGCAGGCCACGACCGTGTTCTCGTACACCTTGGCCTTCGCGGCACGGTAGGCGTCCGCCCCGCCGTGCCACTCGAGGTGGTCCGCCTCGAGGTTGAGACACACGGAGGCCTGGGGCCTGAGGGCACCGGCTCCCCCGGTCGGCAGGTAGTGCAGTTGGTGGCTCGAGAGCTCGACGACGAACAGGTCGAAGCCGTCGGGGTCGCGCACCGCGTCGAGGACGGGGACGCCGATGTTGCCGCAGGCCGCCACGCGGCGACCGTCGGCGCCGGCCATCGCCGACGCCAGCTGCGTCGTCGTGGTCTTGCCGTTCGTCCCGGTGACGAGCACCCACTCGGCCACGCGCTCGACCTTGTCGCGTACGCGCCAGGCCAGCTCGACGTCACCCCACACGGCCCTCCCCGAGTCGACGGCCCAGCGGACCAGGGGGTGGTGCGGGGCGAAGCCCGGGCTGGCCACGACGAGGTGCGCGTCGAAGGCCGTGAGCGTGGCCGACGGTGTGTCGGTGGACTCGACCTCGTCGAGACGGGCCCCGATCAGCTGCAGAAGCTCGGCCTTGTCGGCGTCGACCGCGGGGGCCACGACGAGGACGTCGGCGCCCAGTTCGGCCAGGGTGTCGGCCACCGAGAAACCGGTCGCGCCGAGCCCGAGGACGACCACGCGCAGGCCCGACCAGTCGGCGTGCCAGCTGTCGAGCCCGGCGAGCCGCTCGGCGAGGGGGGCGGTGCTGCCGTCGCTCATGAGGTGCGGAGGATCCATTCGAGGTAGAAGGTGCCGACGCCGGCGGCGACGAAGAGCCCGGCGATGATCCAGAACCGGACCACGACGGTCACCTCGGCCCAGCCCTTGAGCTCGAAGTGGTGGTGCAGGGGGCTCATCAGGAAGATCCGCTTGCCCTTCGTGATCTTGAAGTACGCCCGTTGCAGGATCACCGAGCCGGTGACCACGATGAAGAGACCACCGATCAGCACGAGCAGGAGTTCGGTGCGGCTCAGGATGGCCAGGGCGGCCAGAGCCCCGCCGAGGCCCAACGAACCGGTGTCGCCCAGGAAGATCTGTGCAGGCGAGGTGTTCCACCAGAGGAACCCGATGAGGCCTCCGCAGATGCAGGCGGCGACCACGGCCAGGTCGAGCGGGTCGGCCACCTGGTAGCAGGCCGCCCGCGTGGCCTCGTCGAGGCGCACGCTCGTGCAGAGCTGGTTGTTCTGCCAGAAGCCGATGAAGATGTACGACGCGATCGCGAGGATGGAAGCGCCCGTGGCGAGACCGTCCAGGCCGTCCGCGACGTTCACGCCGTTGGAGGTGCTGACGGTGATCAGGACGACCCAGATCAGGAACAGCCCGCCCCCGACGATGGTGCCGAAGAACATGAAGTCGAGCCAGGGGATGTCGCGCAGGCCCGAGATCATCGTCGACGCGGGGGCGAGCCCGCGATCGTTCGTGAACGAGAGTGCCAGGACGGCGAACACCGCCCCCACGACGACCTGCCCGGCGATCTTCGCCCACCCGCCGAGCCCGAGGCTGCGCTGGTTGCGCACCTTGAGGAAGTCGTCGAGGAACCCGACCACGCCGAGGCCGACCATCATGAACAGCACGAGCATGCCGCTGAGGGTGAGCTCGTCCCCGCCGACCAGGTGACCGATGAAGTAGCCGAGCACGGTGCCGATGATCAGGACGATGCCGCCCATGGTCGCCGTGCCGCGCTTGGTGTGGTGCGACTGCGGGCCGTCGTCGCGGATGAACTGACCCCAGCCCAGACGGTGGAAGAGCTTGATGAAGGCCGGCGTCATCAGCAGCGTGAAGGCGAGGGAGAACCCGCCGCCGATCAGCAGCGCGATCATGCGGTCACCCCGGCCAGGCGGTCACCCAGGAGGCGCAGGCCGGCCGATTTGGACGACTTCACGAGGACGACGTCCCCGGCTCGCAGGGTGCCCTGCAAGAAGTCGTACGCCTCGTCGATCGTGTCGACCAGCACGCTTTCTCCGTCCCACGAGCCTTCGAGGCCCGCCGCCATGTGGATGTGTCGTGCTTCGTGGCCGACGACCACGAGCTGGCCGACGTTGAGCCGGACGACCAGGCGGCCGACGCGGTCGTGCTCGTCACGCGCGTACTCGCCGAGCTCGGCCATCTCGCCGAGCACGGCCACCGAGCGGTGCTCGGGGCCGGTGATCTGGGCGAGGGTCTTCAACGCCGCGGCGACCGAGTCGGGACTCGCGTTGTAGGCGTCGTTCACGACCGTCACGCCGCCGGGCGCGTCCAGGACCTCCATGCGCCAGCGCTCGGCCCGTGTCACGCCCTCGAGGACCGTCACGGCCCGATCGAGGTCGACGCCCCATTCGCCGACGACGCTGAGGGCCGCCAAGGCGTTCATCACGTGGTGCTCGCCCAGGATGCGCAGCGACACCCGGCGGCTCGCGTCGCCGTGCTCGAAGGTGAAGGAGGTGCCCGACGCCGAGACGTCGATGTCGGACGCCCGGTAGTCGGCCGAGGCACCCTGACCGAAGGTGACGACCCGTGCGGCCGTCACGGCCGCCATGCCGGCGACGCGGTCGTCGTCGGCGTTGAGGACGGCCGTCCCCGTGGCGGGCAGGTCGGTCACCATCTCGGCCTTCGCCGCACGGGTGCCCTCGATGCCGCCGAAGCCGCCCGCGTGGGCGAGGCCGACCTTGAGCACGACCCCGGTGTCGGGACGGGCGATGTCGACGAGCCGGGCGATCTCGCCCGGGCCGCTCGCACCCATCTCGACGACGAGGTACTCGGTGGTCTCGTCGATGCGCAGCATCGAGATCGGGGCACCGACGTGGTTGTTGAACGACCCCTGGGGGGCGACGGTCGGCGCGACGTCGCCCAGTACCGCGCGGAGCATGTTCTTGGTGCTCGTCTTGCCGTTGGAACCCGTGACGCCGACGACCTTCAGGCGTCCGAGGCGCCGGACGTGGTCGACGACGGCGGCGGCGAGTCGGGACAGCGCGACGACCCCGTCGTCGACGACGACGAGCGGTGCGGTCGTCTCGAGTTCGCGCTCGGCGACCACGAGGGCGGCGCCGTTCGACGTGGCGGCATCGACGAAGAGGTGCCCGTCGGTGACCTCACCGCGCAGGGCGAAGAAGATCGACCCCGGGGTGACCAGACGCGAGTCGGTCTCGACCGTGCCGTCGACCGGGGTCGCGACCCGCGCCTCCTCGGGGTGGACCAGGCGCCCGCCGGTGATGTCGGCGATCTGGTGAGGCGTGAGCGCGATCACTCGGACCACCCGGCCTCGCGCAGGGCGGCACGGGCCTCGTCGCGAGCGGAGTACGGGGTGCGCTCACCACGGATGTCGCGGTAGTCCTGGTGGCCGGGGCCGGCCCAGAGGATCGAGTCGCCTTCTCGGGCCAGGGCCACGGCCGCCCGGATGGCCGCCTCGGGCGGGCTCACCTCGTGGATCTCGTGCTCGGGGTACGCCTCGCGGGCGGCGTCGACGAGCGTCTTGCGGATGGACGCCGGGTCTTCGAAACGGGGGTGGTGGTCGGTCACGACGAGGATGTCGGAACCGGCCGCGGCCACCCGGGCCATCTCGCCGCGTTTCGTCGTGTCGCGGTCGCCGTCCGCACCGAACAGCATGATGACCTTGCCGGGTGTAAAGGTGCGCACCGCGGCCAGGGTGGTCAGGAACGCGTCGGGGCTGTGGCCGAAGTCGACGTAGACGCTCGGGCCGGTGTCGCCGGACACCCGCTCGGTGCGCCCGGGCAGGTACGCGACGATGCCGCCGTCGGCGTCGAGCGCCTGGCCGATGGCCTCGAGCTCGAAGCCCGCCTCGACCAGCATGACGATCGCCAGGGCCGCGTTCGCGACCATGTGCCACCCGATCAGCGGGACGCGCGTCACGAGCGAACGCTGCTCGGGGCCCGACAGACGGAACTCGGTGTAGGCGGCCTGCTCGTCGAGGATCTGGACCGTCCAGTCGGCCTCGACGTCGGGGAGGATGGTGATCGTCGTCAGGGGGATGCGGGCGTTGTCCACCACGCGTTGTCCGTAGGGCGAGTCGAGCGAGACCACGGCACGACGGGCACGGTCGGGCTGGAAGAGCGGCAACTTGGCCTGGAAGTACTCCTCCATGTCGGCGTAGTCGTCGAGGTGGTCGTGGCTCAGGTTCGTGAAGGCGGCGACGTCGAAGACGAGGCCGTCGACGCGGTTGCGGCTGAGTGCCTGGGCACTGACCTCGACGGCCACCGCGCGCACCTCGCTCTCACGCATGCGGGCCAGCAGGGCGTGCATCTCGCTGGCCTCGGGGGTGGTGAGGCGGCTGACGACGGTGAGGTCGCCGATGTGGCGCTCGGCCGTGCTGCTGAGGCCGGTGACGAGGCCCAGCTGTCGCAGGACGCCTTCGAGCAGGTACGAGGTGCTGGTCTTGCCGTTGGTGCCGGTGACCGCGAGGAGGAGGGGTGCGTCGTCGCTGTCCGTGCGGTAGATCCATGCCGAGAGCTCGCCGAGGGCCGCCCGGGGCGAATCGACGAGGACGACGGGGAGACCGCTGGACCGGGCCAGCTCGGCCCCCGCGGCGTCGGTCAGCAGTGCGACCGCGCCACCGTCACGTGCCTGGTCGGCGAACTCGGCTCCGTGCCGGTGCGCACCGGGCACGCCCACGTACAGGTCGCCGGGGTGGAGGTCCGCCGTGCTCAGCGTGATGCCGGTGATCTCGATGCCGTCGAGGGAACCCTCGTGCTCGAGTCCGAACTCGCTGACCAGTTGGGCGAGTGACCTCGCCGACGGATGTTCCGGTCGAAGGACCGGGGGGATCCGGGCGCTCAAAGAATCCTCTTCTCTCACCAGGTCTCGGGCAGGCTGGGTGCCGGCTCCGTCGACGGAGGGACCCGATACATCTCGAGGACCTGGGACATGATCTTGTTGAAGGTCGGCGCCGCAGCGGCCGACGTCTTGATGGTACTGGGCTTGGTGAAGGTCACGACGACGACGTACTGCGGGTTCTCGGCCGGAGCGATGCCCGCCACCGAGACGATGCGGTCAGAACCGTAGCCGGTTCCGTCGGAGCGCGCGACCTCGGCGGTACCGGTCTTGGCCGCCACGCGGTAGCCGGGGATCGACAGGACGTCCTTGAGGTCGCCGTCGCTGACGACCTTCTCGAGCATGTTGACGGTCGTGTCGGCGGCCCACGGCGAGACGACGCTCGTGCCCTCGGCGGAGGGCGCGTCGGTGACGGTGCCGTCGGGGGCGGTGCACCCGGCGACGAGGTTGACCGGCAACCGGGTGCCGTGGTTGGCCAGCGTCTGGTAGATGCTCGCGATGTGGATGGCGGTCGTCGAGACGCCCTGTCCGAACATCGTGTTGATGCTCGTCTGCTGGTCCCACTGGGATGCCGGCCGGATGCCCGTCGTGGGTTCACCGAGGAAGGCCACGCCGGTCGGGTCGTTCAGACCGAACTTCACCATGTAGTCGTGACGTTGCTGGGCCGAGAGCGCCTGGCCGAGCAGGGAGATGCCGACGTTCGACGAGTCGCGCAGGATGCCCGTCAGCGTGAGGTTCTCGGTCGGGTGGAAGGTGGCGTCGTGGATCTCGCCGCCCCAGGGGAACGTGCGGGAGTACGGCACCGTCGCCCGCGTCGCGGGATCGGCCTTGCCCGAGTCGAGCAACATGGCGGCGGTCATCGCCTTGAAGGTCGAACCCGGCTCGTACGAGTAGGTGAAGGCCTTGCTGCCGAGGTCGTCGACGGCGGTGCCGTTGACGTCGTTGGGGTCGACGGCCGGGTAGTCGGCGACCGCGAGCAGCGAGGCGTCGCTCGCCTTCATGACGACGGCCGTCGCCGACTCGGCTCCGATGGCCTCGGCCTGTTCGCCCAGCGCCTGCTGGGTCATGTACTGGAGGTCGCTGTCGACCGTGAGACGGAGCGTGCCCCCGGCGACCGCCTTCTTGGTCGTGACGGTGCTGCCGGGCAACTGGACGCCGTCGGCTCCGCGTTCGTAGGTCTCCGAGCCGTCGGTGCCCGCCAGGCAGGCGTCCTGGCTGAGCTCGAGTCCGGCCTGCGGCCCGTCGGTGCCGATGAAGCCCGTGAGGTTGCCCGCCACCGCGCCGTTGGGGTAGGTGCGCGCGGCCTGGCGCTGGAAGTACACCCACGACACGCCCATCTCGCGGACCTCGCGGAACGCGTCGACGTCGACGCCCTTGACCAGGTACGCGAAGTTCGCCTCGGGGTCGGTGGTCAACGCCTCCGTCATGGTCGCGGCGTCACCCCCGGTGATCTCGGCGACGCGTTCGACCACCTGGTCGACCGTCAGCTCGGTGGTCGTGCCGTCGTCGCCCTTGACCTTGGCCGTCGTGGCGAAGGCCGGAGCGGCCGTGATGTTGTACCGGGTGACGCTGCCGGCGAGCACGGTGCCGTCGACGTCGGTGATGTCGCCACGATCGCCGTAGGTCGTCTGCACGATCTCGCGCTTGTTCTGCGACTGCTCGTTGAGCTCGGCCGCCTGCACGAGCTGGATGTCCGCCAGGCGCACCACGAACACGCCGACGAGCGCGATGATCAGCGCCATCGCCAGCGTCGCGCGGAGACGGCGGCTTCGGGGAGCTGCTTTCACGAGAGGTTCCTCACCGCGGCCGGGCGCCTGCCCGACCCGCTGTCGTCGTTCGATGTACCGGTGACGGGCACGCCGCTAGCGGGTCTGCGGAGCCGCCAGCTCGTTCGCGCCCGACGCTACCGACTCGCCGGCTGATCCCTCGTCCGCCGCGCCTGCGTCGGTCGGAACGGCCACGGCGCCCGCCGTGGTCGGAGCACCGACCGACGAGGCGGAGGAGTCGGTGGTCGCCGTGCCGTCGGCGGCGGTCGCGGGGGTCTTGGTCGTCAGCGGGACGCCCTTGAGCAGGGTGTTGGGGATCAGGTTGCCGGACGTCGCCTCGTCCGCCCCCGCCGCGGGGGCGGGCGAGCCGTGGACCGCGCCCGTGGCCAGATCGAGGTAGACGGGGTTCGAGTTGCGCACCATGCCGAGTTCGTCGGCGTTGGCGGCGAGGTTCTGCGGCGAGGACAGCACGTCGCGCTGCTCGCTGAACTTCTGCTGGTCGCGGACGAGCTCGGTCTTCGCGGCCTGCAGGTCGGAGATCTTGTAGGCGCCGTCGCTGAGGGCGATGCTGATGGCGAGCTGGGCCAGCAGGAGGACGAACAGCGCCGCCGTCGCGATGAGCGCGTAGGCGATCTTCGGACGGGCCCGTCGCTGCGACCGACTCGTGACGATCTCGACCGGGCGCGCCGTCGGGGTCGACGACGGCTGCGGACGGCTCGACGGGGTCGCGATGGCCAGGTTGCTGCTCATGCTTTTCTCCGGATTCGTTCGGCGGCGCGTAGTCTCACGGGCTTGGCGCGGGGGTTGAGGTCGCGTTCGGCGTCGGAAGCCAGCTCGGCCCCTCGGACGAGGAGGCGGAAGTCGGGACGGTGCTCCGGCAACTCCACCGGGAGGCCCTGCGGCGCCGTCGAGGTCGTCCGAGCGGCGAGTTCCCGCTTGACGAAACGGTCTTCGAGGGACTGGTAGGCGAGGACGACGATCCGCCCGTCGACGGCGAGACGGTCGAGGGCGACCGGGACGGCCGCCTCGAGCGAGGCCAGCTCGCCGTTCACCTCGATGCGGAGCGCCTGGAAGACGCGCTTGGCGGGGTGACCGGCACGCTGCAGGGCCATGGGCGTCGCCGCGATCAGGAGGTCGACCAACTCACCGCTGCGGGTGAGCGGGGAGTCGGCCCGGTGCTCGACGATCCGCCGGGCGTAGCGCGGAGCCAGCTTCTCTTCGCCGTACTGGTAGAAGATGCGCCGGAGCTCGCTCTCGGGGTACTCGGCGAGGACGCGCTCCGCCGTGACGGGCGAGGTGGGGTCCATGCGCATGTCGAGGGGCGCGTCCTTGGAGTACGAGAAACCGCGCTCGACCCGGTCCAGCTGCAGGGACGACACGCCGAGGTCGAAGAGCGCCCCGTCGACGGTGTCGAGATCGAGGTCGTCGAGCGCGTCGGCGATGCCGTCGTACGTCGTGTGCACGAGGCGAGCCCGGTCGCCGAAGGGTGCGAGCCGCTCACCGGCGAGGGCGAGTGCCTCCGTGTCGCGGTCGAGGCCGACGACGGTGAGCTCAGGGAAGGCCTGCAGCATCGCTTCGCTGTGGCCACCCATGCCGAGGGTGCAGTCGACGACGACGGCGCCGGGACGCGAGACGGCCGGGGCGAGGAGTTCGAGGGTCCGCTCGAGGAGGACGGGGGTGTGGATCTGATCGGCCATGACGACACGGGCTGTGCTCGTCGGCCCTGATCCCCATCCGTCGGGACCTGGCACCGGGGAAGGTGCGCCAGGGCTGACGGCTGAGGGTCGGGGCCCACGGGCTAGAAGAGCCCGGGGATCACCTCCTCGGTGGTGTTGGCGAACTCGGCCTCCTGGGCCTCGTAGTAGGTGTTCCAGGCGTCGGTGGCCCAGATCTCGGCACGGTTTCCCGCGCCGATGACGGTGAGGTCACGGCCGAGGCCGGCGTACTCGCGCAGTGTCGCCGGGATGGTGACCCGGTGCTGCTTGTCGGGGATCTCGTCGCTCGCGCCCGAGAGGAAGAGGCGCATGTAGTCGCGGGCCTGCTTGCTCGTGACGGGCGCCTGACGGATGCGCGAGTGCATGTCTTCGAACTCGCGCTGGCTGAAGACGTAGACGCACCGCTCTTGCCCACGGGTCATGACGAGGCCGGAAGCCAGTTCGTCACGGAATTTCGCGGGGAGGATGATGCGCCCTTTCTCGTCGAGCTTGGGCGAATAGGTGCCGAGGAACATGCGCCCGTCTCCCCTCGCCCCGCACCCCGTCTGTGGCACGTACCTCCACTTTACTCCACAACCCACCACGAGACAATGAAAAGGCGGGTCCTCCGCCGCGTGTCCGGCCTGCGATCCGCTCCAGTTCGGGGGCCACACGGGTGGAGGACGGTGGAGGAAAAGGACCACGAGGAGGCGCGTCCTGCGTGTCGCGCGCCTCCTGCAGGATGGATGGGCGCACGAAAAAGGGGCCGGCCATAAGGCCGACCCCTGTGGTCGTGGTGCTGGTGGCGTCTAGGAGCGCTCGTCGCCGTCCTGGCGGCGGTCCCACCGGTCGTTGAGTCGATCCATCAGGCCCCCCTTGGCGGGATGCGCGGGGCGGGAGGTGGAGGAACGGGGAGCCGACGGCATCGAGGCCGTCGAGGACCGCTTCCGCTTGGGAGGCGCGATGGCGAACAGCACGCCGGCGAGCATGACCACGAACCCCGCCACGCCGATCAAGGGCTGGCGGAAGATGACGCCCGCGACGATCACGGCGATGCCGACGAGCGCCCCGAGGACCCCGACCACGACCAGCGTGTAGTTGGGTCTGGCGCCGCGGGTCCCGACCGTCGCCACGAAGTCGGAGTCGTTGTTGTAGAGACTCCGCTCCATCTCTTCGAGGAGCCGCTGCTCCTGTTCGGAAAGTGGCATCTTGGTGTTCCCTTCGAGCACGGGCTCTCAAGCGCGAGGCGGGAGCCTCGGGATCGACGCGATGAGTAGCTGCGAGTGTATGCCCGACAGCTATCGCTAGGCTAGGCAGCGTGGCTGAGAGTACGCGGTTAGTGGACGTCGTTCAAGAGCGCATCGATCGGTTCCTCGAGCGTCAGCGACCGGCCCTCATGGGCATCGCTCCCGACCTCGATCCATTCTCGCTCTACTCGGGCGATCTGCTCCGCGGCGGGAAACGCTTCCGGGCTCTCTTCTGCTACTGGGGCTGGCAGTCCGTCGCCGGGCTCGACACCGGATTCGATCCCCTCGGGGAGCCCCGCGACGAACGCGAGATCGACGCCGTCATGACCGCTTCGGCGGGGCTCGAGTTCTTCCACGCCGCCGCGCTCGTGCACGACGACATCATGGACAACTCGGACACGCGCCGCGGACTCCCGGCGGCGCATCGGCGCTTCGAGTCCCTGCACCGCGAGGGGGCCTGGCTCGGGTCCCCTGAGGCGTTCGGTCGCTCGGGAGCCCTCCTCATGGGAGACCTCCTCCTGGCGTGGAGCGACGAGCTCCTCAGCGAGGCCCTGGACTCCCTCCCGTCCCGTGACGCCGCCCGCGCGGCCCGCCTCGAGCTCAACCGGATGCGGACCGAGGTCACGGTGGGCCAGTACCTCGACATCCTCGAGGAGAACGCCTGGCGGACGGTCGACGAGGTGCAGCTGTTGCCGCGTGCCCAGCGCGTCATCGTCTACAAGTCGGCGAAGTACAGCGTCGAAGCCCCGCTGACCGTCGGCGCGGCCATGGCCGGGGCCGACCGGCCAGCCCTCGAGTCCCTGCGGCACTTCGGGCTGCCCCTCGGCATTGCCTACCAGCTGCGTGACGACCTCCTCGGCGTCTTCGGCGATCCCTCGGTCACGGGAAAGCCCGCGGGCGACGACCTCCGAGAGGGCAAGCGCACCGTCCTCGTGGCGACGGCCCGCCGAGCCCTGCCCCCCGGGGCCGTCCGCCTGCTGGACGAACTCCTCGGTGACCCCGAACTCGACGACGACCAGATCAGCATGCTCCAGGCGACGCTCCGCGACAGCGGTGCCGTCGACGCCGTCGAGCAGACGATCACCGATCAGGTGGAGCGTGCCGTCCACGCACTCGAGAGGTCGGGACTCGCGCCGTCGGCCCGGACGCAGTTGACGCGACTCGCCGAGACCGTCACGCGCCGCACCTCCTGACGCCCCCTGCGCCAGGGCGGCCGAGGATCGGCAGCCGCCAGAGGGACGGATCAGGTCTAGAGCAGGCTCTGCGCGATGCGCCGGACCTCGGCTTTGCGTCCGGCCTGGAGGGCGGCGACGGGGCTCGTGCCGAGGGCCTCGTCGTGCGACAGCATCCAGTCGAGGGCCTCGTCGTCGTCGAACCCGTTGTCCGACAGGACCGTCAGGGTGCCCCGGAGGTCGTGCCTCGGCTCGGAGCCGTCGAGGAAGACGGCCGGCACCCTGGTGACGCCGTCCACGCGGGTCCCGACGAGGACGTGCTCCTCGAGAAGGCGCCGGACGCGGCTCACGCCGAGGCCGAGCCGCTCGACGAGGTCGGGCACGGTGAGCCATTCGGTGTCGGCGAACCAGGGGCGTTGAGAGAGATCGGTCACGCCACAACCTTGCCACGGGTTCGTGGCCCTCGCTGCGCCTCCTCGTCTCCCTCTCGGGGGGTCGAGTCACATGCGCAACATCCGTCACGCTGATTGACTTGGATATCCACGTGTGCCAACTTTGGACGACGTGGCACCGCGGCTCACCGATCACCCAGCGACCGTGTCCCCGCCCCCGAACCGAGGATCAGCCCATGAACGACGTCAGTTCCGCCCGCCCCGACTCCGAGTCCGTGACGACCCAGGACGCCCGGTCGACCAGTGCCTTCGGCCCCCTCGGTGGCGGAGACGAGCGCAAGCCCCTCTCCCGCATGGCCCGGTCGATGCTCAACACCGTCCCGATCGTCCTGGCGGGCTCGATGGCCCTCAGCATGGGCGTCACGGGCCCCGTGTTCGCCCTCGACCAGAACCCGACGAAGAAGCCCGACGCGTCACCGCGTCCCGTGCTGCCTCCTCGACTGTCCGCGCCCGAGCAGAAGACCGCGGCCACGGTCGAGACGGCCGCGACCTCTGCCACGGTCTTCGGCGCGGCCCCCGCCACGTACACCGTCAAGTCGGGCGACACGGTCGCGAGCATCGCCGGCTCGTTCGGTCTGAGCACCGCGTCGGTGCTCGCCCTCAACGGCCTCAGTTGGAAGTCCACCATCTTCCCGGGGCAGACCCTGAGCTTGAGCGCCGCCACGAGCGCCGCAGCCAAGCCGTCCGCCGCGCCCGCCCCGGCCAAAGCGACGGGCGGCCGGTACGTCATCGTCCGTGGGGACACGCTGAGTTCCATCGCGCGTGCGCACGGCGTCACGACCAGCGCGCTCATCCAGGCGAACGGGCTGGGACTGTCGAGCATCATCTACCCGGGCCAGACCCTGACCGTCCCGACGGGCGCCTCCGCCGCCGCCCCGACACCGGCCCCCGCCGGGGGGCCCGCGGTGGGCAGCTACGTCATCCAGCGGGGTGACACCATCGCCTCGATCGCCGCGAAGTCGGGGACGAGCGTCAAGGCCCTCCTCGCCGCGAACGGCCTCTCGTTCACCAGCACCATCTACGCCGGCAAGACCCTCACCCTCCCCGGCGCCTCCGCGCCGACCGCCACGACCGTCGTCGCGTCGACGTCGGCCGCACCCCTGGGCGTCAGCGCGACGTTGACCGCCGAGCAGGCCGCCAACGCCCGGGTCATCATCTCGGTCGGACGCCAGCTCGGGGTCGGAGACCGTGCGATCGTGATCGCCCTGGCCGCGGCCGCCCAGGAGAGCAGCCTCCGCAACCTCGACCACGGCGACCGTGACTCCCTCGGCCTCTTCCAACAGCGTCCGAGCACGGGTTGGGGCACCCCCGCCCAGCTGCGCGACCCGGTGCACGCGACCAAGCTCTTCTTCGGTGGCGCGAGCAACCCCAACACCGGCAAGACGCGCGGCCTCCTGGACGTCAAGGGGTGGCAGTCGATGTCCCTGACGAAGGCGGCCCAGGCCGTCCAGTACTCGGCGTTCCCGGATGCCTACGCCAAGTGGGAAGCTCCGGCCACCACCTGGCTCGCGACCCTGCGCTGAACCCCGGACGACCCACCTGCTGGGCGGTTTTCCGCCGTGCGGTGAGTTGGGACACCCGCACGGCCCTCGGTCCGTAAAATCACGAAGGTGAGCGTGAACCAGACTGACCCGATGATCGGCCGTCTCATCGAGGGCCGGTACGAGGTCCGTTCGCGCATCGCCCGAGGTGGCATGGCCACCGTGTACCTGGCCACCGACCTGCGACTCGAACGTCGCGTCGCGATCAAGATTATGCACGGCCACCTGGCCGACGACGCGTCGTTCAAGGAGCGCTTCATCCAGGAGGCGCGCTCGGCCGCCCGCCTGGCCCACCCCAACGTCGTCAACGTCTTCGACCAGGGCCAGGACGACGAGTCGGCCTACCTGGTGATGGAGTACCTGCCCGGCATCACGTTGCGCGAACTCCTGCAGGACCACAAGGTGCTGACGCCCGAGCAGGCGATGGACATCCTCGAAGCCGTCCTCGCCGGTCTCGCCGCCGCCCACCGCGCCGGCATCGTGCACCGCGACCTCAAGCCCGAGAACGTCCTCCTCGCCGACGACGGACGCATCAAGATCGGCGACTTCGGCCTGGCGCGGGCCGCGACGGCCAACACCGCCACGGGTGCCGCGCTGTTGGGGACGATCGCGTACCTCTCCCCCGAACTCGTGACCCGCGGCATCGCCGACACCCGCAGCGACATCTACGCGCTCGGCATCATGATGTACGAGATGCTCACGGGCGAGCAGCCCTACAAGGGCGACCAGCCCATGCAGATCGCCTACCAGCACGCCAACGACACGGTCCCCACCCCGAGCTCCGCCAACCCCCGCGTGCCGGTCGAGTTGGACGAGCTCGTCCTCTGGGCGACCGCTCGCGACCCCGAACAGCGACCGAGGGACGCCCGGGCCCTGCTCGACCAACTCCTCGACGTGCAACGGGTCCTGGCCGATCCCTCGGGACCACCCGCGAACCGGACGATGGTGCTCCCTGCCGCGGGCGCGACTTCCGTCCTGCCGTCCGGCGGCACGGGCGAGACGCAGATCCTGCCCAAGGCACGACACCGGACCGGGCCGGTCCAGGCCGCACCCGACGACGCCGCCACGACGCTCGCGGCCGTCGCCGACCGTCGTCGGCGGCGGGGACGGGTGCTCATGGCCGTCGTCGTCGCGGTTGCGCTGCTCGCCGGAGGGACCGGCTGGTGGTTCGGCTCGGGTCCCGGGGCGCAGGCGTCCGTCCCCGACGTGTCAGGACGGGCACCGGACGCGGCGACGGCCGCCCTCACGTCGGCCGGCTTCGTGGTCGCCCCCGATCCCCAGACGGACTTCTCCCCGGTGGTGCCCTCGGGCCAGGTCGCGCGCACGGACCCCGACGCCACGACCCGAGTGCAGAAGGGGTCCACGATCACCCTGGTCGTCTCCCAGGGGCCCCGGCAACTCCCGGTCCCGACCGTCGTCGGCGACACCGAGACCGCGGCCACCGAAGCACTCTCGGACTTCACGCTGGAGCCGACGTCGAGCCAGTTCGACGAGTCGGCCGCCGGCACCGTCCTCGGGATCAGTGGCGTGGACGACGCGGGCACGCCGGTCGATCTCGCCGGAACAGCCCAGTACGGAGAACGACGACCCGTGACGCTCACCGTCTCGCTCGGCCCCGTCCCGGACGTGGCGGGCCTCTCGGTGGCGGACGCGCAGGGCGCTCTCGCGGGGGCACAGTTGACGGGTGTGGAGAGCGGAACGGAATTCAGCGATGCGGTCGCCTCCGGGGAGGTCATCCGGTACGAACAGCAGGCCGAGGGTCCGCTCCGACAAGGCGACACGGTCAACCTCGTCGTGTCGAAGGGCCCGCCGCCCATCACCATCCCGGACGTCCGAGGCAAGACCATCGACGCGGCCACGTCCCAGTTGCAGGGTCTCGGCTTCCGGGTGAGCTACCCGACCTGCACGGCCTTCACGTGTGCGTTCTACGACTGGGAGGCCCGCCTGCCGGTCACCGAGACGAACCCCGTAGCCGGCCTGACCGCGACCAAGGGTGCGACGATCACGCTCACGTACCGGGTGGAATGAGTCTCGGCCTCCCCTGAGGCCGAGGGCACCGACGAGCTCTGAGGTCGAGGGCACCGACAGGGTGACGGCCCCGGGACCGAGGGTCCCGGGGCCGTCGCCGTGTCGACCGGGCTCAGTCGGCCGCGAGTTCCTCGGCCACCAGGAAGGCCAGTTCGAGCGACTGCATGTGGTTGAGGCGGGGGTCGCAGAGCGACTCGTAGCGCGTGGCGAGCGTCGCCTCGTCGATGTGCTCGGAACCACCCAGGCACTCGGTGACGTCGTCGCCGGTCAGCTCGATGTGGATTCCGCCCGGGTGGGTGCCCGCGGCACGGTGTGCCTCGAAGAACCCCTTGACCTCGTCCATGATCTCTTCGAAGCGCCGGGTCTTGTAGCCCGTGGGCGTCGTCAGACCGTTGCCGTGCATCGGATCGCTGACCCACAGGGGCGTCGCGTCGGCCTTCTTGATGGCCTCGAGGAGGGGAGGCAGGGCATCCCGGATGGTGCCCGCCCCCATGCGGGTGATGAAGGTCAGGCGCCCGGGCTCACGCTCGGGATCGAGCTTGTCGATGAGGCGCAACATGTCGTCGGCCGTCGTCGTCGGGCCGAGCTTGACGCCGATCGGGTTGCGCACCCGGGAGAGGAAGTCGACGTGGGCACCGTCGAGGTCGCGGGTCCGCTCGCCGATCCACACGAAGTGCGACGACAGCACGTACGGCGTACCCGTGCGCGAGTCGATGCGGGTCAGGGGGCGCTCGTAGTCCATGAGCAGGCCCTCGTGGCTGGTGTAGAACTCGACGCGCTTCAGTTCGTCGAAGTCGGCCCCCGCCGCCTCCATGAACCGGATCGCCTTGTCGATCTCACGGGCGAGGTGCTCGTACTCGGCGTTGGCCGGGTTGCGGGCGAAGCCCTGGTTCCAGCTGTGCACCTGGCGGAGGTCGGCGAACCCACCTTGCGTGAAGGCCCGGATCAGATTGATGGTCGAGGCGGAGGTGTGGTAGCCCTTCACGAGCCGCGAGGCATCCGCACGTCGGGACTCGGGGGTGAAGTCGTATCCGTTCACGATGTCACCGCGGTAGGCCGGCAGGGTGACGCCGTCCCGGGTCTCGGTGTCGCTCGAGCGCGGCTTGGCGAACTGCCCGGCCATGCGGCCCATCTTGATCACGGGGACGGACGCGCCGTACGTGAGGACGACGGCCATCTGCAGGATGGTCTTGACGCGGTCGCGGATCTGGTCCGCGGTCGCTCCCGCGAAGGTCTCGGCGCAGTCACCACCCTGCAGCAGGAACGCTTCGCCCCGGGCCGCCGACGCCAGCCTGGTGCGCAACGTGTCGACCTCGCCGGCGAAGACGAGCGGAGGCAGGGTGGACAGCTCGGCCGAGGCGGCCTCGACGGCTGCACCGTCGTGCCAGGTGGGCTGCTGCTTGATGGGGAGCGTGCGCCAATGGTCGAGACCGTCGATCACGTCGGGATCGGTGACGACGAACGGTTCGGTGAGCTGGGCCACGGTCTTCCTTGCCACTTGACGGTCTCGAGGCCGAACGACCTCGACAGGCGAGCCTACCGTGAAAGGGTCGGGCGCTTCTCTTTGACGCTGGTCGCGTAGACGTCGCTGTACTGCTGGCCACTGAGGGCGTTGAGCTCGTACATGATCTCGTCGGTGATGGACCGCAGGATGAAGCGGTCGCCTTCCATGCCCTCGAAGCGGCTGAAGTCGAGGGGTTCACCGAACACGATCCCGACCCGGTGCAGGCGAGGGATCTTGGTACCGGTCTTCATCACCTTCTCGGTTCCGATCATGGCGACGGGGATCACGGGCACGTGACCCTCGAGGATCATGCGCGCCACGCCCGTCCGACCGCGGTACAGCTTGCCGTCGGGGCTGCGGGTGCCCTCGGGGTAGATGCCGAGTTGCTCGCCTCGACGGAGGACGGACAGGCCCGTCGCCAGCGACGCCTCGGAGGCCTTGCCCCCGGATCGGTCGATGGAGAGCTGACCCGTGGCCGTGAAGAACAGACGGATGGCCCACCCCTTGATGCCCTTGCCGGTGAAGTAGTCGCTCTTGGCGAGGAAGGAGATGCGCCGATCGAGGGCGAGCGGCAGGAAGATCGAGTCGACGAACGAGAGGTGGTTGCTCGCGAAGATGACGGCACCCGAGGCCGGGACGTGCTCACGACCGCTGACCCACGGTCGGAAGATCGACAGGACGAGCGGACTCGCGACCATCGTCTTCAGGAACCAGTAGAGCATCGGTGCTCCTCTCGTCGGGGCGTCGGGAGTCTAGCGGTCGCCGGCGTGGAGGCGGGCGAGGTCGGCGGCGCCCACGACCCCCGCGTCGTTCACCAGCTCGGCGATCACGAACTCGGGCTCGGGGTGGTAACCGCGAGCGGGCAGGTGCTCGAGGTAGGCCGCGCGGACGGGTGCCAGCAGCAGTTCGCCCGATTGCGCGACCCCGCCGCCGAAGACGAACACCTGCGGATCGAGGATCGCGCTCAGCGACGCGGCGGCTTGTCCGAGCCAGGTCCCGAGGCGGCGCAGGGCCTCGACGGCACCGTCGTCACCGGACTGCAGCAACAAGCTGACGTCGTGACCGGAGAGCTCGCCGCCGTTCGCCGTGCGGACGTCCGCGAGACCCCGGCCGAGGCCGCCCTCGTCGGCCACCTCACCGGCGATGCGCAGCAGCGCGCGCCCCGAGCCGTACTGCTCGATGCACCCACGGGCCCCGCAGCCGCAGGGCAGACCGTCGGGCACGATGCGCATGTGGCCGAGTTCGCCACCCGTGCCGAATCCTCCGCGCAGGAGGCGATCCTGCGCCACGATGGCACCGCCCACCCCCGTGCCGATGGTGAGCATGATCATGTCGCTGGCGAGACGACCGGCCCCGAACCGGAACTCGGCCCAGCCGGCGGCGTTGGCGTCGTTGTCGATGGTGATGTGCAGGTCGAGACGTTCGGACAGCCGCGCCCGGAGGGGCTCGTTGCGCCACGCGATGTTGGGCGTGTAGTACACGGTCGACTGTGCGGCGTCGATGAAGCCGGGCGCCGCGACACCGGCGGCGGCGACGTCGGGGTGGCGTGCCTGCAAGGAGGTGACCATCTCGACGACCGCGTCGACGATCGCACCCGCGTCGCCCGCGGGCGTCGCCACGCGCTCTTCGTCGACGATCTCGCCGAACTCGGTGACCACCCCGCCCGCGATCTTCGTCCCACCGATGTCGATTCCGATTGCCTGCACGAGGATCGAGTCTATCCTCGACGACCCACCACCTCGGGCACCCGCTCCTGCGAGGCCGCGTTAGGGTGGTCGGACCATCGTTCGGTACCGAAGGAGCTGCCGTGAACGAACACATCGTCCCCCCCGCCGTCCCCGCCGACCCGTCGGCGAACGCCACCGACCTGTTGCTCGCGCGGGCGGCGGCCACGCCCGACGAACCACTCTTCTCCGTGCCGGACGGACGAGGCGGCTGGCGCGACATCACGGCGGCTCGGTTCCTCGAGCAGGTGCGCGCACTCGCGAAGGGCCTGATCGCCGCGGGCGTCGAACCGGGCGACAAGATCGGCCTGATGTGCCGCACGCGCTACGAGTGGACGCTCATCGACTTCGCGACCTGGTTCGCAGGCGCCCTGCTCGTGCCCGTCTACGAGACGTCGTCGCCGGCACAGGTCCACTGGAACCTCAGCGACTCCGAGGCCGTGGCCGTCATCGTCGAGACCGCTGACCACTTCTCGCGGTTCGACGAGGTGCACCCCGAGTTGCCCGCCGTGACACGGGTCTGGCAGGTCGACCTCGGAGACCTCGACAAGCTGGCCGCGTCCGGTGTCGACGTCTCCGACGACGAACTCGAACGCCGCCGGAGCGCGGCCGTCGCCGGGGACGTCGCGACGATCATCTACACGTCGGGCACCACCGGCCGGCCCAAGGGCTGCGTGCTCACCCACGCCAACTTCGTCGAGACGAGCCGGAACGCCGCCGTCGCCATGAGCGACGTCGTGGCGCCCGGCTCCTCCACCCTCTTGTTCGTGACGACCGCACACGTCTTCGCGCGCTTCATCGCCGTGATGTCGGTCCACGCCGGCGTGAAGGTCGGGCACCAGGCGGACACGAAGCAGTTGCTGCCGTCGCTGGCCTCGTTCAAGCCGAGCTTCCTGCTCGCGGTCCCCCGCGTCTTCGAGAAGGTCTACAACTCGGCGGAGCAGAAAGCCGAGGCCGGGGGCAAGGGCGGCATCTTCCGGCAGGCCGTGGCCGTCGCGATCGCCCACAGTCGCGCGCTCGACGAGGGCACCGTGCCCCTGGGGCTCAAGCTCCGCTTCGCACTGTTCGACCGCCTGGTCTACAGCAAGCTCAAGAAGGCCATGGGCGGCAACATCCGCTACGCCGTCTCGGGTTCGGCTCCGCTCGGCACACGACTGGGTCATTTCTTCCGGAGTCTCGACATCCGCATCCTCGAGGGGTACGGACTGACCGAGACCACGGCGCCTGCGGCCGTCAACCTCGTCTCCAAGTTCAAGATCGGCACGGTGGGCCCGGCACTCCCCGGCGTCGGCATCACGATCGCCGCCGACGGAGAAGTGCTCGTCAAGGGCGTCAACGTCTTCGCGGGGTACTGGAAGGCCGACGAGGCCACGGCCGAGGTCCTCGACGACGGCTGGTTCCGCACCGGCGATCTCGGCTCGCTCGACGCCGACGGTTACCTGACGATCACCGGTCGCAAGAAGGAGATCATCGTCACCGCCGGAGGCAAGAACGTCTCCCCTGCGGCCCTCGAGGACCCGATCAGGGCCAATCCGCTGGTCGGCCAGGTCATCGTCGTGGGCGACCAGCGGCCGTTCGTCGCGGCCCTCGTCACCCTCGACACGGAGATGCTGCCGGTGTGGTTGAACAACGCCGGCGAGGCCGCCGACATGCCGTTGGCCGAGGCCGCCCGGCACCCCAAGGTCCGCGCCGAGGTCCAACGAGCCGTCGACGGTGCGAACGCCGCCGTGTCGCGTGCCGAGTCGATCCGCAAGTTCGAGATCCTGCCGGTCGAGTTCACCGAGGCCGGCGGGCATCTCACGCCCAAGATGAGCGTCAAGCGTGCCGTCGTGCTGAACGACTTCGCCCAGCAGATCGCCGACATCTACACCGCCCACCCCGACACCGAGTCGGTGCGCACGGTCACCGCACGGGGACGGTGATCAGGCGCGCCACCAGTCGGCGGCGCGGATCTCTCGCATGGCCTCGCGCTTCGTCTCGGGTTCGAGGGTGAGCACGTAGAGCGTCCCGTCGAGGTGGTCCGTCTCGTGCTGGAGGGCCTGGGCCATGAGTCCGGTGCCCTCGAGCACGACCTCCTGGCCGTCGAGGTCGACCCCTTCGACACGGGCGTACTCGTAGCGGGGGGTGGGGAACCAGAACCCCGGCACCGAGAGGCACCCCTCGTCGACGAGGGTCTTCTCTCCGGACACCTCGACGACGACGGGGTTGAGGACGTATCCGACCTCACCGTCGACGTTGTAGCTGAAGGCTCGGAGCGACACGCCGATCTGGGCGGCCGCGACCCCGGCTCGTCCCGGCTCGCGAACGGTGTCGAGGAGGTCCTCGACCAGGGACGCGAGCCGAGGATCGCCGACCGTCACGGGGTCGGACGCCGATCGAAGGACGGGATCGCCGAACAGGCGGATGGGTCTCACGCTCACGGCGCGCCTCCTGGGGTGGGTCGGGGTGTGGTGCGGTCGACGGGTCCCGACACCGTGACGACGACGGGTGGGCTGGTGCTGTCGCTTCGCAGAAGCCGACGCACGCCGCATCGACGTGGCTGTTGGGTGATTCAACAGTAGTGAAGGTATCGTCTGTGTCGTGCATGTACTCAGCGTCAGCTCTCTCAAAGGGGGCGTCGGCAAGACGACGGTGACGCTCGGACTCACGTCGGCCGCCTTCGCCAAAGGTCTCAGGACCCTCGTCGTCGACCTCGATCCCCAGTCCGACGTCTCGACCGGCCTCGACATCACGGTCTCGGGCCACCTCAACGTCGCGGACGTCCTCGCGTCGCCCAAAGAGAAGACGGTCCGGGCGGCGATCGCCCCCAGCGGGTGGACCAAGGGCCGCCAGGGCAAGGTCGACGTCATGATCGGCAGCCCCTCGGCCATCAACTTCGACGGTCCGCACCCGTCGATCCGCGACATCTGGAAGCTCGAAGAGGCCCTCGCCAACGTCGAGGCCGACTACGACCTCGTCCTGATCGACTGCGCCCCGTCACTCAACGCCCTCACACGCACGGCCTGGGCCGCATCCGACCGCGTGACGGTCGTCACCGAACCGGGTCTGTTCAGCGTGGCCGCCGCCGACCGGGCGCTCCGGGCGATCGAGGAGATCCGTCGAGGCCTGTCACCGCGCCTCCAGCCCCTCGGCATCATCGTCAACCGGGCCCGGGTGCAGTCCCTCGAGCACCAGTTCCGCATCAAGGAGCTGCGTGACATGTTCGGCCCCCTCGTCCTGTCACCCCAGCTGCCCGAGCGTACGTCGCTGCAACAGGCACAGGGTGCCGCCAAGCCGCTGCACGCCTGGCCCGGTGAGAGCGCCCAGGAGATGGCCCGCAACTTCGACCAGCTCCTCGAACGCATCATGCGGACGGCCAAGATCGGCGACTACGCCGAGCCTGCTGCCCGCTGACCTCCGCGGTCCCAGCTGCACACGACGAAGGCCCCGCACGATCTCGTGCGGGGCCTTCGTCGTCCTCGACCGCCACTCGCGGTCGAGGTGTGGTCAGCTGGCTCGGGTGCCGCGTCGCGCCGCGAGCTCGTCGGAGGGATCGGCGGCGGGGGTGCTGTCGATCTCGACGAGACTCGACTCGACCTCGCGGAGGACCTTGCCCACGGCGATGCCGAACACGCCTTGACCGCGGCTGACGAGGTCGATGACCTCGTCGTCCGACGTGCACAGGTAGACGCTCGCACCGTCGCTCATCAGGGTCGTCTGGGCGAGGTCGTTCACCCCGGCCTCACGGAGCTGGTTGACGGCCGTGCGGATCTGCTGGAGCGAGATGCCCGTGTCGAGGAGGCGCTTGACGAGTTTGAGGACGAGGATGTCGCGGAACCCGTAGAGGCGTTGCGAACCGGAGCCGGCCGCGCCGCGGATGGTCGGCTGGACGAGTTCGGTGCGGGCCCAGTAGTCGAGCTGGCGGTAGCTGATGCCGGCGGCCTTGGCCGCGACCGTACCGCGGTAGCCGCTGTCGGCGTCGTGTTCGGGCAGGCCGTCGGTGAAGAGCAGACCCAGCTCGTAGCGGGATTCCTCGGAGGAACCTGACTCACTCATGCTGTTGCCTTCCACGTTCTACTTCCGGAGCTCAACGTTCAACATCGGGTTGATGGTTGTACAGGACTCACGGTACCCACAACGGGGAGCTGCCTGGGCGACATTCGCATCGACGGGTCGGCGTGTCGAGGATATTCGCCCGGAGGGCAGACGTCTAGGCGTCGAGTCGCCCGAGAGCCGACCGGACGAGCCCCGACCGGACGACGTCGACCTGCGCCGCGAGCTCACGGGAGAGCTCGGCGACCCGCGCCCGGGAGGCCGCGTCGTGCTTCCGGGCGAGTGGCGCGAGGGCCGTCTCGATCAGGCCGAGTTCGCGGTCGACCGAGGCCCGGACCGTCCGGAGGTGACGAGGCTCGATGCCCGACCTGCCCAGCTCGACCAGGGCCGACAGCACAGAGATCGACTCGTCGCCGTAGTGCCCCGCCGACGGGAGGAGAGAAGCCGAGACGGCCTCGTCGAGCAGGGCGGTCGTGGCGCCGGTCTCGCGGAGCAACTCGTCGCGACCGAGTCGCCGACCGTGGGTCAGGATCGAGACGGGCGCCGCCCCGGACGGCAGCGACGCCGGTCGGCCCGCGTCGAGGTCGGCGAGGTGTTGCCTGATGACCTTGAGCGGCAGGTAGTGGTCGCGCTGCAGACCGAGGATGAAGCGGAGGCGCTCGACGTCCGCCGGGGAGAACTTGCGGTAGCCGGACGGCGTGCGCACCGGGGTGACCAACTCGCGCTCTTCGAGGAAGCGCAGCTTGCTGTTCGACAGGTCGGGGAACTCGGGCTTGAGCCGTGAGAGGACCTGCCCGATCGTCAGCAGGTCGGACGGCCCGGTCTGCGACGACCGGGCGGTGGCGGTGCGGGGCACGACTACTTGATCGCCAGGTTCGCGAGGTCGACCCGCGATGCGTAGAACGTGAGGCGGAACTTGCCGACCTGGACCTCGGCTCCGTCGGAGAGCCGGGCCTCGTCGATGCGGACGCCGTCGAAGTAGGTGCCGTTCAGCGACCCGAGGTCGCGCACGCTGAAGGTGCTGCCCTCGCGACGGAACTCGGCGTGCTTGCGACTGACCGTGACGTCGTCGAGGAAGATGCCGGCCTCGGGGTGACGTCCGGCGACCGTGACGTCCGAGTCGAGGAGGAACCGGGCGCCGATGTTGGGGCCACGACGGACCACGAGCAGCGCGGAGCCCGAAGGCAGTGCGGCGACGGCGTCACGCTCGTCGGTGGACACGCCGCTCTCGAGAGCGGCCAGTTGCGCCTGGAACTCTTCGTTGAAGCTGAGGGTCGTGTCGACCTCGCGAGGGGCGCCGGGAGCGCGGTCCTGCTCGCCGGGTGCCGGGTTGGCGGGCTCTGCCATCGTGGACCTCCTTTGGCGTCCCAGCGTATCGGAACTCCGACCCTCGTCGGGAACCGATTTCGGGGACCGACCCGCGCGGATCGCGGTGCGCGCGATGGTGAGCCGATCTCGGCTCCGTTCACCGCGCCTCCTCATGGGACTCCCCACCGCCTCACGGTCCGGTCATAGGGATCTCTTGGGGTCACGCCGTTCCATGGACCCCACGTCACCACCACCGCCACAGGAGGCACACCATGAACGACCGAGACGGCGACAACACGACCGGCACCCCGAACGACGCCACGCCCGTGACGCCCTCCCCGTCGACCGCCCCGCCTGCCGGCGAGGGCGTCGAGCAGCCCGCCGAGGCGCACACGCTCCCCCACGTCACCGGCGCGTCGGACGCACGCTACGTGTCGGCGGCTCCCACCTGGATGGCCCGCGACGACGCCCACCAGGCCTACGACGCGGCGGCCGGCGCGTCGACGGAGCGGGGTGGCGACGGCGCGGACGGCACGGTGCCCCCGGCCTTCGGCGGCACCCCGAGGCCGCGCCGCTCGAAGAAGTGGTTCGCCCTCACCGGCGCGGCCGCCGCCGTCGTCATCGTCGCGGGTGCGGCGGGCGGCGGCGCCTACGCCGCCGGTCGCTCCGCCGGCACCGCGGCGGCCCAGGCCGCGAGCGAACGGCAGGCGCTCGAGCTGCTCCCCCAGCTCACGCGGCCGGGAGGTGGATCGAGCGACCCGGCATCGCCCTTCGGGGGTTCGAGCCCCCAGGACGGGTCGTCGCAGGACGGTTCGTCGCAGGGCACCTCGACCCAGACCAGCGCCACCGCGGCCACCGCCGAGGAGACGGCCGGCGTCGTGACCATCGTGTCGACGCTGAACTACGACGCCTCGTACAAATCCGCCGGCACGGGCATGATCCTGACCTCCGGAGGGCTCATCCTGACGAACAACCACGTCGTGCAGGGCGCGACCAGCATCCAGGTGACCGTCGAGTCCACCGGCACGACCTACACGGCCGACGTCGTCGGCACGGATGCCACGAACGACGTGGCCGTGCTGAAGCTGCAGGACGCGACGGGCCTCACCCCGGTGAGCTTCGACGCGTCCGGCGACGTCGCCACGGGGGACGTCGTCCACTCGACGGGCAACGCCGAGGGCACGGGCGACCTCGTCACCGCCCAGGGCACCGTCCTCGCCACGGACCAGTCGATCACGGTGCAGAGCGAGTCGGGATTGGGGACCGAGTCGCTGTCCGGTCTCATCGAGGTCGATGCGGACGTGGTGTCGGGCGACTCCGGCGGTCCCCTCCGCGACGGTGACGGCGACGTCGTCGGCATCGTCACGGCCGCATCGCAGGGATCGTCGACGGTGACCGGCTACGCCATCCCGATCGACCACGCCCTGGCCATCGCCAAGCAGATCCAGTCGGGCACGGGGAGCTCGACCGTGCAGATCGGCCTGCCCGCCTTCCTCGGCGCGCAGATCTCGAGCACGGCGACCGGCACCGCGGGCGGCGTCACGATCGCCGGCACGGTCGAGGGCAGCGCGGCGGCGTCGGCCGGCCTGGTCGCCGGGGACGTGATCACCGCGATCGACGGCACGGCCGTGGCGGACGCGTCCGCACTCACCGCCGCGATCCAGGCGCACGACTCGGGTGACCAGGTCTCCGTCACCTGGACCGACACGACGGGCGCGTCCCACACCGCGACCGTCACGCTGGGCGACGGCCCCGCCGCCTGACCCGGGACCGGACGCGAACGGCCCGCTCCACCGACCGGTGGAGCGGGCCGTTCGTCCGTGTCAGTCGAGGCCGACCGCGCGGCGGAGGGCGCCTGGACGCACGAGGGTGGCCCCGAGGGCTTGGACCCGGTCGGCGAGGCCGCGGTCGGCGGTGACGACGACGACGCGCGGCGGCACGCCGGACACGTCCCGCAGGTCATGCACGCGGGCCACGATCGCCGAGTCGCCGTCGGCCTCGGCCCGGACGACGGTCAGGCCGGGGAACGATCCACCGACGGCACGGGCCTCGCCCTCGACGACGGCCGTCACGTCCGGCCACCGCCAGGTGGGCGCCCCGGGAGGCTCGCCGGTGGAGCCGTCCGCGAACGCCGCGGCGTCCTTCGGCGAGTCGTCGGCGTCCGGCCGACCCGTCGCCGCGGGGGTCCCGCCGCCACCGGGTGCGACGAGCGCCTCGGCCACTCCGTCCCGGGCACCCCGCGAGAGGGACTCCAGGAACCGGGTCGTGGCACCGACCCGATCGCGCCACCACCCGTCGGGACGTGAGCCGAGGACGTTCGCGACGTCGACGACGACGTGCACCCGGCCCCCGAGTTCGGACCGGAGCCTCGGCCACGACGCGGCGAATCCGGGATGGAGCGGGAGGTCGGCCACCTCGTCGACGGGCACCCAGCCCAGGGCGATGCTCTCGGCGTCCGAGACGACGGGCTCGAACGGGCGCACGGCCCGGGCCACGACGGTCGTGTACGACCAGAAGCCGAGGTCGAGCTCGGCGGCGAACAGCAGGCGCAGCGCGTCGGCCGGCACCGCCGCCTCTTCGCCGCTCTCGCGCAGAGCGCCCTGCACCGCGCTCTCGTCGTGGTGGCGGGCTCCGCCGGGGAGCCCCCAGGTGCCACCGAAGTGGCTCCAGTCGGCCCGGTGCTGCAACAGCACCCGGTCGTCCGGGTCGACGACGAGCAGGCCCGCGGCACCGGCACGGCCCCAGAACCGACGCCCGTCGGGGGCCTCGACCCAGCCGTCCGCGGGCTCGTGCGTGTTCACACGGTCGAGCTTGCCACAGGGACGAGGAGGCGGTGGCCGCGTCGTGCGCAGGACGTCACGTCGACCGGTCGACCCGGTGACGGGCGACCAAACCGATGGGTGCGGCAGTTCCGAAGGCTCACCTGGGGCTGGCCCGGAACCCGATGTCGGGCCAGCCCTCCCCGGGTCCGGCACCGCGCCTCCCCGGCTCGCGCGTCGGACCGGGCGATCAGGGCTGCTGGACGGAGAAGACGTTGCCCGCCGGGTCGGTGAACCAGGCGATGTCGGGGCCCAGGTCGACGCTGCGCCCCCGCATGACGCCCCGCTCGTCGGAGTACCCGCCGAGGTGGAGCGGTTCGAGGCCCCGCTCGGCCAGCTCGTCGAGGGCGGCGTCGACGTCGTCGACGACGAGGTTGAGGACGGTGTACGACGCGGGGACATGGTCGGGCTTGCCGTACACGAACACCCACGCCGCGCCTCCCGGGAGGCGGAGGCGGAACATCTGACCGTCGACGAGGACCTCGATCTCGAGGCCGAGGACGTCGCGGTAGAAGGACGTGGCGGCCGCCACGTCGTCGACGCTGAACCCGGAGTAGCCGGACCGAGGACGGAACACGGATGGCCCCTCTCTGACGCGGGACGGCCGACGGACGCCGGCGTCTCGCGCCCCAGCGTGGACCCTGACGGGCCCGGGCGCCAGCCCCGGTCAGACGAACCGGATGGCCTGCTGCAGTCGGGCCCGGACCTCGAAGACGTCCGAGATGCTCGTGCGGTCGCCGAGCTCGGGACCGTGACGCAGGACCTGCGGCAGCAGCGAGCGGCGCACGACCCAGGTGCCCCCGGCACGACGCCCGACCTTCTCGAGGGCGGGCCCGAAGTCGTCGTCGGGCACCACGATCAACTGGGCCGTGAACGACACGCGGGTCTCCCGTCGCACGGCGCGGGCCTGACGCGTGAGGTCGCGGACGGGCTCCTCGTCGGCGGGGATGCCCCTGCCGACGAGCTCGCCGCGCGACACCTGCACCTCGCTGCCCCAGTCGGAGGACTGGATGGCGAAGAGGCCCGACGGCCCCAACACGACGTGGTCGAGCTTGCCCTCGACCCCCGCGTCGACGTCGCTCCAGATGGTGAAGCCGATGCCGAGGTCGGTGACGGCCGCGACGGTGGCCTCTTCGGCCATCGCGTCGGCGAGCACGTGACGGATCTCGGGAGGCGCGCTCCGGACGAGGCGCTCGTCGTACGGATCGTCGAGCGGGACTCCCCGACCGACCCACTCGCGCATCAGGCCGAGGTAGCGCTCGCGGTTCGCACCACCGGGGTGGCCGTGCACCCGGGCCTTGGGCTTCGAATCGGTGCGAGCCGGCTCCCGGGGCGGCGGTGACCAACCGGGGGCGCTCGAACCCGCGGACCGCGCGCTGCCCGAGGGGGCGGTGCTCCGGGATGCCGACCCCTGGTCGTAGGAGGCGCGGGCCTCGGGCGTGCCCACCTGCTGCCACGCGTGCTGCACGTCACGGAACGCCTGCGCGGTGCCGCCGAGGTCGGGGTGGGTCTGGCGGGCCAGCCGTCGATAGGCGCGACGGAGGTCGTCGGTCGACGCCGTCGACGGCACGCCGAGCACCTCGTAGGGCGTGGCGGAGGCGGGGCTGGGCGTCACGACGGCGACTTTACCGAACGTGCGCTGGACGTCCGGTCGACGGCCGCCGGGACCGTGTGGGCCCTGTGCTTCACCGCGACGGGGCGGCCGAGGGCTCGACGCTCGACGCCCGCCGCGCCGACCGGGCGACCCGCCACGCCCGCCACCGGAGACGGGCGCGGCCGACGAGTCGACGCACCCACAGGGTGATGCGATGGGCGGCCGGGAACTCCGTGCCCAGCACGGCGACCCCGAGGAAGACGACGAGCCAACCGGGTCCGGGCAGCGGGACCAGGATGAGGCCGACGACGACGATCAGGGCTCCGAGCACCCCGACGCCGATCTTGTAGAGCAACCGGAGCCGAGGGTGCGCGTCGAGCCTCAGGCGCATCTTCGCGTGACCGTCGCGCAGTGCGCGGCGCCGAGCACCGCGGTGCGGACCGGCCCCGCGACGCTCGTCGAGGGGCACACCGTCCGGGCTCTCGGGCTGCTCGTCCATGCCGGCGACGTTAGGGGGCGTTCCTGTGAGCAGCACGGCCCGGGAGGGGGTAGCCAGGGAACATGGATTACACACACCTCGGACGCACAGGGTTGTCCGTCTCACGGGCCGTCCTCGGCACGATGAACTTCGGGCCCCAGACCACGGAAGACGACTCCCACGCGATCATGGACCGGGCCCACGAGCTCGGCGTCAACTTCTTCGACACGGCCAACGTCTACGGCTGGGAGAAGGGCGAAGGCATCACCGAGCAGATCATCGGTCGGTGGTTCGCCCGTGGGGGCGGGCGACGGGAGAAGACCGTCCTCGCCACGAAGCTGTACGGCGACATGGGCGACTGGCCCAACGACGGCAAGCTCAGCGCCCTCAACATCCGTCGGGCGCTCGACGCGAGCCTGACGCGTCTGCAGACCGACCACATCGACCTCTACCAGTTCCACCACGTCGATCGCGAGACGCCGTGGGACGAGATCTGGCAGGCGATGGAGGTCGCGGTCCAGCAGGGCAAGGTCCTCTACGTCGGCAGCAGCAACTTCGCCGGCTGGCACATCGCGCAGGCCCAGGAAGCCGCCAAGGCACGTCACTTCAACGGCCTCGTGAGCGAACAGTCGATCTACAACCTGATCGTGCGGGACGTCGAGCGCGAGACCCTGCCCGCCGCCCGTCACTACGGTCTCGGGATGATCCCGTGGTCGCCGCTCAACGGCGGTCTGCTCGGCGGCGTCATCGAGAAGACCGAAGAGGGCTCACGACGACTCGAGGGGCGGAGCGCGGAGTACGTCGCCGAACACCGCGACCAGCTCGAGGCCTACGAGGCGTTCGCCCGCGAGTTGGGCCACGCGCCCGGCGAGGTCGCCCTCGCCTGGCTGCTGCACCAGCCGGGCGTCACCGGGCCGATCACGGGCCCGCGGACCATGGCGCAACTGGAGTCGGCGGTCGCCGCCGTCGACGTCGAGCTGGACGAGGCCGCGCTGGCGCGGCTGGACGAGATCTTCCCCGGGCACGAGACGTCGCCCGAGGACTACGCGTGGTGAACCGGAGGACGACATGAAGACCAGGACAATCGGAGACGTGACGGTCAGTGCGATCGGCCTGGGCGGCATGCCCCTGTCGATCGAGGGCCGACCCGACGAGAAGCAGGGCATCGCGACCATCCACGCCGCACTCGAGCAAGGCATCACCCTGATCGACACGGCCGACGCCTACCACCAGGCGGGCAAGGACGAGGTCGGGCACAACGAGTTGCTCATCGCCAAGGCGCTGAAGAGCTACCACGCCGACACCGACCAGGTGCTCGTCGCCACGAAGGGTGGACACCTCCGCCCCGAGGCGGGGGCGTGGGCGCAGAACGGCGACCCGGCCTACCTCAAGGAGGCCGCCAAGGCCTCGGCGAAACGGCTGGGCGTCGAGACGATCGGGCTGTACCAGTTCCACCGACCGGACCCGGCGGTGCCCTACGCCGACTCGATCGGCGCCCTGGTGGAGCTGCTCGACGAGGGCGTCATCCGCATGGCGGGCATCTCGAACGCCACGCCCGACCAGATCCGCGAAGCGAACGAGGTGCTGGACGACCGACTCGTGTCGGTGCAGAACCAGTACTCGCCCGCGTTCCGGTCGAGTGAGGTGGAACTCGCGCTGTGCGACGAGATGGGCATCGCGTTCCTGCCGTGGAGCCCCCTCGGCGGCATCACGAACGCCGGTGAGCTCGGAGCGAAGCACGCCGTGTTCGCCGAGATCGCCAACGCCCGGCGGGTCACGCCGCAGGTGCTGACGCTCGCCTGGGAGCTCGCCAAGTCCGAACTCGTCATCCCGATCCCGGGGTCGACCCGACCGCAGACGATCATGAACTCGGCGACGGCGACGTCGATCAAGCTCTCGACCGACGAGATCCAGCGGCTCGACGCCGCCTGATCGCACACCCGGTGCGCCCGCCCCTCGGGGCGGGCGCACCGTCACGACCATCCCCGACGAACAGGAGACAGCCATGGCCGACGCCAACCTCACCCGCCCCTACGACATCATCGGCATCGTGCCCGGGTTCGAGCTCTCGAGCACGGACCTCACCGACGGGGGTGAACTGCAGCGCGCGCAGGTGAGCGGCATCATGGGCCCGGGCGGAGACGACGCCAGCCCCCAGCTGAGCTGGTCCGGCGCCCCCGAGGGCACCAAGAGCTATGCCGTCACGGTCTACGACCCCTATGCCCCGACGGGCTCGGGCTTCTGGCACTGGGCCGTGGCCGACGTCCCCGCCGACACGACGTCGTTGCCCTCCGGTGCGGGTGACGACCAAGGCTCGGGCCTGCCCGAGGGGGCCCTCCAGCTGAAGAACGACGGTGGGCTCGCCCGCTACGTCGGTGCGGCACCGCCCGAGGGCCACGGACCGCACACGTACTTCGTCGCGGTGCACGCCCTCGACGTCGAGAAGATCGGGGTGGACGAGACCGCCAGCCCGGCGTACCTCGGCTTCAACCTGCACTTCCACACGCTGGCCCGCGCGGTGATCTCCGCGACGTTCGAGGTCCCCGGGGCCTGAGCCCGGGGCCTGAGCGGTCGCACGCCGAGCCGACGCACGACGACGCCCCGCCACGATCTCGTGGCGGGGCGTCGTCGCGTCGGGCGACGGCCGATCAGGCTTCGCGGCCGGCCGGCATCTGCGTCTTGCGCGGGTCCGTCTCGGCGAGGCCGTCGAAAATCGACTCGATGCGCGACAGGACGTCCGCCTCGAGGGTGACGCCCGACGCCTTCGCGTTCGACTCGACCTGTTCGGGACGCGACGCCCCGATGATCGCCGAGGCGACGTTCTCGTTCGACAGCACCCACGCCAGCGACAGCTGCGCCTGGGTCAGCCCCAGGTCGGACGCGATCGGCTCGAGCTGGGCCACGGCGTCGAGGACGTCGTCGCGCATCCAGCGTTCGATCATGCCCGCACCGCCCTTCTGGTCGGTGGCCCGGCTGCCCGCGGGCAGCTCGGCGCCGACGGTGTACTTGCCGGTCAGGACGCCCTGGGCGACGGGCGACCAGACGATCTGCGAGATGCCGAGTTCGGCCGAGGCCGGGACGACCTCGTCCTCGATGACGCGCCAGAGCAGGGAGTACTCGGGCTGGTTCGAGACGAGCTGGATCTTCAGCTCGCGAGCCAGGGCGTGCGCCTCGCGCAGCTGCTCGGCGTTCCACTCCGAGACGCCGATGTAGAGCACCTTGCCCTGGCGGACCAGGTCGGCGAAGGTCTCCATCGTCTCCTCGAGGGGCGTCTCGACGTCGTACCGGTGGGCCTGGTAGAGGTCGACGTAGTCGGTCTGCAGGCGCTTCAGCGACCCGTTGATCGACTCGGTGACGTGCTTGCGGCTGAGGCCCGTGTCGTTGTGACCCTTGGGCCCGGTGGGACCGTAGACCTTGGTGAAGATCTCGAGCGACTCGCGCCGCTCGCCCTTCAGCGCCTCGCCGAGCACCGTCTCGGCCTGCGTGTTCGCGTAGACGTCGGCCGTGTCGAACGAGCTGATGCCGACGTCGAGAGCCGCACGGACGCAGCGCGTCGCCGTGTCGTTCTCCACCTGGGACCCGTGGGTGAGCCAGTTGCCGTAGGTGAGCTCGCTGACCTTGAGCCCGCTGTTGCCGAGGTACCTGAACTTCATGGACGACCTTTCTCGGTGGTGCCGCCTCGATGCGGCACGCCGTCGACGCTACGCGCCGCCCCCGCGCCGTGACGCGTCGTCCGACCGCACCCGCGCCTCCGGCACTCGGTACGCTCGCCCCGTGTCGGTGATCGGGGAGTTCTTCGGCGGGGTGGGCCTGCTCGGCCGGGGCCTGCGCCTGTGGGCGACGTCCCCGCGGCTGATGCTGCTGGGCGCGGTGCCCGCCCTCGTCGTGGGTGCGGTCTTCGCCGCGGCCCTCGTGGGCGTGGGCCTCGCCGCCGACGACCTGGCCCGCACCCTGACGCCGTTCGCCGACGGATGGCCCGAGTGGTCCCGCACCCTCGTGCGTCTCGGCGGCGGCCTGGCCGTCGCGGCCCTGGCCGTGCTGCTCGCGGTCGTCGCGATCACCGCCGTCACGCTCCTCGTCGGCGATCCCTTCTACGAGCGCATCTGGCGTCGCGTCGAGGAGCGAGAGGGCGACCCGCCGGCCGACGTCGACCGGGGCTTCTGGTGCAGGCTCGCCCGGAGTGCCGGCGATTCGCTCCGACTGCTGCTGGCCACGGCCGGCGTGGGCGTCCTCCTGTTCGTCGGCGGGTTCGTTCCGGTGCTCGGCCAGACGGTCGTCCCCGTGCTCGGCGCCCTGACCGGCGGATGGTTCCTAGCGGTCGAGCTCACCGGGTACGCCTTCGACGCCCGGGGCCGCTCGCTCGCCGAGCGCCGCCGTGGACTCGCCGTCAACCGGGCGCGCACCGTGGGGCTGGGCACCGCCACCTACCTCCTGTTCTTCGTCCCCCTCGGGGCCGTGCTCGTGATGCCGGCCGCCGTCGCCGCGGCCACCCTGCTGGCCCGCGAGGTCACGACGGGGCCGAGCACGGCGGGCCCGACCACGGCGGGGCCGGTCACACCCTCCCCGCGCGACGACTACCATCCCCCGGCATGACCACCCCCGCGACTCCGACCAATCCCGCCGTCGCCCTGCCCGACGGGCGCGTCGTCCCGGCCCTCGGCCAGGGCACCTGGAACATCGGCGACGACCCGCGGCGCCGCGCCGACGAGGTCGCCGCCCTGCGGGCCGGCCTCGACGCCGGCCTGACCATGATCGACACCGCCGAGATGTACGGCGGCGGGCGGTCCGAACAGCTGGTCGGCGAGGCGATCGCGGGCCGGCGCGACGAGGTGTTCCTGGTGAGCAAGGTGCTGCCGGGCAACGCCTCGCGCCGGGGCACGGTCGAGGCCTGCCACGCCAGCCTCGAGCGCCTGGGCACCGACCGCCTCGACCTCTACCTGCTGCACTGGCGGGGGCGCCACCCGCTCGCCGAGACCGTCGAGGCCCTGGAGGCGCTGGTCGCCGAGGGTGCGATCGGAGGCTGGGGCGTCAGCAACTTCGACGTCGACGACCTGCACGAGCTGCTCTCGGTGCCCGGTGGCCAGAACGTCCAGACGAACCAGGTCCTGTACAACCTGGCCCGTCGCGGACCCGAGTTCGACCTGCTGCCCTGGGCGCGAGAGCACGGCGTGCCGCTCACCTCGTACTCCCCCGTCGACGGCGGCGAGCTGCTCGGTCACCCCGTGCTCGAGCAGGTCGCGACCGATCTCGGCGTCTCGTCGGCGCAACTCGCCCTCGCCTGGGTGCTGCGCCTCGTGCCCGACATCATGGTCGCCGTCAAGGCGGGCACGGCCGGGCACACCCTCGAGAACGCGGCCGCATTGGCCGTCGACCTCGACGACCAGGCGTTCGTGCAGCTCGAGCGCGCGTTCCCCGCGCCGACGACCAGGGTGCCGCTCGAGATGCGCTGACCCGCGCCTCCCAGGCTCGCCTCGCGCCCGCGCAAGCGCCCGACGGGCTCGCCTCGCGCTCGCGCATGCGCCAGAGTGGAGGGACCAGCCCGGGTGACATCGACGTCACCCGGACGCGAGCTCCAGAGGACACCGCATGATCATCGACAGAGCCGACGTGATCGTCACCAGCCCCGACCGCAACTTCGTGACGCTGAAGATCACGACCTCCGACGGCGTCACCGGCCTCGGCGACGCCACCCTGAACGGGCGCGAACTCGCCGTCGTCGCCTACCTGACCGAACACGTCGTGCCCCTGCTGATCGGGCGGGACCCGGCTCGCATCGAGGACACCTGGCAGTTCCTCTACCGCAGCGCGTACTGGCGGCGCGGGCCGGTCACGATGGCCGCCATCGCCGCGGTCGACGTCGCCCTCTGGGACATCAAGGCCAAGGTCGCCGGCCTGCCCCTCTACCAGCTGCTCGGCGGAGCCTCGCGCACGGGGTTGCTGACCTACGGCCACGCCTCGGGGAAGGACCTCGAAGAGCTCTTCGACAGCGTCCGAGACCACCAGGAACAGGGCTACAAGGCCATCCGCGTGCAGACCGGGGTGCCCGGCCTGAAGTCGATCTACGGCATCGCCTCGAACGCCACCTTCGACGCCAACAGCGGCGTGCGCTACGACCACGAGCCCGCCCAACGCGGGGCCCTGCCGAACGAGGAGGACTGGGACACCCGCTCGTACCTGCGGCACGTGCCCACCGTGTTCGAGGCGGTGCGGAACGAGTTCGGTCCCGAGATCCCCCTGCTGCACGACGGTCACCACCGCATGACGCCGATCCAGGCGGCGAGGCTCGGCAAGAGCCTGGAGCCCTTCGACCTCTTCTGGCTCGAGGACGTCACCCCGGCCGAGAACTCCGAGGCCCTGCGACTCGTCCGGCAGCACACGACGACCCCGCTGGCCATCGGCGAGATCTTCAACACCGTGTGGGACTACCAGCAGATCATCCGCGAGCAGCTGATCGACTACGTCCGCAGCGCCGTCACGCACACGGGCGGCATCACCCACCTCAAGAAGGTGCTCGAGTACGCCTCGCAGTACCAGATCAAGTCGGGCATGCACGGTCCGACCGACATCTCACCGGTCGGCATGGCGGCCGCGATGCACCTCGGACTCGCGATCCACAACTTCGGCATCCAGGAGTACATGAAGCACGGCGCGAGGACGGACGAGGTCTTCGAGCAGAGCTTCACGTTCGAGGACGGCATGCTGCACCCGGGTGAGCAGCCCGGCATCGGGGTCGAGCTGGACGAGCGGGCCGCCGCGGCGTACCCCTACGCGCAGGCCTACCTGCCCTACAACCGCCTCGCGGACGGGACCGTCCACGACTGGTGACGAGGAGGCGCGGCGCGGGCGAGCGCGTCGGTCACCCCTCGTAGGCCGCCGCCAGCTCGGCGATGACCAACCGCGTCATGCCCATCATCGCGGTCATGGCCCGGGCGGCGCCCTCGGGGTCGGGCCCGCCGAGGTAGCGGTCCATCACCGACGGGACGACCTGCCAGGAGAAGCCCCAGCGGTCCGTCACCCAGCCGCACCGCCCCTCCTGTCCGCCGTCGGCCGCGAAGGCGTCCCAGTAGTGGTCGAGCTCGTCCTGGGTCTCGACCGAGATCGAGAACGACGTGGCCTCGGTCGGCCTCGGCCCTCCGTCGCCGCCGTTCAGCAGGCGGTAGGGCTGGCCGTCGAGCTCGAGGTCGACGACGAGGGCCTGACCGGCCGTGGCTGCGTCGGGGAAGTCGTCGGGATAGCGCGACACGTCGGTGACGCGCGACGACGGGAACAGGGTGACGTAGAAGTCCGCTGCGGTCTCGACGTCACGACCGAACCAGAGCGTGGGGGTGATGCGGGGCATGACGCGCCTCCTCGGGGTGGGCAGGCGGCGCCGTCGCCGCCTGCTGCCGGTCAGCGTACTGCGGAGCGGATCGTGGCACGAGACGTCACGTCGTACCGCGCGGCCAGAACGCCGAGCGGCACGTCGTGACGTCCCGGTGGATGCCTAGCCGATCAGCGCCTCGATCGGGCCGCGCACGAAGTAGACCAGGAACCCCGCCGCGACGACCCAGAGCAGGGGGCTGATCGTGCGGGCCCTGCCCGCGAACGCCCGCACGACCACCCAGCTGACGAAGCCGACGCCGATGCCGTTCGCGATCGAGTAGGTCAGCGGCATGGTGATGATCGTCAGGAACACCGGCAGGGCGATCGAGAAGTCGGTCCAGTCGATCTGGCTGATCTGCGACACCATGAGCGCGCCGACGATCACGAGCGCCGAGGCGGCGACCTCGAGCGGGACGACCTGGGTCAGCGGCGTGAAGAACATGGCGAGCAGGAACAGCGCACCGGTGACGACCGAGGCGAAGCCCGTCCGGGCGCCTTCGCCGATGCCCGAGGCGGACTCGACGAACACGGTGTTGGACGACGAACTCGTCGCACCGCCCGCGACCGCGCCGACGCCCTCGACGATCAGGGCCGAACGGAGCCGGGGGAAGGTGCCGTCGGCGTCCGCGACGTCGCCGGCCTTGGCCAGGCCGGTCATCGTGCCCATGGCGTCGAAGAAGTTGGTGAAGACGAGCGTGAAGACCAGCATGACCCCCGACAGCACGCCGATGCGGGCGAAGGCCCCGAAGCTGAACTGGCCGACCAGCGAGAGGTCGGGCAGGGCCACGATCTGGGTGGGCAGCACGGGGGCGTTGAGGTTCCAGTCGTCGAGGTTCTGGCCGTTCGACGGCGGCACCTGGAAGATCGCCTGCAGGGCGATGGCGATGACGGTGGACGCGACGATGCCGATGAAGATCGCCCCCCGCACCTTGCGGGCCATCAGCACGCCGATGACGAGCAGGCCGATGACGAAGGTGATGGTCGGGAGGGTCGCCACCGAGCCGGAGTCACCGAGCTGCAGCGGCGGCGACGACGTCCCGCTGGTGCGCACGAAGCCCGAGTCGACCAGGCCGATGAAGGCGATGAACAGGCCGATGCCGACCGTGATCGCGGTCTTGAGCGCGGCGGGCACCGCGGTGAAGATCATGCTGCGCAGACCGGTCACGGCGAGGATCGTGATGACGAGCCCGTTGATCACCACGAGACCCATGGCCTCGGGCCAGGTGACGTCCTGCACGACGTTGACGGCCAGGAACGAGTTGATGCCGAGTCCGGCGGCGAACGCGAACGGGAGGCGCGCGACGGTTCCGAAGAGGATCGTCATGACGCCGGCGGTGAGGGCCGTGACCGCGCCCACCTGACCGTTCTGCAGCCAGTTGCCGGCGACGTCCTTGGCGGCCTGGTCGGCACTGAAGCCGCCGAGGATCAACGGGTTCAGGATGACGATGTACGCCATCGTGACGAAGGTGACGACGCCGCCCCGGATCTCGCGGGCCCAGGTCGAGCCGCGATGGGTGATCTCGAAGAACCGGTCGAGGGTGCCCCCGACTCCGGGTCTCGGCGGGGTGGTGACGGGGGCGTTCGTGGCCATGGCGATGCGTCTCCGGTGAGATCGGATGTCGAGGGGGAAGAGAACAGGATAGGGCGTGCCCAGGGTGCACCCAGCAACGGCCCCGCCCCGCGACCGCGACGCGCCCGGACGCCTAGGAGGCGCGGTGCACGCCGAGCGCGCGCGTCACCAGGGGCACCTGCAACGGCAGCCGCACGAGGGTGACGGCCCGGCGAGCCGTCGTGGCCCGCTCGCTCGTCAGGGCGCGGAGGGCCATCGAGACGTTGGCCGGGAAGACGGCGACGAAGAGCGCGGCGGCGGCGAGCCCGCCGACCGGACGCGTGCGCGGGGCGAGGAGGGCGGCGGCGATGCCGACCTCGGCGAGACCGGAGCCGATCGTCCAGAAGCGGGCCGGCCCCGGGACGCTCCTCGGGACGACCGCGTCGTAGACCGCGGGTGTGGCGAGGTGCAGGAGGCCGGAACCGCCCAGGATCGCGGCGAGGACGCGGGCGTCCCGACGGGCGGCGGACTTCTGACGGCGTGTGGGGCGGTGACTCATGCGACCATCTTGCGCGCGCCTCCCGGGGTCGGGCGGGGGCGGCGCGCCGGAGTGGCTGACCGGTGCGTCCCGTCGGACCGGGTCAGACGGCGCGGCTGACGCCCCGGCTGGTGATGGCCGACATGAGGGCGTCGACGGGTTCACGGGCGGCACCCGGGTTGGCGACGAGCACGTAGTCGACGTCGCCGAGGGTGGGCAGCGAGAACCGGTCGCTGACCTTGACGAGGTCGGTGGGGATCAGCGAGAACGGGAACACGGCGACCCCCATGCCGGCCCGCACGGCGGCGAGGACGCCGTTGACGTCACGGGTGTTGCAGGTGATCCGCCAGGTGCGGCCGGCGCGCTCGAGGGCGTCGATGGCCATCTGGCGGCTCAGGCTGGGCGCCTGGTAGGCGATGAGCGGCACGGGCTGGCCGGGTTCGACGACGAGCTTCTCCTGGCCGATCCAGACCATGGCGTCGCCCGCGACCCGCGTGCCCTCGTCGGACTCGCCCGCGGTCTGCTTCACGAAGATCAGGTCGAGGTGCCCCGCGGCCAGTCGACGGCGCAGCGGCGCGGACTGGTTGACGGTCAGCTCGAGGTTGATCTGCGGGTAGAGCTGGCGGAAGTGGCGCAGGATGCGCGGCAGCTGGGTGATGGCGAGGTCGTCGGCGGCGCCGAAGCGCAGGCGGCCCCGCATGGCCGAGCCGCTGAAGTAGCTCTCGGCCGCGGCGTGCGCGGCGAGGATCGTGCGCGCGAAGCCGGCCATGGCGTCGCCGTTGTCGGTCAGTCGGACGTCCCGGGTGTCGCGGGCGACGAGCGTGCGGCCCGCGGCCTTCTCGAGCCGGCCGACCTGCTGGCTGACCGTCGGCTGGCTGATGCCGAGGCGCTGCGCGGCCCGGGTGAAGCTGCGCGTCTCGGCCACGACGAGGAACGTCGCGAGCAGCGTGGGGTCGTACACCGCGCCTCCTCCGTCGAAGGGTCTCGGGCCTCGTCATTCACGAAGCCAATGTGATTGATCATCCCCCACCGGGGTCCGAATGACCAGGCCGGCCCTACCGTTGGTGCAGACCGTGAACCGAACCACCAGCGCAGGAACGTGATGTCCGCCCCGCCCCGCACCGACTTCCCCCCGACCGCCCCGCTCCCGATCAGCACGACCCGCCCGCCGTGGCGGCACACCTTCATCGCCCTCAGCGTGCCGAACTTCCGTCTCTGGACGGCCGGCAACGTCGTGGCGATGACCGCCGGGTGGATGCAGCGCATCGCCCAGGACTGGCTCGTGCTCGAACTGACCGGCAGCGCCACCGCCGTGGGCATCACCGTGGCGATGCAGTTCGCCCCGATGCTGTTCTTCGGCCTGCTCGGCGGGGTCATCGTCGACCGCTTCTCGAAGCGCGCCCTCATGCTCGTCACGCAGAGCGTGTTCGCCGTGCTCAGCCTGGGGCTCGCCGCCCTGACCCTGGCGGGCGTCGTCGAGGCCTGGCACGTCTTCGCCATCGCCTTCGCCACGGGCCTCGTCACCGTCGTCGACAACCCGGCCCGACAGGTGATCGTCACCGAGCTCGTCGGTCACACCCACCTCCGCAACGCGATCAGCGTCAACTCGAGCGTGTTCCAGCTGGGCGGCATGGTGGGCCCCGCGATCGCCGGCGTGCTGCTGCTGGCGGTCGGCGCGGGGTGGGCGTTCGTCGTCAACGGCGTCGCCTGCCTCGTGGTCGTCGTGATGCTGACGATGCTGCGGACCGCGCAGATGACCCGGGTCGCCTCGTCGGCACGAGGCCGCGGCCAGCTGCGGCAGGGCCTCGCCTACGCCCGCTCGAAGCCGACCATCGTCGTGCCGGTGCTGCTCGTCGGCGTCTACGCCGTGTTCGGCCTCACGATGCCCGTGCTGCTCGCGTCGTTCGCGGCCGACGTCTACGACGTGGGGCCCGGCGGGTACGGCCTGTTCAACTCGATGATCGCCGTCGGGGCCCTGACCGGCGCCCTGCTGTCGACGCGGCGCGCGACGATCCGGCTGCGCACCATCGTGCTGGGCGTGCTCGTCACCGGCGTGCTGCAGGCCGTCGCCGGCTCCATGCCCTCGCTCGTGCCGTTCGCCGTCGTCCTCGTCGGCGTCGGGCTCGCGTCGTTGCTGTTCTTGACGGCCGCGAACCAGCTGGTGCAGATGTCGAGCAACATCGCGATCCGGGGGCGCGTGATGTCGCTGTACATCCTCGTGCTGCTCGGCGGCCAGGCGATCGGCGGACCACTGATGGGCGTGATCGTCGAGACCTTCGGCACGCACGTAGGCATGATCGTCTCGGGCGGCGTGCCGGCCGTCGCCGCCGCCGTGACGGCCTTGGTGCTCGCCCGGCGGGGTCAGCTGACCCTGCAGGTGCGGACCCGCTGGCACGTGCCCGTCGTCACGATCGAGCAGCGCTAGGCCGGGCGGGCGTCAGGGGGTCACGCCGCGGGTGAGGGCGGCGACGACGTCGCCCATGAGGTCGCCGGCCGCCTGCTCACCCGTGGCGGGCCAGTCGAAGGCGACGCCCAGCGTGATGCAGATGAGGACGCGGGCGAGCGTCCGCGGTTCGAGCCCGGTCACGGGGACGGTCTGCCCTTTGAAGACCTCCTCGACGAGCCCGTGCAGGGCGTCGAGCACCTCGCGGCGCTGACGGACGAAGTCGGCCATCACCTCGGGGTGCGAGAGGGCGTGCGCGCGGAACTCGCTCATCAACGCGAAGTCCTCGACCTGCCCGGGGCCGTAGGGCGCGAACGCCGTGCCGATCTTCTCGGGCAGCTGGTCGAGCGAGGTGCCCGGGAAGAACATGCCCTCGAGGGCGCCGAGCGCGCCGTCGGTCTCGCGACGCATGAGGCTGCGGACCAGGTCGTCCTTCGACGAGAAGTTCGAGTAGACCGCACCCTTGCTGAACCCGGCGGCCCGCGCGACGTCGTCCAGGGTGGTCGCGTGCACCCCGCGTCGGGAGAACAGCTCGGCCGCCGCGTCGAGCAGCCGCTGCTTGACCTCGACTCGTGGGATGCGGGGAATCGGAGCCCCGGAGGTGGTGGCCATGCTGCGACCCTAACGGGTGCGGGTGATCCTCAGAAGTCACCCGCGCCGCCCCCGGAGAAGGCGCATACCGACGGGTATCCAGGCGCTACCATCGTGATCGCCTGGTGAACCCGAAGCATCAGGAGAACGCGCGGGTGCGCGACCGTCCGACCCTCACCACGTCCCCAGGCCGGTCGCGCACCCCGCAACCCACTCCCGGTCGGAAGCCGTCGAAGGGGCACGACCCGCGCCTCCCGGCGTCGACCGCGAGCCGCGTCAGATCGCGGTGCGCCGCGCCGATCCGCCGAAGCCGATCGAGACGTCGAGGCGCCAGGCCTTCGGCTCGCCCGAGACGTGCGTGGTGCCCACGAAGCGCAGCCGGTCGCCGGCACCTAGGCTGAGCACCCCGTGCACGTCGAGGTTCTCGCCGAGCCGGAAGACGATCTCGTGTTCGTCGAGCAGGTCGTCGTCGACCGTGGCGCCGAAGGTGGCACCGTCGAACTTCACGGGCACGTCACGGAACACCAGCGACGGCGGCTCGTCGGACCAGTCCGCGACCTCGGGCACCCGACCCGCGACGATGCGGGCGTCCACGACGCCGTCATCTCCGAGCGTGACCGAGGAGGCGCGCAGGTCGATGCCGAGGTCGTCACCGTCGATGCGAAAGCGGTTCTCCACGGCACCACGCTACCCAGCACGGCCGCCCGACGGAATGGCCGGGCGACGTCGGGGGTTCGCCCGGTCATGAAGAAGCGCATCGGGTTCCTGTCGTTCGGCCATTACCAGGACGTGCGGGGCTCGGCGACGCCGACCGCCCGGGAGGCGCTGGTCCAGTCGATCGAGCTGGCCGAGGCCGCGGAGGAGATCGGCGTCGACGTGGCCGCCGTGCGCGTGCACCACTACGTGCGCCAGGCCGCCAACCCGTTCCCGCTGCTCGCGGCGATGGCCGCGCGGACGACCCGCATCGAACTCGGCACCGGCGTGATCGACATGCGCTACGAGAACCCGCTCTCGATGGCCGAGCAGGCGGCGGCCGCCGACCTGATCAGCGCGGGGCGTCTGCAGCTCGGCGTCAGCCGCGGATCACCCGAGCCCGCCCTGCGGGGCTGGGAGGCCTTCGGCCACGTCCCCCTCGACGGCGAGAGCGACGCCGACCTCGCCCGCCGGCACACCGAGGCGTTCCGGGCGGCGATCGACGGCGCCGACGTCGCCGAGTCGGACCCCAGGATGACCGGCTGGTCGCACGGGCTCTCGATCGAGCCGCACTCCCCCGGCCTCGGCGAGCGCATCTGGTGGGGTTCCGGCAGCCGGTCGACGGCCGTCTGGACCGGCGAGCAGGGCATGAACCTGATGAGCAGCACCCTCCTGACCGAGGACACGGGGGTGCCCTTCGACGAGCTGCAGGCCGAGCAGATCGCGCTGTACCGGGAGGCCTACCGCGCCGCCGGGCACGCCCGTGAGCCGAGGGTGTCCGTCAGCCGCAGCGTGATCCCGATCACCACCGACGAGGACCGTCGCTACTTCGGCGTCCGCGCCCAGGCCGACTCGCAGGACCAGGTCGGTCTGCTCGACGGCGTGCAGTCACGCTTCGGCAAGAGCTACGTGGGCGAACCCGACGTCATCGCCGAGCAGTTGGCCGCCGACGCCGCAGTCCGGGACGCCGACACGATCCTGCTGACGGTGCCCAACCAGTTGGGGGTCGCCTACAACGCCCGTCTGCTGCAGACGGTGGCGGACCACGTCGCCCCGGCGTTCGGCTGGGTGCCGAACCTGGCCCGCGCGAGCTGAGCCGCGCCTCCTGCACCGCGCCTCCTCGGCTGTCGTCGCGGGCTGCGGTAGACAAGGGGGCATGTTCACCGACCTGCCCGAACCCGCCCTGCGGGAGTACCGCAGCACCCAGACCGACCCCGACGACTTCGACGAGTTCTGGGCGACGACACTCGCCGAGACGCGGGCGCACCCGCTCGACCTGCGGGTCGACCGGGTCGACACGGGGCTGACGACGGTCGACGTCTACGACGTGACGTTCTCCGGGTGGGCGGGTCAGCCCGTGCGGGCCTGGTTGCGCGTGCCGGCCGCAGCGGAGGGACCGTTGCCGGCGGTCGTGCAGTTCGTCGGCTACGGCGGCGGTCGCGGCGCCGCCGTCGAGAACCTCTTCTGGTCGTCGGCCGGCTTCGCTCACCTGCAGATGGACACCCGCGGCCAGGGCTCGGGGTGGAGCCTCGGCGCCACCCCCGACCCGGACGGCTCGGGTCCCGCTCACCCCGGCGTCATGACGCGGGGCATCGACTCGCGGGAGACCTACTACTACCGCCGGGTGTTCGCCGACGCCGTCCGCGCCGTCGAGGCCGCGCGCGGGCTCGACGTCGTCGACGCCTCCCGGGTGTCCGTCGTCGGCGGCAGCCAGGGCGGCGGCATCGCCCTCGCCGTCGCGGGACTCGTCCCCGACCTCGCCGCCGTCGCGGCGTACGTGCCGTTCCTCTGCGACTTCCGGCGCGCGACCGTCATCACCGACGCCGACCCGTACAAGGAGATCGGACGCTACCTGGCGGTCCACCGGCACCGTGCCTCCTCGGTGCACGACGTCCTCGCGTACTTCGACGGCGTCAACTTCGCGAGGCGGGCCACGGCCCCGGCCCTGTTCACGACGGCGCTGATGGACCCGACCTGCCCGCCGTCGACGGTGTTCGGCGCGTTCCACGCGTACGCCGGGGCGGCCGACGTCACGGTCTGGCCGTACAACGGGCACGAGGGCGGCGGGTTCGAGGACGACCTGCTGGCGCTCGCCCTGTTCCGCGACGCCGGGTCCTGAGCCGGGGCTGGGCCCGGGGCCGAGCGGGGGCCGAGCTCGGGGGCCGAGTCCGACCGCGCTCGGGAGGGAACACGGCGGGGCCGGGTCTGGTTGGCTCCGGGCATGAAGTCGATCGTGTACTCCGAGACCGGACCCGCCCCCACCGTGCTGCAGCTCGTCGACCGCGACCTGCCCGAACCCGCCGCCGGCGAGGTGCGGGTGCGCGTCGTGTTCTCGGGCGTCAACCCCACCGACTGGAAGTCCCGCGCAGGCGGTGGGCCCGGCGAGTCGCTGCCGTTCCCCGAGGTCACGCCCAACCAGGACGGCTCGGGCGTCGTCGACGCCGTCGGCGAGGGCGTCACCGGCCTGTCGGTCGGCGACCGCGTCTGGACCTACCTCTCGGCCCACCAGCGCCCCACCGGCACCGCGCAGGAGTTCACCGTCCTGCCCGCGTCCCGCGTCGTCCCGCTGCCCGACGGCGTCGGCCTGGACGTCGGTGCGAGCCTCGGCGTCCCCGCCATGACCGCCCACCGCGCGCTCACCGTGTGGGAGGACGGCCCGAGCCGCCTGATCCCCGGCAGCCTCGACGGTGCCGTCGTCCTCGTCGCCGGAGGCGCGGGTGCGGTCGGTCACGCCGCCATCCAGCTCGCCCGCTGGGCCGGCGCCACCGTCGTCACGACCATCAGCAGCGACGAGAAGGCCGCCCTGGCCACGGCCGCCGGTGCCCACCACGTCGTCAACTACCGCACGGACGACGCCGCCGCCCGCATCCGCGAGATCGCCCCCGCCGGCGTCGACGTCGTCGTCGAGGTCGCCATCTCGCAGAACGCCGACCTGCTGGCCGACGTCGTCGCCCACCGCGCCTCCGTGGCGATCTACGCCGACAACGGCGGCGACACGACGACCATCCCGATCCGGGCGAACATGATCACGAACACCCGGTTCCAGTTCGTCCTGCTCTACACCGTGGGCGAGGAGGCGCTGCAGGCCGCCGTCGAGGACGTCACCGCGGCCCTGCGCGACGGCGTGCTGCCGGTCGGCGAGGCCGCCGGCCTGCCGCTGCACACCTTCCCGCTCGCCGACACGGCCGCCGCCCACGAGGCCGTCGAGGGCGACGTGGTCGGCAAGGTGCTGATCGAGGTCTCCGCCGAGTAGTCGACCTGCGCCGCGTCGACGACGGGCTGCGCGTGGCCCGACGCCGCCGCGACGGACGCGGGTCGGTGCGGGCGGCGCTGGCTAGGCTCGCGGGGTGACCGACGCCACCAGCCGACCCGCGCCTCCTGCCCCTCCCGTGCCGCTCAGCCCCGTGCAGGCCGACGCCGTCCGTCGCGGCGCACTGCCGCCCGTGGAGGAGGTCCGGCACGGCGTCTGGTCGGTCGCGTTCGAGTTCGGCGACGGCATCGACGACCACTCGTTGGGCTACGTCGTCGAGGGCTCCGACGGCGCCCTGACGGTCATCGATCCCGGGTGGGGAGTCGACGCCAACCTCGACCGCCTCGAGAGCGCCCTCGCCGACGTCGACCACTCGCTGGCCGACGTCGAGCTGATCGCCGTGACCCACCTGCACGCCGACCACCTGGGCGGAGCCGAGGCGCTGCGCCGGGCCTCCGGCGCCCGGATCGCCCTGCACGCCGCCGAGCAGCGCGCGCTGGGCGAACGGCCGTCCGACGCCGCGGCCGCCGACGCCGACATCGCCCGGTGGGGCGCGCCCCGGGACGACCAGCAGGCGCTGGTCGCGTCGTGGGGGTCGGGTCGCCACCTGCCCGCGCTCACCGCCGACCTGCTGCTCGGCGACGGCGACGTGCTGCCCGTCGCGGGACGGCTGCTGCGGGCCGTGCACACCCCGGGGCACACGGCGGGCCACCTCTGCTTCGTCGAGCCCGAGCAGCGACTCGTCTTCACGGGCGACCACGTACTGCCGCGGATCAACCCCGGCATCGGCCTCGGCGGGCGTACGGGAGCGAACCCGTTGACCGACTACCTCGCCTCGCTCGACCGCATGGTGGCGCTCGACGTCGCCGGCCCCGACGCCCTCGAGGTGTGCCCCGGCCACGAGTACCGCTTCGTCGGCCTCCGCGCACGGGCCGAGGCCCTGATCGCGCACCGCGCCGACCGCAGCCGTGACGCGGCCGCCGCCCTGGACGCGCTCGACCGGCCGACGGTGTGGCAGGTCGCCGAGCGGATGTCGTGGAGCGGCGGCATCGCCTCGTTGCACGGCTACCGGCTCGGCTCCGCCCTCGCACAGACCGAGTGGCACGTGCAGGACCTCGGCCGCGCCGACGAGCTGCGCGCCGCCTGACACCCGCCCGAGGACGTGGCGAGGTGACCGGCCTAGTGTCGAGCGCGGCCCCGGGGGACGCACCGCGCCTCCTGCCCGGACCGCCACCACGACCGAGGAGAGACATGAGCACGACCACGACCCCCACTCGCACCGCCCTCGTCCTGGGCGGTGGCGGCATCACCGGCATCGCCTGGGAGCTCGGCGTGCTGTCGAGGCTGCTCGAGGCGGGCGTGCCCGTGGACGAGGCCGACCTCGTCGTCGGCACCTCGGCCGGATCGGTCGTCGGGACGATGGTGCGGCTCGGCCGCGTGGACGAGGGCCTGCGGGAGCAGTTCGAGGCCGTGACCGAGCTGCCCTCGGGCTCGATCGACCCCGAGGTGTTCCAGCAGACCCTCGGGCAGGCCCTCGCCGGGGCGACCGACCAGCAGGAGGCGCGGGCCCGCATCGGCGCCCTGGCGCGCGAGACGCCCGTGGTCGCGGACGAACCCGAACTCGTCACCGCCATGCGGGAGCGCTTCGGAGGCGTGGCCTGGCCCGACGCCGCCCTGACCGTCTGCACCGTGGACGCCACCGACGGCTCGTTCCGTCCGCTGGACGCCGGCTCGGACGTCGACCTGTACCGGGCCGTGGCCGCGAGCTGCTCGGTGCCCGTCGTCTGGCCCACCGTCGACGTCGACGGCCGCCCGACCATGGACGGCGGCGTGCGCTCGGGCACCAACGCCGACCTCGCCGAGGACTACGACCGGGTGCTCGTGCTGTCGTGCGGACCCGAGCTCGACGTCTCGCCGCTCGGCCCGACGCTGCCGCAGGTCGTCGAGGCGCGCCGCACCGCCGGCCGGGACGTCCTGGTCGTCCAGGCGGACGCCGAGTCCCTGCAGGCGTTCGGCACCGACGTCCTCGCGACGACCACCCGTCGCCCCGCGGCGGAGGCCGGTCGCCGACAGGCCGAGGCCGTGCTCGACGACGTCCGGGCCTTCTGGGCGGGCGGGGTCGCCTGACCGGCGACGCGCAGACCGCGGGGGCGGTGGGCCGGTACCCTCGGGAAGTGACCACCGCCTCCTCCCCGCTCCGCATCGCCCTCGTGTCGTTGCACACGTCCCCCGGTGCCGAGCCCGGGTCGGGCGACGTCGGCGGCATGAACGTCGTCGTCCGCAACCAGGCCGAGGCGCTCGGCGCCGCGGGCCACGAGGTCGAGATCCTGACCCGCCGGTCCTCGCCCGACGAGCCGGCGAGCCTGGCCCTCGCCCCCGGCGTCACGCTGCGGTTCCTCGACGCCGGCCCGGCCGAACCGGTCACGAAGGGGCGCAACGAGCTCTACGTCGACGAGTTCCGCGACCGGCTCGCCGAGCTCGGCCCGTGGGACGTCGTCCACTCGCACCACTGGTTCTCGGGCATGGCCGCGCTTCCCGTCGCCCGTGCCCTCGGCGTGCCCCACCTGCAGAGCTTCCACTCGATCGCCGCCCACGACTCCACCCCCCTCTCGCACGGCGAACGCGCCGAGTCCCCCGGCAGGATCGCCGGCGAAGAACGGGTCGCCCGCGAGTCCGACGCCGTGGTCGCGATCAGCCACGCCGAGGCCGGGACCGTCACCTCCCGTCTCGGCGGCTCGCCCGACCGCGTCCACGTCGTCCTGCCGGGCGTCGACGGCGAGCTCTTCCACCCGGCGGAGGCGGGCCGGACCGCCCCGGGCCGCCCGTACGTCGTCGTGGCGGGGCGACTCGAACCGCTCAAGGCACCCGACCTCGCCCTGCGCGCGGTGGCGGCGGTCCCCGCCGAGGTGCGCCCCGACCTCGTCATCGCCGGAGGCGCCTCGACCGAGTTCGCCGGGTACGAGTCCGAGTTGAGCACCCTGAGCGACGACCTCGACCTCACCGTGCACTTCCTGGGCCCGCGGTCACGGCCCGGCCTCGCCGCACTGCTGCGCGACGCAGCCCTCGTGCTCGTGCCCTCCCACTCCGAGACCTACGGGCTCATCGCTCTCGAGGCCGCGGCCAGCGGGGTCCCGGTGATCGCCGCGGCGTCGGGCGGCCTCCGCGAGTCGGTGGTCGACGGCGTCACGGGCATCGTGCTGCCGCAGCGCGACCCGCAGGCCTGGGCCCGGGCGATGACGCAGGTGCTCGCGGACGCCGGGCTGCGCGACCGGCTCTCGCGCGCCTCCCGGTCCCACGCCCTCGACCACCCGTGGTCGCGTTCGGCCGACGACCTCGTGGGCGTCTACTGCGGGTCGCTCGCCCGCCAGGGGTCGCCCTGCGCCGCGGCCTCGGCCTGACCCCTCCCGACGCCACCAGCCCGTTGACGGGGGCCGGGCCTAGGCTCGGGTCGTCCCGCGACGGCGCGCCGCCGCGCGCCCGTGCCGACCCACCAGCTCGCCCGACCACCCCAGGAGGCCACCGATGACCGACGACACCCTGCTCCAGACCCTCATCGAACAAGAAGAGCGCCTCGTCTTCCGGCGGTTCACCCTCGACGTCGCCCTCGACCTGGGCGCCCACCTCCTGGCCGAGGCCCGACGCCGCGACCTCGCCGTCGCGGTCACCGTGCGGCACGGTCGGCAGCGGGCGTTCCACGCGGCCCTGCCCGGCAGCAGCCTCGACAACGACGAGTGGCTCGACCGCAAGGCCCGCGTGGTCGAGCGCTACGGGCAGAGTTCGTACCGGGTGGGCGAGTCGTTCCGGGTGCAGGGCGGCACGTTCGACGAGAAGTCGCGCCTCGACACCGGCCTCTACGCGGCGCACGGCGGGCTGTTCCCCGTGCGGGTCACGGGCGTCGGCGTCGTCGGCTCGGCCGGCGTCTCCGGCCTGCCGCAGGCCGACGACCACGCGTTCGTCGTCGACGTGATCGAGGACTTCCTCGACCACGGCTACGACGCCTGAGCCCACCGCCCGAGCATCACGTGGACGACCCGACCGCAGGAGGCGCGGTGCCGGCCCCCGAGTCCCCGTGCGACGACGAGGCGGCCGCCTCGCTCCGCACCCTCGTCGAGCAGGCGGCCGCCGACCTGGCCGCGCGCGGGGCGCGCACCGAGGCCCTCGCCCGCCACAAGCCCGCCCGGCGCATCGTCGTGGTGAAGACCGCCGAGTCGCTCGAGCCCGCCGGGCGCGCCTGGCGACTCGGCGTGCTGCTGCTCGGCACCGACGGCCGCGTCTTCGAGACCGGACGCATCACCCGGGCGGTCACACCGACCCGTTCGCAGCACCTGTCCGCCCAGGTCGAGCAGCGCAAGGCCGAACGGCGGGCGGCCGTGCGCGGCCACTTCGCCGAGGGCGAGGTCGTCAACTACGGGTACGAACCGGTGGACCTGTCGACCGCGGCGTTGCAGGGCGGCGAGCAGCGCCTCCTCGTCCGCGACGGGCACGCCCTCGTGCGGTGGGGCACGGCGATCGGCGAGGTCCGCGATCTCGCCGCGTACCTCGCCGATCGGGCCGAACTGCTCTAGCGCACGGTCCCCCGCGAGGGCGACGCAGCGGACGCGGTCGTCGCCGCGGGCTCGTCAGGCTCGGCGGGGTCCACGGGCTGGGCGGGCTCGGCGTCGAGGAAGGGCAGGTCGCCGAGGTCGATGTTCGGGTTGGCGTCCTGCGTCTCGACGAGCTCGTGCGCCTCGGCCTCGGTGGCCACGCTCGGCATCGAGCCGGGCAGCGGGCGCTGCGACGACTCCTTCATGAACCACACCGCGACGGCTCCGACCAGCGAGGTCGCCATCAGGAAGAACGCCGGCACGAGCTCGTTGCCGGTCGCCTGCAGCAGCGCCTGGATGATCAGGGGCGTCGTCCCGCCGAACACGGCGATCGCGACGTTGTACGACACGCCCATCGCGCCGTAGCGGCTCGCGGTCGGGAAGAGCGCGGGCAGCGACGACGCCTGGCTCGACACCCAGAGCGCGACGCTCACGGCGAGCAGCGACAGCCCGGCGAGGGTCGTCGCGATGCTGCCGACGCCGATCAGGAGGAACGCGGGCAGGGCGAGCAGCAGCACCGATGCGGCACCGAGCCACATGACGGGACGTCGGCCGATGCGGTCGCTGAGGCGCCCGGCGACGGGCAACAGCAGGGCGAGCAGCACGAGCACCGGGATGGTCAGCAGCGTGCCGTGCAGCGGGTCGTAGCCGAGCGAGTCGGTCAGGTAGGTCGGCATGTAGCTGGTCAGCGCGTAGCCGACGGTGTTGGAGGCGGCGACGAGGCCGATCGCGATGACGATCGGACGCCAGTGCTGCCGGACGAGGGCGAGGGTGTTGCGCGGACGGCCCTGCGCGTCGGCGATCTCGCCGACCTTGTTCTCTTGCGCGTCCTGCGTCGCCTGGAACGCGGGCGACTCCTCGATCTTCAGGCGGAAGTAGATGGCGACGACGCCGAGCACGCCGGCCAGCAGGAAGGGCAGGCGCCAGGCCCAGTCGAGCATCTGCTGCTCGGTGGTCAGCAGCTGCAGCACCGACACGACCGCGGCGCCGAGCGCGAAGCCCAGGTAGCTGCCGAGGTCGAGGATGCTCGCGAAGAACCCGCGCCGTTTGTCGGGTGAGTACTCGCTGACGAACGTCGTCGCCCCGGCGTACTCACCACCGGTCGAGAAGCCCTGCAGCAGCTTGAGCACGACGAGGGCGATCGGGGCGAGGGCGCCGATCGCGGCGAAGTCGGGCAGCACGCCGATCAGGAAGGTCGCGCCCGCCATCAGGATGAGCGTGGTCGCGAGCACCTTCTGACGTCCGACCCGGTCGCCGAGGCGGCCGAAGACGACCCCGCCGAGCGGACGCGCGACGTAGGTCGAGGCGAAGACGCCGAGGCTGAAGAGGATCTGCAGCGACGGGTCGGCCTCGGGCAGGAAGACCCGGCCCATCGTGACGGCGAGGTAGCCGTAGACGCCGACGTCGTACCACTCCATGGTGTTGCCGACGACGGTGCCGCCGATGGCGCGCTTCATCATCGCCGGGTCGACGACGGTGACGTCGTCGACGCGCAGACGCCGCGGGCGCCTCCGTCCGGAGGCGCGGGTCGGGTGGTCGGGACGGGTCTCGCGGGCAGGGGTGGGTGGGGTTCCCATGAACGACGTTCCTCTGGATCTCGGGCGCCGGTCGCAGGGACGGGCGCCGCGGCGATCGAGCTGCGGAGGGGCGGTGCCCGGCTGCCGCGGCCCGAGTGGTCGGGTCGACGGCGGGCAACGTTACCGGCATGTCGGCGGCGCATTGCCAGGGCATTCGGAGGGAGGCACACCCACCCCCCAGCCGACGCGGGACGAACTGCCGAGCGGATCGCCTATCCTCGACGACGACTTCCGTGCGGGTCGCCACCCGCTGATCGCCACCCCACCCGACCCTCAGGAGGCCCGCCGTGCGCCGCGTGTTGATCGCCGTCTCCGTCGTGTTCGGCGTGGGGCTCGTCGCCTTCGTCGTCGCCGTCGCGATGGTCGTCTCGGCGCTCACGGCGCCCCGCGACGAGGACGTCACGGCGATCACGTCGACGCCCGTGCCGGCCTGCCCCGAGGTCGACCCGGTGATGGTCGGCGACATCGAGGTGCCGGCCGGGCCGGTCGCCGGGTACTGCCAGGACCGGCTGGTGAACGCCGCGTACATCATGCTGGCCGCCCGGGCGCAGGGCATCGGGGAGCACACCCAGGCGATCGGCGTGATGACCGCGATGGGTGAGTCGAGCCTTCGCAACATCGACTACGGCGACGCCGTCGGGCCCGACAGCCGAGGGCTCTTCCAGCAACGGGACAACGGCCAGTGGGGCACCTACGAGCAGCGGATGGACCCCTACACGGCGGCGACCAGCTTCTTCACGAAGCTCGTGGCCATCCCGGGCTGGAAGGACCTCACCCCGACCCAGGCGGCGCACGCCGTCCAGGTCAACGCCGACCCCGACCACTACGCGAAGTGGTTCCCCGACGCCGAGGTGGTCGTGGCGGCGCTGTCGAGCTGAGCCGCGCCTCCTCGGGTCGGGGCCGGTCGGCCGGACGGGGCCCGTCGGGGCCGACCGTGACTACTTGGCGCGGCGGCCGATGCTGCGACGGTCGCGCCAGGCGCCCGTCGACCAGAGCGACAGCAGGACGAGCAGCGGCTGGAAGACCAGGCGGAAGGCGCGCTTGCCGTCGGTGTCGAGGCCGAACGCGTCGGTGTGCGTGACGAGCTGCGAGATGTTGCCGGGGAAGATCGCGGTGAAGAACGCCGCGGCGACCCAGCCGACCGTCACGCGGTGCTTGGGGGCGACGACGAGGGCCGCGCCGATGCCGATCTCGACGACGCCGGAGGCGAGCACGACGAAGTCGTCGTCGAGCGGCAACCACTCGGGCACCTGGGCCTGGAACGGCTCACGGGCGAACGTGAGGTGGCTCGTGCCGGCGAAGACCAGGGCGCCACCGAGGGCGATGCGGCCCAGGGTGCGGGCGAGGGACGTGGGGCGGGGGCGGGGTCGTCTGGACATCCGTCCAGTCTCCTCCTGTCGGGGCCCTCGTCCCTACCAGCCCATCGTGCCGGGTGCGCCCTTGAACGGACCGACCAGGTTCGCGGTGATCCAGCCGCCGTAGAAGTCGCCCTCCTGCGCCTGGACCACCTGGCCGTCGATCTCGCAGGAGTCCATGGCGCCCGGGTACAGCGCGACGTGGTCGACGAGGGACTCGTAGCCGGGCCAGGGCTCGGCGTAGGACCAGCCGGCGCGGCGCGCGACGACTCCCCCGCCGGTCACGTCGAGGTAGCCGGCCTGGCCCTTGAACTCGCAGAGGCTTCGCCCCTCGGCGCGAGACAGGGCTCCTGCGGCGAAGTCCGAGCGGGGCAGGTAGTAGACGGGCGGGTGGCTCGTCTCGAGCACGCGGATCGCGGCCGTCGTGTCGGCCACCACGACGCCGCCGAGACGGACGACGACGCGCTCGGTGCGGGGCTCGACGCGCGGCGGGCGGGGGTAGTCCCACACGGACTCCTGCCCGGGGCCGGGCTCGACGCGGACGGGGTGGGACGGACGGGAGGGGCGGCGGAAGGCGGGCATGGCCTCATGATGCGCCGCGGGGCTGGGACGCCGCACCGGGTCGCCCGCAGCCGTCGCCCCCGTGGCCGGTTGGGGTGGCCGGACGAGCCCCGACTCCACCACGAGGCTGATGCCCGACGGCCGATCTGCACCTACCCCCGCTGGACGATCGGCTGACGGACGCCCTCGTGCCGCTGTGCCATGGGAGCGACGACGGCTTCCCAGAGGATCTCGTCGTCGACGACCGTCGACGTGGGTACGAGCCCGAGCCGACGGGCCACCCGGGCTGACGCCTCGTGGTCGGGGTGGACGTAGGCCTGAAGACGCCCGACACCCAGCGAGGTCAGCCACGTCACGACGGCTGTCGCCGCCTCCCCGGCGAGACCGCGACCCTGTTCCGAGGCCGTGACCAACCACGCGAGATCAGCGACGAGGTCAGCGCCCTCGCGTGTGAGCGTCGCCTGGACGAATCCGACGGCCGGCCCACCGCCAGCAGATCGCATGATCCAGTTCAGCCACACGGCACGTCCCTCTTCGGACTGACCCGTCGACTGACGGCGATAACGCGCTTCGAGTTCCTCGAGCGTCGGAGGCTCCCCACCCGTGAACCGGTACAGATCCTGTGGCGCCAGAGCGACCACCATCTCGCTCGCGTGCTCCACGGCGAGCGGCTCGAGAGAGAGACGATCCGTTCGAAGGGCGTCAGCCCGGGGCCATGACATGACCCGAGCTTCGCAGGTCGACCGGACGGTCGTCGTCCATCGACACGCTGTGGCTACCCGCTCGTCGCCTCATCCGTGGCGGCACGGGAGAGGGGATAGGCGCGGTCCAGGCGGGGGCTGAGGACGACGAGGAACAAGAACATCGACAGCAACCACCCGGCGACCCAGTAGGCGGGAATCGAGAAGATCACGACGTTCGGCACGACGTCGGTGGCGACTGCGACGACCACGGTGATCGTGACGAGCACGCCCACGCCGTAGTACAGGGCTCGGAAGCCCTCCTCGACCCGGCCTCGCCGATCCTGCTGGCGAGTCGTCCGCTCGTCGAGGGCGGTGACCGAGCGGCCGTAGTCGTCCTCGGTGACGGTGACGAAGAGGTCACGGACTGGAACGCCGAAGGCCTTCGCCACCCGCGACAGCGTGTCGAGGCTCCCGTCATTGCCCGCCTCGAGCCTCTGGACGGTGCGGACGGTCACGCCGCTCGCGTCTGCGAGGCGTTCCTGGGTCCAACCCATCTGGGTCCGGAGATCGACGATCCGTGTCTCGTTCATGCACCTCACACTAAGAACGACCAGCCCCGAGGTCCACGACACGGACCCGACAAACAGCCGACACCCTCACGACAGAACACCTCGGGGCCCCAGTCCCGATCATCACCTCCACCGCAGCAGACCTCGGTCTCAGATGGGGTCCGATGAAAGATCGTCCATCCGGACGGCTGGCCGCCCGGTCAGAGCTGCACGTGAGCCAGTCAGCTGTCGAGCGCGAGGACCCAGAGGGCCAGTACGACACCGGTCACCACGAGCAACCCGATTCCGGACCAGAACCACGGAGCGCTCGGACCGCGTTCCGCCCTGGCCCCCGCGATGCCGTCTCGGCGAACGGCCATCACACAGGCGCGTCCGATCAGCCCGAGTCCCCCGAGGGCGACGATCACGAGCCCCGACCAGGTCCACCACGAGAACTGCATGTGATGAGGATGGCCCAGACGACCAACTCCTGTGCGCGGGCCACTGACCGGCAGCCACCTCGCCGACCGCCTGCCGCCCTATGGAAGGATCGCCCCGTGACCGACACCGACTCGACGCCACCGCTCACGCTGACACCCGGCGGGTCCCCTCGAGCGCAGGCCCTCCTCGACCGGTGGAATGTCCAATGGCAGGGTGTGCTGCCCTGGCGGTGGGCACCCCGAGAAGCGCGGCCGGAGGCATGGGTGCGCTTCCACACGCTGACCGAGGGCAGGCAACAGATTCGTCACCGTCGTGATGCCCGGGCGGTCCGCCGTCGCTTCCGACGAATCGTCCGCGCTGTCGAGCAACTGACGGATCTGCCCGCCATGGTGATCGTGCTTGCCGACGACCCTCGGCCCGGGCCCTTGCGCGATCGGGCGCTGTCAGTTCTTCCCCACCTCGAGTCATGGGTCACCGACCCGCCCATGGATTTCGGGACCGACGTGGACTGGCAAGACTCCGACCGGGATGAGGACGGGGAAGACGAGGACGGGAAGGAGTGGCCGCTGCCGACGCACTCGTTCACGACAGGCCCAGTCGAGGATCGCCTCCTCGACGCCTTGGTCATGCTCGTCCACGAACACGACGACGACCTCATCCTCTTGGCCGAGGACCTGAGCTGGGCGATCAGTGCTTACGACGGCGGCGTCGACGTCGTCTTGTGCGACCCGGACGACGCTGCGACCCTCGCCGATTGGCTTGCACCCTGGCTTCCTCCCAGCGGCTGGCCGGGCGCATACTCATGGAGCCGAAGCGCGACAACGCGCGAGATGCGTCAAGGCTTGGGTGTCGTCGACTTCGACGACGAAGACGGGAACGAGCAAGAGGGCCATGTCGGAGAGGACACGACGCCGACGTGACCGGTAGGTCACCCTCGTGTGGGCAGAAGCTCACGCCCCGACCGCGAGAAGACCCGATGGTGGACCACAATCGAGGCATGGTCGATTCTCGAGGTGACGCCTGGTCCGAGTTGTCGAACCTCATCGCCACCTCGCCCCTGAATGTCATGGTGTGCCCACCAGACGACGCCTCAGCCACCGCGGCGACACTGGGACTTGGCACAGGCTCCTTTCTCGGCGCGTTCGCTCGCAACACTTCTGGCGTCATGGTGGACGACGGGTGGCTGCGCCTCCTCGGAGGTAGTTCCAGCGCCGATGGCCTGCCTGGTCTCGACCAGGCCAGTGCCGGCACCACGGGGCTGCTGGTGGTTGCGTTCGACGTATTGGGCGGCGTCTTCGCCCTGGACGGGGGTGCCCTCGGCACAGGCAACGGCTCCGTCCACCACTTCTCGGTCGACTCCTTGAGTTGGGAAGACCTCGAGTTGGGCCACGCGGCCTTTGTGACCAGGATGCTCGCCGGTGCGACCACGAGCTTCTACGAGTCCCTCCGGTGGCCGGGGTGGCAGGCCGACATCGCCACACTGCAGCCGAGGCAAGGCTTGTCTCTCTACCCTCAACCGTTCACGGCAGAGGGAAAGGACGTCAGCAGCGCCAGCAAGCGGGCCGTGCCCATGGCGGAGTTGCTCGCCGTGCACAACGACATCGCTACTCAATTCGGAACCGATCGCGGCGTCCAAGCGACGTGGCCCTGAATCGTCCCCACCGTGCCGGAAACCGATCCCCTAACGGGACAGGAGCAGGGTGCCGTCCCTAGAGTCGCCCTCACGGTGGATGCGTCTTACTCGCACGGCCTCTTGAGTAGATACATGCGCCCCCTCTTCACGTCCTACCGCCTGCAGGGCTTGGCTGGCGTCGCACTCCTCGTAGCGTCGGGAGCGTTCTTCCTCGCCGTACGGCTGGTCTACGTCTATAAGGGCGTGACATACAAGTGCGCCGTCGATGGGCCCTTTCTCGGACATTCTTCTGGCGAGGCCCAGCTCGTTTCCGGTTCGTTCTCTGCCTGGCCGCTGGGCCGCGAGTGCACCTACATGAATGGGGCAGTCATCGAGACGACGCGAGGGGCTGGCGATGCGTGGATTCTTACCGGGCTCACCTACGGCCCAGCAGTTATAGGCCTGCTCCTCGTCATCGGCGTCGCCAGAGCCGTCGTGATCCGCCGAGGACGGACCAGCTGAGCTGCTGCCATTCGGCCGGTGGTCGATCGGCTATCGGGCAGATTTGTGAGGCGCATTCGCTCTACGGTCGAACGCATGCCCAAGCCCACACGTAAGCCGGCACTTTGGGCGGTCATCGCCTTCTACATCGCCGGTGTCCTCTCCATTGCTTACAGCTCCTACCGGTGGGCGACGAGTGGTCCCGACGACTTCGTGGAATGGACCTCGGGACGAAGTCTTGCCCTTCCGGGCTGAGGGTGGATAGCGCTCGGGTATGTCTTAGGTCTCGCAATGCTCGCCTTTGCGACATACGCCGAGCGTTGGCGTCGACGCTGGAAGTAGCTGACTGCCACCGCCAGTTCGGTAATCGATCCCCTGTCGGGCAGGAGGCGGGCGTGCCAGTCGGCTGCCGCCGTCAGAGAGCCCGTATCATCGTGAGCTCATCCCTGGAGCTGGCTGCGACGGCGAATCCGCTCCTCTCGTAGGTGCGCCGGGCGGGCTCGTTCTGGGCCATGACCGACAGCTCGAGGCGCGGTGCCCCTGCGGCTGCTGCCCACGTTGCGACGGCGTCGATGAGCAAGGTCGCCACTCCCTGTCCTCGTGCGGCGGGGTCCACCCACATGGAGATGAGTTCTGCGCCAGCACCGGGCCGTGCTGACGGCGTTCCGGTCACCATGCCGATCGGACTGCCCGCTCCTCCATCAAGGGCTACGAGGTCGATCGCCCCTGGGATAGAGAGGCGCTCGCGCCACCGGCTCTCATCAGCATCGATCCAGTCGGCCAACCGAGAGCCAAAAGCATTCGGGGCCTCAGCCAGCGCCGCAAGCCTCAAGGAGCGCCAGACTCTCCAGTCGTCCGACGACAGGGTGATCAGCGTGACTGTCATTCGTTCACGGTAGCGACCGGAGCACGATCCCCTACCGGGCGGTGCCGATGCCAGCCCGGTTGCTTCCGTCCACGAGGATGGCGGCATGCAGAACCTCGTACCAGTCACAGCCGTCACTGGCGGATCTCGCGGCATCGGAGCAGCGGTCGTGCGACGACTAGCAGCCGAAGGACACCATGTGATCATCGGCTACCGCGACGATGCCGACGCCGCGACTCGTGTAGCAGCTGAAGTTCGAGCCCTCGGGCGCGAAGCGGTGACCGCAGCCGTCGATGTGACAGACCCCCAATCGCTCGACGCGTTCCTGGGAGAAGCGCAGAACTTGGGGCAGCTGACCGGCGTCGTCGCTGCTGCGGGTGCCGTCCGAGGTGTCGGTCGACTCCTCGATCTCGACCCCGCCGACCTCAAGGAGGACCTCGAGGTCAACCTCCTCGGTGCCGTCCTGACCAGCCGTGCCGCAGTGCACCACTTGGCCAGAGCAGGCGGGTCTCTCGTCCTGATCGGATCGGCAGCGGCAACCCTCGGCAGCCCTGGGAGCTATGTGCACTACGCCGCCGCCAAGGCCGGCGTGGCCGCTCTGAGCCTGGGGCTCTCCAAAGAAGTCGCCGCCGACGGCATACGCGTCAACTGCGTAGAACCAGGCACCGTGTGGACGGACTTTCACCAAGACCCCGACCGGCCCGCGAAGGTCGCCTCGTCCATACCCCTCGGACGAGCCGGCATGCCCGATGAGATCGCCGGAGCCGTGACGTGGCTGCTTTCCTCAGACGCGGCCTACACGACGGGGGCGACCCTCAGGGTCGCGGGAGGCCTCTAACCGCGACGTCGCGCAGCAGTGAGCACACGCTGCCTCGATGGACGATCCCCTATCGGAACGGAGCTTGCTGTAGTCCTTGGCGTACCCATCGTTGTTCCTCTAGTCCCGTTCCGGGGTCGGTCTGGCTGTCCCCGGTGTGGTGAAAGCCGTGCTTGGAGTAGAAACGCTGCGCTCGCTCGTTGAACGAGAACACGAGCAAGTGCGCGTCCTCATCCCCGAGCGCTACCTGCAGCAATTGGGCAGCAACACCGGTGCCGTGCGCTCGCTCATCGACATAGATCGTGGACAGCTCCAGCGCCGGCAGACCACCGACGGCCTGGTCGGGACGTGTGGTGCTGGCGACGCCGAGGAGGAGGCCGTCGTCAGACAAGGCCATTGATACCCGACGAGAACCGTTAGCGATCCGTTCTGCCCAGCGATTGGCTCGAGTCTGAGTGGTCGTCGCGTCGAGGAACTCGTCCGGGGCGATACCTCTGTACGTCTGCTCCCAGCAACGGGTCTGAAAGAGACCGATCGCGTCCGCGTCGCCGGTCTCGGCCTGAACGATGCGTGTCACCCATCAAGTGTGGCGCGAGGATGCCCCTCAATGCTTTAGCTGTTCGCTCACCGATCGTCTATCGGGCGCCGCGGAGGAGCCTCGTCGACGCTCGCCCACGTCGACGGGTAAACAGCTAGGAAATGAGCGTTCCATCCAGCATTCTGTTCCCATGACCACACGATCGGACGCTGACAGCAGCGTTGTGCTCTGGCGGCCCACGGGCCCGGAGGAACTCGAGCTCGTCGAGGCGAGTGGCTGGTCGC